>JANIHI010000004.1 GCA_024518585.1 Methanolinea sp. | reverse complement strand
ACGACTTCAAAGTATATAAAGGTACCGAAATGTGTCTGATACAACGCGTTTTACAAGATCTGAGCCCCCTGTAAACGGGAAAATCAGGTAGGTTTATATAGGGAATTCACTGATTGGACAGGCTCATCCAGCGAAATGGTGATTTTCTAACGGACACAATCGATGAGAGGGGGGATACTTTCATTCCTCCCCGATTTTTCCCAAGTTACTTTTCTCGCATTAAGGAAAAAAAGGCGCTTTTCTTCAGATCAGGGTATCAGATATTTTTGCAAAGACTGCCGTGAAAATGCCTGGCATTGACCGGATCTCCTCCATCATTTCAGGCGTCACTTCCGAATCCACATTCAGGACCATGATTGCCTCTTCACCCGGCTTGATCCGCCCGACCTGCATGCCCGCAATGTTCACGTTTCCCTTCCCAAGGATTGTCGAGGCGCGTCCAATGACACCGGGTTTGTCAAGGTGCCGGGAGACAATCACGTAGCCTTCTGGGATCATGTCCATCGTGTATCCCCCGATGGCAACGATGCGGGAGCGGCCTTTCATGAAGACTGTTCCGCTCACCGTCTCTTCCATCGTGTCGGTCCTGACCTTTATCGTGACCAGGCTCTTGAATCCGCCTGAATCATGGGTGGTTGTCTCCGAAATGCTGATGCCCCTCTCCTTTGCGATAAGCTCAGCATTCACGATGTTGACAGGGACTTGGAGAATGGGGTCCAGGAGTCCCTTCAATGCCATCAGGGTTATGAATCGCGTGTTATTCCCAAGGGTTGCCAGTTCACCGCCATAGATGATCTCCACCTTTTCCATCCTTCCCGAGACGATCTGGGTCAGGAACCTCCCCATCTTTTCGGCAAGGATGGCAAAGGGTTCTATTGTCTCCGCATGTTCAGGGGGAACCATCGGTGCATTGACCACATACTTGGCAGTCCCCCCTTTCAGGACCGACAGGCACTGCTTTGCAATCGAGACTGCAACGTTCTTCTGGGCCTCTACCGTGCTTGCACCCAGGTGGGGTGTGACAATGACCTGGTCAAGATCAAGAAGGGGGGAATTCAGCGGGGGTTCCTCTTCGAAGACATCAAGGGCCGCTCCCGCAACCTTCCCTGATTTCAGACCATCATAAAGCGCTTTTTCGTCAATGATCCCACCCCGTGCACAGTTGATGATCCTGACGCCGTCCTTCATTGTCGCAATTGTTCTTGCATTCACCATGTGACGCGTCTCTTTGATCAGGGGCGTGTGCACCGTAATGATGTCGGCAACGCGGAAAAGTTCCTCGAGGGAGAGTGCTTCAACTCCTATCTGGGATGCCTTCTCCCTGCTGATGAAGGGATCATACCCCACGATGTGCATTCCCATGGCCTGGGCCCTCTTTGCCACTTCACGGCCTATCCTCCCCAGGCCTACGATTCCCAGAGTCTTTTCGTTCAGCTCCACCCCCATGAACTTGGATCTCTTCCATTCCTTCTTCTTGAGAGAAGAGTTCGCCTGGGGGATGTTGCGGGCCAGGGAGAGCATCATCGCCATCGTGTGTTCGGTGGCCGCAAGGGTGTTTCCCTCCGGGGCATTCGCCACGATTATCCCCTTCTTCGTGGCAGCCTCCATATCGATATTATCAACACCTGCTCCTGCCCTGCCAATGAACCGCAGTCTCTTTCCTGCTTCTATCACCCTTGCCGTGACCTCTGTACCACTGCGTACGAGGAGCGCATCATAACCGCCGATGATGGCTACCAGCTGATCCTCTGAAAGGCCGGTCTTCACGTCAACGGTGCATTCCCGTCGGAGAATTTCCAATCCTTCTTCGGCCAGTGGATCGCTGACCAGTATTTTGAAATCCGCCATAAAACCCACATACTATACTCCTGGTACATATTGAGGATTTTTATTTCGGGGAGGTTTTCCCGTCCGCAGTGATTCCATTGGATTGTTCTTTCACCATGGTGTGAGCAGCCGGAGGGAGGAACATATTAAACAGAGTGGGGCGCAGATTATAGTGGTGCGCGAATGAGAGAAATGCCTGATATTCTCTGGCTTGAGGAGATACGGAAAGAAGATATTTCTGCTGTCGGGGGGAAGGGTGCATCCCTTGGAGAGATGTCGGCAATCGGGCTTCCTGTCCCGCGGGCTTTTGTCGTCACCAGCCACGCATTCCGCCAGTTCCTGATAGAGAGCGGTCTTGAGAAGACACTTTTCACACAACTCGAACGGCTCGACGTCGAGAACAGTAGTGAGCTGGAAAAAGCTGCAGAGGGGGCAAAAAATGCCGTTCTGAAGGCAAAGATGCCCGCATCTATCAGGCAGAAGATCCGGGAGGCCTACCGGAAGATGGAAGACTCGCAGATGGTCGTTGCCGTCCGTTCCAGTGCCACTGCCGAGGACCTGCCTGATGCAAGCTTTGCAGGCCAGCAGGAGACATACCTCAATATTCGGGGGGAAAAGAACCTCCTTCTTGCAGTCCAGCGTTGTTGGGCATCACTCTATGGTGCCAGGGCAATTTATTACCGCGCAAAGCAGGGTTTTGACCATCGGAGCGTGAACATTGCAGTCGTGGTCCAGCAGCTTGTCAATTCTGAAAAGGCAGGTGTCATGTTCACTTCCCACCCCGTCACAGGCGAAGATGTCTCGATCATCGAAGGATCGTGGGGGCTGGGTGAGGCAGTCGTCTCCGGTTCCGTCTCGCCAGACAAATACGTCTTTGACATGCGTACCGGGAAAGTCATCGACCGTCTCATTGCGAACAAGCGCGTCCAGATCGTTTCCGACGGGGACAACGGGACCAGGACAGTTGAAGTCCCGAGGCACCTGCAGGACGCCCCTGTCCTTTCGGACGACGAGGTGGCACGACTGGCAAAATTCGGAAAGATCGCCGAGAACCACTACGGGGTTCCCCAGGACGTGGAATGGGCAATAGTCGGCGAAAACATCTACATCCTCCAGTCCCGTCCCATCACAACCATCCGGGCAGGAAAAACCGAGGACTCCTTGCGGGCTGAAGGGACAGGGAAGATTATCCTCCAGGGCCAGGGGGCATCCCCCGGCATAGCAAGTGGCAAGGTCGTGATCATCCAGGATGCCAGGGATGCAGGGTTGGTCAAGGACGGCGATATCCTCGTCACACGGATGACAAACCCGGACATGGTCCCTGCCATGCGCCGCGTTGCTGCAATAGTAACGGACGAGGGGGGGATGACCTGCCACGCAGCCATCGTGAGCCGTGAACTCGGGACACCCGCGGTGGTGGGGACGAAGACTGCAACGCAGGTATTGAAACCGGGACAGATAATCACGGTAGACGGGGAAAAAGGTCTCATTTACGAGGGTGCACTCGAAGTCCCCCGTGAAAAAACCCCTGCCAGTGTACCATCCCCTGCACCGATCATTACGGCAACGAGTGTCAAGGTTAATGTCTCGATGCCGGAGGCTGCAGCCCGTGCCGCCGCGACAGGGGCTGATGGTGTCGGGCTCCTCCGCATCGAACACCTCATCCTCGGCCTGAACAAGACCCCAGGGTGGTTCATAGCCCAAGGTCGCGAAGAGGAGTTTATCCAGGAGTTGTATACAGGGATCAAGCAAGTTCTGGATGCCTTCTATGGAAAACCGGTCTGGGTCAGGACACTTGATGCCCCCACCGACGAGTTCCGGAACATGGCTGGCGGTCAGGACGAGCCCATTGAACACAACCCGATGCTCGGGTGGAGGGGCATTCGCAGGGATCTCCAGAGCCCGGACCAGTTCCGCCTCCAGGTCGAGGCATTCAAGAGGCTCTGGGAACAGGGATACGATAACCTCGGTATCATGTTCCCCATGGTCTCCCATCCGTCAGAATTTATCAAGGCCCGCGAGATGATGAGGGGGTGGGGTGTTGACGTCGAAAAGGTCACGCTCGGTGTCATGATCGAGATCCCAAGCAGTGCCATCCTCATCGAGGATTTCATCAGGGCAGGTATCAGGTTTGCCTCCTTTGGGACAAACGATCTCATCCAGTATACCCTGGCAATCGATCGCAACAACCAGAACGTCGCCTGGATGTACCAGCCTACCCACCCCGCTGTCCTTGCATTGATAGACTCGGCCATCCAGTGCTGCCGGAGACACTGCGTTGAAGTCTCCATCTGCGGGCAGGCAGGTTCCGAACCCCCCATGGTCAAGTGGCTCGTCGAGCATGGGATCACCAGCGTCTCGGCAAACATTGATGCAATCGCAAAGATACGCGAGACTGTCGCCAGGACAGAGAAACAGATCCTCCTGGAGAGTGCGAGAAAGCAGAATGCGAGAGAAAGGTCAGCCTGAAGACCTCCTCTTTTCCTTCCTCCAAGAAAAGCGAAGGCAGGACATAAACCACAATTACATATTAAGCTCGATGTGCACCGTCCCGCATCCGGTGGCGGTACGGGCACACGTGCTCTTCATGGAGACGAATCTCGGTGACCCTGGTCTTTTCCCCGGCACGTCATCACTCGAGGCCCTCCTCGTTGAGAGGATTGGGTCATTGTTTCACCTCCCCGGCGCGTGTGGGTATGCGACATCCGGCGGGACCGAGTCAAACATCCAGGCCCTCAGGATCGCCAAATGCCTCTCCCGCCTTTCGAGGCCCAACGTTATCGTGCCCGAATCGGCACATTTCTCTTTCCAAAAGGCGTGTGACATCCTTGGACTGGAAATGAGGACAGCCCCCCTTGACAGCGGGTACCGGATGGATGCCGGAGAAGTCCCCTCACTCATTGATCAGAATACGTGTGCCATCGTCGGAGTCGCAGGCACAACAGAGTACGGTGTGGTTGACCCCATCGGGGCTCTCTCTGATATCGCCCTCGACCATGATATCTTCCTCCATGTCGATGCTGCGTTCGGGGGGATGGTTCTTCCTTTCATGGAGGCTTGCCCCTCTTTTGACTTTTCTTTGCCGGGAGTAAGCAGCATCGCTGTCGATCCCCACAAGATGGGGATGAGCACCATCCCTGCCGGCGTCATCCTCGTGAGAGACAGGGAGTTCCTCTCCTCTCTCTCGGTCGATACGCCTTACCTCTCGGTGAAACAGGAGTTTACACTTTCTGGAACACGCCCGGGAGGTTCCGTCGTCGGAGCCCTTGCCGTCCTCGAATACCTTGGACGGGAGGGAATGGCGGACATCGTTGCCGGGTGCATGAAGAACACGTGGCGGTTGATCGATGGCATGGAGGCATTTGGAATTTCCCGTGCAACAACGCCCGACGTAAACGTTGCAACGTTTGAGCCCGCCCGTGTCCCACCCCCCTGGCGGGTCTCGTGGACGCGAAAGGGACACATGCGCATCGTCTGCATGCCCCATGTCCATGCCAGCATCATTGAAACATTCCTGAAGGATATCGGTGATTCCAATGCTTGAGAGACTTATAAAATCCCTTGAAGAGGCTCCCCTCGTCCGGAGGGGCGAGTATAATTATTTCATCCACCCGATCACGGATGGGGTCCCGCAGGTCGAGGCCTCCCTGCTCCGGGAGGTATGCATGGCCATGATCAAGGTCCTTGACCTTGATGGTATCGACCGCATCATTGCTGCTGAAGCGATGGGCATTCCCATTGGGGCTGCCATCTCGATGGTCACCGACATACCGATGAATATTGTCAGAAAAAGGGAATACAGGCTGCCTGGGGAGATAGCGGTGCACCAGGCAACAGGTTATTCGAAAGGTCAACTCTTTCTCAATGGGGTGAAACGTGGTGACAGTGTTGTAATCGTTGACGATGTGATTAGCACAGGTGGGACGACGCGGGCCCTCCTCTGGGCCCTGGACAGGGCGGGTGCCGAGGTAAAAGACATCTGCTTTGTGATCCGGAGGGGAGATCCCGACATCGGCCGGGAGTACAAGGCACTGGTCCACGTGGAAGTGACTGACAGGGTGCGTGTAATTGACAGACTCCTATAACCTTGCCAGAAAGCTCCATTCCCTCCATGCACGAACCGTTGCATTGCAGTTCCCGGAGGGCCTGAAAAGGAAAGCCCCCACGTTGGCCTCTTTTCTCAGGGAGGAAGGCTTTTCTGTCATCGTAAGCGGTGACCCCTGCTATGGGGCCTGTGACCTCGCCCTCGATACCCTCCGCCATGCCGATGTCCTGGTCCATTTTGGTCACACGCCTCTGGGGACCGGGGATCCACGGGTCATTTATGAACCCTATTCCATTGATTTTGATCCTGCGGTCATCCTGAATGTACTCCCCTCCCTTGAATCGCAGACCATTGGACTGGTCACGACGGCCCAGCACGTTCACCTTGTTCCTGCTATGGTTGCTGAACTGGCGAAGGCCGGAATCACGGCAAGGACCCGGCAAGGGTCACGCGGGTGCGGGGAAGGACAGGTACTTGGGTGTGCGTTTGGTGCTGCCCGTATCCCGGAAGTCACCGAGATCCTCTTTGTCGGGACGGGGATTTTTCACGCTCTTGGCGTGCACCTGGCAACCGGGAAAAGGGTTATCGCACTCGATCCCCTCACCGGTTCAGTCGTGGCGGTGAATGCCGAGAGGTTTCTGCGGCAGCGGCATGCCCTCATCGAGAAAGCTCGTTCTGCTGAGATATACGGGCTGATCGTCAGCTCAAAGAGCGGACAGGAGAGGTACAAGGCTGCCAAGGACATGGCAGAGAGATACAGAAACGCAATCGTCATCATGGTTCGGGAAGTATGTCCTGATGAACTCCTGAACCTGGGCTTTCCCGCATACGTGAACTTTGCCTGTCCACGACTGGCCTATGACGACCAGTCCCGGTTCCCCGCCCCGCTCCTGACACCACAGGAATTTCAAATCCTCCTGGGGGAGAGGGAATTTTCCGGTTATACCATCGATGAAATGGAATGAGGAGGATGAGACTAAAGCAGCTCGAGATGCAGCTTGCCGGCCTCGAAACATTCGATGAACCATCTCCATCACGGGAACAGTATCCTACTCCCCCGGATCTTGCCGCGCGACTCCTCTACCACGCTTTCATGAGGGGGGATATCGAAGGAAAGAGCGTCTGCGATCTTGGAAGTGGGACTGGCGTCCTGGCAATTGGTGCAGCCCTCCTCGGGGCCTCGCCAGTCACAGGTGTGGAAGTCGACCCGCGCGCAATCAGGATCGCCTCAAGGAATGCAGTGAGGAGGCGGGTGTCCGTGCGGTTCATTGAGGGTGACCTCGACGACCCAGCCCTCCCCTCGAAGGTGGGACCTCATGACACGGTTGTCATGAACCCGCCGTTCGGAGCGCAGAACCCGCATGCCGACAGGATCTTTCTGGACAAGGCCCTTGAAATCGCACCAGTTTTCTACTCTGTTCTCAACCGCGGGAGCCGCGATTTTCTCACCCGGTACATCCAGGACAGGGCGCATATCGTGGAGACGGTGCAGGCTGTATTGTCATTGAAAAGGACATTTTCCTTTCACAGGAAGGACAAGGTAGACATCCCGGTCGAGATAGTCATCGTGAGGCGCACCAGCTTTTGATATCGCGACCCCCTGTGTCCTGTTCCTTCTTTGCTACCGGGGTTCGGGATTCGCTGTGTGGCCATCCCCCCTTTCTGCTATACCGGAAAAAACAGATTTGCTACCACCTCCAGCGGAAAGACGAGATCTTCAGGGCTTTTCGGATCCGGCGCATGGCCATCACCCAGAGGAGAGGCAGCAATCCAAGGACAAGGAGGGCAAAACCGATATCTGACAGGAGGAGGAGGAGATTAAAGAGTGCATGCGCCCCGATTGCAAGCCCAAGGCCCCAGAGGACAACATGATCCTCGTTTGAAGCGGCAAGGACCTTTGATACCCCGAGGGCCGACCCCCACATCACAGAGAAGAGGACATGCCCGGGGACCGAGAGGAGTCCCCTGACAATGGCAGTCTCAAGGGCAAAAACCAACGACTGGTCCAGTGCCGAGAAAATATACAGGGCGTTTTCAACTGTCGCAAAACCAAGGCCGGCCGCTGCGGCGTAGACAATCCCATCCACAGGTTCATCAAAGACGCGGGTCCTCAATACCGTCTTTTTGACCACCCAGAACTTTGCAAGTTCCTCGCATACCGGGGCGGCCACGACGGTCCCAAGGATGCTCCCAAAAAACAGGTCCAGACCACTCTCAAGGACGCCGACGGGAAACGTGACTGCAGCGCCCAGGAGAAAGACGAGGGCTATCCAGGCAGGGGGCTCAGGGTCATAGATGTCTTTTCTGTAAAAGTACAGGAGCCAGAAGAGTCCGGGGGCAAGGGCAAGCATGAGAACAAGAAGGATTTCCATGATATGGTCCCGGTCTTTCCGGTATCCGGGGGCAGCGCTACCTCCCTAACGGTGTATTTGATTATTCATATCCACTGTCTCTTCCTGAAATACAAGAGCATGATTGCGACAATGAGTATCATCACTCCCCAGACGGTGTAATACCCGTATTCCCACGTCAGTTCCGGCATGTACTGGAAATTCATCCCGTAAACCCCTGCAACAAACGTGAGCGGAATGAATATGGTTGCGATGAGGGTCAGGACCTTCATAATCTCGTTCATCCGGAAGGAGAGGCTCGAGAGGTAGATATCAATCATGCCGGACACCATCTCCCGGATTGTCTCGAGTGTATCCATGACCTGGATGACGTGGTCATACACGTCCCGCAGGTAAATCCGGGTGCTGTCCTTGACCAGCGGTGAGTCCGACCTCTCGAGGCCGCTGATGACTTCCCGCAGGGGCCAGACAGACTTTCGGAGCGTTATCATCTTCTTCTTGAGTGCCGTAATCTTCTGGAGCAGGGCAGGAGTTGCATTCCGTACGAGCTCCTCTTCGAGGTCTTCGACGGCTTCTTCCACGTGTTCGATGACGAGGAAGTAGTGGTCCACGATGTCATCGATGAGGGCGTAGCCGAGGTAATCGGGTCCAAACTTGCGTATTCGCCCTTCCTTCCGTATTCTCTCCCTCACCGGGTCAAAAACGTCTCCTCCTGTGTCCTCCTGGAACGTAAGCAGAAAATTGGGGCCGATAATGAGGCTGACATGTTCTACCAGGATCTCCTTTTTCTCTCCCACGAGCCGGATCATCTTCAGGTTCACGTAGATGTAATTATCGAGATCCTCAAATTTTGGACGCTGGTCGGTATTCAGGATGTCCTCGAGGATGAGGGGGTGGATACTGTAATGGTTCCCGAGCTTTTCGATCACTTCCGTGTTCTCGAGGCCGTCGATGTTAATCCACGTGACCGTCCCGGTATCCCGGAAGGGATAACATTCCTCGACGCTGGAGACCTGTTTCTCTGAAAAATGTGTTGCGTCATAGTCGATGACAGTGATACGCACGGGACCTTTCGTGTGCTTGCCATCCACTGCGAGGGTCCCGGGTGAGAGCCCGGGACGGATTGGTATTTTTCGGCGACGGGACATGGAAAATAACCGGGAGTAAGACTTCCTGCCTGTACCATGGTGTGACGTTTCCCCTATTTGACATCTCCGGGAGATTGGCTGATTGAATTGGGGGGCAAATTCCGACCGTGATAAACAAGTGATCCAAAAGTTCAAGATTAATCCACACCCCCGCTTCTCACGTGCTCCCATGCTCCTGGCGTTCCTCCTCTTCATCGCCGGTCTCATCCTCCTCGTGAAAGGTGCGGATATCGCGGTGGACGGTGCAAAGGACGTGGCCCTGGGAATGGGCCTCTCACCCCTCTTTATCGGGACGACTATCATCGCATTCGGGACCTCGCTCCCGGAACTTGTGGTGACTACGGAGGCCTTCAGCCTGGGAAACTACGGTATCGGGATGGGGAACATCATAGGGAGTAATATCGCAAACATCGCCCTCATTCTCGGGATATGTGCAGTGGTGAGGCCTGACGCAATTGCCCGCGAATCGTGGAAGGGGGATGTCCGGCGGGACATGGTACTCATGATCCTTGCAACAGGCCTTTTCATTCTCTTCTCCCTGCGCTCAACGCTGGATACCGTCGCGGGAATCGTATTTCTCAGTAGTTTCTCCTTGATACTCATCCTTCTTTCCCGGTCAGGTAATAAGCCGGATCCTGTCACCTGCACTCCCAAATCCCAGAAATATTCCCTTGCCATGACTGTACTTGGGCTTTTTCTGGTCATCGCAGGGTCCCACCTGCTCCTTGGAAGTGCAGTAGCTATCGCACGCGTCTTTTCAGTACCCGAGTTTTTCATCGGCTTTACGCTGGTCGCGGTCGGGACGTCTCTCCCGGAACTCGCGACGTCCGTTGCCGCAACACTCAAGGGGAGCCTTGATATTGCGGTTGGAAACGTCCTGGGGAGCAACATTTTCAATCTCACCTTTATCCTCGGTCTCAATTCCCTCCTTTTTGTGATCCCCGTTACGTTTGCCGCGGACCTCGTCATGCTCCTTGTTTTTTCGCTTGCCGTTCTCATCCTGGTTTACCCGAGGACTGCTGTAACACGGGGGTGGGGTGTCCTGATGCTCGGGGCCTACGCGGGTTGCGTCATGGTGTCCTTTCATCTCCCCGGATAGGGGTAAAATGTCCCCGCGGGGAACGTGGTTTTTTTTCCCCATCTCACCTCTTTTCCGGTACCTTCCCGCAGATATGGGCATTGCGGGATCTTCACCGGCCGGAAATCATCCTCATCCAGGATGCACTACCCTTTCCCCGGAAAGCACCCCCCAAATCCCATTCGTAAAAAAAACCACATGATTCTCTCCGAGACACACGGATACAAAATGAACTGGAGACTCCCCTGTTCCGGCAGTCTCCCCAGTGACAGCCCCCTGGTCCAATCGCTGTTTCCCAAATCAGGGAGAAAAAGAATATATTTTTTTATTTTTTCATGATAACTTTGTGATTGGCAGGATCGACGGCGTAATTTTTCGGGTCGTTCAGGAGGTCAAGGGCGTTTATCTTCATGTCAATCAGCTCATTGTAATTGAAAGTCTCAAATTTTTCCTTTCCCTTCTCTCCATAGTAACATGCAATACCGTTTTCCATTCTCCGTGTTGCAACGATGTCTTTCATAGAGAAACGGTATTTTCACGGGGGGGTAATGAAGGTTTGCCCGCAAATAAAGGGGAATACACTCCCGGAGCCCCCGGTGGAATCTTTCCTCTCCCACCCCTTTCCCGCGGGAATTCAACCGAGACCGACATCCAGGGCCATCATGGCGAGGAAACCGACGAGGAAACCAAAAAGAGCATAACTTTCGAGGTCATGCTGGAGCGCCTCGGGCATCACCTCCTCGATAACCACGAATATCATCGCACCGGCAGCAAATGCGAGGGCAAACGGGAGGAGCGAACGGGCAAAGAAAACGACCGCAGCTCCCGCAATTGCCGCAACCGGTTCGACTGCAGCGGACAACTGCCCGTAAAAGAAACTCAGTTTTCGTGAGATCCCTTCACGGAAAAGCGGGTGTGCAACAGCAACACCCTCTGGAAAGTTCTGGATAGCGATCCCCATTGTCAGGGCAATAGCGCCTGCAAGTGTTGCTTCCGGAATTCCTGCTGCTGCGCCCCCAAATGCAACCCCTATAGCAAGGCCCTCGGGAATGTTGTGGATGGTAATGGCAAGGACGAGCAGGGTGGCCCGCTCAAGGTGCGACGGTGTGCCTTCTGCCCTGTTCGTGGGAAAACCTATATGGAGGTGAGGGATGACCCGATCAAGGACCATCAAAAACGCCCATCCCGCTGCGAATCCAGCGGCTGGGGGGGCCCAGGAGAAGTATCCCAGTCCTGCTGTCATCTCGAGTGCCGGCAGCAGAAGGGACCAGAAGCTGGCTGCAATCATTACGCCCCCGGCAAAACCAAGCATGCCGTCGAGGAGGCGCTGGGAAAAACCCCGGGCCAGGAATACTGTTGCCGCTCCGAGGAGAGTCACGGACCACGTCAGACACCCGGCAACGAGTGCCTGCTGGATAGGGTCAAGTGCTGCAAAGGTATCCAACACGTCTGATCATACCTGTTCCCCGTGAGGAAAAATGGCTGCCGGTTGCGCAGCCTCATTTACGCTTTCTCCCCCACTCACCCGAAAAGAAGACCGGGAGGAACTTGCGAGGTAAACAACGTGAACTACTGTAGGAGAACCATTTTTCAGACCAAAGGGGAAGATTCCTTCCCCCACTCACCGCAGAAACTTTGACACGAACGGTGATGTCTCACCGCGACGCATGAAGTGACCGGACGGCCCCTCTCCCAGGAACTCGGAGAACCATGATTCGTGCTCGATCTCCTCGTTGAGAATGGAGAGTGCCAGGTCATACGTCCGGTGGTCCTTTCCCGACGTGATAGTGCAGATGTGCGTGTACTGGCGGACTGCACACCGTTCTGCCTCGACAAGGACCGAGAGCATCGATTTAACATCGCGGGGATCCTTTGGTAACCGGGCGGGAGGACACCCCGAGAGGTTATGGAAGTCCACCATGTTCTCCGGGAGCTTGCCCCCAAGTTCGTAAATCCGGGGAACGAGTGCTTCGAAGTGATTGCGGTCTTCGATCCTGGCGACCTCTGCGATCTCCTTGATCCCTTCCCCGTCGAGGTCGATGAGGTTGACCAGGAGGATTGTATAGTAATAGAATGTCGTCAGCTCTGCTGCAGCATTTTTTACAAGGAGATCGACGAGTTCATTGAGATTTATTCCCGCTTTCCTGACCATTTCCTGTGTTACTTTTGCCATTTTTCTCACCCTCTTGGCATTGGTTAATTTTTATAAGTCACATAAAAATGTCTGGATTGGAGGAGAAGGCGATTCATTTTCCCTGGAAAAATGCGGGGTCTCTGGTTCACGGGTCTTATCGCGGTCCTCTGCTGCATCATGGAACAAGATTTATTCCTCCCCGAGGGGAGGTCTGACCATGGAGGTCTTTGTCGGGACAAGCGGCTGGTCTTATGACTGGAACGAGGGGGGAAACCTTGACTGGTATATCCAGCACGCCGGCCTGAATGCGGTCGAGCTGAACGCAAGTTTTTACCGGTTCCCTTTCAGGAACCAGATCCTGGGCTGGTCACGGAAGGGTCGCGGGCTTGCATGGGCCGTCAAGGTCCACCGGGGTATCACCCATACCCACCGGTTCAACGAGGCGGCCAGCGAGCTCTGGAAAAGGTTCCACGAAGCGTTCATCCCGCTTGACCCTTTGACAGATTTCTACCTCTTCCAGGCACATCCCCGTTTTGCCGACACGGGTATCCTCCGCCGGTTTGCAGAATCCTGTGGTCTGGGGCCGCGGTTTGCTCTCGAGATCAGGAACCCGGAACTTCTTAAAAATGACCCTCTCTGCAGGGGCCTGCAGGAGTATGTGACCCTCGTCTCAGTGGATTCCCCTGTTGTCCGGAACAGGATATTCCCTGGAGAGAGGATCTACCTCCGGATGCACGGGAGGAGAGACTGGTACAGCCATTATTATACCGATGATGAATTGCATGAGACTGCCCACGCAATCCGGGATACTTCGCCCGAGATTGTCTATGTATTCTTTAATAATGACCACGCGATGCTCGAGAATGGAAGAAGGATGATGAGTATCCTGTCCCATTATTAGAATTTTTCCAGAGGGGGGACTCCACGAGTGGAGAGAGGCAGTGCATTTTTTGTACTAATAGAGAAACAGCTGGAGATTTTTTAACCAGAATAATGGAGAAATCCCACGAAGACCAGGGGACTTTCTGGCATTACAACCAATCTTTTTCCCGGGTTGGTACACTTCCGATTAAATGAAGTCTCCCGTGGCAGTCAAGAGATAGAAAAGTGCAGAATGATCTCCCTATCCGATGAGACCCTCCCCATACTCAATCATGGTCCGGAGTGTCTTTAAACGTGCATAGTACTTCTCATCTGACTCTACTACCGTCCATGGCGCATACCTGGTATGTGTCCGGGAAAGCATCTCATCAACCGCCTCTTCGTATGCGTCCCATTTTTCCCGGTTTCTCCAGTCATCTTCCGTGATCTTCCATTGCTTGAGGGGGTCTTTCTGCCGGTCAATGAACCGACGGTACTGTTCATCCTTGCTGATCTCGAGCCAGAACTTGATGAGACCCCCGCCGTTCTCCACGAAAGACTCTTCCATTTCATTGATTTCCAAAAAAGCCCTTTTCCATTCATCATTGCGGCAAAATCCTTCGACACGTTCGACGAGAACACGTCCGTACCAACTCCTGTCAAAGATGGTAATATGCCCGGCAGGTGGGAACCTCCGGTAGAATCTCCAGAGATAATGGTGGTCCAGTTCTGTCCTGTCCGGCCGGGAAACCGGAACGACATCGTATCCCCGGGGATTCATGGGGTGGACGAGCCTCATGATATTTCCGCCCTTTCCTGCAGCGTCCCATCCTTCGTACACAATGATGAGCGGGATCTTCCGCTTATAAAGCATGTATTGTGTATCCCGTACTTTGTCCTGGTATTCCTGGAGCAGGGCTTCGTATTCAGGACGCGAATATTTCAAGGGTGGCCTTGATTCTCTTTTTACAGGGCTGCGTGGTGGCTTTTTTATCTTTATGTCTGCCTTTTTTTCCCCGTTCACCTTTCTCTCGGAAAGTACTGTTTCCAGTGTCCTGATAACCGTGGAGTAGACCTTTACCCGGGTGTAATTGGGATCGGTCGCGCCTATCACTATCCACGGGGCATTGGGAGTGTCAGTTTCCCTGATATACTCCTCGATGACCGGGAGGTACTCATCGTAATGCCGGTGGAAGTCCCAGTCCCCCTGGGTGATCATCCATGACGTCAGTGCACTCCTTTCCCTTTCTTTAAGCCGTTTTTTCTGCTCTTCCTTGCTGATATGGAGGAAAAACTTGAGGAGAACCGTGCCATCATCCGTCAGCTGCCGCTCGAAAGTCCTAATATCGGATATCGAACGTTTTATCCGTGACTGCCAGGAGATCCCGGATACCTGTTCCGCAAGGGAACGGGAGTACCAGCTACGGGCGAATATCGCTATTCGCCCCTTTGCCGGGGTTCTTGTCCAGAATCTCCACATTAAAGGCCTGGATCTCTCCTCGTCCCGAGGAGAACCGATGGAATGCAAGGCAAATCCTCTCGGATCAAGGTAGCGTATGAGCTCGCTGACAACCATGGTGATACCCGAGGCATTCCACCCTTCCACAACAATGACCAGAGGAATATGCCCGTCCCAAAAAGCCCTCTGAAGAATCCCCAGCTTATCATAAAGGGGAGTCATTTTCTTTTTGTATTCTTTTTCACCAATAACCTGTGAAAGGTCAATTTTTTCAAGCATGGTTCTCCAAGCGTATGCAATTCGGTATCAATTCTCAAGCCAAAAAGATTCGGATTTTTCCCGCCTACCCTCGACATGCCAGTGAGATGGGATGAAGAGATCTGATGGCGGATATCACAGGGTATCGTGCAAATGTCCTTTTGCATGAGATCAGGAACGTAAAAAGTACTCCGCGACTTTCCAAAAGCGCTGTTGAACCGCTTTGTCATAGGTCAAAGGAGATGAGGGACAGGGATGAAAGCTCTCCTCGAAATACTTACCTGTCAGGCCTGCAACGTCAGGGGAAAGAGCTAAAAATGCAGGGATCTTTGCCCCTTCAGCCGGGGGTTTCCCCCGGATCCCCGGGAACCCTGCACGGAGCATCTTGGTTGCAACGACTCCGGGATGGACGCAGTTTACAGTCACCCCCCTGGCAGCAGTCCTGTCTGCGAGCATGTACGTGAACGTGATATCGGCGAACTTGGAAAGGGCATAGGCGTCGAAAGGATCATAGCGTCTCTCTCCCTGGAGGTTGTCCCAGTCAATCTGCCGCACGTCCCGGTGCGCAATGGAGGCAACATTCACCACACGGGACGGTGAGCCCTTCTCCAGGAGGGGGAGGAGTCCGTGCGTGAGGATGAAGGGGGCGATGTAGTTGACTGCAAACATCCTCTCGATGTTATCGGTGGTCAGGACCCGGTTTTTCTCATAGGTGCCTGCATTGTTGATGAGCACGGACAGATGGTTGTACCGGGACGTGATCTCGCCTGCCATGCGCCTGACCTCGTCCAGAACCGCAAAATCGGCAATGACGAGATCGAGGTTCCGGTTCCACACAAGTCCTTTTATCTCCTTTAAAACCTCCCTGCCCTTTGTTTCATCCCTGCCGTGGACGATGACTTCAGTGTCCTCTCCGGCAAGAATCCGGGCTGTCGCTTTTCCAATCCCATCCGTGGAGCCGGTGATTAATACGACCGGTTTTGGCATGACCGGTTGTTTGGTGTCAGGGTGAATGAAGGTTATGCTGCCTTCCGTGCAGACATTGCCACGAAGGCAAAGTCAACAAACCCGTTTTCCGGGTCTGTCCGAATAAGCCTGACCCTGACCTTGTTGCCCACGGAGAGTCCTTTCTCCCCTTCCACAACCCTTCCTTCTGCCGGGGGATCAAGGAGGCGGACATAGGTGCCTTTTTCGGCGGCACCTGTCACAATTGCCTCGAAAGTCTGACCGGTGCGGTCGGCAAGGAGGACGGCAGCGGCCACCTTTCGCATAAAACGGGCGGCTTTCTCGGATGCCTTGTCCCGGTCGGTCAGGTGCACGGCCAGCCGGGCCAGCTCGTGCGGTGTATAGGGCATGGGCTCCCGGTCGAGGACAGCCTTCAGGAGCCGCTGGTTGATGATGTCCACGTAACGCCGGTTCGGTGCAGTGGAGTGTGTGTAGTCGAGCACTGCCAGCGCAAAGTGCCCGATGGGCGTGTCACCCGGCACAAAAGGTACATATTCCCCTGGTCCCATCAGCTTCACGACTGTCAGCGAGAGGTCCGGGAACCGTTCCGGGTCAGCACGTCTCCTCTGGTCAAGAAACCTTGCTAAAGCCTTTGAATCAGGTTCCGGTGGCAACCGGAACCCAAACTCTTCAGCGGTTCTGACGATCCCATCCCAGTTCTTTGGCACCCGAACAACCCGCTGGACCATGGGGACGTGGGCAGCACCAAGGACGTGCACCATCGTCCCGTTTGCAGCTACCATGAACTCCTCGATCAGCTGCCTGGCGGCGTTCTGTTCCCGGACGACAAGCCCCCGCACTTCTCCCGCCCTCATGACAGGTTCTGCCTCGATTGTCTCGAGATCGAGCGCGCCCTGGTCCATGCGGTGAGACCGTAATCGCCGTGAGACTTCTGCCTGGAGCCTGATCTGTTCCTCGAGCCCGGGAACACCCGAGACCCCGGCCGGAGTGGATGCCTTCTTCTCCAGCCAGTCCCCGACCTCCTCGTACACGAGCTTGGCATGGTTCCTCACAATTGCACGAAAGATAGTCCCATGCTTCACACTGCCGTCGGGAAGGACAGTATACTCGATGACGACTGCCCGCCGGTCCCTGCCGGGAAGGAGGGAGGAGATCCCCTTTGAGAGGCGGTCAGGAAGCATGGGGAACGTCTCTATCCCCAGGTAGACAGATGTCCCATTGAAAGCCGCATGCCGGTCAGTATTCGAACCCAGCTTGACGAAGTGGTCAACATCAGCAATGGCAACGAGGACGCGTATCTCTCCATTGGACCGGGTTTCACAATACTCGACCTGGTCAAGGTCCTCTGAATCGCTGTTGTCGATCGAGGACCAGGGGAGAGAACGAAAGTCACGGATGTCTCCGGCCGGCTCGATGGAGGACTCCTCCGGCAGCCTGTTGACCTCGCGGATTACCTTTGGAGGAAAATCGGGCTCAAATCCATACTTTTCCATTGCCTGGCGGGCAAGCAGCTTCAGGTTGATGCGGCGATCTTTCATGCAGTTCATGAGAAGTAAGTCCGGTGACATAAATAAACCTCGGAAAGGTGCCCATTCCCGGGAAAAGGAACGATAGAAAGTCGACTCTTTCTCCCTGGAAAAAAAGGATTTTTCATGCCAGGACAGGGTTGCTGACCCTGCCCAAAAAGAAAATTGCCCCGCTCTTTTTGTCCTGGATGAGAACTATAAACGGGTGATCGGCCCTGAAAACCGGTATACCTTCTGCAGGGTGAAAATCGCCCTTCCCCAGGATGACCGCGGTTGCCGAAGCTGCTTCGGTCCCCTCCTCGTTCACCTCTACGAAGGCCTGGTGGATGACGTTTGTAATGAAGAGACCTCCCCTCCCGTCCATTCCGGAAAAATCGGCACCGGGTGTGAAGGCAAGGGGCATCCCCATCGACGAGAGCACCCGGGGGAGGAAGTATTTCGTCTCGAAAGAGAACCGCGGGATGTAGACTTGTACCCGTTGCTCCACGAGGCGGCTTTGGATATCCTGGGTGAGATCGATATCAAAGGATCGCTCGACCGCTGCAAGAGAATCATCTTTAGGGAGGATGAGAAGCATGGAGATGTCCCGGTCCCCACCAGACTCGTAGGGTAATGATAGTGCCTGGAATGTGCCTGTCTCCATGTATCCAAACGTCGCGTTCTCGTCTGTCCGCTGCATCATCGGGACCTGTACGGTTGAACCATCGCCCGTCCGGAACGCTGCATCTTTCGTCTCCTCCGTCTCAAACTGTTTCTTCCAGGTTCCCTTGAAATAGATGGCATTTGTGATTACCAGGCAGGTAGTGGGATCGATGACTCCCCTTGGCAGGAGGTCCCGGATGCGGTTCTCTGTCTCTCCCTCTACCCACCTGTTTATCATGACCCGCGCATCCTCGGGTGCATTCACGAAGTCGAGGTTTGTTATCCTCGCCCCGTAATACCTTTCCGCGGTCTCTCTGTAGTCCGGGAGAAACGCGTATGTCTTCTCTGCCCAGAGGGCGTTTGCGGTCCGGAGCGTCGACGTATTTGATTCCCTGTTGTTCTGTGCAATGAGATCGGAATAGCCGTACCGGAGAATTGACGTGTTGTCCGGGAAATGGAAGACTGCCCTGATCTCATCCGCGGTATGCCCCCTCGCCCCTTCGTACGTGATGGCAAGGGCCGTTGAGATGGAAAAAGGCGAGAAGAAGATGTTACCATCGCCGTATTCCGGGTCGCGTGCCAGTTGGTGATACAAATCCAGGGCAAACCGGTTGTTTGCATCAACTACTTTATCAAAAGAGGGAGGGTTCTCTTGTATTCCGGGTTGCAAAACAGGTGTCTGACGTAGGCCGAAGTGCCCGGATTGCCCACCATCAGTGCACCCCGCAAGAAAGAGCATAATCATAATGAGGAAAGTCAGCAGGGGAACGGTCATTCTCTTCATGGGTGAGATTTTGGTATAAGGTAATGTAAATCTGGCGCAGCGCTGGATACGGTATCTCTGAAGGTTTATCTCTTTCCAATGAAATTCCCTTCGTGAATTTCATGCGTTATGCTCGACCGCCCGGTGGTCATGGGCGGTTACTATGAAAATGGCTCCGCCATTTTCATAAATGCATATGCTTGTGTCTCGAAGAGAATCATGTAGTTTTTTTTTAGTCCCTGTACAAACAATCATGCATCCTCAAGGTCCTGCTCACCAGGATGACCCTTGTCCGCCCCGGTGAATCCCAGCAGGCCGGCTTCCCCGCGAAACCGGAATTTCCCTGTAAATAGGGCTCCTTTGCTTGTAAGCACGCTGGCTTGGGGTTTATCAGGCTTCTCATCCGGCCCACCGGCCGGATGGAACAGGAACCCCGTTTTTCTCTCTCCTGTAAATCTTTTCCAGGAGCTTGTCCAGGCTCTTGGGGCAGTTTCCTGCATCGATGCCTGGACCAAACCCGATTAGGTCGAACCCTGTAAGGCGCTTGGGTGTGACGTCATCAACCTTCTTCAGCGAGCCATTGGTGGCCCCGGTTATGCCCATCGTCACTTTCCCGGAACTGCTCACGGGAAAGGACGTGCAGGTGAGGGGGACGTTCATGGGAGGGAACGTGTCAGGGAGACGTCAAAAAGGTGGTGGGGGGGTGTCCCATACCTGGATAACAGTACAAATAACCCTCTTACAAGAACATGAAAAAATCAACACCATGCAAGCAGTTATATTTCGATTCAAAGGACTATTGCGCCCCCCGGCTAAAAGTACAGTTGAAAATCGACTAAAATGCAGAAATAAGCGAGATTAAACCGTAAAATTGATCGTACTTGAGGGAGCATTCATATTTGAGAAAGCATGAAAGCTCCCATCATAGTAGACCTCCAAGACCCAAAATGGTTACTCCTCGAAAAGATCATGACCATGGCAAGGTCCCGTGTGGTCAAGCAGGCCATGGAACGACATGAAGTCAAACCAATCGAGAAATCGGGCACAATATTCCGTATCCTTTTCATCTCGAATTATTTCTCGATAGATCTCACGGATCTATTGGAAGAACTCAATAAACGCAGCACATTACGAAGTTTTGCCCATGTCGCACAAGTCCCTTCCGCCTCGACAATCTATCAATTTCTCAGCCGAATGAGAGAGGAGCAGTTCGTCCTGATGACTTCTGATATCCTCAATTCTCTATGTCCTCGCCCATCCAGAAGAAAGTTCAGACGCATGATTGTCGATGGATCTGCCATAACCCTGGATCTCAATATATTCAGGAGAAAATTTAGAAAGAAAGATTTATTGAAGAAAGATTATCGGTGGGGCTTTTCAAACACAGTGGGTTACTACCTCGGATACAAGTTGACTCTCGTCATTGAATACCCCAGCCTGTTACCCCTTTGCATGCTCCTTCATCCTGGTTCACCTCATGATTCTGCCCTATTTGAGGAAATTATGGACGAATTGAGGAGGAGACGGATTATTCAGAATGAAGACCTTTTAATTTTCGATAAGGGTTATTTCTCATCGAAAAATTACCAGCTCGGTGTTCTCAAATACAAAATTATCCCGCTTATATTCCCACGGGATAATTTCAAAATCGAGAAAGCATTCAGCAAAATGTGTTATCCACTTTCTGTGTATTCCCGCCATGATGGAAAAAAGGTTAAAGTGGGCTATGAGAGACTTGTCGCAATATTAAAACATAAACTGACTCGTTGGACAGACTTTCTTGATATCCATTCATCGATTGAAGATTTCTTCAAATGGGTTAAAAATGCATTCTCCCTTCGGCAATTGCACCGATATTCCCGGACTTCTGTCCTAAAATGCGTGTGTATTAATGTACTTTTAGCCGGGATGATTATTTTGAGCAGCTTTCACTCAAAGAAGCAATTACAGGCCTTGGCTGAATGGTGATTATGAAAGGGGGTTACAGTACAAAAATAACCTCGATGAAGCAATTGTTAAAACCATCCACACCCTTTTTCTTGTATGTTCACCGTACTGGTTGTCGACAATGATTACCGGTTCCTTTCGATATTTCACCAGAATGCTGGCAACTGGCCCGGAATGAGGATCGAGACTGTTTCCTGCGTGAGAGAAGCCGAGGATTTCCTCCGGAATAACTCCTGCGATACCATCGTTTCCGAGTATAACCTTCCGGAAAAAACGGCATCGAACTTTTGCGGCATATCCGTTCCCGCCACGGCGATATCCCGTTCATCCTGCTCACCGGACACGGCAGCGAAGAGGTCGCAGCCGAGGCCTCCCGGTATGGGATCTGCGCGTATATCATGAAGAGAGGCGACCCTGTTCCTCTCTTTTCCGAGATATACGGGAAGATCCGGGTAGAGTTCAAGAGGAAAAATGATGAGGAGGTTCTCCGGGAACGCGAATCCCGGTGCCGAACCATCCTGGAATCCCAGCCCGGCTTTATCTGCAGGCTTGGCCCGGGCCTGGAACTGACCTATGCGAACAGGTCATTTATCAGTTTTAGCGGAGCAGTCGAGAATGAGATAACGAAAACCCGCTTCCAGGACTATATTATCGAGGATGACCAGGAGTGCTTTCTTTCCGCTGTCAGGGAAATGACACCGGGAACTCCATCGTTCACCCGTGAATTCCGGTTCCGGACACTGACGCAGGGACTGCCGACGTGGACAGAATGGACATTCACGGCGGCATTTGACGAAGAGAATCGGCCTGCACGGATCCACGGTACCGGGCGGAATATCTCGTGGGAGAAGGAGCGTGACGCTGCACAGATGCAACAGCTGGAAAACCTTGCGTTTCTCTCGCGAACAGCTATGGAGTTCCTGGATATGGAGGATGCAGTCGATATTTATCGTTATATTGCTGAATGTCTTCATCGTCTGCTCCCTCCCCACACCAGCATCAGTGTCCAGTCCCATGATCTTGTTACCCGAACCTTGAGGGTTGAGATAGTTATCGCAGATGATGATGTCCTTCGTGCCTTCCGAGAATGGTTTGGAACCGACTTTACCGGGGTGGAATTTTCCCTCGACACGGAAACATTTTCCGATGTGGACTATATCAGAAAAGGCATCAACGAAGGACCCCGACTCTACTATTTTCTCTTCCGGAAATTCCCTGAAGAAGCCTGTCGTCAAGTCGAGGAGATCTGCTCGTTTGGGAAAGGCTATGTGATAGGGTTCTCCAGCCAGGGACAAACCTTTGGAAATGTCGCGTTTTACTTAAAAAAGGGCGCGACAATCGAAAATGCCCAACTGCTGGAAGCATTCGTGAACCAGGCCTCGGTCGCCCTCCTACGGTGGAAAACCCGCAAGGCTGCAGAAGAAGAGATCGCGATGGTCCATAGAAGTCTCGAGCAGACGGTTGCCGAGAGGACCGAAGCCCTCCAGGCGGCAAACAGAAATCTCGAATCGTTCGCCTATTCCATCTCCCACGACCTTCGTGCTCCCCTTCGGGCTATCGATGGTTTCTCAAGTATCTTTCTTGACCGGTTCGGGGGGGATCTCCCGCCGGAGGGCAGGAAGTTGATCGATATGATCCGGCAGAATACCACAAAGATGGCAGATCTCATCGATGCGATCCTTGAGCTCTCGCGTGCCAGCCGGATGGAACTCAGACGAGAGAATATTGACGTAAAGGCCCTGGTCTCCGAAGTTATCAGTGAGCAGGCTCCATCCCACCCCGGCCAGAAAATTGAATGGTGTATCGGGGACCTCCCCCAGTGCAGGGCAGATCCGGTACTCCTCCGCCAGGTGCTCAGAAACCTCCTTTCCAATGCTGTAAAGTTCTCGCGGAACCAGGAAGATTCCCGGATCGAGGTGGGATCGTTTTCAAAAGACGGTCACTGTGTTTACTTTGTCCGGGACAATGGCATCGGGTTTGACGCCAGGTACGCGGACAGGCTTTTCCGGATCTTCGAACGGCTCCACAGCGAAAAGGACTATGAAGGAACTGGTATCGGTCTTGCGATCGTAGACCAGATCATCCAGCGGCACGCGGGAAAGGTATGGGCAGAATCCGATACCGGAAAGGGTGCGACCTTCTATTTCACCGTCGGGGCGTAGTGGATCTCCTGTATGTGTCTCTTTATCAGTTTGTGCCTCTCCTACTTTTTTAAAAAGTCTTGTTCAGGACTTTTGGCGGCGCTTTCGCACCCTTTCCGGTATTGCTCACGGGAAAGGATTTGCAGGTGAGGGGGAATCACTCCTGTTATTTTTTGCTGGAGAAATTCCAGCCGATTTTATGACCACACCAATAATTAGCAACTGATGTCCGGGCCTAGATCCATTGATCGCGCTATCTTTGCATACCGTGCTGGGTTTTCTTCAAACTTCTTTTTGCAGAAATCCGAGCAGAAGAAATACTCCTGCCCCTTGTAGCGAGTCCTGCACGCCGATTCATCCTCATCGATCACCATGTAGCAGACTGGGTCGGTAGGCATTGCACACTCCTCCTTCCAGGGACTGATATTATCCAGTTTTACCTATAAAAACACTGATGATGCACCTCAGAACAGGCCCAACACATGCGAATGCCGGAGGCATTCTCATCGGAAATAACGCTAAATCATGATGAGGATTTGATCTACAACCCTGATATTGCATCATGCAATTCAAGACAACTCAACGTTGGGGATTAATTGATGAATGGGTTTTGTTGCTGGATGAAACTACCAGTATCAAGGATAGAATACTATCACTGATCACGATTATGAGGGAATACCCATGGAATTCAGCCAGGACATAGTGGCGAGCTTTCCAGGAATCTGCGTGGCCGAGGGAGATATCCGGTCCGTTCGGGTCACACGCGAGAGTCCGGGACTCGAAATCATGAAAAAAGCGATTGTGCAGGAGATCAAGTCCTGCTATACGCTCGAACAGGTCAAGGACGACCCCCTCTTCAGGGCATACCGTGATTTCTTCTGGAGCGTGGGAGTCGATCCCACGAAGACCCGTCCGGCGTCTGAGGCACTGGTCCGGAGGATACTCGCCGGAAAAGGACTCCCCTCTCTAAACTCTGCTGTCGATGCCTACAACCTCGCATCGGCCGAGAGTGGGGTCCCGATCGCTGCATTCGATGCTGATGCTCTCGATGGAGACCTCATGATGCGTTTTGCAAGGGATGGCGAGCAATTCCTCGGTATTGGGATGGAAAAGCCACTCGTTCTTCGCAGGAACCAGGTCATTATCGTCGATTCCGACAGGGTCATTGCTCTCTATCCTTACCGCGACTCGCATGAAACGAAGGTGACAATGGAGACAAGAAATATTCACATTGTCACCTGCGGCGCTCCCGGAGTGGCAATGGAGATGGTGATTAGGGGTTACACTCTCGCTGCCGAATACCTCGAGAGATATGCAGGGGGACGTGCTTCAAAGGCAGTGATTTCCCCCGGATAGTGAGTTTCACGCCTATCAAACTGGTTATTCATGAGAGGATGGCTATGATTTTTATCAGTTACAATGAATCAGTTGTTTTTAAGAAAAGAGCATCCGCTCCCTGGTATCGCATCACAAGAAGCAAGAAGGGTGATGGCAGCGAAGGATGCTTCCCGAGGACTCGCGTACCTCAGTACAACAGCCTACGTAAGTCGGCTTAACTGCTGGGTTCGGAATGAGTCCAGGTGTTTCCCGACTGCTATGGCCGCCATCACCCAAAGCCAAGGTCCGGATTTGAACCGGAGTGTAGTTGATCTGCAGTCAACCGCGTAGCCGCTCCGCCACCTTGGCAGCCGTGTTTTGCCTTATTCTATTCGATCGAATAGGACATAAGGCTTTTTGGTTTGCACACAAGGATTTCGTCTGGGTTTGACGAGTACGAGCACTGGAGGTTTGGACGTTAGTACCTGCGGACTGAACACGTCGTTGCCTTCGTGCGTACATCCCAGGCCTATCAAGCGGGTCTTTTACCCATGTCCTCAACGGAGTCTCGTTTTGGGCCGGGTTTCAAGCTTAGATGCTTTCAGCTTTTATCCCTTGGCGCGTGGCTGCTCGGCGATGCCCTGTCGGACAACCGATACACTAGAGGCGCCGAATGGAAGTTCCTCTCGTACTATTCCATTCTTACCCTCAGACTCCTGACACTCCTATTAGATAGTAACCGACCTGTCTCACGACGGTCTAAACCCAGCTCACGATCCCCTTTAATAGGCGAACAACCTCACCCTTGGCTGCTGCTGCACAGCCAGGATGGAAAGAACCGACATCGAGGTAGCAAGCCGCCGGGTCGATATGTGCTCTTGCCGGCGACGACTCTGTTATCCCCGGGGTAGCTTTTCTGTCGTCAATAGCCCTCACCAACAGGGCGTATTGGTTCGTTAGACCCGAGTTTCCTCTCGCGATTGCTTGCTATGCGCAATCGCGTCAGGCCAACTTTTGCTCTTGACACTCTCCTGTGAGTTTCTGACTCACATGAGTTGACCTTAGGGCACCCTTGATATTTTTTCGAGGGTGTGGCGCCCCACCCAAACTGCCCACCTATCGTTGTCCTCGTTGGAGTGAGAACTACAGTAAAACAAGGATGGTGTCTCATTGTTGGCTCCCCGTCCCCCGAAAGGAACGGATCAAGCGCCTCCCATCTACGCTGCGCATGTAATACCGTAATTCAGCGACAGGCTGCAGTAAAGCTCCACGGGGTCTTCACTTCCCAATAGGAGTCCCTAGTCTCTGCACTAGGACAAAAGGTTCAACGGGCTTGTGTTAGGGACAGTAGAGCTCTCATTAATCCATTCATGCAAGTCGCCAATTAAGCGACAAGGTACTACGCTACCTTAAGAGGGTCATAGTTACCCCCGCCGTTTACGAGTCCTTCGTCCGGTTGAACCCGGTATTCAGATACTCGCACTGGGCAGGAATCAGTGACTATACTAGTCGTTTCCGAGTTGCAGTCACCTATGTTGTTATTAGACAGTTAGAGCTCCCTGGTCACTGCGACCTGCCTGATCTCCAGGCAGGCACCCCTTCTCCCGAAGTTACGGGGCTAATTTGCCGAGTTCCCTTAACACAATTACCTCCGACACGCCTTCGCCTCTTCAGCGAGGGGCACCTGTGTCGGTTCTCGGTACGGACGCCGTCTCCCTTTTCACGGGCTCCAGGAATTTGTCGAGTTGCCCCATCACACATTCATCCGCTTCTCACCATTACGGTACTCCACGGATTTCTGATGCTTGGACGGGACGACGGTCCCGCTTGACATATCCCGAAGCGTCAGGGCTTTCGCTACAGACGGACGGTACAGGAATATTAACCTGTTTCCCTTTCGGTACACTCGAGTTACGGTGCACCTTAGGACCGACTAACCCTCGGCTGACGAACATGGCCGAGGAAACCTAGCCCCTGCGGCGGTTGGGATTTTCACCCAACTATGCTTCTACTACTGCCAGAATTCTCAATTCTGCACGGTCCACTGGACCTTACGCCCCAGCTTCTACCCATGCAGAACGCCTCTCTACGAGATCACCTTTCGGTGCTCCGTGGTCTCTGTAGTAGGCTTGAGCCCCGTCCATTTTCAGCGCCCTAAATCTTGACTGGTAAGCTGTTACGCACTTTTTAAAGGATAGCTGCTTCTGAGCTCACCTCCCAGTTGTCTTTGACCTAGGACCACTTTCAGTGTTTACACTTAGCCTACATTGAGGGACATTAACCACGGTCTGGGTTGTCTCCCTTACGGACTACAAGCTTACCCCGTAGCCCGGACTTCCGGCCATCTAGGATGATGGGGAGTTTGGAGTTCGGCAGGAGGGTGAGGGATTTCTCCCCCAGCTCCCCCAATCGGTGCTCTACCTCACCATCGATCTCCGGCCAGGTCATGCTGCGGCATGTTTCGAGAGGAACCAGCTGATGCCCAGTTCGATGAATCTTTCACTCCTATACGCAGGTCACGCGAATGATTTGCATATCAAAACCGCTTGCGGTCCTCCACGCGCCTTTCGACACGCTTCAACCTGCCCACGCATAGATCACTAGGCTTCGGGTCTTATCCTATTGACTCCGCGCACTTTTAATACGCCGTCCCATGCTTTCGCTACGGACCTGTTGGTTTCCCTGCGGCTTCCCTTGCGGTTAACCTTGCCAATAGAATAAACTCTCTGGCCCGTTCTTCAAAACGTACGTTGCGACACCGGCAACCACGCCCGTACTACCGCCTCGCGACGGGTTCCTTCGCGTGGAAGATCCTTTCGTGCCGCAACCCACCGTCACCTGTCAATTTCAGGCGCTTTTAACCACCTTTCCAGGGTTACTTTTCAGCTTTCGCTCACGCTACTATTTCGCTATCGGTTTCGAGGAGTATTTAGTTTTGGAGGTGGGTGACCCCCAGGATTCCCGCGAGAATTCCAACCCACGGTACTCAAGACACCACCAGGCCCTCTCCGCATACGCGTACGGGACTATCACCCCCTCTGGTGCATCGTTCCAGATGACTTCCGCTTCGCGTCAAGGTACCGAACGGTGGGCTTACAACACCACATCTCCCTTGCGGGATTCGGTTTGAACTGTGTCGTGTTCGATCGCCTCTACTAACGACATCTCGGTTGATTTCTTCTCCTGCCCCTACTAAGATGTTTCAATTCGGGGCGTTCCCTGTCCTCAACGGACTCACACAAAAGTGTGGGGATGTCCCATTCGGGTATCTCCGGATCATAGACTCCCTGCGTCTACCCGGAGCTTATCGCAGCTTGGCACGCCCTTCATCGGCACTCGAACCGAGCCATCCACTGACAGGCTTATTTTCCAGTGCTCCGTCAAACCCATGTAACGTCCTTGGTGCAAACCTTTACACGGCATCGTCAGGTCATAGAAGACCTTCAGCCCTTCCCTGGTGACTCGCATCTCCAGGTGCATCAAAACCATGAAGGTTTTTTAATCCTTCATGGCACTGGACTCAATGGGATTCGAACCCATGGCCTCGGCGTTGCAAACGCCGCGCTCTTCCGTCTGAGCTATGAGCCCTGTGTCCTTGTTGGCACCGGCAATTTTACAGTTTGTTTGGCAACCGCACCCCGAAATAATCGTTAGGAGGTGATCCAGCCGCAGATTCCCCTACGGCTACCTTGTTACGACTTAACCCCCCTTGCGGAACCTAGATTCGACCACGGCGACAACCGCAGCCTCATCAAGACCCCACTCGGGTGGTTTGACGGGCGGTGTGTGCAAGGAGCAGGGACATATTCACCGCGCTATTTTGAAACGCGATTACTACGGATTCCAGCTTCATGTGGGCGAGTTGCAGCCCACAATCCGAACTACGATCAGGTTTAGGAGATTGCCTTCACCTTTCGGTGTCGATACCCATTGTCCTGACCATTGTAGCCCGCGTGTAGCCCGGATAATTCGGGGCATGCTGACCTACCGTTGCCCATTCCTTCCTCCTCTTTAGCAGAGGCGGTCCCAACAGTGTCCCCGTCATCCCGGAGGACACGCTGGCAACTGTTGGCGTGGGTCTCGCTCGTTGCCTGACTTAACAGGATGCTTCACAGTACGAACTGACGACGGCCATGCACCTCCTCTCAGCTAGTCAAGCAGAGTCTTCAGCCCGGCTATCATCCAGCTGTCTTATCCGGTGAGCTTCCCGGCGTTGAGTCCAATTAAACCGCAGGCTCCACCCGTTGTGGTGCTCCCCCGCCAATTCCTTTAAGTTTCAGCCTTGCGACCGTACTTCCCAGGCGGCACGTTTCACGGTTTCCCTTCGGCACCTCGATGACTCGTGGTCACCGATACACCTAACGCGCATCGTTTACAGCTGGGACTACCCGGGTATCTAATCCGGTTTGCTCCCCCAGCTTTCGTCCCTCACTGTCGGAGCCGTTCTAGTGAGACGCCTTCGCCACAGGTGGTCCCCCAAGGATTACAGGATTTCACTCCTACCCCTGAAGTACCTCTCACCTCTCCCGGTCCCTAGATTGCCAGTTTCTCCTGAACGCCCATCGGTTGAGCCGGTGGATTTCCCAAGAGACTTAACAATCCAGCTACGGACGCTTTAAGCCCAGTAATAGTGGCCACCACTCGAGCCGCCGGTATTACCGCGGCGGCTGGCACCGGTCTTGCCCGGCCCTTTCTTCACCAGTTTTTTACGCTGATGGACAGCCCGAATTTACGGGCACTCGGGGTTCCCTTATCACGATTTCTCGCATTGTAAAGTTTTCGCGCCTGCTGCGCCCCGTAGGGCCTGGATTTGTGTCTCAGAATCCATCTCCGGGCTCTTGCTCTCACAACCCGTACCGATCAAAGGCTTGTTGGGCCGTTACCCCAACAACTACCTAATCGGCCGCAGACCCATCCTCAGGCGGCGGACCTTTGGACCAGGGGGCATTCCAGCGTCCCTGGACTATGGGGTATTATCCCCAGTTTCCCGGGGTTATCCCCCTCCTGAGGGTAGGTTATCCACGTGTTACTGAGCAGTGCGCCGAGGTCTTGCACCTCTCGACTCGCATGGCTTAATCGAACCCCGATAGCAGTGGCCTCTGGCAGGATCAACCAGAATTCTCGATCTACAAGCACACTATTATCGCTTACTTCGAGGAATTAGCGGTTACCAAACAAATTTCCGCATTGCCAGTACCAACGTCAGAACCAATGGTCAGCACACGTGCTGCCGTGCTTGGTTCTCCATCACAGAGGGTAACAATATAGGTTTTTTAGATATATAACCTTTTTTCACCTGACCCCGGGCCAGGGAAACCGGGTGCCTGAATGACCGGGCTTGACTGCCGGCAGACCGGAGGACTGCTCCAACAACCCCTTATCCCCGAGGGGGCCGGGCCGTTGGAAAACCTCGATTTCCTTTCTCATTATTCAGAACGAGAACCTCCTCTTGCTTCTCGTTCATCATCGTCCAATGAGGAAATACATGTTGTCATTCCGATCATATCAAGTTAATCCCTCCCTTCTTACGGTCCCCACCTGGGACCCCTGATACCCAGGGGCCACCAAATTTCCAGACTCTCAGAATTTCTCCCCCCGAGAAGAGAATTCCGACCTGCATCCTACCCCCTCCTCTCCCTTACCGTCCCCCCCTTGCACCCCGGACTTTTCCGTGAGAGATCCGGGTGAACCACAGGAAATGGAGACCGGAAAAGCACCACGTAACTCGTGCCTGGTCCCTATTTTCCCTCTCCTCTCCTTCCTAGCCCTGGACGGCAGACCCGCGCTCAGCCGCGCGGAGCAGCTGGATGAATACCTGCCCGAAAAATTCGTCCTGCCAGAGGTACACTTTCTCTTCAAACATGAGATAGAGGAGAGGGATATAGACGTCGATGACCCTTTTGCCCATGATCCCGGCAAGTTCTTCCAGGGTCATCACAGAGTCCTGCTCCATCCGTTCTTCACACCGGGAGAGGACGGCAGCGGCAGCCTCCCGGTACCCTTCATCGTGGGCAATCCCTACGACGTCTTCCGTCTCGATGAACCGGGGATCGATGGAATGAATGAACCGGTGCTTTCTCCGCTGTTCCTTTTCTGCTGCTTTGAGTTCAAGGATCAGTTCAAAAAGGGTAATGGGGCGTTTTCGGAGTTGCTTGCGATCCAGTCTCCTTTTTATCTCTCTCTCCAGGAGCTCGATGGGACCTCCGCTATCTTCACCGTAGGCAAAATCCATCTCAAAACCGGTTTCATCGCCTTCTCCCTCCTCTCCGGGCAGATCTTCTCCCTCATCCCCCGCCTGCGCGGCGAGGTACTCGGACTTCATGCGGAGGAGGAGGGCAGCGTAGAAAAGTGTCCTCCCCGATATCCTGAGGTCAAGTTCCTTTCTCCTCTCCAGTTCCCGGAGAAACCGGTCGGTCACCTCGACGATATCAATATTCCAGGGGTCTATCTCACCCTTCTCCGCCATCTGGACGAGTATCTCGACAGGTTCTTCAGGCATGGGACTTTATCCCTGTCACGAAACTACTCTTGTCCGGCAGGAGTGTGACTCCCAGAATCCGGTCAGCTGCCTCGATCATGGGTTTTCGGAGCGAGACGATGATGAACTGCGAGGTCGTCGAGAACTCGCGAATCATGGCTGCGATCCTCTCGACGTTCGAACCGTCAAGGGACATGTCAACTTCATCAAAAGCATAGAAGGGTGCGGGAATGTACTGCTGGATGGAGAATATGAATGCAAGGGTTGTCAGAGATTTTTCACCGCCGGAGAGAGCTGAAAGGAGATGGACCGGTTTATCGCGGGGTTGCACGGCAAAAGAGAGACCGCCGGAGAAGGGATCCTCCTCGTTTTCAAGGACGAGGTGGCCGTTTCCGCTCGTCAACCTGGCAAACACCTCCCTGAAATTCGAATCGATGGCCCTGAAAGCGGTCATGAATGCCTCATATTTCATTTTCTCAAACTTTTCAATCCGTTCGAGGAGCGTTGCCCTCTCGCGGGAGAGGACATCTTTCTTCTCACTTCTCTCGGTAATTCTTTTTTCCACCCGCTCGTACTCCTCGATCGCGAGCATGTTGACGGCCCCGAGCTTTTTTATCTCCTGGCCTGCCTCTGCGATACCGTCCTCGATCTCTTCGAGGGAGAGATCCGTGTCTGTCTCGCCCACCTGACGGCGAAGCTCCTCGACTTCCCTGGACAGAGTTGCAAATCTCTCGTTCAAGGCATCGAGCTGAACCCTGTGCCGCTCGGCCGTTGCATCGAGGGTGAGGATTTTTTGTTCCGATTCCCTGATTGCTGCCAACACCTGGCCGCGCCGTTCCCTCAATCCCTCCAGGTCACTTGAAAACTGTTTCTGGCGCTCCTCGATCTCAGCAATCTTTGCCTTGTTCGCTTCAATCTGCTCCTCGGCCAGCGCTATCTCCCGGTCGGTATCAACATTCTTCGCTTTTATCCTCTCAACCTCCGCTTTCAGTTCCTCGAGGCGGGACACAAAGTGCTGGCGTTCCCGGGAGAGATCATTGATATCTGCTTCCTTGTTCCGGAGGCGTCTCTCGAACTCTTCCCTTTCCTTCTTCTTTTTCTCAAGTGTCTCGGAGAGGGCCGGTATCTGAGTATCAGTGAGTTTCTTCTTGACTGTTTCAATTTTCTTCCCGGTCTGGGTTATCACTTCTGTCATCGCGTCAAGGGCTGCTTCAAGAGCCGCAAGCTCGGCTGTCCCGGACCTCATATCGCCATCGAGCGCGGCCAGGGCTTCCTCCACCTGCACCTTTTCCCTCTGGAAGACCTCTTCCTGGCGGGATATTTCATCGGCGATGATGGAGAGACGCGAGAGTTCCCTGTCGAGATCCGCCCGCTTCGCCCGCAAAGATTCAATCTCTGCCGTGGCTTTCCTGATCTCTCCCTCGAGATGCGCAATTTCCCCGGAGAGAGAGGAGAGCCGGGACCGCAACCGGGCAACCTCGTCCTCCACTGCAGCTCCAAAGCCTTTGATGGGTTTTTTAAAGGAACCTCCCGTCATTGCTCCACTCTTTTCGAGGAGTTCCCCGTCCTTCGTAACGATCCGGAACCTCCCCATGAACTTTCGTGCCCTCGCAAGTGACTCCATCACCACCGTTCCTCCAAAGACAACCCGGAATGCAGGTGCATACTCAGGGGGGAACTCGAGCATGTCGACTGCATACCCTATGATGCCGTCACCCTTCTGCAAGGGCGGAAGGTCAGGAGGGTTCATCTTGTTTAAAGGCAGGAACGTGACCCGGCCAAGCTTCTGTTCCTTCAGGTACTCGATTGCCCGGGCTGCAACAGAGTCATCCTTTACGATGATATAGTGCAACCTCTGTCCGGCTGCAACATTCAGGGCAGTCGAGTATTCGGGGGGTGCCTTCCCAATTTTTGCAACTGTTCCATGGACCCCTTCCATGGGGAGGACTGCCTCAAGAGCCTTACTACCCGCCTCTCCCCGGGCCTGTTGCTGGGCTTCGAGGCGGATGACTTCCTGTTCATACTCGTGGTACTCTTCCCGCAGACGTTCGAGTGTTGTTCTCCTGGCAAAGACACTGCTTTCCCTGTCCGAGAGTGTCCTGTCCAGGCTATATTTTTCCTTTTCAAGCCTCTCCCTTTCAGACCTGCTTTGGTCCAGCGTCTCCGTTTTTTCCCTAAACCCTTCAAGAAGGCTCTTTAAGCGTTCTTCCAGCCTCTCGCGCTCTGATGTCCTCATGCGACTGCGTTCAAGGAGCATGTCCTTTTGGTGTAAGAGGGACGACCTTTCCCCTTTCTTCTCCTCGATGGCCTGCATGAGGGAAAAGAGCTCGTCCCGCGCCCCCTCGGCATCCCGGCTCTGCGACTGGATCTGCTGTTCAATCTTCTCCACCTGTGCAGCGGCCGTCGCAACCTCCATTGCAAGGTTTGTCCTGTCTATCGTCATCTCCCGGATGGCCTGGGTGCACTCGGCGATTCGGGTCTCAGCCCTCTTCTGGTCAATATAAGTCCTCGATAATCCCTCAAGGCCGATCTCTTTCTCTTTCTTTGCCCTTGCTATCGCCTGTTCGGCGACCCGGATTGCCCCTTTTGCTTCTTCGAGATCAGCAATCAGGCGGAGATACTCGGCTCCGCTTTTCTGGTTTATCTGGAGATCTATCTCCTCTTGGTCCTTCTTGAGATAGGCAACCTCGTTTTCCTCGAGGCTCCTGTCGGAAAGCACCCTTTCGAGGGCGATTCGCTCGTCCTCGATCATGCGTGACAGGGCAGTAAGGTCACGCTGGCGGGCATGGAGGGCAGCCGCTGCCCGCAGTCCCTCGAGGTGCTGAAGTCTGTCCTGCCAGTGGCGGAAGAGGAGGGCCTGTTCCCTCTCCTTTGCAAGTTCACCGAGTCTCGCGGACAACTCCCGGAGAAGAAGTTCCTCCCGTTCAATCCGTTCCCTGACCACCTCGAGTTCCTGGAGAGCCTGTTCCTTTTTCTGGTCAAACTCGGCAACCCCGGCGATCTCATCGATGATCTTCCTCCTCTCAAAATCGCTCATTTCTATGATGCGGGTGATGTCCCCCTGCATCACGACATTGTACCCATGGGGCTTGATCCCCTGCTTTGCCAGGAGGTCGCTGACTTCGGACTGTTTCGTCAGGCGGTCGTTGAGGTAGATATAGCTGTAATACCCCGTCGGGCTGCGCTTGATCCGGCGCCGGATCTTCGTGCCATCGGAAAAGGTCAGTGTGACTTCCGCACTGTTCTTTCCCGAATCGAGATTGATCAGGTCTGTCAGTTTTTCTGCCCTGAGCGTGCGCGAACTCGAGAGTGCAAGGGCAAAGAGTATGGCATCGATAATGTTACTTTTTCCGGAACCGTTGGGACCGGATATGACGGAAAATCCTTCGTAAAAAGGTATTTTTGTCTTTTTTATGAATGATTTGAAATTATCAATCTCGAGTTCCGTGATGTGCAAAGACCGGTGCCCCGCTATCGCTTCTGCGCTGGTTCCTTATCCTCTTCCTCGGCGACAATGAGGTCGCTCTTCTTCCCAGAACCCTGCACATTCTGCTTTTTCTTTGAAAATCCTGCCGATGCAACGATATAATCGCTGTTCTTCCTCTTCTCGGGTGCAAGAGTTCCATCCGGTTGCATGATCATATCCATCTTTTCCGGTTCCGCCTGGGCAGCAGGTGGTGCAGGACGCTGGGTAACCGCGGGACTCGGGGTCTTTTTCTGGAGGATGATCGGGGCTTGGCCCGTCCCTCCGGAAGGCTGCTTTGTCATCCTCATTTCTGCCCTGGCCCTCTCTTCGCTTGCCTTAGAAATTTTCATGACGACAGACTTGAGATCAAGGAGCTCCTCGGTGAGGCCTTTTACGAGGGCATCGATCTCCTTTACTTTCTTTTCCAGGGCAGCAACCCTCTCATCAAGGGGTGATTGGCCCAGGTCCTTGTCCTTTATAATTTCCATATCATTCTCCTCTGGGGCTGGTCCTCCCCTTCAACCAGGATTAGGGGCAATGTCTTGTATCGTCAAAAGCCCTCATTGTTAATCATGAATTATGAACGTATAATAATTATGCTGCCTGTGGAGGCGAATTTCTGCCTTAATTTCTCGAAAAAATCGTAGAAAAAGATCCCCGACCCCCCTTCGCTCATCCCGGAATGGATGGTCCGCCGAAACAATCAGCGCAGTAAAACCTTGAACATGGGCTAAAAAACTGTTTATGGTGATATTACCTGATGGGGGAGAAAATGTATTTCCTTCTTAAAACCAACCCACTTACACATGTCTTATCTGGCCGATACCGATCCGGAGATCGCATCGATTATACACAAGGAGTTTGAACGGCAACGGGACGGTCTGGAACTGATCGCCTCTGAAAACCTCGTCAGCCGTGCAGTTCTCGAGGCGATGGGTTCGATCATGACCAACAAGTATGCCGAGGGCTACCCCGGGAAACGCTACTACGGGGGATGCGAATTCCACGACATGGCCGAGAACCTCGCAAGAGACAGGCTGAAGGCACTTTTTGGCGCTGAGCATGCCAACGTGCAACCCCATTCGGGAACGCAGGCAAACATGGCCGTCTACTTTGCCACCATGAAGCTAGGGGATCTCATGCTCTCCATGAAGCTCTCCCAGGGGGGTCACCTCTCCCACGGGTCCCCCGTCAGCTTCACGGGCCAGTTCTACCGCGTCTCCCAGTACGGTGTGGATCCCCGGACAGAGACCATTGACTACGGTGCGGTCGAGGAGATCGCCCGCAAGGAGAGACCAACCATGATCGTATGCGGGGCCAGCGCATACCCCCGGACCATAGACTTCAGGGCATTCCAGGAGATCGCTGATGGGGTGGACGCGTACTGCATGGCGGATATTGCCCACATCGCAGGGCTCGTGGCTACCGGTCTCCACCCCACATCTGTCGGGGTAACGGACTTTACCACTACAACAACCCACAAGACACTCCGTGGCCCCCGGGGGGGTGCGATCATGTGCAATACAGAATATGCGGCGATGGTGGACAAGGCCGTCTTTCCCGGCATGCAGGGGGGACCGTTGATGCACACCATCGCGGCCAAGGCAGTCTGTTTCAAGGAAGCACTGCGACCGTCATTCAAGGAGTACAACAGGCAGATAATTAAAAATGCCAGGGCAATGGCGGAATCGCTCATGGAACAGGGCCTGCGCCTCGTCTCAGGCGGGACCGATAACCACCTCATCCTCATTGACCTGACAGATCGCGGTATTACGGGCCTCGAGGCAGAACAGGCCCTTGGCCGGGCACACATCACGGTCAACAAGAACACGATTCCCAACGAACAGAGGAGTCCGTTTGTCACGAGCGGCCTCCGTGTCGGGACACCGGCCGTCACGAGCAGGGGGATGAAGGAGGAGGAGATGCACCAAATCGGCGAATACATCGGAAAAATCTTAAAAGACATCCATAACGAACCGCTCATCAGGAAGATAGGGGAGGACGTCAGGTCGATGGCAGCCAGGTTCCCGCTGTACCCGGATTAGTATGATACTCGATGGAAAGAAGATATCACAGGAACGGCTCTCCCACCTGAGAGAGGCCATCGGTGCCTCCGGCCTTTCCCCCTCTCTTGCCACCGTCATCGTGGGAGATGATCCCGCCTCGGCAATGTACGTGCGCATGAAACACCGGGCGTGTGGGGAGGTTGGGATCAGGTCCATCGGGGTAGAACTTCCCGCAACCGTGACCACGGCAGAAGTACTCTCCCATATTGACCGTCTCAATCGCGATCGTTCAATCAATGCCATTCTCGTGCAACTCCCCCTGCCAGCCCACATCGACACGGCACAGGTGATCGAGTCTGTCGATCCACAAAAAGACGTGGACGGTTTTCACCCTGGCAACATGGGACGACTCTTCCTCGGGAGACCGGTTTTTTCCCCCTGCACCCCCCTCGGAATCATGACACTCCTCTCTGCCTACGATGTCGAGCCGGAAGGGATGCATGCCGTGGTCGTGGGAAGGAGCATCGATGTGGGAAGGCCGATGGCAGCGCTTCTCCTGAACGCGCACGCCACCGTGACCATCTGCCACAGCCGGACACGCGACCTTCCTTCAATTGCGCGGACCGCAGACATCCTTGTTGCAGCTGTAGGAAAGCCCCGGTTTATCGGACCTCCGATGGTCAAACAGGGTGCCGTCGTCATCGACGTGGGAACAAACCGGATAAATGGCGTCTTGTGTGGCGACGTTGACTTTGACCGCGTGAAAGACATTGCCGGCGCGATTACTCCTGTTCCCGGCGGGGTAGGACCCATGACAATTGCCTCCCTCATGGAGAATACTTTCCTGGCAGCGAGGATGCAGGGATGTACCGGTGCAGAGTAAAGGGGCTGACAATCGGTGGAGGGGCACCCGTGCGGCTCATGGGTGTCATCAACTGCAGCCCCGAGTCATTTTTCTCTGCGTCCTACAGTCCCGCGGGGAGTATCCATTCCCGGGCATGCACACTCGTGGAACAGGGGGCAGACATCATCGATATTGGTGCGCGGAGCACTGCTCCCCATGCACCTTCCCTCCCGGCGGGAGAGGAGAGGCTGAGGATGAAGAGAGCCCTCTCCTCCCTCGAGGGATCGGGCATCAGGGTCTCGGTCGACACGATGGACAGGTCTGTCCTCGAGGCGTGCCTGACCTATGATATAGCCCTTGTCAATGATATCTCCGGGCTCCTTGACCCGGGCTATGCCTCACTCGTCGAAAGTTCGGGCCTGCCATCTCTCCTCATGGCATCGATCCGGGCCCCTGGTGATCCTCTCTCCCTCGAGGACGTGCACCTGGCTCTCTCCATGGTCGAGACACGTGCCCATGCCGCAGGGGTGACCGAGTACATCCTTGACCCCGGGATCGGTCTCTGGCGGGAAGAACGGACAACAGAGCTTGACTGGGAGATTTGCCGCCATTTCAGGGATTTTTCGGCTTTTAACCGGCCCCTCCTTGCCGCGGTCTCGCGGAAGACCTTTCTTGGGACCATCGGGAACAGGCCTCCCGAAGGCAGGCTCCCGGCATCCCTTGCCATGGCGATGTTCCTCGTCTGCCAGGGCGCAGACATCGTCAGGACGCACGACGTGGCCGAGACCCGTGACGTTATCGCAGTCGCTGAGAAGCTACGGCGGAGAGCATGAGAGATTCATTCTCGGTCTATGGTATCCGGACGCCCCTGATTACGCAGGGGTCTGATATTGCGGGCATTCTCATCAGGGCCATTTCCCAGACCGGGGCGGGGGAGTTTGTATCAGGGGATATCCTTGTCGTTGCGGAAACCGCCGTTGCAACTGCGGAGGGGAGGGTTATCCGACTCGAGGACGTCGTTTTCGATGCTGAATCAGAGGCCCTTGCCAGGACGTATTCCCTGGACCCCCGGCTCATCCAGTGCATACGGGAGGAGAGCGATGAAATAGTGGGCGGAATACCGGGCTTCCTTCTCTGCATGAAAAATGGAACACTTCTCCCCAATGCCGGGATAGATGCCTCAAACGCTCCGCCCGGGTGCGTGACTCCCCTCCCCCGTGATCCCGACAGGAGTGCCCGCCTCCTGAAGGAGGAGATCAAAAGACGCACGGGGGCACTGCTAGGCGTCATCATTGCGGATAGCAGGACCCATCCAATGCGCGTCGGGTGCGGGGGTGTAGCCATCGGGTGCGCGGGTTTTTCTTCCGTGATCGATGCCCGGGGCAGGCACGACCTTTTTGGAAGGGAACTGCAGGTAACACGGCAGGCCCTGGCAGATAACCTCGCGTCAGCAGCAGAGATCGTCATGGGGGAAGCCGACGAACGTACGCCTGCAGCCGTTATCCGGGGGCTTGACGTGCCAATAACGGACGCGGTGGGGACCGAGACCATTGCTGCATCTGAGTGCCTCTTCATGGGCCTCTTGAAAAATCCAAAAAAATGATGTTATTTTCCACGTCCCGAATTTTCTGATGATTTCAGTCTTTCCGGGACGATGATTCAACGTCGGTTGATTCTGTCTTTCTCCGGATACCCACCCTCCCCTTCTCAAGGGAGAGCTCAAAACCGAGATCTTCCAGGAACTTCCTGCTCGTCCCCCGCCCGTGGATAAGGAGTTCAACGAGGTCTTCTTTTTCGTCCACATCCGTGTGCAGGCGGAATGTGTCCACCACATCGCAGGATAACCCCCTCTCCCTCGCTATCCTCGCGTGTTTCAGGAAACTGGCACCGTAGTAATCGACCCGGAAGGAACTGCCCCTCTGTAAATAGATAGCATTTGTCCCTCCTCCCCTCCCGGGGACGAGCGCAACGTCCATCGGCGTTGCAATAACCCTTCCTATGGCCTGGCTGTCCGCGAGGGGGAGGTCTGCCATGATGATGAGAACAGGCCCCTCCATCCCGGCCAGTTCCTTGTTAAGGGTTTCGTTGAGCCCGAGGGGGATTGTCTCAACCGGCGCGGGGAGAAAGGGGAATGGCTCTGTTGACACAACTTTCGGGTCGCACCCGGCACCGAGGACGGCACCCACCACATCAGAAAGCATCGTCTGTGCAAATATTTCCCTTTCTCCTGGCGTGAGCACGCAGGAGAGCCGGCTCTTTGGATTTTGCGGCTTGAATGGAATGATGGCAGGGACTCCCATGTCTGTCCCTGTCCCATTATCTCCCGGATCTCAAATACCCCGTGGTCACGGACAGAGCCGATTCCACCAACCCCGATTATTAATGTGCTCGCAGGTTTACCTTCATTGGAGCTCCATGACCCGCCCTGTCATCACCTACTCAAGAAACGTCTTCCTCCCCCTCACAACGGTCTGCCATAACCGGTGTGCCTACTGTTCCTTCCGTACCCCGGTGGGGGAGGGGTGCGTCCTCCCCCCTGCCACGGCCCTTGGCACCCTGCACAGGGCAGCTGCCCTGGGATGCACCGAAGCCCTCTTTACTTTCGGTGAGCGTCCCGAACTGGAACCTGGATTCACCATGTTCCTCGGGCGGCACGGTTATGGTGATATTCTCGACTATTGCCAGGACATGGCGAAGAGAGCAATCGATACCGGGCTCCTCCCCCATACGAACGCCGGTGTGCTCTCTTGGGAGGAACTCGAAAGGCTCCGGGAGGTCAACGCAAGCATGGGACTCATGCTCGAGACGACGGCCCCCGTCAGTGCACACCGCAATTCACCCGGCAAGGATCCTGCTGTCCGTATCGAGATGATAGAGAATGCCGGGAAGCTTCGCATCCCCTTTACAACCGGGATCCTCATCGGAATCGGTGAGACAATGGCAGACCGGAAGGACTCCCTCACGGTCATTGCAGACCTCCACAAGAGGTATGGCCATATCCAGGAGGTCATTATCCAGAACTTTTGCCCGAAGGTGGGGACACCAATGGCCGATCACCCCCCTGTGGATACTGGTGAAATCTGCAGGACCATCCAGCTGGCAAAAGAAATCCTGCCAAGGGATATCGCCGTCCAGGTCCCACCCAACCTTGCTGACATCGCATCACTCGTCCCGTGCGGCATCGATGACCTTGGCGGGATCTCACCCCTCACCATCGATTATGTCAACCCCGAACACCAGTGGCCGGAGATACGCGACCTCGAAAGAAAACTGGGAGGGGTCTGCCTGAAAGAGAGGCTCTGCATCTACCCGCGTTTCATCAAAAAAGGGTGGTACCCGCCCCGACTCAAACCTCTTATTACCCGCCTCTGCCAAGTAGTACAGGAAAGGAGCGGGGACTGTGCACAAGGGTGATCTCCTCTACACGGGCAAGGCAAAGTCAGTCTTCAGGACGGACATGAAAGGGATTCTCCTGATGGAATTCCGGGACGATATTACAGCCTTTGATGGAAAGAAAAAAGATGTCCTCTCTTCGAAGGGACGGCTCAACGCGCAGGTCTCGGCATACCTCTTTCGCCTCCTCGAGAAGAACGGGATCAAGACCCATTTCCTCGGCATGCCGGACGACACCCACATGCTGGTGAGAGAACTGGAGATGATCCCCCTGGAGGTGATCGTCCGCAATATTGCTGCAGGCTCCATGGTACGGACCTATCCAATCGAGGAGGGAACGGTTCTCGAGCCCCCTGTTATCATGATTGACTACAAGGATGACGAGAGGCATGACCCGCTGCTCAATGACGATCTCATCATAGCACTCCGTATCCTCACACCCGAAGAGCTGGCAGTTGTCAAGGAGCTTGCCCACAGGATCAACAGGGTCCTTTCGGATTTTTTTGCAACTCTCGGCATCACCCTCGTCGACTTCAAGATGGAGTTTGGGCGGGCGGAGGGGGAGATTCTCCTTGCCGACGAGATCAGCATGGACTCGATGCGCCTCTGGGAGACCGGGACGAGAAAGTCTCTTGACAAGGACGTGTACCGTTTCTCGAAGGGGGATGTCATGGAAACATACGCCCGGGTTGCGCAGGTCATCACATCGGCGGGAAGGGAGAATTGATACCATGAAGTTCCTTGTTCGTATCACCATTTCCTTGAAAGAGGGGGTGCTTGACCCTGAAGCGTCACTCATTCGCCGGGCACTTGAAAACCTCGGGTTTCAGACAGAGGAACTGAAAACCGCCCGCCAGTTCATCGTCCGGTTCGATGCCGATGATGAACTCCAGGCAAGGGAACGGGCAAAAACAATGTGCGAGCGCCTGCTCGCAAACCCGGTCATCCAGAAGTACGAGATAGAGGTACTGGGATGAGGTTTGCCGTCATCCAGTTCGGGGGCAGTAATTGTGACCGGGACGTCGCCTACGTCCTCGAAGAAATCTGCGGGGTGGATACTGACCTCGTCTGGTTCAAGGAGGGCCTTGCCCGGAAATACGATGCGGTTGTTCTGCCCGGCGGGTTTTCCTATGGTGACTACCTCAGGGCGGGGGCGATTGCCGCGCGGACACCGGTAATGGCTGACATTCGACGGCTTGCCGCAGGTGGGGGCCTCGTCCTGGGCATCTGCAACGGGGCCCAGATACTTGCCGAGAGCGGGCTCGTTCCCGGGGTTTTCACCGTCAATGCCTATCCCAAGTTCATCTGCCGACCCCTCTTCCTCAGAGTAGAACGGACGGATACGCCGTTTACATCTCTCTACTCGCCTGGTGAGGTCATCAGGATCCCCATTGCGCACCGGGAAGGAAGGTACGTCACTCCGCCGGGGGTCGAAAAAGACCCGGGTTTTTCCTCCCAGGTCGCCTTCAGGTTCTGTGACCGGTTTGGCAATGTCACTTCCGGGAGTAACCCCAACGGATCATTCCAGAACATAACAGGGATTCTGGCCCCTCAAAAAAATATCCTTGCGATGATGCCCCATCCTGAACGTGCATCCGAGGATATCCTCGGCTCTTCAGACGGAAAGAGGCTGTTCCTTTCCATGATTGCCCACCTCTCCACCAGTTCATGAAGAACCTCTATTAACCGCCTTTTTCTGATAGTGAAGCGAAAAAGTCCCAAAGATGCCTGATTGACAACGAAGGGAGGGGTGTGTCGGTGAGCGGACGAGGGAGTGTTTGGGGGAGGGGGACCATCCCCCCTGGGTCCTCTTTTAGGTTTTTCCCTAACGACAGGAGTCGGTCCATTCCCTACCTTTCATCATCGTAACCTCCTGTACTCAGGACCTTGTAGATGGCATAGAAACCAATTCCGATGGCAACAAGGTACGAGAAAATTGCCATGTAGTACACAAGGTGGGGAAGCTGGATATTGGACTCCCTTAGAATAAAGGAGGACCCTATGACCATTCCCGAAACGATGAGGCCGATGAGGACTTTATTACTGGTTCGATCGAGGGAGAGCTGGAGCCGCCTGATGTCGGTATCGACGATGTCAATCCTTATCGTCCCGGTCGAGAGCTGCTTGAGCATCTGGTTGACGTTCCTCGGCATATCGAGCAGCCCGTCAACCGTCTCGAGAACCGAGCTCCCCGCGCGCGACATAACCTGATCCATGAAGGACTCGCGCTTCTTGAAACGTTCCATGAAGGTCTCTGCCTCGTCCTTGAAACGGAAATCAGGATCAAGGGTAACCCCCACGTCAAGCACCATGATAATCACTTTGAGCATCAGCATCAGGTTTGTCGGGACCTTGATGCGGTAATCCCGGAGAATGGTCGTGAACGCATTCGTCATCCCCCGGAAGCTGTACTGCCCGATGGTGGTTCCTTCAGCCTCCCGCATTGCACTGTACAATTCGTCCCTCAGTGATTCCCTCGACTCCTCGGGTATCTTTACCGAGAGACCTTCCAGGGCCTTGACCATCATGCCCGCATCCTGCACAACCATGGAGTTGATCAGCTGGACAAACCAGAAACGCCTTTCCGGCCGGATGATCCCCACGATCCCGAAATCGAGGAAGACAAGGTCTCCGTCACGCGTCACAAGCAGGTTGCCGGGATGGGGGTCTCCATGGAAGAAGCCGTCCTGGAATATCTGGGTCATATAGGCAAGAAAACCCCTCTGGGCAATCCTCCTTGGGTTGAGACCGAAATCCCTGATGGCCGGCAGATCGTCCACCCTCACTCCTTCGATATATTCCATCACAAGGAGCCTTCGCCGGGTATATTCCCAGTAGATGCGGGGGATTTTTACCCCCCGGATCATTTCCATGTTCTTCCGGAGGATGTCTGCATTCTTGCCGTCCCGTATAAAATCCAGTTCTTTTCGTATCTGGCCTGCAAAATCTTTCACGATACCGCGGGGGTTGTAGACCTTCCACTCGGGAAACGTCCTTTCTGCCCTGCGGGCGAAAGACTCGAGGATAACGATGTCGGTCTCGATGATACCCTCGATCCCGGGCCTCTGGACTTTCAGGACGACGGGTGTCCCATCCTTCAGGCGTGCCCGGTGCACCTGGGCAATCGAGGCCGATGCAAGGGGAACTTCCTCGATTCCATCAAAATAATCCTCGAAATCGGGTAGTTCAGCTGTGATGACGTCCCGGATCTGGTCGAAGGGGAGGGGATTGGACTTGTCCTGGAGCTTTTTCAATTCCTCGATCAGGGGAGGGGGCAGCATGTCCTGCCTCGTGCTCAGTATCTGCCCGAACTTGATGTAGGTCGGCCCCAGTTCCTCCAGGGCCATCCTTACACGCTGGTATTCGGTTGCTGCAGACTCGACCGGGCATGCCCTGCCAAAACGAAACCTGTGCACACCGGGAAATAGCCGTTGGACAATGATCCCAAAACCATACTTGAAAAGGATGTCAGCAATCTGCCAGTACCTTTTGAATCTCGTCACCATGCTCTCACATGCCCCATGCCCTGTATCCTGTCATCCGATGAGAGTGTATATCACGCTTCACCTGTGCGCAAAGTAGGCAAAAATCCCCTTTTCATCGGCCGTATCAATCCGGGCAAACCCTATCCGCTCGAACTGCACCACTGCGCCAATTTCCCGTGTAACGGCCCTTTCGCATACCCCGGGACGGGGGCCATCCGGGGTGTAGAGTACCGCAGGGACACATTCCCCGGCAGGCACCCACTGGATGATGGGAGCCTTCCTCGTCCTGGCCTCGGCGAGGGATTCCCCTGCGAACCGGAACCGGGGTGTACCTTCTCCATACTGCACCTCAACGTTAAAGAGGTCCTTTAACCGGACAATTGACGGCCTTTTTTCTATCTCCTCGCGCGGTACCAGCGCTTTCCCTGCAAAATGCAGCTGGCGTGTGCCCCTTTCGGGATGGGCAGGGTGCAGGAGTGCATGGGCTGTCTGGTGGGGAGCGCCCTCTACTGTGACTTCAACCGGGTCGGGGACAAAGAAGTAACGGTTTGCCTTTGGATCGACAATCGCCCTGTTATGAGCATAGAGGTTCTCCCACGAGAACGAGATGTCGGTCTCTCCAATCCCTATTTCGAGGACTGCGTCCCGCACTGCCTGGGGTGTGATCCCCCGGCGGGCCATTGCCCGGAGGGTGCCCAGGCGGATGTCGTCCCATCCCTGGTATTCTCCGGCTGCGATTCCTGCCCTCATCTGAGATGTGGAAAGAACAACCCCTTCAATGCCCATCCGGCCATAGTGCCTGTAGACAGGGGGTTCCCACCCGAAATATTCGAAAATGTATCGCTGTCTCCCCGTATTTGCAATGTGGTCCTTTCCCCTTATCACGTGGGTGATCCCGAGGAGGTGGTCATCAACCGCAACAGAAAAATTCATGAGCGGATAAACGCTTGCCTCTATCCGCGGGTGAGGTACGCTTTTTAAAATCCGGAAAGCCGGGAAATCCCTCATAGCCGGATCAGGGTGAGCAAGGTCTGTCTTCACACGCAGAGTGGCCTCGCCTTCCCCATAACTGCCTGCAAGCATCTCCTCAAATGCATGAAGACTGTCTTCCAATGACTTCTCCCGGCACGGGCATGGCTTTTTTGCCATTTTCAGCGCCTTGAACCTCTCTGAATCGCACGTGCAGACATACGCACCTCCCCTCTGGATGAGCTCCCGCGCGTACCTGTAATAGGTTTCAAAGCGGTCACTCTGGTACACGATATCGCTGATCGCAAGGCCCAGCCACTCGATATCCTCGCGGACCATGGCGTATGCCAGGGGGTCGACTCTCTTGGGGTCAGTGTCCTCGATGCGGAGGATATAGCGGCCGCCGTACCGACGAACATACGCATCATTGAGGACTGCCGCACGGGCGTGCCCGAGGTGGAGGGGCCCGCTCGGGTTGGGCGCAAACCGCATCACCACGCCACCCTCTGCCTTCTCGAGCGGGGGAAGTTCCCGTGTATGTTCCCGGGGACGCGAGATATCCTCGGCAAGTTCAGGTGCAAGTGCACGAAGCTGCTCCTCCCTCTGGGCAGGCGAGAGCCCGGATACCTCACGGATTACCTCGTCCACGAGGACTGATGCATCCTTGGCCCTCTCCCTGAACTCCGGGTACTTACCCATGACCATCCCGATTACTGTCCCCGGGCGGGGGATGCTCCTGTACCGTATGGCATTCTGGAGTGCAAAAAGGAACAGCGCACTCTTTAATGGGTCATTCTCCTCGGTTCTCTCCATCGTCAGTACCGCCGCCTGACAAAATAACTTCCCAATTCCTTCAGGAGATCCTTCTCTTCACTGTCGGGAAGAATCGAGATCCGACGTATCCCCGTCCTGACGAGGTCCTCTGCGATCCCCTGAACCTCCGCAATGACGCCGAGGTCTTCGAGACGGGATATGATCTTTTCCACATTTTCTCCTGGTATCTCTCCCCGGAACTGCGAAAGGTCAAAGCCTTTCTCCCTGGCCTTGATGTAGATGAGGGTCTTTTTCCCTTCGCGGATGTCTGATGCCTGGTCCTTCCCGCTCACCTCGGAGGGTGCAAGGAGGTCGATGAGGTCGTCCTGGATCTGGAAGGCCATTCCGATACCCTGTCCAAAGTGGTAGAGGGCATCGGTGTAATTTGGATTTCCGCCGGCAAGAATGCTCCCGATCCCTGCAGCGGCCGCATACAGGGCCCCTGTCTTCTTTTCCACCATCTTGAAGTAGTCACCCTCGGATACATCCTCCTCCTTTTCAAATGACATGTCCAGGTGCTGTCCCTCGCAGATCTCCACGCACGTCCGCGCAAGGAGAGATGTCGCACGGACCTTTGCATTATCCGGGGCATCAGCGAGGCAGAGGAACTCGAATGCCGTCGCAAAGAGGACATCGCCCGCGAGGATTGCCGTCGGCTCGTCCCAGCGCGTGTGCACAGTGGGGACACCCCGCCTGACCTGGTCACCGTCCATGATGTCGTCATGGATGAGCGTGAAGCTGTGGGTCAGCTCGAGAGCCAGCGCCGCAGGCATCACATCTGCAGAACTCCCCTTTTTTACAGCATCTGCCGCCAGGAGCAGGAGGGCTGGGCGGAGCCTTTTTCCCCCTGCAAGCAGGAGGTGGGCACTCGCCCGGCCAAGCTCGTCACAGGCCGAGCCAAAGTAACGGTTGAAGAGGGCATCCACCTGGTCTGCCGTCTGTTCAAGGTACGTGTGTAAATCCATCTCGTCCTCCCCCATTTCCTCCGGTCTAGGTCAGTTTCACCCTGTGCCCGTTTGAGAGTATGTGCACATCGTTATGGAGGGTATATCCAAGTGCCTCTGAAAATTCCGCATACCCCGAGGTCATCCTGATATGGCCGTGAGCGGGAATGATATGTTGTGGGTTCAGCATATGGATGAACTCGTAGTGATCTTCCCTGTATGCGTGGCCACTGACATGGAGATCAGGGAAGATGCGTGCCCCGGCCATGTTAAGGTGGGCCTCGATCATGTACCTCTGCCCGATGTTCATGGGGTTTGGAATCACCTTGGCACTGAAGATGACCTTGTCGCCCTTATCGACCTTGTAGGGTGTGTCACCCAGTGCAATTCTCGTGAGGATTGAACCGGGTTCACCCTGGTGTCCCGTGATGATGGGGAGGAATTTTTCCTTGCCTGCTTTCATCATCCTCCGGAGCGTCCGGTCCACCGTGCGCCGGTTGCCAAACATACTCATCGTCTGAGGAAACGCAACGAGTTTCATCTGCTCGGCTGTCGAGGCGTATCGCTCCATGGACCTGCCGAGGAGAACCGGCTTTCTCCCAATCTCGTGTGCACACTCGGCAATTGTCTTGACCCGTGCAATGTGCGACGAGAACGTCGAGACGATGATGGCAGACTTGTCGTCCTCGTAGCTCGTGATCGTGTCACGCACGATATCCCGTGCGATCCTCTCGCTCGGAGCCCTCCCGCGGTTGTCTATGTATGTACATTCCACTATCAGTCCGAGCACTCCTTCCTTTCCGATCTGGCGGAGGCGTGCAAAATCAGGGGGTTCTCCGATGACGGGCGTCCGGTCAAGCTTGTAATCACATGCATACACTATTGCACCTTTTGGGGTATGGAGGACGACCGTTGCAGTATCAATGATGCTGTGCTGCATCCTGATGAACTCGAGGGCAAGGTTCTGGGAGAGGGTGTATTTCTGCCCTGCCTTCAGGGCAAAAAGCTTGTTCGTTACCCCGAATTTCTGTTCCCCTGCGATCTGTTGCCGTATCAGTTCCGTTGTGTACGGTGTCCCGATGATGGGCGCATTGTACCTGTGTGCAAGCTTGGGTATCGCCCCGATGTGGTCCAGGTGACCATGGGAACAGACGATTGCTTTCACCGTCCCTTCCACGGAGTTCATCATGGTGTCATCAGGTATCGCCTTCATCTGGATGAGGTCGAGGGAATGCATGTTCTCCACTTCGGCCTCCTCGTGGATCATCACCTGGTCGAGGCGAAGACCCATGTCAAAAATTACTATCTCCTTGCCACAGCGGACGGCGGTCATATTCCTCCCGACTTCGTCGTACCCGCCCACTGCAATTATCTCAATATCCATTATTTTCCTCCTTGTTCTGTTCCAACCATCTCCCGGGTCTTTCCAGTGATGTAAACCCGGGTCCTTTTCAAGTCAGCAATCTTTCCTGATCCAGACAGGAACATTGCAGTGCGCAATTCCCGGTGGAAGGCTTCTATCTTTGCAAAGAGTGCATCTTCACTCTCGAGGGCCGGGCGGAGCAGGGGGAGGGCAAGTCCGCAGAGATCTGCACCGAGTGCGATGGCTTTGGCCATATCAAGCCCACTCCTGATGCCCCCTGTCGCGATGACAGGCCCCCCGGTTTTTGCGACCTCAATCAGGCTTACTGCGGTGGGTATCCCCCATTCCTCGAAGAGGGAGCCGAGAGCCACGAGGGCAGGTCCCTTCTCTGCCCTGGACCTTTCTGCCCGGACTGCCTCGATAGCTGCCCAGGACGTGCCGCCCCAGCCACCAATATCGATTGCCCGGACTCCTGCTCCCCAGCAGGCGCTTGCGGTCTCCGCAGATATGCCGCTCCCCGTCTCCTTTATAATGACCGGGACCGGGCTTTCCCTGCAGAGGGCCGAGAGGGCCGCATAACACCCCGTTGCATCATGGTCTCCTTCCGGCTGGATTGCCTCCTGGAGAAAATTCAGGTGGACGGCAATTGCATCTGCACTGATCATCTCTATTGCCCTTTCTGCCCAGTCCAGGCCATGGTCACGAAGCTGTACAATTCCCAGGTTTGCAACAAGGTATGCCCCGGGGGCCTCATCCCTCACAACCCGGAAACTCTCCTCGAGGGCAGGGTTCTCGAGGGCCGCTCGCTGGGAACCGACGCACATCCCAATCCCAAAACGTTGTGCAGCCCTCGCGAGGCGCATGTTCACCTCCCGGGTATCGGGATGCCCCCCCGTCATTGCTGCAATGAAAAGGGGGGATGAGAAACCACGTCCAAGGAACCTTGTGGACAGGTCTATCCGGGAAAGATCGCATTCCGGTAACGCAGAATGAACGAGCCTGATGTCGGAAAATCCAGAAAAACCACGTTCGATCTCCTCGTCCGCGCAAATCCGCAGGTGGTCAACCTTTCTCCCCGAGGTTAATCGTTTCTTGTCCATGTGACCTCCCTTCCCTTTACACTCGTCCCACCGTGGGGCCTCCCCTCCAAAAAATCTGCGAGCCTTGAGACATGGAAAATATCCGACGTCGTACCTTTTTTGGCAAGTTCCTGGAGTTCCCGGAGCTTTCCTCCCATTCCTCCCGTCACATCTGTGTAACTCGAACGCCCCACATGCACAACCCGTCCATCGTCCCATCCGATCTCCTGGATGACCCTTCCATCAGGTCCAAGCACACCGGGCACGTCGGTTGCCAGACCGACACGGGTAAAGGGGACTTTCTCGGCCAGGAACCGTACAATCTGGTCTCCTGAGACAATCGTCGTCCCCCTGGTTCCGTCCATGACGACATCCCCATGCAGGACAGGGACAAGACCAAGGGCCATGAGTGCCGCGATGGGCCGGGTCTCGAGGGCGACGAGGGCCCCGTTACTCGCCCATGCTGAGCCGAGGGGGTGTATGCCGATAGCAGGGATCCCTGCCCCTCTCAATACCCCGACAAGGGTCCCATTCAGGGTGCAGACTGCCCCGTGTGTCAGTGCAATACCCTCCCGGACATGGGGACTCTGACTTCCGTGCGCAATGCCATACCGGTGTGCTTCGGGGTGTCCGAAAGAACCCGCCCCGTGGACGATGCACAAACTCCCCTGTGCATATGCCGCGAGGTCTTTTGCTATCCTTTCCATCGCCGCCCGATCCACAACACCGGGAGAACCCTTGTCCGTGAGGACACTGCCTCCCAGTTTGAGGAGTATCTGGTCAGACATCCTTCTCCTTCCGGGCTCCTTCCGTGTCGAGGTTCGTTATGAATGCCTTTGCATCACAGGCCTCTATTGCCCCGGCAACCCTGCTTTTCAAGTGCTTGGGACACAATGCAACCATGCAGCCACCTCCACCGGCACCGGTCAGCTTGGCGCCGTATGCACCCGCAGCCCTCGCTGCCAGGATCAACCGGGAGAGAGCGGGGTGTCCCGTGCCGAGAGCCTCGAGGAGCGCATGGTTCATGTCCATCAGGTTCCCAAGGACCTGCATATTGTTCATATTCCGGATTGCACACAGGGATATGGCACCGATTGCATCCAGGATGGGATCGCAGATATCCGGGTTTTCCTTCCGGAGCTGTGCAACCTTCTCAACCATTTTCACTGTACTGTGAGAGACCAGGGTATTGCCCACGACGAGGGGAAAGTTCTGGGGGGGGAGCCGCCTCCGCTGCGTCCCTGTAATGAGAACGATACCGCCGAATGTGCAGACACTGGTATCCGTTGGACTTGCTCTCCCCTTCTGGACTTTTTTTTCTATCTGGTATGCCATCGTAGCGATCTCTTCTTTCGTGTAGTTTTTTCCGAACTCGTCGTTGATTGCAGAGAGTGTCGCGACAGTGACGGCGGCAGAAGATCCAAGGCCCGAGGAACTTGGAAGCTGGGAGTTCACGTAGACGCTCCCCTTCACGCCCATCTCGTCAAAGCAGCTCTCGATATACGGGGACCGGGCATGATGGGCTGTCTTGCTCTTCCGGACCGTTACAAATACCCTCGGACGTATCGCCATCGCAACCCCAGGTTTTCCGTAGACCACGGCGTGCTCACCAAACAAAAAGACCTTGCCTGGTGCACTCCAGGTGGCCACCCTACATCACCGCAATGGCCGCGTACCCTACCACTTCCGGGTCTCCGGTGACATCCCCACTCGTCGCATACCCGAGCAGTATTCCTTGCCTTGCACCCAGTTGCCTGCATGTCAGGCACATGGCTGCAATCGGCCCATACCCGCAGGCACTGACCCTTCTTGCGGTGATGCGCCGATAGAATTCAGGGATATCAAGGGTCTTGAGTGGTTCAATGGCGTACCTGTCATTCTCCTCCGCCACTGATCGGGGCACGTAGTGGGAGAAGTCACTCGATGCAACGATTCGGATATCCGTTCGTCCACTCCTCTGGATACCTTCGAAGAGGAGGGATGCAAGTTCTCCCGCAGCCTCCATGCCCTGGTCACCCATCAGGACAGGGACAATCCGGGCCCGGGGAAACCTGTACTTGATAAAGGGTACCTGGACCTCCAGTGAGTTTTCCTGCGCCTGGTGTGAGACTTCATCAACTTCCAGGTCAAACAGGGACCCAAGACCGGCGTCATTGTCAACGATACCGAGGGGGGTCTCCCACGGGAGAAGGGAGAGACTCGTGCGGTACCCCCTGTGGCTCGGTCCGATGACGATGAATGTCCCGGAGAATGAAGGGGGTATTGCACTGTATGCAAAGGCAGAGATCTCGCCCGAGTAAGGATACCCCGCATGGGGAGAGACAATGCCAAGAGCGTCGACCCCGGGATCTTTATGCGCAAAGAACCGTTCCATGAGTTGCTCGAGGTGGTGGGGGTCTCGTGGATAGAACATTCCAGCCACCGTGCATTTCCGGGTCTTCATCGCATCTTTCCTCTTGTACCCTGGATACTTTCCTCTTGTACCCCGGATATATTAGATTTCGGTCTCGAAATCTTCGGGGGTAAGAGACGTTGCAATACCCTTCAGGCGAAGCATTTCCTTCGTTAAGAGGTAATAAACCATCGAGAGGGCTTTTCTCCCCTTGTTGTTGGTGGGTATCACGAGATCGACGAGGCTGGTCATGTTGTTTGTATCGCAGAGTGCCACAATTGGAATCCCACTCTGGACCGCTTCCTTGACGGCCTGGGCATCACCGATAGGGTCGGTCACCACGAGGACCCCCGGTTCGATATACCCGTCGAGGTTCTGGTTTGTCAGCATCCCGGGGATAAAGCGACCGGTCACCGCGTTGGCCCCGATGGTCTCTGCAAACTTGGAGGCAGGGTACTGGCCGTACTGGCGTGAAGTCACGACAAGGATGCGGGTCGGGTCATACTGGTTGAGAAATTTTGCAGCAGTCTTGATCCGCTCGTCGGTCTCCCTGATGTCCAGGATATAGAGCCCGTCACCCCGCACGCGGTAGATGAACTTCATCATGTCCTTGCTCTTCTGCTGGGTCCCGATGTGGATTCCCGCGGCGAGATACTCTTCGACGGGAACCAGGGGCTCTTTTAACTCAATTTCCATCTCTGTTTCTGTCATGTTGACTGGTCCTCACATTTTTGCTGTCTGTTTGCCTTTTCTGGTTTCTACTTTTCCATTCCATTCATGCCCATTGCGGCACAGGTACCGATACCGGGACAGAAACACCCTTGCCAGTCAGGATAAACCGGAATTTCCCGGCAAGATCTCTCCTGCTTTCCGGTAAACTGTGCAGGTGAGTGCTGCAAAGTCCTGTCATCGTATCTTACTTCCTCTTTACCGTGATGGGTATGACATTGTGCTGGAACTCTTCGAGTGCAATTTCCAGGGGATCAATCTTGTCAGTCTTGATGAGGAGCGGAGCTCCCATGGATATCTGGAGGGCTCTTGCCCCGATAATCCTGGCCTTCTCATACCGAGTATAAGTCTCCTTCATACACCCTCAGAATGCATGGATGAGCGATAAATGGGGTCGCTGAGATTCGAACTCAGGTCACAGCATCCCGAACGCCATAGGATGGTCCAGGCTACCCCACGACCCCTCACTGATACGGATTGAGATCATCAATTATCTCTTTGTGAGAGAGGAGCATCCTGCGACAGCAGTACCGGACAAGACCGAGGTCGTCGAGGATCACCTTTGGATCCTCGCCGGCATCCCTTCGGCGCTTGAACTCCTCGTACGCAGGTGAGATCACTTTCCCACATGTGAAACACCGCACTGGTATCATGACGGTATTATCTCCCAATTCATTTCAGTATCTCAACGATAAGACTTTTGGAACTTCTTTCTCGCACCCCTTCCATGGGGTTTCTTGGGTTCCTTCTGCCTCGAATCATTCACGAGCAGGGTCCTGTCATACGAGAGGAAGATATCCTTGATCTTGGGATCGTTGTGCCACTTCAGGAGACCCCGGGCAAGTGCAGTGCGCACGGCCTCTGCCTGTCCCATGATACCCCCGCCTTTCACGTCGATGGAGACATCGAGCCCTGCTACCGCACCTGGTGCGAGGAGGATGGGCTCAGCAATTTTCATGCGGACCATCTCGTTCGGGTAGAGATCGAGGGGGATCGAGTTTATCCGGACCCGCCCCTTTCCCGTGCGAACTGTTGCACGAGCGATCGCCGTTTTTCGTTTTCCACTGGTATTGACTACCTTTACCATTCAACCACCATTCCTAGAACTTTGCTCCCAGGTACGTGCTCACCGCGCCAACCGTCACGGACTTCGGGGTGTTGAGCCGGTCCATATGGGCCTCATCAAGGGTCTCCCATTCTTTTCCTGAGAAGTCCGAGGGGACCCCCACGTACACCTTGATCCTCTTGAAGGCCTCCATACCCGAAGGTCTCTTGTAGGGGAGCATACCGCGGATTGTCCGCCTCACGATATGGTCTGGTCTGCGTGGGAAGAACGGGCCTCCTTCACGCGAACCACGTGTCCTCTTCCTGCTGTAAATCGAGAGGACCCGTGCCCGGCTCCCTGATATGATTGCTTTCTCTGCATTGATGATTGCAATATCCTCCCCATTGAGAGCCCTCTTTGCAACGATGCTTGCCATCCTTCCCAGGAGAAGTCCCTCTCCATTGATGATCGTCGTCATTGCCTTTCACCGCAATATCCTGATTTTACTCCCCTGGGGATTATCCCTGATGAGCTCTTCTATTGTCAGGACCTGGCCTTTTGCCTCCCGAATCTTCGTCTCGGCAGACTGCGAGAAGTTGAGGGCTGCAATCCTGACTCCGTTTTCCAGGATTCCACTCCCAAGAACTTTGCCCGGGACAACTATGGTCTCCCCGTTGCCGGCATACCTGTTGATCTTGCTCAGGTTCACCTCGGCATAATTGCGTGCAGGGGCTTCCAGCCGGGTCGCAATGTCACGCCATATGTTTGCCCCGTTCTGCCGTGAGGCATCCTTCAAGAGTGAGATCAGGTTCACCAGGCGTGGATTTGTTTTTTTACTCGCTCTTGTCTTCATCTCTGGTCACTCCCGATAATACACTGACTTGCGCGCATAATTCATCTGACTGCGACTTCAGGTAACCCAGGGCCCTCTCCACGATCTCCCTGGCAGGCAGAGACCCGTCGCCCTCGACGATAAAGATGAAGCGTGAAGTCTCTGACTTTACCCTCACTGCCGGCTCGTCACCGATACCGGTGTTTAAGCATGCTCTCTCACAGAGGCGGCAGAGTGAACATTCCTGGAGTTTATTCTCTTTTACTGCCACCCGGTTTGCCTTGATCTCGAGGATCGCGCGGGGACACTCTTCCACGCACCGGCCACATCCATCGCAGCGCTCGTCCACCTCCACCACGGGGAAATTCTTGAAGCCGCATGCCGTCGTCGGCTGCCACTTTGCATGGACGCGGCCCCTGTTGAGGACTGCCCTCGCTTCAAGAACGACTTTCTGGTCCTTTGCAAGCTTGACAATCGGGATGTTTTCCACAGCAGGGACTGCCCGCGGATCCTGGGGGATGAGGTCGCGCGAGTAAACAGTTCCCGGCCCTTCTACCGAGAGCGTGAACGTGACACTGCACCTGTCGCACCCTGCTCCCCCGCAGCCGCACTGGTCCTGCGGGACATAGCAGTCCAGGTCTGTCCGGATTGGGATGAGTCCAAGCCGGTGCGCAAGCATCTCGTCAAAGAGGGCACTTGTGTTGTCGTAAATCCTGACATCCTCGATGGCGAGTGTCGGGACTTCTCCTATCATTGCCCTCCGCAGGGCGTTGGCAAACGGCTGGCCCGGTCCTGCGAGTGTGAACCTCGCGGAGATGTCGTCAGAGTGCAGGAACTCTATCTCCATCAGACTCTCCTGCCCCGCCGGCCGCCCTTCGGCCGTATTGAATCATGGGGGATGGGCGTGACGTCCTCGATCCTCCCGATGCGCATTCCGGCCCGTGCGAGTGCCCTGATGGCAGCCTGCGCACCCGGGCCGGGACTCCGCTGTTTTCCCCTGCCGGGGGCCCTTACCTTGACGTGGACACCGACGATACCCTTTTCCATTGCCGCCTGGGCCACGTTCATCGCCATCTGCATCGCGGCATAGGGTGAGCTCTCATTGCGGTCCTGCTTGACGACCATCCCGCCGCTGCTCTTGCAGACCGTTTCAGCTCCCGAGAGATCGGTGATGGTGATGATGGTATTGTTGAAGGAGGCAAATATGTGGGCAATACCCCATTTTTCCTTATCCCCTGCCATTGTTATCGACCTGCCTTTGCAATCCGTGCCCTTTCGGCATGGTCAGCATTTGCAACGGGGGACCGGGTGTAGTAACCTATCTCGGTCTCTTCACTCCGCGATACAGTGTATCCTGGAATACTGACCCTCTTGCCCCCGATCGCAATGTGGCCATGGGTGATCATCTGGCGCGCCTGCTTAGGTGACCTCGCAAGTCCCCTGCGGTACACGAGCGTCTGGAGGCGCCTCTCGAGCTGGTTCTGGACCTTGAGGGAGAGGACGTCATCGATTCCGGCGTCAGGTCCAAGGAGACCTATCCGCTGGAGGTGCTCGATCAGGGCGGCCCTCTTTGCCTCAAAGAGCAACTGGTCTTTCCCGGTTGACATGAGGGCGAGGAGGTCACGGGCAGCCTTCCGGTACTTCCTCAGGTGACTGGCCGCCTTCCAGATCTCGCGCTTGTTCCGCAACCCGTACTCGATCATGAACCTGTTCTCCTCCTCGATGCGGGTCTTCTCGAACGGTCTCTTTGGCGTCTGGTATTGCTTGTGGTTCTTACCCGGATATCCCATTCACTACCACCTGGATTATTCCTTCTTCCTCTTCACGCCGACGGTGGCGCCAGTGCGGCCTGTCGACTTGGTCCGCTGTCCACGCACTTTCTGACCGGTCTCGTGCCGTATTCCCTTGTAACAGCGAATCTTGCGCATGAGGTTGACGTCTTCATCGAGGGTTGTGACCACATCCGTCCCGAACAGGTGGCGTGGCTCCCCGGTATAGACATCCTTGGGACGGTTGACCATCCATGCCGGGACCTTTTTCTCGTAACCCTCCACGATCCCCCGTAACTTCTCCACGTCTTCCTCTGAGAGCTTTCCCATAATCTCCCGGGGGTTAACACCTGCCAGGCGGGCTATGACTGATGCCGTATGCCTCCCGACACCCTTGATTCCTGTCAATGCCGTGGTAACGGGCTTTGTCCCGTCCAGGTCGGTGTTGCTGATTCTGACGAAATACCGTATTTCTTCTTCCTGAGCCATCCAATCCCTCTTTGTTGTGAGAATTCCCAATTTCAGCGCTGAGGGAGGGATTTGAACCCTCGAGTCCCAAGGGGACACAGGTTTAGCAAACCTGCGCCATACCGGGCTTGGCTACCTCAACAGAGAATCTCGCATCTTTCAGACACTCGCAGCACTCTGGGTGTGCCACTCCATGAATGGTGTTTTATTATTTTATCCCGCCTGTTATAAAAATTCTCTCCCTGCTGAGGGAAGGCACCCCCTTTTTGCGAGACACGTACGCATTATTTTTTCCCGGAATCCGGCATGTCCAACGAAAATGGGGAGGGGGGAATGCAAACGAGAGCTGCACCCGATGTGTCCACCGGGTTTTTCCTTGAGGGAAAAGACTGATAGGCGTGCCCCCGGAGAGATTACTTCTCTTTGGTTCCCGTTTTGGCCCCGTGGCAGTATCGCCGCGGCCCTGCCACCCCACTTTCAATCAAGGCCCTGCCGGAGAATCCTGTCCCGGCGGACCCTGGCCCGCTCCGTCCGCCTGATATTATCGCCCACAAGGGCAGACACGACAAGGGGAAGGGCAATGGTTGCATCAACGTGCACCTGGACGTGCATGGTTTGTGCAGACTCCTTGCCCCAGCTGATGGCTTCCTCAAAAGTGCAACCCGAGAGTCCCCCAAACTGGGGAGAATCTGCTGTGTACTGGATTGCATAGTCATGACCGCCGAGGTCTTTTGCGTGGATCGAACCGATGACCTGGGTCTGCTGGATGAAATTCTTTGGCACACCCCCACCCACGTAAACGACTCCAGTCTTTGTCACCTCCTCGACAAGAGAGGTGAGTTCATCGGTATCCGCGATCTGGTCGATATCGATCGGTATGCCCCTCCTGCGGGCTATGAGGGCTCCGATACCAATGGACGAATCGCACAGGGCAGGGACAAAGACGGGGATCCCCTCCTTGACGCACGTGGAGAGGAACGACTCCCGGCCGGGAGCCGCTGCCACCAGCCATTCCCCGAAGAGACGGAGAAATTCCCTCGAAGAACCCCTGAAGGGAGCAATCTTCTCTGCAAAGCGTGCAAATCCCCTGTCAACCCACCGGAAGTCTTCCTCGTAGGCAAAGACATCGTATATCCTGTCGATACCCTTCTCGTAGAGATCGGCATCGCTGACATGGTGGTGACCCCTGTAATGGCAGATTCCCAGGTGCTCGCACACGTCGTGAAAGATGTTTGCCCCGGTGGACACAACTACATCGATGTAGTGGCGCCGCGCAAGTTCAATCAGGACTCTCTGCATCCCGGCAGGGAGCATTGCCCCGGAAAGGCCGAAAAATATGGTACATTCCGGGTCAGAGAGCATCCGTTTCCACACTTCAACAGACTCCCCAAGCCTCCTCCCCTGGAAACCGCAGTGGGCCATCCCCCGCAAGAGTTCTGCCACGTTGCCGGTGGGGACCACGGGGTCTGTCGCTGTCATCCTCTCCCGCCCATCCCGCGATACGGGCCTACCAAAGACAGATTCCAGGCCGCCCAGCCTCGCGATGAGATCGTCTCCCTTCTCTGTCATTATAGTTAAGTGGACCAGCAACCGATAAGAAATATGCGTGTCTTCCCCCGTGAGAGGGGGAAAACGACCCCTTGTTTCAAAACGTGCCTATAGGGTATTTTCGAAAAATAAAGTTTTTTCAGAGCGCTTTGACCAGGGAAGACCGTGTTACCATTCCCAATACCTTGTCGCCATTCACGACCGGGATTGAACTGATTCCCTTTTCCAACATGAGGTCAACGACGGTATCGATGCCTGTGTCCCCTTCGACAGTAATGACCGGCGATGTCATGATATCCTTCACGAGGAGGTTCCGGATTCGGTGGTCCTGGTACTTGTCCTCCACCACCTCCCTGAACCTGCGCATCGCGACTGCAACATCGGTCTCGGTCACGATGCCAACGACACGGCCATTTTCCGTCACAACGCACCGATGGAGGTTGTCGTCGATCATCCTCCTGCGCCAGTGGACAACCCGCTCGTCCACGTCGATGGTGCAGGCAGGCTCCATGACATCCACTGCCTTCCCCTGGGGGCGCATGACCTTGAGAAGGTCGCCGGCGGTGACCTGCCCGATGAGCCTGTGGTCCTCGTCGTAGACCACAACGAGTTTGTAGGCCTGGAGGAGCGGGATCACGACGTCAAGGTCCTGGTCGGGGTACACTGTCGTAAAGTCCTCCTCGACGGTGCTGGCCACATGGATGGACGTGGGTGAGATGGTTGAATTCCTCTTTGTCCCCAGTTTATCTGCCACGCTCTGGCGGGACACTATGCCCACCACGGTATTGTGGTTGACTACAATGAGGGGATCCACGCCTTCGTCGAGCATTTTGTCCAGCGCTTCCGTGATCGGTGCAGATTTCGATATTGTCACCGGCCGGGACATGATATCCTTGACCAAAATTTCCTCGTTCATTTCGCCACTTCCCGTATGACATCGTCTCTCTTGAGTATTCCCTTTATTTCGTTCCCATCCACGACAACCAGGCTGTTGATGCGGTGGAACTGCATCATTTGGACCGCTTCCTTGAGCGATGCACTCTCACTGATGGTGATAACAGGCCGGGACATCAGGTCTTCGGCAATTGCGGTCGCCTCCATGACGTACCGGAACTGCTTCCTCCCTGCAGACTCCCCGCGCCGGAGCATTACCACGTCTTTCCTGGGGATTTCTCTCTTTTCATCCTCGTAAAGGAAGAATGCAAGGTTGCTCTCTGTGATGATTCCGGCCAGTGTACCATCATTATTGACAACGATGACCTTATCATTCCTCTCCTTCATGAGGTCAATCACATGGTCAAGCGAGTGGTACCGGCTGACCGTAATTGCATCCTCCATCACGTCTGCGACCGGGAGGTCGATGGCGTTGACGGCTGCTGACCGCATCAGGTCGGACTTTGTCACGATGCCAACCACCTCGCCTTCGTTGAGGACCGGGAGACCACTGATGTCCCACTGGATCATGAGGCCGGCAACCTTTGGCGTCGATGTATCGGGAGATACCGTGACAGGGTCCCTTGTCATCAGGATACTGACAGGGATATTGTCGATGGGCCGTCTCCTCCAGATCGGTTCACTCTGGCGCAGGCGGTACCCGATATCTTTCTTGGTGAGAATGCCGACGAGCTTTCCGGCTTCCATGACGGGAAGGCGCGATATACGGTGCTTGAGCATGATCTTGCGGGCATGGGCAACGTTTTCCCCCGGGGCGACGATGTGGACCGGTGACGTCATGATGTCTTTCGCCTGCATGACCTCTACACCCCTGAAAACGCCTTGACGAGGTCATATTCCGTCACAAGGCCAATCAGCCTTGCATCTTCGATGACGGGCAGGGCGCCAACACCTCTCTTGGTCATCTCTGCTGCCGCCTCGTTTGCACTCCTCTGGGGTGTGATGGTAAAGAGGTTTCCGGAGACGAGGGTCCTGATGGGCAGCGCCATGACCTCGGCTATGTCACCTGTTTCCATCTGGTCAAAGACCCGCCTACTCCCGAGGAATTTCATGATGTCCGTCGTTGTCACGATCCCGTAGAGCACGTCATTGCTCACGACAGGGAGCCTTCGGAACCTGTGCCTCGTCATCTCCCGCGTGACCTTCCCGATCGGGCAGTCCGGGTCTGTGACCCGGAGGGACCGGCTCATGATCTCCTCCACGGTGGATGATACCTTCTCGCTGGCAAGGACTGTCATGACGTCCCTTTCCGTCACGATGCCGACGAGTACCGAGTCATCGTTCACGATGGGGATTCCCCCTATCATCCTGCCGGTGATTATTCCGATGGCCTCCGAGAGCGAGGCTGTTTCAGGAAGCGTCGTGACCTGGGTTGTCATGATGTTCCTGATGCTCTCGTTCACGGCGGAGAGCAGGTTTCCGCGATGTTTCACCTGGACCAGGTTGAACTTGTCACCACCGCCGAGAAAATCGATGATATCCCCGGATGTGACTATACCCTGGAGCTTCTTTGAGCCCGGGTCAACGACAGGCAGCCTGCGAAACCCGCACTCGGTCATCGTCCTGACAGCCCCGAGGATGCTCATCGTCCGCGGGACTGATACGACGTCAGCGGTCCCGATTGCCATGATCTCTCCCTGCTGCTCCACAATCCTGGACTTGAACTCGACCGGGCCGCGGTCCAGTTTTCCAGGCATTTTCAGGAGTTTGTCACCCTGCTTGTACGACTTGTCTCCGTGGTGCGCCATCTTGAAATCCCCTTTTGTATTCCTCTGAATTCCTATTTTTAGGGAAAATAACCCGGGATATTTTCACACGTCCCCTGGGACAGCTTTCAATACATCGTGCCTGTCGAGGATCCCGACGAGCTTTTCCTCTTCCACGACCGGGAGGCGGCTGATGTCATGTTTCACCATCATTGACGCAGCTTGCTGGAGCTCGTCGCCGGGCGATACAGTGATGACCGGTGTCGTCATCACGCTCTCAACCCGGGTCTTGGACGGGCCTTCGAGCGAAGGCCGCCATCGCCCGTCCCTGAGCAGGTCACGGCGCGATATGATCCCGATCAATCTCTTCTTTTTCACGACAGGAAAGGCAGAATACCCGCTCTCCAGGATCAGGTTGTAAATCCTGTGTATCGGCTCTTCTGCCTCGCACTCCACAACGTTCCTGGACATGAATTCTCCCACCGTTCCCCTGAGGGGATGACGCGTCGTGACGACGGGAAAAATATCAGCGAGGCGGACCCCCCCGATGACCTGTCCCTGGGCATCGACCACGGGGACACTGTCCGTGTTGTTCTTCGAAATGAGCCCGATGACGGTCTCGAGGCTGTCACCAGTGTGTGCGGGTATGATCTCCTTGATGAACCCCTCGATCGTCACATCAGACCGGGTTGACGGGACACGGAGGATATCTGAAATGTCTACGTATCCGAGCAGCTTCCCTCTCGTATCCTGGACAAAGGCCTCACGGTTAACATCCTCGCGCAATACCGACCGGACCCTCGTCACTTTCTCGTCGTCGCGGAAAACAGGGACCTCGACCATGAAGTCTCGGGCTGTCTTCATTGTAACAGTTCCTCCTCACGGCATGAAGGACACAGCATCGTGTTGTCGATCCTCCGGAGATCATCTGACATCTGGCCACAACGGCTGCACATGCCGACTTCGACCTCTTCCTGGCGGTTGATCTCGACAAGGTCTGCCATCAACTCATTGATCTCGGTTGAAACCGTGAGAATATCCCGAACTGTGACAATTCCAATAACCCTGTTCTTGTCGTCAACCACAGGGAGACGCCTGACCCGGTGCTTGATCATCATGTGTGCTGCATCACCGACAGACATATCGGCATTGATAGTGATGAGGGGGGTGCTCATGATCTCATGCGCGAGTACTGCTCCCGGCTTGAGGTCCTTGGCCACGACCTTGCAGTTGATGTCCTCCTCTGTCACTATCCCGAGGGGGACGTTATCTGGGCCAAGGACAATACAGCTCCCCACTTCATCCCGGCACATGAGCATGGCCGCACGGGCAACTGTCCCCCCATATGTGATAGTGGTAGGGTTGCGCCGCATGACCTCGCGGAGTGGCACACGGGTATCGAAGCGGATTGTACCGGATGATTTACTCAATCCTTCACCTCCATGTTGTTGACCGCATGGGTTAATTGCAGTTAACCATACGGTACGTGAAATCTATATATCTTTCTCCCATTCCAGGACAAAACCGGGAGAATAAACCTAATTAACCTCCTGTCCCAATGGATTAGTAACGCAACCGCACGGACCAGGAGATACCTGCCCACCGGAGTGCTACGAGGTGTGATATGAATATTTTGGTCCAGACAAAGAAACGAATCTCCCGGTTTCTATCGGTTTTTTTCAGGAAAAAGAGGGCGAGAATCGGGATATACGGCCCTCCGAACGCCGGTAAGACCACCCTTGCAAACCGAATTGCCCGGGACTGGACCGGCGAGGACGTCGGACTCGTCAGTGAAGTCCCCCATGAGACACGCAGGGCCCAGAGAAAGGCCGATATCAGCATTACTGGTTCAAACGGGAGTAACATCACCATTGACATCGTGGATACGCCTGGTGTGACCACGAAGATCGATTACCGCGACTTCCTCGAGTATGGAATGGACAAGGAGAGTGCGGTGGTGCGTGCCAGGGAGGCCACCGAGGGGGTCGCAGAAGCGATGCACTGGCTGCGGGAGGATATCGATGGAGTCATGTACATGCTCGATTCGACCGAAGACCCTTTCCTGCAGGTCAATATCATGATGATTGGGATCATTGAGAGCCGCAAGCTGCCTGTCATTATCGTTGCCAATAAAATAGATCTCCCTGATGCGGCACCGCAGCGCATCAGGAGTGCCTTCCCCCAGCATCCCGTCGTTCCGGTATCCTGCCTCGAAGGAAAGAACATTGAAGAACTCTACGAGAAGATGGTGGAGTATTTCGGGTAGGGGTGGAACGATGCAGGGAGTCCAGATCGATCTGATATCCTCAGAAAAACTTGAGACGCTGACCTCAATGGAGAAAGTCCACCTCATCCTGGACCACGTCAGGCAGGGAACGATCATCATTCTTGAAAAGGGCCTCTCCCCCGATGAGCAGAGCACCCTGATCGAGATGACGATGCGCGAAATCCTCCCTGATGGTTTCAATGGTATCGAGATCGAGACATATCCCTCAAAGGAGCAGAGCCCCGGATTCCTCCAGAGGCTGCTCGGGAAGAGCCCGAGCGAGTCACGTCTGACGGTGATCGGGCCGGCAAACCAGCTCCGGCTGATCAGGAAAGAAAAAGACATGCTGAGTGCCTGGGTCTCGACCAGGTGATCCGATGCCCCATAAATGCGTCCGCTGCGGAAAAGAATACCGCACGACCGAATGCGAGATCCTCAAGGGGTGCCGGGAATGCGGGGGGAAGAAGTTTATCTTCATCCCCCATCTCGAGCATGAACCTGCCCGGGAGGCCGCGGTTACACCGGTGCCGGAAGAGAGAAAGACACCGGGGGAGGGAGAGCAGAAAGAAAAAGAAGCCGATGTTCCCCTCCTACCGGGAGAGAGACTGGAGAGCATACGAATCATCTCCCCCGGGACATACGAATTAAACATCGAGAAACTTGCAACGTCTGACGAGCGCGTCGTCGGACTGGGGAAGGGCGAGGGGAGTTACCTGGTCGATCTTCTCTCCATGGTTCGTCCAAAGAAGAGAAAAGGAAAAAAATAGACTGCTTTTTCAACTGATATTATCCACGCTATACCCCTTGCTGATCAGGAGTTCCTTGACCCTTTCCTTGTGGTTTCCCTGCAGTTCGATGGATGTCCCTTTGACGGTTCCACCGCAGGCAAGTCTCCCCTTCATGTACTTGGAAAGGTCTTCAAGGTCAATATCCGTGGGGTTCAACCCTTCGATCACGGTTACTTCTTTTCCATAGCGTCGCCGGTCAACCTTGACACTGATTCTCTGCTGCTCTTTTGCAACTTCCTCACAGATACATAGTTCTTTTGGCAGTCCACACGTCGGACAGATCCCACCGTTCATTACAAGTACCTTTCAGTTCTCTTTATATATTTGTTGGCATGGTGAAAAACCTAAAATGACCGAATAATGGTTCAATCAAACGTATATCAGAAGGTCCTCAGGTGACCAGCGTGTCGACCCTGCACGCATCGCACCCCCGCGAGAGGACCTGGTCCTCCTTGCTTTTGTACCTGTAAACGGTGATTCCCTTGCACCCGAGCCTGCGTGCGAGGAGGAAGATCCCCGCAATCTCTTCGGGTGTTGCACCCTGGGGGAGGTTGACTGTCTTTGAGACAGCGTTATCAACATGCTTCTGGAATGTCGCCTGCATCCGCACGTGGAAATCCGGATCAATCTCAGCGGCATTACGGAACAGTTCTTTCACGCCGGGGGGCAGGAGAAGTCCCTCGAGTGACCCTCGCCTCTTTGCCTCGGCGAGAAGTTCACCGCCGTTGGGAAGACCGAGAAAATGCCTCTTGAGTTCGGGGTGAACGATTGAGAACCTCCTCCCATTGATAACCCGTTCCCCTGCACATGCAAAGAGGGGTTCGATTCCGCTGCTCGTGCATGCAATCAGGTGGAGAGAGCCTGTGGGTGCAATCGTCGTGACCGTCGCATTTCTCATGGGGCCTGTGTAGACACTCTTATCAATCGCGGGAAACGATCCCTTCTCCTCTCCCAGGGCACGGGAGGCTGCATGCGACTCCTCCTCGATAAACCGCATGAGGCGTTCGGCAAGGTTGAGGGCCTCCTGCGACTGGTACGGGACTTCGAGCCGGATGAGCATGTCAGCAAACCCCATGACCCCAAGGCCAATCTTCCGCGTTCTCATCGTGTGGTCACGGATGATTGCGAGCGGAAACCTGTTGACGTCTATGACAGCGTCCAGGAACTCGACGGCAAGCCATGTCGTCTCCCTGAGCAGTTCCCAGTCGATATCCCCCTTTCCCATGCACCGGGAGAGGTTGATGCTTCCCAGGTTGCAGCTCTCCCAGGGCAAGAGCGGCTGTTCGCCGCAGGGATTGGTCGCCTCTATCTCTCCCAGACCCGGGACAGGGTTCTTTTCATTAATCCGGTCGAGGAAGAGGACGCCGGGGTCGCCACACCTCCAGGCCGCAAGGGAGAGGGTCTCAAAAAGGAGGCGGGGGTCAATTTCCTCCCACACTGAACCATCTCTCGGATTCACGAGGGGATACCGGCTGCCCCTCTCGAGGTGGGCAAAAAAGTCCGCATCAAACCCCACGGAGAGGTTAAAATTCTGGAGGCCTCCGCCCTCCTTTGCCCGGATAAACTCGACTATGTCCGGGTGATGGCTGGACAGGACACCCATATTTGCACCCCGCCTCTTTCCTCCCTGCCGGAGGGCATTGGTGGCCTCGTCGTAAACCCTAATGAAGGAGAGCGGACCGCTCGCCACACCAGACCACCCCCCGACCGAATCGCCCCGTGGGCGGACACGGGAGAAAGAGAATCCCGTTCCTCCTCCACTCTTGTGAATCATTGCCATGTATCGCAGGACAGAGAAGATCTGGTCGATGGAATCCTCCACGGGGAGGACAAAGCACGCAGAGAGCTGCCCGCAGGCTGTATTGGCGTTCATCAGGGTGGGGGAATTTGGCAAAAACCTCAATTCCCCCATCATCTTTGCAAAGAGGTCTTTTTTATCAGTCCCAACGGCGTTTGCAACCCTCCGGAACATGTCCTCCGGGGTCTCCCCGGGGAGGAGGTACCGGCTGGCAAGGAGCACGCGGGCTGGTTCACATAATTCCATTAAGGAGACAGAGGAATGCCCTTTATTTAAATCCACGCACACCTGTAATCACATGTCCGTGATGGTGCTTGGCACAACATCCCACGCGGGAAAGAGTACTGTTGTGACCGCCCTCTGCCGGGTTTTAAGCGATCGCGGAATCAGTGTTGCTCCCTTCAAATCCCAGAACATGAGCCTCAATTCTTACGTCACCGATGATGGAAGGGAGATTGGGATTGCGCAGGCGATACAGGCTCGGGCAGCGCGTGTACGTCCAACGGCAGAGATGAACCCCATCCTCCTCAAGCCAAAGGGTGATTCGGTCTCCCAGGTCGTTCTCCTCGGCCGTCCCTTCAAGGATATCCCTGCACGCGAATATTACCTGGAGACTGATTATTTACTCTCGATTGCCCTCGAGGCTGTCCAGAAGCTGAAAACAGAGTACCATCACCTCGTTGTGGAGGGCGCAGGAGGGGCTGCAGAGATCAACCTGTACTCCCGCGATATTGCAAACGTCCTGCTTGCCCGGGCACTCCGGTACCCCATCATCCTGGTTGCCGACATTGAGAGAGGTGGTGTTTTTGCCCAGGTGTATGGTACAATCTCCCTCCTCCCACCCGATATCGTCCCCCTCGTCAGGGGGGTGATCATCAACAAGTTCCGGGGCGACCCCGCGATATTTGAACCCGGGAGACGGATGCTTGAGGAGATTACGGGTGTCCCGGTGCTTGGAATTCTCCCCCACGCTTCTATCGCCATTCCCAGCGAGGATTCCCTCTCCCTGGGAGACAAGAGATCTGTTTTTCACCCGGTCAGGGTCGGTATCATCCGGCTCCCCCACATATCAAATTTTACCGATTTCGAATGCCTGGAGAGGCGTGTCGCCGTGGAATACGTCCCCCTGGGATCCTCGCTTGAGGGGTTTGACTGTCTCATCATCCCGGGAACAAAAAACACCGTGGACGACCTGTCTCAACTCTTTGCATCAGGGACGGCAGAGGAGATCCGGGGGGCTGCTTCGAGGGGAGTCCCGGTCATCGGGATCTGCGGGGGTTACCAGATGCTCGGCAGGGAGGTCATCGATTCGGGTGTTGAGTCGCGTGCGGGCATCCACCCGGGTCTTAGCCTCCTCGATGTCGTGACCCGTTTTGAGAGTTACGAGAAAAAGACCGAGCAGGTCACCCGGAATGCACGCCACATCGGCCCAATCCTGACCCAAATCGGCACAGTCTGCGGGTACGAAATTCACATGGGGGTGACAATCCGGGGGCAGGAACAGGAGGCATTCGAGGGAGAGGGAGCGGTGAGCAGGGACGGCCTCATCATTGGAACCTACCTCCACGGACTCTTTTCGAACCCCTCTGCTGTGGATGCCCTCTGTCGTTACCTCCATGAGAAAAAAGGTCTTTGTTACGTGCCGGAGACTCCCTGCCACGATCCCTATGATGAACTTGCCTCTCTTTTCTGCCGGTCCGTGAATTTAGATATGATTCTCCCCTTTTTCGACTGAGTATGACGAGGAAAGGGAGGGGAAAAAGCGCCACGGGAATGCCGGGAGGGAGTTATTTCAGGGAGGAGGGTGAAATGTACCACAGCGAGAAATCACGAGGGATCGCATATGCCGATGAGGGTCTCGATTACCATTGATGCAGATACAATGGATTTGGTCGACAGGTATGCCAAGGACCATGGTCTCGAAAGGAACAGGGCTATTACGGAGTGCATCCAGACCGGCATCGCATGCCTCACAGAGGGGACCGGAGTGCCTGTGACGCAACCGCGGACTTTCGACGAGTACCTCGAGATCAAGGCGGCACTCTCAGACGTAAAGACGGTCCTTTCCAACCTGACAGAAGAGATACGGGTAATGCACCACACCATCGAGGTCGAATGGCTCCGGGAAAACAGGACAGTCCCCTACCAGAGTAAGAAATGGTACGAGTTCTGGAAAACCTAAAAAGAGGTGGCTAACCGAGAATCGTCATCATGCTCCGGTACCCCTCCCCTTTCCGGTCGGCACATTTCACGGCCTCGACCTGTTTCATATCGACTTCCTGGGCGTCCCTGTGCCGGAGGCAATACACGAGTGCCGGTGATTTATGGTACTCTCCCCTGACGAGGAAATACCGTGAATGCACACAGAAACGGCAATGCTCGACTGTCTCTTCCCGCCCGGGAAGACAGGGGACCAATCCTCCCCTGACGGGGAGAACCCTGTAATCATCCTGCTCTCCTGACATAACCCAGGTGTTGTATACCGGTGCAAGTATATACAATCTCCAGTTACGTCCCCTTTTTCTCCTCCCTCATGGATTCACCATGGCCTGAGGATACCGGTGAGACCATTCTTCAGGTCACGATACTGATCTTTTCCGCGAGAAGATGAGAGAGAGCCGCCTCAAGGTCGCGTAACCGCCTGGGAAGGTCCCTTTCCAGGACCTTGGCCTTCTCCTGCTTTTCATCGATATCCCGCTGCACTTTTTTTGCATCGGCGCAAACCTCCGTGAGCGCTTTTTCTGCCCAGGCGAGGCGGACCCTTGCCGGGTGGTGCGTTATCATCTCCTGCTCGGCACCAAGCATCCTTTCAAGCTCCTGCCTTTGCTCAATGAGAGAATAGAGACGTGAAGGTATACTTCCAGGGGACCGGAAAAGGACCTGTTCTTCCTGGTTCTTGAGCTGGATGTCGCCCGACGAGATGAGTCCCTGGATAACCGGCAGCACTTTTGCAATGCGGTCTGCGGTACTTGCCTGGAGGCGTGCCCCTTCTGACGCAAGGAGTCGCACGACGTGGTTCAGTTCCTTTCCGGTCCCCACCTTTTTCTGGACGATTTTTTCGGCCTTTTTCAGGACGTGGGACAGGGTTGAGAGAACCACGAGTGACTCTCGCTCCAGATCGCCGATCTTTCGGCTTGTCCTTTCCGCATCCGCCTCTGTTCTTGATAGGTCCGTATCTGCCGAGATGGTCGCATGGCACTCATTGCTGACCCGTTCGAGTTCCTCCCGGCGGCGGCCAAGGTCCTTTTGGGATTCGGTGAGGGCAGATAATTCCTTCTTTGTCCTTTCGAGGGATTTTTTTGCCTCGGTAAGTGATGAGTAGATGCTCCGGGCCTGGGCTATCCTCTCCCTCCTTGCCCTGGTATCAGCCAGCGCGGGTGTCATGCTGTTAATTTTCTGGCCGAGTGCATCAACGAGGGTCCTGATCTCTTTCATCTCCTCGGGGAAAACAGTCCCGAGGTACCTGCCCGGGCCAGCGAGGCCCTTGACACACCCCTTGAGAGATTCGGTTGCCGCCTGGTAAAATGCGTCCGGCTCATTGGGAAAAGTCCTCTCGAGGGCAGAGGAGAGCGCTTTCTCGAACTCTGGAAGTGAGTTTTTCGTGATCCTCTCTATTTTTGGATGGAATGCGGTCTTCGCCTGTGTCCCTCCCAACCTGGCAAGGCAGGACTGCAGGTGGCTCCTGAGAACAAGAAATTCCTGGCGGGGGGCGGAAAATTTCTCCAATAATTCCGCTTCCAAAGCGCGTTCATACTCCTCGATGATCCGGGAAACCTCCTCGACATGGATCTCCCGCACCCTGACCGGTTCTTTCGCCCCAATGATCTCTTTGATCTTCCTGAACATGTCTATCGTGTCAAAACCGCTGGGCATCGCCATCGTTCCTGGCGACCTGGCGAATCCTTCCAATACCGTCAATCTCCCGGATTACATCCACAACGGGTACCGGGACGAGGTTTTCCCACTCCTCCCCGGCGAGGATGCGCCGGCGTATTTCTGTCCCGCTGTAGAACTCACGCTCATACATGGCAGGAGATTCAACGGTCACTCCCTCCTCCTCAAAGAGTCTGACCACAAGCGGGTTGCTCGAAAACACGACGTCAAAGGGAGGGGCCATTGACCGGACGTGGGAGACCCAGAGCGCATTTCGGTATACGTCCTCAATGGGGATGACATAGACGGGGATGCCAATGGAGACGAGGGCCCTGGTGATCATCAACACCCTCTCTCCCGCCGTAAAAGGGTTGGATGGCTCGTGGGATATCTGGGCACTCCCGATACCGATAATGATCTCATCAACTTTCCGGGCAATGTTTTCCAGGATGTACTGGTGGCCGCAGTGGTACGGCTGAAACCTCCCAATGTAGAGTCCCCGCGTCATCTCTCTCCCACCATGCTCGCGATACGTGCTGCAAAAGCCCCGGCAACGAACCCCGCGTCGATATTCACCACGGCAATGACCGCACAGGACTGGAGCATACTTGCCAGTGCCGCCCTGCCCTCTCCCATGTAGCCGTACCCCGTGCTGACAGGGACACCGATGACAGGCCTGTCAACAAGGCCTGCCACGACAGCAGGAAGAGTCCCCTCTCTCCCGGCCGCGACAACAAAGACATGGGCGTCCAGGCACCTTTTCAGGGCAGGAAAGAGGCGGTGGATCCCCGCAGCCCCGAGATCATATGCCGTCCTGACGCTGCATCCCATCTCCTCTGCAATGACACGCGCTTCCTCTGCAACTTTCTGGTCAGACGTCCCTGCAGTGATGATCGCGACGATCCCGTTCCCCGGTGGCGTCCCCGGACTGCAGGCAATAACTGCCATGCCCGCTTTCTCGTGCCAGATGACAGGGATGGTCTCCTCATCGCAGATCTCCTGGATTACCCGTGCGTGCTCAGGTCCGAGGCGTGATACGATCGTCCTCTGGCCCAGCTCGGTCGCCCGGCGCACGATGCCGGCCAACTGGGACGGCGATTTCCCTTCGGCAAGGATGACCTCGGGGATCCCGCAGCGGGTTGTCCTCCCGAGATCGAGCCGGGCCATCCCCTCCACTTCCTCGATCCAGAGACCATCTATCATGCGTGCCGCCTCATCAAGGGTGATACGTCCTTCCTTCAAGCCCTGGAGAACCTCGCGGAGACGGTGTTTCGATGCCATGATGTGATAATTAAGATATGGGCCAGGGTATAATAAGTGATGTAACACCATGAGTTATCTGGTATACGTTGCCGCGTTTGGTATCAGCGTGGCCTTTTTCCTGTGGTTGCGGGATACCCGGATATTTGTACGGACCGGCCTTTCCGGTTACCGGGCTGCTGCGTATCGCGGTATCCTTCATTGTGCCCTTGCTCTCCTGGGCTTCCTGTTCACGTATACCTCCTCACCGGTTTTTCCCACTGAACTTGTCGGCCTTGGGATCATCCTTGCGGCACTCTACCTCCAGGGACGGGTCCAGCGGGAGCGGGTCTTTTCAGATGAAGGCACATGGGACCGGCTGACGGGGAGGGCCCCGCGTTTTCCCCGCGGTCCCGCATCAAAAGGGTGATTCATACCATGCTCCAGAGACCAAGAGGCACACGGGATTTCCTTCCCGACGAGATGGAACAGAGGCGAGAGGTAGAGAATACACTCCGGAAAATTGCGCGGACGTGGGGATACCGCGAAGTCTGCACACCGCATTTCGAAGAACTTGAACTCTTTACCCTTCGGTCAGGGCAGGGCATCATCGAGGAGATGTACGTCTTTGAAGACAAGGGAGGAAGAAAACTCGCCCTCCGACCTGAAGTCACGGCTCCCGTCCTGCGGATGTACGTGAACGTGGGAAAAACACTGCAAAAGCCCGTGCGGTGGTTCTACTTTGCTGACTGTTTCCGGTATGAAAGGCCCCAGAAAGGAAGGTTCCGCCAGTTCTGGCAGTTCGGTGTCGAGCTGATTGGTGCAGATTCACCCCTCGCGGAGGCCGAGGTCATCATGCTTGCGCACCGCCTGCTCTCCGCCACGGGGATCGGGTTTGCCATCCACGTGGGTCACCTCGGCTTCATGAAGGCCCTCCTGCAGGACCTCTCCCCCGAGGACCAGAAAAAGGTCAGGGTATTCCTTGACAAGAAAAATCTCGAGGGTCTTTTGTCCTACCTCTCGTCGCACGGGTTATCCGGTCTCGGGGAGAAACTCATCGCCCTCGTCTCCAGCAGGACCATCGACGAGGTGTTCTCCATCACCGGGGACATGCCAGAATCCGGCAGGATACGTGAGCTCTTTGCACTACTGGACCAGGCCAAAATTCCCTACACGCTGGACCCGGGTATCGCCCGTGGCCTCGATTACTATACCGGGATGGTTTTTGAAGTCTTTGCCGAGAACCTCGGGGCAGAGAACCAGGTCGCCGGGGGAGGGGCCTACCGCCTCGCCCACCTCTTCGGGGGCGAGGACAGCCCCTCCTGCGGGTTTGCTATCGGATTTGACAGGGTCATGGTCGCCCGCGGAGAAATTCCCTGCAGAAAAGAGACGAAGGTCGGGGTTGCCCATACCCCCGACGCACGAAAATGGGCCATAACGGTTGCAAAGGCCTTCCGGGACGCAGGAATACTGACTGAAATGGACCTTTCAGGCAAGGGCCTGGGCCAGCAGTTGGCCCACATATCGCGCACGGCAGACTATGCCTTAATCGTTGCCCGCCGGGAAGAGGAGAATAGCGTGGTGACTGTCAAGGATCTCCGGACAGGGAATCAGAAGGAGCTCCCGTTGCCTTTGGCCATCGCCGAGGTGAGTGGCGGTGACGCTTGCCGATGAACTTGCCCGGCAGCAGAGGAGCATAAGCGTCGCGGAGTTCTTTGAGAAGAACAAGCATCTCCTTGGTTTCGACTCCCCCACGAGGGGGATCATCACCACCGTCAAGGAGGCCGTCGATAACGCCCTGGATGCATGCGAGGAGGCAGGTGTCCTGCCGGATATCTATGTTGGTATCCTGCGGTGCGGCCAGGACGTCTTCCGTATTATCGTCGAGGACAACGGTCCCGGGATTGTCCCGGAACAAATCCCCTTCGTTTTTGGAAAACTTCTCTATGGTTCCCGTTTTCACCAGATTCGCCAGAGCAGGGGGCAACAGGGGATCGGAATAAGTGCCGCTGTTCTCTATGCGCAGTTGACAACAGGGCTCCCCACGATCGTTATATCACGGACCGGACCGGCGCTCCCGGCATACCGGTACCTCGTCCAAATCGATATCCAGACCAATGAACCCCGCATCGCCGGGAAAGAGGTGGTAGAATGGGACCGGACGCACGGGACGAGGGTGCAGATCGAGTTCAAAAGTACCATCGCGGCAAAGAAAAAGCTGCTCGAATACCTCAAATATACCTCTGTCGTTAATCCCCATGCCCGGATCCGTGTCGAAATCGATGGTGAGACATTCCTCTTTGAACGCGTGAGTGACGAGGCAATCACCTGCCCGAAGGCTATCAAACCCCACCCCCACGGGATTGAAATCGGTCAGTTGATGCGCATGATTGCTGCAAGTTCCTCCCCGTGCGATGAATTCCTCGTCAGCAATTTTTCCCGTATCGGAAAAAAGACTGCCATCGAGATATGCCAGTCAGCCGGTCTTTCTCCCCGATCACCCGTCATGTCGCTCTCTCCCCAGGACCAGAAGAATCTCCTGGCAGCTATGCAGAATGCCCGGGTCCCTGCGCCACCGACCCAAACGTGCCTCTCTCCCATTGGTGAAGAGCTCATCACCCGTTCGCTTGAGAAAGAGTTCCAGATGGATTTTGTGAAGGCACGGACCCGCCCCGGGTCCGTCTATTCCGGCCACCCTTTCCTCGTCGAGGCTGCAATCGGGTACGGGGGGAAGCTCTCCCCCGATGGAAATGCGACGATTCTGCGGTTTGCAAACCGGGTGCCGCTCATGTACCAGCAAGGGGCCTGTGCAATCACGGCGTGCATCGCAGGGATTACATGGAAGAACTACAACATCGCCCAGTCCGGGTTACCCCTGGGGCCTGTCCTGATCCTCGTGCACGTGGCATCCACGAATGTCCCGTTCACGAGCGAGAGCAAGGACGCTATCGCCGGGATTCCTGAGATAGAACGGGAGATTACGCTCGTCCTCCAGGAACTCGGCCGTGAGCTCAAGACGTACCTCTCCCAGAGGGATAAAAATAGGCTGGCTGAAGACAGGGCCAGGGCGGTATGCGCAATCATTCCCGATATCGCCTCCAAGGTTGCGGAGATCGTTGAAATGCCTGTTCCTGACACGTCCCTGATTGAGGGACGGATCATGCGGCGCATCGTCGTCAAGAAGGTCACACGGGATGGACGGGTACGGATCGAGGTGCGTAACCACACCGGGACGCGGGGGGCGATCTCCCTCTATGACATCTCACCCGACGCGGGACGCGATGCCGTCCCCCCACCCGCCATCGTGACCGAGGTGGAAGGGGAATACACGAAGATGTGGCAGCTCGAGGTTGCACCCGGGGAGATGTGGGCGGCAGAATATGGGGGGTCGGGAGGAGGTACGGTCCAGGTCCGTGGCGTGTCCCCGGAAAACGTGGCGGTGGTAGATCTCGATGCAGAATGACACTCTTGAAAAGAAAGCCTATGAGAGATTGATCTCCATAGCAATGCAGTGGTACCGTCAGATGGAGGAGGGGACGATTCCCTCCATCACGCTGCCGACGCGGACAAAGCAGAACATTGCTTACGACGACGAGTCCGAGGTGTGGAAACTGGGTGACCGCGAGAGTGTCCGCTCGGCACACACTGCCAAGAGCGCGCTTCACCTCCTCAAGATGTCCTACGTCATATGGTTCCTCAAGACCCAGTTGCGTGAAAATCGGTCCTCCACGTTGAGAGAGCTTTACTATATCTCGGAGGGGTGGAAAAAAGCCAAGTTTTCTGCACAGGACGAGAGTAACTACCTTATCGAGGACCTCGAGATCCTGACTGACCTCCAGAGGGAGGCATTCCATCTCCGGCCCGAGGAAGACGGTGCGACTATTTTTGGACCGCTCCGGTTGAAGGAGATGACGCGCAGGGGGGAGAGAGTCATCCACTGCCAGGAGGACGTGGGAGAAGCAGGGTACCAGATCCCAAGCAACGTGGAAAATATCGAGTTCCTGGAGCATGATGCCAGTTGCGTGATCGCGATTGAAACGGGGGGTATGTTTGCACGGTTGATCGAGAATGGTTTTGACGAGGAATACAACGCGATCCTCGTTCACCTCAAAGGGCAACCCGCCCGTTCGACACGTCGGATGCTCCACCGCATCTCCGACGAATTCCACCTTCCCGTCTATGTTTTCACCGACGGGGACCCCTGGTCTTACCGGATTTATGCAAGCGTGGCATACGGAGCAATCAAGAGTGCCCACATGTCCGAGCTCCTCGCGACCCCGAGGGCCCAGTTCATCGGTGTCCAGCCGAGCGATATCAGGGACTATAACCTCCCTGCTGATGCCCTGACAGAGAAGGATATCGCCGCTCTCCAGAGCGAGCTCTCGGACCCCCGGTTCGCCTCCGATTACTGGAAAGAGCAGATCTCCCTCCAGCTCTCGCTCGGGCTCAAGTCGGAACAGCAGGCATTTGCTGCAAGGGGTCTTGACTTCGTGACCCGCGAGTACCTCCCCCGCCGGCTTTCGGACATGGGACTGGTCATCCGATCATGAACCGGAAGATGACCCACGCGATCACGAGCATAATTGCAGAGTACTTGAGCCCGGCGACAACCCTGCCTTCGCCCATCTGGCCTGCCACGAGTCCTGAAAAGATCCCCTGTATCATGGCTGCATGGGAGAAGAGCCGGGTGTAGAAAAAAAGGTCGATATTACCGATGAATGAAGCGGCACCCGCACCTGCAGCCGCGGCCGCACTCCCTGCAGTCGCCATCGTGGAGAGAAAAGTGCTCACCAAAATGAATATCACAAAGACGAAGACGAGGAAAGAGATCAGCACGATGATGACGTAGATGAGCATGTTGTTGCGCCGCTCTGTCCGGAGTGCAAGGACTTCATAGGTGTCACGGGCTGCTGCCCGGAGGACTTCGCTCACGTCACCGCCCGCCTTGCTTGCCTTGGCAATGAGGTCGATACTCCGGTCTGCAAGCGGGGTCCCGAGGCGGGCCCTGAATCTCTGGATGGCTTCAATGAAGGTGGTGTTCCAGGACATCTCGTTATCCAGTCGCCTGATGAACGGCGTGAGGGTGCTGTATTCACCCTGGGCAACAAGGTGGATTGCGTTTGGCAGTGTCATGCCACTGTCATTCATGCCGGCGAGGTCCCGGAAGAAGTTGGGCAGGGCCTCTTCCAGGTTTTTTATCCTCCTGCTCTCGAGGAAGTCCATAATTGCAAGGGGGACAATTGCAACCAGTATCGAGACGATCACGAGATCATCGACCATTGTCGTCGAGAAAATGACCCCCATCCCATAGTCCCGGATGACAACAGCCGTTCCGACCAGGAAGATGATGATTGCAAGGGGAACTGTCAGAATGAGGATATTGATCGGTTTTTCCAGGAGGACTGCAACGGGATGCTTGATAACCCGCATCAGGCCGTAACGTTCCGCCCTGTATTTCTCGAGCTTCCTGATTATCTGCTCCTGTTCCCTGGCAAACCGACCGATCTCACCCGAGGAGAGGTCAACCGGTGCACTCTTTTCCCTCCGGAATAGGGGCGCAAAACGACCAGTCTTTGCTGGTTCCTGTCTTGTCACCGGCGGAGCGGGAGAAGGTGGCACGACGGGAGGTCTTTTTGGTCTGGCCGGAGGGGCCGGGGGTTTCCCCTCTCCTGGGGGAACAGGGCTCCCTGCGCCGGCGTCCGGTCCGGATATACCACGGCTGGATCCCTCTGGTTGCATCGTGCCTGGTCCCCCTGTTTTTTCCCGCTTACGCCCAAAGACGCGATCTCTCAGTCCCATTTTCAGCCCTCCGGTGTCATTGAGCTGATCAGGATGACAAACATGAGACTGCCGAAGGGAATCATCAGGTAAATAATGATATAGAGGAAAATGGGCTGGGACGACCGGGACAGGATTGCCATGATGGACTGGAGGATGATCAGGAAAAGGGGACCGGCTACCATCGCTGTCACGTAGGACTCAGATATCAGCCCAAGGGTATCGAGGAAAAGCTTCTGGGTCTGCCTGTTTTCAAGGGAGTACTGCTCTGCCTTCGTCCGGAAGTATTCCGTCAGGCTGCTTCCTGCCGATATGCATCCCATGGCTCCCTGGAGGAACTCTTTCATGCGGAGGCTCGGGGTCGTCGCAGATATAAGCCTCAGTGCATCCAGGAGATCGCGTCCAAACAGGTCTATCTCCATCGCGATGAACCGGGCTTCGACGGCACTTTCCCCGTACATGGGACTGTTCGCAAGCTGCCTGAATATCTCTGCGGGGGGTATGCCCGCGGTGGACATCGCTGTGATGTAATTGATGGCATAGGGCAGCGTTGCATCGATGTTCCGCCGGCGGTTCCCGGCAACTACGCTTGGGTAAACCAGGAAAACGAGAAACGTAATCCCTGCCACGACGACAAAGGAGACAACCACCGCGATGATTGTCCCGATGATGAGGCTGTACTCGGATATGACAAACATGAATTCAGGGACGGCTCCCTGGTAATGGATCATGGACGGGATATTGAGGAGGTATGTGATCACGCCAAGGGCAACCGATGCGATGATTCCTGCAACCACGGAGCTGAGGTATGCCGTTGAGAGGTACACCTCGAAGGGGACCTTCATCCGGGCCGTGACCAGGTCACTCCGGAGTGACGCATACTGGTCCCTCCTTTTACCGGCATAGTCCCCAAAAAGCCTAAAGGCGATACGTTCCCACTCGTTCATGTGTATCCGTAGAGCTCTTTCCTGACCTTCTCCATCGTTCCTGCCGGGTCCCGGTAATACTGGATGAGGATGTTACTGACATCACGGTAATTCCGAATCTTCTTGATTCGCATCCATTCGAGGACTTCCTGGCGCATCTTGAGCTCTTCCCTCATCCTCTCCTCGTCCCACCCCCGCGACTCCATGATCTCTTCAAGGACGTAGGACTTACCGGAATAGGTGATCTCATCAGTCGCCGGGTGCCACCGGAACACTTCGTTTGTTATCAACTCGTTTGTGCGGGGGTCGATGTCAAGAATCTCAATGATCTGCTTGTTCCGGCGGATACGCTGGCCGCCGACACGTGCCTGGACCTGGACCGAGACGAGGTCGAGCGCCGAGAGCATGTTCCGGGGGACATTGAGGGGGGGATTTTCAAGCCGGTGCACGATGCTTGCCACGGAGTCAGCGTGGATCGTCGAGTAGGTGACGTGGCCCGTGCTCATTGCCTGGAAGAGTGTCAGTGCCTCCTTGCCACGGACCTCGCCGACGAGGATATACTCGGGTCTCTGCCGGAGTGCCGCCCTGAGCAGCTCGTACATGTCGATCTCGCCCTTGCCCGATGTATCAAAGGACGTGCGCGTGATGCTCGGGATCCAGTTCGGGTGGGGAAGCTTGAGTTCCCGCGTGTCCTCGAGCGTCACGATCTTTGCCAGGGGAGGGATGAAAAGGGAGATCGCATTGAGCGATGTGGTCTTTCCTGATGCCGTCCCTCCCGCAAAGATACAGGACTTCCCGCTCTCGACTGCAAGCCAGAAGAACGCAATGGAGAGGGGGGAGAAAGTCCGCCACTCGATCAGGTCCGTGGGCGTGATGGGTTCGTCCTTGAACTTCCTGATCGTGTACGTTGACCCATGGGCCGTTACCTCTGTCCCGAGCGTCATCTGGATACGTGACCCATCGCTCATGGTTGCATCGAGCATGGGTTCAGCAATGGAGATGTATTTCCCGGACCGCTGTGCAAGCTTGATGACGAAGGAATCCAGTTCGTCCGCACTCCGGTACACGAGGTTTGTCCGCATGGACTCGTACCGGGTATGGAACACGAAAAGGTTTGCATTGACACCATCGCACGAGATGTCCTCGATGTACCTGTCATGCATGAGGGGATCGATCATGCCATTACCGAGGAACTCCTTGTACATGGCGTAGAGTATCTTTTCCCTCTGGATGGGGGAGAGAGAGATCCCATAATCGCGGATGATATCGTCCGTCACGTCCCGCAAGGTCTTTTTAGCGATATCTTCCAGGACGTTCTGGGTATTGAGGTCAAGCCTCTCGAAGATGCGTTCCTTTATATCCTTGAAGAGGTCATTTTCCGCGGGAGTGAGCTTCGGTTCCAGGACTTCATACAGGTATTCGTGGGTTGCATTGTCGTAGGTGATCCGGACGTATGCATAGGGTTCGTTCACAGGGTAGAGCTCGATCTGCTCGACACCCGGGCGGGGACGGAATGTCAGATCGACGAGGGGGCCATGCGTGCGGGGATTGTACTCGACGGGGACCTTGTGGATGACCCTCAAGGGGTTAAACTTTTTCAGGAGGCTCCCGGAACTGTCTTCTGCCTGGACCTCCCCTGCGACTTCTGTCACTCTCTTGATCCCGGAATCGACCAGATCAGATTTCTGGAGATCTTTTCCAACGACATCTCCCCCCATCCCCTTGAACGTGAAGATATTGCTCCGGTCCTGGATGCGGACCTCCTCTATCTGGAACGTCGCCCCCTTGGGCAGGATGAGGCCCGACAGGTCATCGATCTCATCAACGGAGATCACGGCCTCATCTTCTGCCCCCTTATCCGCACCACGGACTTTCCTTTTTGCAGGAACAAATTTCGGGGGGGCGGTGACTGGTGCCTCCCCTCTCCCTTTTTCCGAAGCCTCGGGTGGCTGATCGGGTGGAATCCCCGCCGGGATATCTCCCTGCTCACCGGCCTTTTCTGAATGAATAGTGATGGGCGGCCCGGCCGGCGTGGATGTGCCTGCTGCCGGGTATCCCTGTCCTTCCGCAACGGGGAGGGGGACATCCCCCTTCTCTTCCCGGGGAGTTCCCAGCCCAATCTTCCTGATGAGGGCATCGAGGTCCGCGTCCGCCGTGCCTGATACGGGAGGTGGAGGCGTCGTATCCGATTGCTTTTTCCCTCCCTCGGACCCCTCACCTTTTTTCTTCCCAAAGAGGGACCCCAGTATCTTATCTCTTTTTGTCTCTCCTGTCATCTCGGTGCAACTCCCTCCCCTTGATTGAGCAGTGTACGGTGTGTCATCAAAGAACTTTCTTCACCCTCCCAGGGTCACTTTTTGCTGAAGCGATTTGAGGGCAAGCCGAAGGAGACCCAGGTGTGCGTCCGCTTCTGCCATGACGCAGAGCGAGAGGTCACCATCGTGGATAATAATAAAAATACCCCTGTCTCCCTCCAGCGTGACCTGCTGGGGCTCGCCGACATGGATGTCACGGCTCATCTTGCGTGCGGCCCTCAAAAAGTCCTCGCCCGCCGCCGCCGCCTGTTCGGGGTCCATGTCTCCCAAAGACTGGATGGGAAATCCTTCAAAGAAGACGAGCACTGCCCTGACTCCCGGCAATTCCACCAGCCGTGAAAGTGCCCCTTCTTCAATCCTCCCCCCCGGTCCAGGGCGCGAAATGCCCTTTTTTTGAGTCGAGAACCCCCGGTTAAGGCAGTATTTCTCAGCGACAGCCACCTCATCGGGTGTATACCTGTACTGGATAAACCGGGGCTCCCCGCGGCCCTCCCCCTTTCTCTGCATCAGGTAGGTGATGGCATCACCTCCCCTCAACTCACGGTCCTTTTCCCTGTAGCACGCAGCGATGCATTCGCCTTCCCTGACGAGGAGGAGGCCGGCCCCTTCTGCAGTCAGGACCTCCACCCTCCCGGAAAAGGGCCTCGCTTCTTCCCCTGAAAGGTACCGGAACGGGTCATCAGAACTCCCCAGGTAGGCGCCATCAGGAATTTTCATGTCTTTTAGAGAGCTGCAACGAGCCTTTCCTTGTTCTTCTTCAACTCGTACCGGATCCGCCCGATATTTGCTTCGTTCCCGGCAACGATGGCAATGAGTTCATCCGGAGAGAGGGGTGACATGATGATCGGCCCCTGGTCGAGTTCAACGAGCATCTGCCGGAGTTCGCCCTTGCCAAGTTCTTTTCCCATAGCTTCTGATGTCCCAAGGCCGGTGGATGCCATTGCTCCCAGGGCATCGATATCCATCTTGCCGGAGACTGCACTCTCAATAACGAAACCGTCCCTCCCCACAACAACTGCCGCAGAGACCCCGTCAATTTTTAAAAATTCACCCAGAATTTGTTTCAACATCTATGCCACCTTTTACACCAGAATATCTCTCTTGTTATATATAAATAAAAATCTTTGCCATCTTTGGCCAAAATTACCGGAGTATCCTCCCAGGAGAATTTTTTTCCCTCTTTTTCCCCATTCACTCACCAATAGGATTATCAAGAGTGCCGCTCTCACTCAGTACGATGCAGCTGCCGCGGGGGACTTTCCGCTCCATGCTCTTTGGGAAGAAGGTTGGTGACATACTGGATAATCTCGCCAAAGAACGATTTTCCGGGGTGTGCAGCCTCGTGTGCAATGGTCATACCATCGAGATTGTCCTCGACAGGGGAAGGATTGTTCTTGCGGGTTGTGACACCTCGGGTGGGGACGAGGTCCTGAAGATGCTCGTTGGTTTGCTCTCTTTTTCTGCCGATGCACAACTTTCTGACCTCACCCCCGTCCAGCTGAAGCTGACCTGGGAGTTCAACCATTCCTGCAGGGTCACAAACCTGGACCTCCTGAAACAGCAGACGACCCCCTCATCCCCCACCCCATCCCCCACCCCTGAAGAAAAGCCGCCGTTCGTGGAGGAGGACCGTGCCCGGGAGGGACGCAAAAGAAACATGGAAAGTAATGGATTGCCCGAGCAGAGGATTTTGACTCCCCACTCCGGGACTATGCCCGACATTCAACCGACGGTTCAGTCGGAACCTGTCCCCGCCATTCCCGCCAGGGGTCTCAATGCCGGTACGGGGGGCATCCCCCGTCATGACGATGATGATTTCCAGGGAACAGAAGGTTATGTCCTCATGGACCAGGACTTAAAAGCACTCGATGCCATGGATGTTGAGAGCATGAGCAGGAAAATTCGCGAGAACTGCAGGCTGATGATCGAACGGCTTCACCTCGATTACCTCATCGCTGACCAGGAGAGGAGGCAGGAGGATTAGGGGTCATGGAGGTTAGTACCCCCGATATTTTTTTACTGTTCGTCATCCTCATCCTGACCGGCATCATTCTCTTCCTCTCGCTTATCAGTGTCATTTATACCCTGCGCCTGGCCCAGAAGGTGGAGAATGCCCTCCAGGGGACAGAGGGACGCACTCCAGGAACGACAGGCGCTCCCCCTGTCCGGGGACCCGTCCCGGGCGGGGCGGAGAAGACGGCTTCCACCGGGGATGTGGTTATTCGGCCGCCAGGAGGGCGGGAGACCTTTGACCCTGTCCGGGACGCCCCTGATATCCCTTCAGGGATGCAGCGTTTATGCCACATCTATGGCCTGGATTCCCTGACACTTTCATCCCCCGATGGACTCGTTGTCGCTTCCAGCGGTCATCCTTCAGCCATTGACGAGGCCGCACGGGTCAGTTATGCGTACATGACCGGAGGGGTGCCCGAGGATGACAGTGCCAGGGTATTTACGATGGACTACAAGGGCAATCCCCTGATTGGCATCATGCGACCCAAAAAAAATACTCCCGACCCGGATATCCCGGCCATCACGAGAGACCTCTCTGCCATCCTGAAGAGGTGGATCTAGGACTAATGCGCGGGATATTCAGCAGGCTTATATAAAACGAGGGTGACATTTACCTTCAAGGAGGGTTGAATGGTCAGGGTCTTTACATTCGCGTCGGGAAAGGGGGGGACGGGCAAGACGACGGTAACGGTCAACATCGGGACGAGCCTGGCCCAGTTCGGGAAGCGTACCATCATCATGGACGCCGACATCGGCATGGCTAACATGGGGCTTGCCCTCGGGCTCGAGGATGTCCCCGTCACGCTCCACGAGGTCCTTGCGGGCAAAGCACATATCCACGATGCCGTCTATGAAGGGCCTGCCGGGGTCAAGGTTGTCCCCAGTGGTATCTCCCTCCAGGGTTTCCAGCAGGCGAATCCTGAAAGGCTCAAGGACGTTCTCGGCGACCTTGTCGAAATGTGCGATTTCCTTCTCATTGATGCCCCCGCGGGGATCAGCCGGGATGGGATCATTCCGCTTGCCGTGGCAGACGATGTCATCCTCGTTGTGAACCCCGAACTCTCCTCGATCGTGGATGCCCTCAAGACCAAGATCCTCACGGAAGTCGTCGGCGGACATGTTTTTGGTGTCATTGTCAACAGGGCCGGTTTGGAAAAGTCCGATATAATCAACCAGAAGATGGAGAAGGTGCTCGGTGTCCGGGTCCTCGGGACGATCCCTGAAGACCAGAACATCAGGAAAGCAGCATCGTTCAAAACACCCATCGTGGTCAAGTTCCCTGCTTCATCGGCCTCGGTGGCAATCCGAAACCTTGCTGCTGAAATTGCCGGGATCCCGCTCGAACAGAGAGGGCCGCAATCGCAGGAACGCTTCATCGAACGGTTCACAAAGGTTCTCTTCCGGGGAAAGAAATGACGCTTGAAAGCCTTCTCCTCCTCTTTTCCAGCTGTGTTATCGTCATCCTGCTGGCAATCCTGATCTTCATGTATGCAAAGATTCGCCAGCTCGTCCGGGACGTCAAGGAACTCGAGTCCCGCCTCACCATTACTGACTCGGAGATCGAAGCCCTTGTTAGAAATTTCGAAGAGATAAAAAAGCTCAATTTAAAATGAATGTAAAGGATATTTTTTGGTTTCACGCACCATTGGGCCTGTTGCGTATCTCAAAGACGCAATGCTCGTCTCCCTTTGACCTGCACTGTATCTCCTTTCCCTGGACCTTTATTCCGAATGCCCCTTCGACAATGCCGGTCAGCAGACCTGCCGTGCAGTAACAGACTTTCTTTCCTGTCTTTCCAAAGGATTCCGATTCCACGGTATGTTCCAGGGTAATTGTCTTGACTTTTTCTGCCTCGTTCCACTCCATCCTGATAATCCTGAACCATCCCATCTGCGAATAGAATGTGAAGGCCATATCTGCCAGGGTGTTGGGGTTGGAGATCCCCATCTTCTTGTAATGAGCCACGTTCTCCTTTCCCATGTCCATGTAAGCACGGTAATTGACCCCCCCGGCAGGTGCCTCCCCCATGGTCCGCGTCAGGGAGTTCATCATGGACGTGAAAATGAAGCGCGGCATCATCACGACCGGGTCATCGATCAGCTGGATCTTTCCCTCGAGCGGCCTGAAGTCGATATACTCAGTTATTGCAGAATCACCACGGGTGATAGCCTCTGCCTTCCACTTCCAGCTTGCTTCCCGCTGGTCTGCGACAAACTCACAGCAGTCATCACCATTTGCAACGCATTTTGTCTCGAGGCAGAACCAGTTCTTGCCCGTAACTGCGGTCAGGACCCCCTCGATCCAGCCGACGTGGATACCGCAGACCGGCATCTTCCACTCTTTCAGGACCTGGGACTCAAAAGTCTGGTTCGTGCGGAGAATGATCCTCCTCTCCTGCTCATCAACGAGGGTCAGGGGAGCACCCCACCCCTGCTGGTGCTGGAGTGTGAAGACGAGGACGAGGAACTGGGCGGGGGAAAGCTCCATTCCCAGTTTCTGTAACAGGCGGTAGAGGCCCAGTGAGCCCAACCCCACGGAACGGAAGAGCTGGGCAACAGCCTTGACCGCCAGCTTGCGGTTGAGACTCCGCTCATACATCTCATAAATGGCCTTTACAAGGTAATCCGGGTTGCTCGCGGTCCTCACTCCAAAACAAGTGGTAATGCCTTCCTGAGGCTTCACCTGCATGTACGCAGTGACGTCGCGGCTGCCATTGAGGATCGCTTCAAAATCTTCCTTTTTCATGGTCACATTCCTGTCAAATATTCTCATACCGGTCATAGCTAAATAATATTGCCCATTCTGTCCCCGGAAGCTGGGCATCGAGAGAGAATTTTTGGCCAGATCATCAATCCAGGGGACTGATATCAAGGGTAACGGGGCTGTTATGTAGTTCCGGGCTGAACTCAAATTCGTATACCTTGGTCGACAGGTCGCGAAAATGGACGACACACTCGTATTTTCCAAAGAGTAGCCGGAATGACACTTTCCCGTCCTTGCGGGTGAAATCATTTCCCACGACCTGGCCCCCCTTCCTGATGGAGACCCGCTGGCCTGCGACGGGCTTGCCCTCGCTGATGACAACGACAGCAAAGATGCCGGCGCCCCCCTCTGTCCTGCTCACCACTTCCGGCAGGTCAACGGGCAGGACCCGGTTGATGATATTCTGATCAAAGATACGACAACTGAGGATGAGACGCTCGACGATCTCAGGTTTGATGGAAAAAAGAGTGAATTTTTCCGTTCCGTCCAGGAGGTAGACAGCCTTGTTCCCAAACAGGGTCCCCTTGGCATCTTCCAGGAGTGCGCCTTTTGGGTCGCCCTCCAGGAAGAGCAGGAAAATGTCTCTCCCTTTATTATGCGCACGTCCCACACCGGAAAATGAACCCCTCCGCGCAGTCTCGATTGCCTCCCTGATGCCAAACGGACCTTCACCAGGAGAACTGCCCACCACGGATTCGATAATCTCTTTGCTGGTCAGGACAACCCGCCTCCCCACTCACCCTCTCTTCTCCACCCCATTTCCGGCAGGATATCCCTGCCAGGGCCGATTCTCCCCCCTCCCCAGGATATTATCCGAGGGGGGGCATTACATAAGAACCTGCACATCACACGATATAGTTGTATCCATGATCGTTCCCCTGGCCATCAGTGCCTGTGCCATCACCATTGTATTTCTCTATGCCTCCTGGCGTGACTTCAGGGAACGTCGGGTTCCCTTTCCCACGTGGTACCCCCTTCTTGCCATCACCATCCCCATGGTCCTGTGGTTCTATGGTTCTGCAATGGCACAGGGTCTTTGGTCCACGGTTGCCACCTTTGTGGCCCTCACACTGCTATTTTCTTTCATTTTTTACTTTTTTGCGTATTTCAACTTCTTTGGGGGGGCCGATGCCTGGGCCCTGATATTCCTCTCGGTGGGCCTTCCGGCGTTTCCCTGGGTGCCACTTGCAGGGATCCCTCCCCTGGGCTTTCTGCCGTTTACGGTCCTTGTGAATGCCCTCATCCTGAACCTCTTCTCCCCGCTGATCCTCTTCTTCCGGAACCTCGCCCAGGGACGAACAGGACCTTTTCCCTACATTTTTCTCGGTTTCCCTGTCCCTGCCCCGGAATTGACGAGGGTATTCGGGTTCATCATGGAAGATGTCACAATCGGGGAGGACGGGGAACTCAGGCGCTGTTTTATCCGGCCAGGAGATGCTATCAGGAGGATGTTCTCGGGTGAGGGCAGGGTCTATACCCGGGACCTCCGCTTCCACCCGGACAAATACAAAAAAGAAATAGAGGCTTATGCCAAGGCCGGGGATGTCTGGATATCCTATGGCATTCCGTTCCTCATCCCCCTGACGGCAGGGCTCATTTCTGCCCTCGTCTTTGGCGATATCCTCTTTTTCCTCATCCGATCAATGGCAGGTGTATAAAGATGCTCGCACTGAACTACTCAAACGGCCTCATCCCCGTCGTGGTGCAGGACACCCGCACGCGGGAGGTGCTGATGGTGGCATACGCAAACGACGAGGCTCTCAGCCTCACACGGGCAACAGGGTTTGCCCATTACTTTTCACGGAGCAGAAAGAAAATTTGGAAAAAAGGAGAGGAGAGTGGACACTTCCAGCGTGTCGTGAGGATACTTGTTGATTGTGACGAGGACTGCATCCTCTACGAGGTGGAGCAGACCGGTGCGGCATGCCACACAGGGTACCGGTCCTGTTTCTTCCGGACTCTCGACGGCGAGATTCTGGGGGAGAGGGTGTTTGACCCAGCCAGGGTATATGCTAATAAATAGGAGGGACAAGATTATACCGGTGATATTTTTTGAATCTCGTACCGGATACAAGTGTTGTCATAGACGGTCGGATCACCTCCCTGATACAGGCGGGAGAATACAAGGGTGCAACAATAGTCATACCTGAAGCAGTGGTTGCAGAACTGGAAGCCCAGGCAAACCAGGGACGGGAGATAGGTTTCCTCGGGCTTACCGAGCTCCAGGCACTCTGCAGGCTTGCACATGACGGCACCATTACTCTCAAGTTCGTGGGTGACAGGCCGACCCTCGAACAGGTCAAACTTGCCAGTGGGGGAGAGATAGACGCCCTGATAAGGAAAGTTGCGATCGAGCACAATGCAAAATTCATCACGAGCGATATTGTCCAGGCAGAAGTCGCCAAGGCAAAAGGCCTGGACGTAATATACCTCCGGCCCCAGGTGGACGGCTTTGCCCCGCTTGGCATCGACCAGTTCTTTGATGAGCACACGATGGCAGTCTACCTCAAGGAACGCGTCCCCCCCATGGCAAAAAAGGGCACAATAAAGGAGATGAGGCTCGAGAAGATCCGTGAGCAACCCATAACCGATTACGAGCTCCGGACACTTGCGCAGGAAGTGCTCGAGCGCGCGAAAAGGCATCCCGACGGGTTCATTGAGCTCGAGAAGAGGGGTGTCACCGTTGTCCAGATCGGTTCAATGCGTATCGCAATTACGCGGAGACCTTTCTCGGACGGCATGGAGATCACCGCGGTCCGCCCCATTGCCGACGTGAGACTGGAACAGTTCAACAAGGCTTCCATCATCAAGACGCGCATTATCGGGGACCGCCGTGGACTCCTGATTGCCGGTCCCCCGGGGTCAGGGAAGACGACGCTTGCCCAGAGTATCGCCACCTACCTTGCCGAAAACGGGCACGTCGTCAAGACGATGGAGGCCCCCCGCGAGCTCCAGGTCCCCGACCATATCACCCAGTACACGACGCTCGATGGGAGCATGGAGAACACTGCCGATGTGCTCATGCTCGTGAGGCCCGACTTCGTCATCTTTGACGAGCTCCGGAGAAACGAGGACTTCTGGGTCTTTGCCGACATGCGCCTTGCCGGGATCGGGATGGTCGGTGTCATTCATGCCATAGGGGCGCATGACGCACTCCAAAGGTTCTCGGACAGGGTCGATTTTGGCGTCCTCCCCCAGATCATAAACACCATCATATTCGTGGACAAGGGGGAGATCACCAACATCTACGACATTGGGTTTACCATAAAGGTCCCGGAGGGCATGTCCAGCGAGATCAACCTGCGTCCCGTGACCACCGTTTCGGACCATGAGACGGGGGACCTAGTCTATGAGATCTTCAAGTATGACGGGGAGACCATTGTCATGCCCGTCATGGTCCCGCATGCTGCCCCCGCAGAAACGACCCTCAAGCCCCCCTCCATCCCAGCGGCCAAGGAAGGGAATGTTCAGTGGAAAGCCCTTGAAAAAGATATACAGAGAGAGATCGGGAGGTATACCGATGGATTCGTCGACGTCCAGATGCTCTCTGACTCAAAGGCCGTCGTGTATATCGAGGACAAGGACGTGCCTGCCGCGATAGGCAAGGGAGGAAAAAACATCGCGGCAATCGTGAACAAGCTGGGCATTGGAATTGATATCAGGCCACGGAGCGAACTCGATAAGGGTGGGGGGACCCAAACCGAGGAGGAACTTCATCTCGGCGGGGGAGTCAAGATCCGGATGGACAAGAAACAACTCGTCATATTCTGCCCTGAACAGACGGGAAAGATCGTGGATGTCTTCGCAGGCAGGGAATACCTCTTTACCGCCACCGTCAATGACAGCGGGGAGATCCACCTTGCCAAGAACTCAACAATTGCCCAGGAACTGATAAAACGTTACAATGACGGCGATACAATAAAATTGAGGCCGGTATAAAATTATTTTCACTTTCATGCGCAGAAGAGAAGGTGACAGGACGTGAGCCTACCAGACCCAAGGCAGTTGGAGAGGGACTGCCTGACAGCATGGGAACATGCATTTGAACCTAACCCCTCCGCAAGGGAAAAGTTCTACCTGACGGTTGCCTATCCTTACCCGAGTGGCGCGATGCACGTCGGGCATGGCAGGACATATATCGTTCCTGACGTCATTGCACGTTTCTGGCGGATGCGCGGGAGGGAGGTTCTCTACCCGATGGCATTCCATGTCACCGGTGCCCCCGTCATAGGAATCTCAAAGAGAATTGCACGGGGTGACGAGAAGGCAATACGGCTGTACAGGGATCTGTACAAGGTCCCCCAAAAGACCCTGGAACAGTTCGTGGACCCCCTTGCAATAGTTCGTCACTTTTCCGAGGAGTACCAGAGGGTCATGAGGGCCTGCGGGCTCTCCATCGACTGGAGACGACGATTCACCACGGTGGACCCGCAGTACAGCAAGTTCATCGAGTGGCAGTGGAAACACCTCCGGGAGGGGGGTCACGTAACAAAGGGGGCACACCCCGTCCGGTATTGCCCCCAGTGCGAAAATCCTGTCGGCGACCATGACCTCCTCGAAGGGGACCGTGCCGAGATACAGAAATTCGTCCTCATCATGTTCCGGTGGAAGGACGCCTTCATCCCGGCAGCAACGCTCCGGCCCGAGACAATTTACGGCGTGACCAACCTCTGGGTCAATCCCCGGGCCAGTTACGTGCGGGCGATTGTTGACGGGGCCCCCTGGATCGTGAGCAGGGAGGCAGCCGAGAAACTCTCCTTACAGGACCACACGGTCTCAATCGAGGGCGAAATTCCCGGGTCTGCGCTCGTCAACGAGAAGGTTTCTCACCGGTTGTGCGGCGAAGTCCCCGTTCTCCCGGCATCCTTTGTCGATCCCGGTATGGCGACGGGGATGGTCATGAGCGTGCCGGGGCACGCACCCTTTGACTACATTGCACTCCGGGACCTCCAGTCCCAGGGACACTATTCCCACATCCAACCGGTCAGTCTCATCCGCGTCCCCGGGTACGGGGACTTCCCGGCAAAGGATGCCATCGAGAGGGCTGGCGTTAAAGACCAGACTGATCCGAGGATGGAGGCAATCACGCAGGAGGTCTACAGTGCCGAGTTTTCCCAGGGGAAACTCCGCGAAGAGTTCGGGGGGATGACTGTCAGGGAAGCCCGGGAGAGCGTGGGTGCACTCCTCGTTGCCAGGGACGGCTCCAAGTACATGTACGAGTTTGACACCCGCCCGGTCATCTGCCGGTGCGGCGGGCAGGTCTTTGTCAAGATTCTCCATGACCAGTGGTTCCTCACCTATAGCGACCCTTCCTGGAAGGCTGAAGTGAGTGCCCAGATTGAGAAGATGGTCCTCGTCCCCCCGGAGGTGCGTGCAGAATTCGAGAGGACAGTGGGGTGGCTGAAGGACTGGGCATGTACCCGGCGCGTCGGACTCGGGACCCGGCTTCCCTGGGACCCCGGCTGGCTCATCGAACCCTTGAGTGACTCCACAATATACATGGCCTACTACACGGTCGCGCACCACCTCAAAGAGTTTTTGCCCGAAGAGCTCACGCCGGACGTCTTTGATTACATCTTCTGCGGTCAACCATGTCCCGATCACCCGCGGAAGGATATGCTTGCCCAGATGCGGAAAGAGTTCTGCTACTGGTACCCCTATGATTACCGGTTCTCTGCAAAAGACCTCATTTCCAACCACCTCACGTTCCAGCTCTTCCACCACGTGGCTATCTTTCCCCCTTCCTGTCTTCCCCGGGGGATGGTTGTCTTTGGCATGGGCCTGCTGAACGGCGCCAAGATGTCTTCTTCAAAGGGCAATGTCTTTCTCCTTGAAGACGCGGTCATGGAGTTCGGAGCAGATACCGTCCGGATGTTCCTTGTCGGGAGTGCCGAACCATGGCAGGACTTTGACTGGAGGAATGAACTCGTCCAATCAACGCGAAAGCAGATTGAAAGGTTCTATAACACTATCCAGGAGAGTCGCACGGCACCGTCGGAGGTCGCTCCGATCGACCGCTGGCTCATTTCCCGTCTCCAGCAGCACATCCAGAAGACCACGCAGGCCCTCGAGGTCTTCCAGACGAGGCAGGCACTCCAGGAGGCTTTCTATGCCATCGATGCCGATCTCAAATGGCACAGGAGGAGAATTGTCCCGGGGACCCCCGGGGGCGGCGGCGTGCGCGAGCTTGCCCACGTCTGGACACGCCTGATGGCACCCGTCATTCCTTTCATCTGTGAAAGGCTATGGAAGGAGATCGGGGGAGAGGGGCTCGTTTCATTCGCAGATTGGCCAGTACCGGACCAGGGAAAAATTGATCTCAATCTCGAGCTTGCCGAAGAAATGCTCCTTCGGCTCACCGAGGATCTCGAGTCAATTCGAAAGGTGATCCAGATTACTCCACGATCCCTGACCATATGCATCGCGCCGGCATGGAAGAGGGAGATCTTCGCTGCTGTTGCAGGCGCTGCCGACAAGACCAGAGTGGTCAAGGATATCATGGGAGAGGAGCGTTTCAGGAAGAAAGGGAAGGATGCCGCCGATGCGGTCAGACAATGCATCACCCACGTCCATCGCCTGCCCCCCGGCCTGGTGGAAGGCTACCTGGCAGGCAACTGCGACGAGAGGGAGATATTCTTCTCTGCCATCGGATTCCTCGAGAAGGAAGCGGGTGTACCGGTGACCATAACAGATGCCGATGCAATCTCGCATCCCCGGGCAAAGGGTGCACTCCCCCTGAAGCCTGCCCTTATCCTTGAGTGAGGAGTCTCTTTTCTCACTCTTTTTCTATGCTCTTTGCCAATTTCACCCTCTCTTTGGTGGAATAGCCCGTCACCTTTTCGAGGAACGTCCGGAACCGCCTGTTGGTGTCAAGGATGACATCATCCGGTGCATTCCTGTCTGACTCGGTGTGGACGATGAGTGTTTTGCCCCCTTTGCCGGGTGAAGTTTTGAGCAGGACAAGCGCCCCGTAGGATATCTGGTAATAGTTGTCGTCTTTTTTGGGATCTACACCAAAGCACTCCTTCAGGATCTTCGGAATTGATTCCGGGAGGTCCCGGCCATAACCCCTCTTGACAGGATATTCTTGCATAATACTTTTTAGGAGGGATGGAATATGTTAATCTAATGTCGTCTGAGCCCAAACCTGATATAAAGATATATTCCCGCTCGCTCTCCGGCCCTGGATCAACTGTCCTGATGGGGTTTCCCGGCAGTGGACTGGTAGGGAGCATCGCACTCCAGTACATGGTCGACCAGCTCAACTTTGAGCAGATCGGGAGCATCAATAGCAAGTATTTCCCCCCCCTGGCCATGATGAACAGGGGGGTGATCAATGTGCCGGTGAGGGTGTACGAGAAGGGGAATCTTTCTGCCATTGTGGCAGATATACCTATCCACCCCATGATCTGCTACGAAGTCGCAAACGGGATCATGGACTGGCTTGAGCCCTTCTCTGTCAAGGAGGTCGTCACAATCGCGGGTATCATCACCAACGAACCAGAAAAGAGGGTTTTTGGGGTTGCGAGCAGCGACGAAGCGCTCCAGCGGATACAGGACTCGACCATCATCCTACCGATCGGGAGCATATCGGGAATTGCAAGCAGCATCCTCACCGAGTGCAAGATCCGGAATATCCCTGCGTTCGGCCTCCTCGGGGAGACTATCAACGCCCCTGATCCCCGCGCTTCGGCGGCAGCCATCGAGGTATTGAACAAGATGTACGGTATCAACCTCGACGTGCAACCCCTGATCGAACAGGCCGAAGAGATCGAATCAACCATGCAGAAGCTGGCCGAACAGGTCAAGTCTGCCGAGACGATGCCGAAGAAAGAGCACCTGCCGATGTATGGGTGATCACGATGAAGTGCTATGCGTTAACCGGGATATCCCCTCAGATAATAAGGGAGCTCCAGGAGGGTAAGGCCCGTACACTGGAACTCCAGAGCACGCATAACGTGGTCACCCTTGCCGGAATCAACCCAGGCGACCTTGTATTCATGACATCGGTGGACATGGAAGACCTGTCTCCCGGGGACTCGGGTATTGTCGTTGAGATCATCTCCCTTTCGATCACCATGAAAAGGATGGTGGAGTATTCACACGGTCTGCATTACGAGGAGAGAGAGAGGATGTCAGCCCGGATCAAGGTCCGGTGCGTCGGTTCGTCAACCGTCAAGAGTGTCACCGTGGAAGGTTTCATCCAGCCCATTACCGTCGATGTCATGAAGAGTGCCTGCTACCATGCAGGATAATCACATTTTTCCCCCCCCACGTATTTTGCCATTCTAATGTTTTCCGCCACGGAAATGCAGAAGGTGGTTCCCCATGGAATTCATGGACGGCACGATCTCCAACCGGGATTCCCTCGAATAACGGGCGGGACTCCAAAACAACGATTAATTATCCGTGAGACAAATGATAATCAAAAAGCGTGCATGGGCTTGTGGCTTAGCCAGGATAGAGCGCCGGGCTTCTAACCCGGATGTCGAGGGTTCGAATCCCTCCAGGCCCGTTGGGAGGACTACCACCGGGGAAATGCGTGATGACAAGGGAAAATGTTGAAAAAGGAGCACCTCGGATCCTCCGGTAGTGTTGCCATGAAAGACCCCTGTCGAGAAACTGACGTGATAATTGAGAGTGCTATTGCCGAGATTGACAGTGCCTTTTTTGACCTGGAGAGCATCAAGAATGACCTCCGGAACATCCAGTACGATCTCTCGGACCTGGACGCCAAACTCCACCAGATATCTCTCCGTTTGAAAGAAGTCCAGTCAGCCCTGCGCGGGATCTGCCCCGTCTCTCCTGCAGACAGGGAAGGGGAGAAAGCTCAGAAATCGTTCGAAATTTAAAAAAAAACTTTAGCCCAATTTTTTATAAAAATAGGCTCTTCGCTATTTTGAGTGGGTGGATAAAAATTAAAAGTGGGGGCTGCCCTGCCCCTACACCTCACATGAGGATAGTCACGCCGCCCAGAAAAGGGCGCCCCGGCGGCGGTTTCCCCATCCATTTCGTTTTAAGCCGATTTCTTTTTGATTAACCAGCTCAATCCAGGGAGAGACGATAACCCATTCATACAACGTGCCCACTTGAAATGACGAAGAGGGTAAAAATATACCCGTGTAACCAGTTACCGGTTCACGGGGTCCATCGCTTCCCAAACAGTTGCGCAAAAAACGGCATCGGAGATGGCAGGAGGTAAAATGAAAAATTTTTCGACCGGGAATTTTTATTCCGGTTCATTTGTAACGAGGAGCACGTCGCTTATGTTGTGCTGGCGCTGGGCAAGTTTTTTTGCCTTGAAGATATTCTTGCCCTCTTTTCCGATGGCAAGGCCGCGGTCTTCGTCCCTCACCTCGACCTGGGCGACGAGGGAGTCCTCATCTCCCTCTAGGACAACGGACGTCACCTTTGCCGGGAGGAAGCAGTTCCGGATGAACTGTTCCGGGTTCTGGGCATACTCCACCACCTCGATCTTCTTGCCCATGACCTCCATGGCTTTCTTGATGCTCGCCCCACTCTTTCCAATCGCCAAGCCCATCTCACCGGGGTTGATGACAAAAATGATACGGTTGTTGCGGTCATCGATCACACAGTCCCTGCTCCCTGCACCGGTCAGCTTCTCAAACTGGGACATCAGGCGCATGCAGTCTTCGTTAAGGAGAACTTCAACCATGGTCCTCATGCCCTCTTGAGACTGAGAATGTCTGATTCACCGGGATCAACGATGACGAGTGCGCTGACCATGAAGGGTTTTCCGCACGCTTTCCCAAGCTGGACGCTTGACCCCTGGAACGTGTGAACAAAGAGATTTTCCCTGGACTTGAGCATTTCCCTGAATTTTTCCGGGCAGTTCTCTGCAACGACGACCATCTGGGCTGTCCCGTTCTGGATGGACTGTTCAGTGACGTTCTGCCCGAGCAGAACTTTTCCTGTCTTTATGGCCCTTCTTAAAGAGGCATTGAAATCCATTATAATTCTCCTAGTTTCAATGGTTTTGCAATAAGTTTGACATCGCCTGTACCCAGCTGGATGGGCTGGCCGACGATCACGTTCTCGGTTACACCCGAGAGCTCATCCACCTCGTTTGCAACGGCAGCGTCGAGCAGGTGGTTGACAGTGACCTCGAACGCAGCACGCGAGAGGACACTCTCCTTTTCCCCTGCGATGCCGTGGCGACCGATCTGTTTGACTTCGCCTTCCATGCACATCATGTCTGCAACGAGCATGATGTGACGGACATCGACCAGGATACCCTGCTCGCTCAGCGTTGAGAGAGCCTCGTGGATGATGGCATTCCGGGCAGCTTCGATCCCCAGCACCTGGGAGATCTCGCTGATGTTATTGGTGCGGGTCCTCCTTGTGTCCACACCCTCAACCTCAAACACGTCTTTTAGGTTGGAGCCTTCAGTATAAAGGATATACTCCCCACTCTCCTTGCGGACGACGACCCGCTCGATATCATCAATGCCCTGGACAATCACGTTGCGCACATGTTCTGCAAGCTGGAAGAGGTTCTGGTAGCTCTCGCGGTCCTTGGGTGAAAAGATCATCGTTGCATTCTTCTCGTCGACCTCACACTCAAAGTCACGGTAGTGGCGCCTGTCCCTGATCTTGCGCGGTGCCAGATCGATGATATCGGCAACAGATATCCTCCTCTTCTCGCAGACCTGGGCATTGAGCTGCACCACGATCTGCATGTTCTCCATGTCAATCACGATGTCCCCGAACTCGTGCAGGGGAGCTGCCTCTATCTGCCAGCTCACTTCGCGGGCGCGGTCCCTGTCGGTTGCGTACTCTGGTTCGAGGTAAATGGTCATCGTCGGTGTACTGGGTTCCTTGCGGGCATCCATGATCTCGATAAGGCGGGGAAGCCCGAGAGTCACGTTGATCTCGGCGACACCCGCATAGTGGAAGGTCCGCATCGTCATCTGGGTCCCGGGCTCACCGATTGACTGGGCCGCAATGATTCCCACCGCTTCGCACGGCTCTATCCGCGTGTTCATATACTCCCTGATGACACGGTCGAGTATCGTGTTGAACTGGTGCTCTGTGATCTCCCTGTCTCCGAGGTAAGAGCGCAACTGCTCTTTCGTCTTCTGGGGCAGGTCGGCCTTCTCGATTGCGCTGTTAAATTCCGGCCGCATATCACACCTCCTCCTTGAGGATGCTCTCCACGATCCCTTTCACGTCGACAGGGTCTCCAAAGCTGCTCTTCATGGGGTCTGTCCCGTCCTCGCCGTAGCAGAACTGGATTATGCGGCCTCCCGTCGTCCGGACGGTCCCGTCGTAGGCAACCTTGAGGTCCTGGAGGGCATTGATCATCCGCCGCTGCAGGTACCCGCTCTGCGACGTCCGGACTGCCGTGTCCACCAGGCCTTCCCTTCCACCGATTGCGTGGAAGAAGAACTCTGTCGGGTTCAGTCCCGATTTATAGCTGTGGGAGATGAACCCGTGGGCGGCCGCGCCCCGGTCTCCCTTCCTGAAGTGGGGGAGAGTCCGGTCATCGTACCCTCTCATGATACGTTCTCCACGCACCGACTGCTGGCCTACACACCCCGCCATCTGCGTCAGGTTCAGCATCGAACCCCTGGCCCCGGATACGGCCATCACGACAGCACTGTTCCCCAGACCGAGGTGCCGGCCGGCGATCTCACCGGTCCGGTCCCTGGCCTTACCAAGGACCTGCATGATTTGCATCTCGAGTGTTTCCTCCGGGGTCCGGCCGGGCATTGCCTCGAGCTGCCCGTCCTCGTATATCCTGATCCGGCGCTGCACGTCGGTGATGGCCCCGAAAAGGACCTCTTCGATCTGCCCGTACTCGGTCTTCGAGAGGTCTTCATCATCGATGCCAAACGAGAAGCCGTTCATCATGATCGCCCGGATCGCAAGGTGAGTGATATCGTCAATGAAGTCTGCTGCCCGTTTCATGCCGTACTGGCGTATGATCCGGTTCACGATCTGCCCGTCAAAAGCCCCGATGGCTTTCTTGTCGATGGTACCTGACTCAAGCGTCCCGTCGATGATGCGCACGTAGGCATCCCTCTCGCATGCCTCCTTCCTGCACGATTCGCAGTTCTGGCAGGAACTGGCACGGAATACCATGTTTAACTCCCGTGGCAGCACGAGGGAGAAGATCTGCTTGTTGCTCCAGTAGGGGACTCCATCTTTAATCAGGCCCGGGGCAGGCAGGTGTTCGACCTCGATGTTCTTGAGGAGATAGAGGGTCTCCTCCTTCGTGTGCCACCGGAGCTGGTTGGTGAGCATGAAGATGCCTGAGACATGGTCATGGATACCGCCGATGATCGGACCGCCAAACCGTGGGGAGAGGATGTTTTCCTCCACGGCAACGAGTATTGCCGCTTCAGCCCGTGCTTCCTCCGTCTGGGGGATATGGAGGTTCATCTCGTCCCCATCAAAGTCTGCGTTGTAGGGCGGACAGACTGCGGGGTTCAGGCGGAAGGTCCGGCCATCCATGACCTTTACACGGTGAGCCATGATGCTCATCCGGTGCAGGGAGGGCTGCCTGTTGAAGAGAACGATATCCCCGTCCCTCACCTGCCGTTCCACGACCCATCCTGGTTCGAGCATCTCGGCGACCGTCTCGAGGTTACCTTCGGCGAGGCGAATCCTTCTCTTGTCGGGCCTGATGACGTAATTGGCCCCGCATGGGTGTGACAGGGTCAATCTTGCCGGGCCGTTCCTCACCATCTGGCGAAGCTCCTCGATGTTATAGGGGGTAACGGTGACCGGGAGTGTCATCTCATTTGCCACAGCCAGGGGGATGCCCACCTCCATGACGCTCAGGTTGGGATCGGGAGAGATGACCGTTCTCGCAGAGAAGTTGACCCTTTTTCCCGACAGCGAGCCGCGGAACCTGCCGTCCTTTCCTTTGAGCCTCTGGGAGAGTGTCTTAAGCGGCCTGCCACTCCTGTGCCGTGCCGGGGGACAACCGGCAACCTCGTTGTCAAGGTAGGTCGTGACATGGTACTGGAGAAGTTCCCAGAGGTCCTCAATGATCAATTGGGGTGCGCCGGCATCCTGGTTCTCCTTGAACCGCTGGTTGATCCTGATGATGTCCACGAGCTTGTGGGTGAGGTCGTCCTCGGACCTCTGGCCGTTCTCGAGGATGATCGAGGGGCGCATCGTGACCGGGGGGACGGGGAGAACGGTCAGCACGGTCCATTCGGGGCGCGCAACATCGGGGTTTATCCCCAGGTGCCTGAGGTCGTCATCCGGTATCTTCTCCAGACGGGCACGGATATCGGCAGGTGTCAGCTTATGCTCGACCTTCTTGCCATCCTCGATATAGATCTCGGAAAAAGTCGTGGGTTTCTCAAAGTTGATCTTGAGCTGCTGCTCGCCGCAGTGAGGACAGAGCCTCTCTTTCTTGATGTCCTTTTCAGAAAGGACATCTCCCGTGAGATCATCTTCCGGACCGATGACCTTTTCTATCTCCTCGGGTGAGAGGAGTAACCGGCTGCAACTCCTGCACGTCACTCTGAGAAGCTTTCGTATCAGCCGGGTATAGCCAACGTGAATGACGGGCTTGGCGAGCTCTATGTGTCCAAAATGACCCGGACAATCGCTTGCCTTCTGGTCACACGTCTTGCACCGGAGACCGGGATCGATGACTCCCAGGTTTAAGTCCATTAACCCCTGGGGGTAGGGAAACCCGTCATCATCGTAGGTATCCGCCCAGATGATCTTTCGCACACTCATGGTGCGGATCTCCTTCGGGGAGAGGAGACCAAATTCGATTTTTCCTATTCTCTTTGGGCTGGGCATGTCACTTCCTCCTAGACCACATCCTCGAGCTTGAGGCGGGGGGCAATTCCCATGCTCTTCATCTCGTCGAGCAGGAGCTTGAAGGCATACGACATCTCCACCTGGTAGATGTCTGTCTCGCTCCCACAGGAAAGGCAGCGCGTCGTATTGGATTTCCGGTCCAGCATCGCTACCATCCCGCACCGGGCGCAGACGTATTCTTGGACCTTGTCCGATTCATCAAGGAGACGTTCCTTGAGTGCCATGGCAGCACCATGGCCGATCATGACGTCCCGTTCCATCTCACCGAACCGAAGACCACCTTCCCGTGCCCTCCCCTCCGTGGGCTGACGGGTAAGGACCTGGACCGGTCCACGGGACCGGGCATGCATCTTCGAAGAGACCATGTGGTAAAGCTTCTGGTAATAGATGACTCCCATGTAGATGTCGGCAGAGAAACGCCTGCCAGTGATACCATCGTACATGACCTCTCTGCCGGTATGGGCGAATCCCTGCCGCTTGAGGGAGGCACGCAGGTCTTCTTCCCTCTCACCCGAAAAGGCAGTTCCGTTGACTCGCCGCCCTTCGAGTGCACCGACCTTCCCCCCTATCATCTCGAGCATGTGCCCGATGGTCATTCGGCTCGGGATTGCATGGGGGTTGATCACGAGGTCGGGGGTCAGCCCGGCCTCGGTGAACGGCATGTCCTCCTGGGGTGTGATGAGGCCGATGACTCCTTTCTGACCATGCCGCGAGGCGAACTTGTCTCCGACTTCCGGGATCCGCTGGTCCCGGGTCCTGACTTTCACGAGGCGCGAGCTGTTCTCACCCTCCGTGATGATCACGGTGTCGACAATACCGCGTTCGTTGCTCCGCATTGTCACAGACGTATCGCGCCGCTTTTCAACGGTAATGAGATCACTTGTCGGTTCCTCGAGGAACCGGGGGGGCGAGGTCTTCCCGATGAGGACGTCCTTTTCATTGACGATGGTTTCGGGGTTGATGATCCCGTCATCATCAAGGTTCTTGTAGCTCTCTGCACCGTGGGCACCGGTTACCTCCTCGTCGGGTATCTCGATCCGGTCAAGCTGGCCCCCGGGGTACCTCCTCTCCTCTCCCTCGTATGTACGGAAAAAGTGGGATCTCCCCAGGCCCCTGTCTATGGATGCCTTGTTGAATATGAGTGCATCTTCGATGTTATACCCTTCAAAGGAGAGGATGGCGACCACAAAGTTCTGGCCGGCCGGCCGGTCGTCGGACCCGATAAGGTCAGACGTCTGAGTATGGACGAGCGGTTTTTGGACGTAGTGGAGGAGGTGCCCCCGCGTGTCGGGGCGGATCTTCATGTTTGCCGCCCCGAAACCAAGGGCCTGCTTGACCATACCCGCACCCATCGTCACACGGGGACTTGCGTTGTGCTCGGGGAAGGGGACGTGTGCTGCCCCGATACCAAGGATAAGGGAAGGGTCGATCTCGAGATGGGTATGGTCCGGTGTTGCCTCTTCGGGGTTGATTGCAATAAAAAGGTCTTCTTCCTCCTCGGCATCGACCAGTTCGATCAGGCCTTTCTTTATAAGATCTTCAAAACCGATCTCTTTCTTCCGGAGTTTCTCGATGTCCTCGCTGGTAATGAGGGGTTTTCCCTGCGAAAGGACAATGAGGGGACGGCGTGCCCTCCCGCGGTCTGTGTGGATGACGACATCGTTGTTAAACTCCTTGTGGGAGACGTTGACCTCTGTGGACAAGCTGCCCTGGCGCCTCATTGCACGTATCTGTGCAACCAGATCTTTTGGATCCTCGATGAGACCGATAAGAGCTCCGTCTACAAAGACTCTCGCTTTTTTCATACCGCACCTCCCGTGATGTGTTCAACGCCGAGCGTGTACAGCATCCGGATCACTTCCTCTTCATCGGGGACTCCCCTGCTGATCTCAACCATCTGCGCGAAGTTCTTGACCAGGCCACAGTTGGGTCCTTCGGGAGTTTCACTCGGGCATATCCGTCCCCACTGTGTGGGGTGAAGATCACGGGCCTCAAAGTGAGGCTGGGAACGAGAAAGGGGAGAGATAACCCTGCGGAGATGGGAGAGGACGCTCATGTGGTCGACCCTGTCGAGGAGCTGGGAAACCCCCGTTCTCCCACCGACCCAGTTCCCGGTTGCCAGCGGGTGGAGGAGACGTTCGGTGAGCACATCGGCCCTCACCGCGGTCCCAATCGAGAGGTCGCGGTGTCGCATGCTGGCCCTCTCGAGCTGGTACTTGATATCCCTCGTCAGCCTGTTGAGGGAGATGCGGAAGAGGTCTTCCATCAGGTCCCCGGCAAGTTTCAGCCTCTTGTTGGAATAGTGATCCTTGTCGTCTATTCGCCGCTTCGATAGGACGAGGTCAAAACAGGCTTCCGCCATGCGCCCGAGGAAATGTGCCTTTGCAAGCCTTACCTCTTCAACGGCCTCCCGGAAACCTTCGTCGCCTTCCTTGAGGGTCGTGGGCATGAGGTAATTGAGATGGGGGAGGAGGTAGTTGTCAAGGACGAACTCGGCTCTCTTGCGCTGGTAGTCCCTAGTCTGGTTGGGTGCAAGTTTCTTTCCCACGTACATGATGCCGGCATCAACGCTGTCGCATTCGCTCTCCTCAAGGTTCTGCATCATGAAAGTGAGGATGTCCTCATCGGTAGAGACCGCACCCACGATGTCGTGGTCACTGACCATACCCAGCGCACGCATGAGGTCAACGAACCGTAAATGGCCGGCTACCGAGGGGAAAGACACCTCAAGGAGGTTCTTCCGGTTTCTTTCCACGACGACAAGCGCCCTGTAACCCCTGTATTGCGAAAAGACCTTTGCAACATATATCCGCTCGTTGTACCTCTCGGTATATTCCGTCATGATCTTGTTTGAGGCAAGGTCCTCGAGCGTCATCAGGACACGCTCGGTCCCGTTCACAATGAAGTATCCCCCCGGGTCAAGGGGATCTTCGCCATGGGCTACCCTTTCCTCATCCGTCATGCCGTACAGGTTGCACGCAACAGACCCGACCATGATGGGGAGCTGCCCGATGGTGGTGATGACCGGTTCCTGGCGGTCTTCTCCCTGCACGAGCGTGAGCTCCAGTTGGATAGGTGCTGCATAAGTGAGGTTCCGCAGGCGTGCCTCGCTTGGGAAGAGGTCTCCCTGTGACCCGTCCGCTTCGCGGACGAGTGGTTTCTTTACTTCAACCCGGCCGAGTTCAACCCATACCGGTTCGCTGCTCCTTCCCCTTATCTCGATGTCGGTTTCGATGACACGCTGCTCGTTGACAACCTTCTGAAGATTCTGGGTGAGAAAGTTGTTGAATGAATCGAGCTGGTGGCGTGCCACGTGCTCCCGGGAAAAATATGCCCTTGATAATACGCTCCTGTCTATCAGAACGATCAGCCCCGCCTGAATGTAATCCTACTTCTTTGGTCTCTTCACGACCAGCCGAAATGATTCGGCCCTTCCCGCTGTGTGGGATGTCCGGATGATGCGGATGACATCACCGACCTTGGCTCCAATGGCTTTTACTGCAGGATCGTCATGGTAAATCTTTGGTAATTGTTCACTTGAGATGTGATAGAGAGAATAGAGTTGCTGGATTTCATCCTCGCTCATGATTTTGTGGTCTGGAACCATCACATGTTCCAGTACATTTAATGTCTTACTCACCCCAGGCCCCCTTTTTTAAATGATTGGTCAGGTCACTCAGCCATCAACGGTTAAAACTGCCTGTTTTAACCGTGGCAGCGGGCCCGGAGGGATTTGAACCCCCGACCACCTGGTTAAAAGCCAGGCGCTCTACCTAACTGAGCTACGAGCCCACCCACTTCACACGCGCAGCATTAGTACAACGCAAGAAAACTATATAAATATATTCACCCAACCTAATTTCCCACAACTCATTCTTTCCCGGTGCATTCTTCCCCAGTGGATGCCTCTCCTCCTCCCTTTACCTCTCTGACTTGTGACTTTCAAAACCCAAAATGATATGAAACTCGTGCAATCTCTCCTCCAGAGATTTGTATTTTTTTTCTCTGATTTTTTCTTCATCTTTTGTCTCCTGGTCGCCTAAGTCACCAGTTTCCAATTTCCCGGTTTTTTGTTCCTCCTCCGCTGGAACGGGGATACCCGGTTCATCCACCGCTGGCACAGGGATACCCGGTTCCTCTTCCGGCACAGGGATATTAGGTTCCTCCTCTGGCACAGGGATACCCGGTTCATCCACCGCTGGCACAGGGATACCCGGTTCCTCTTCCGGCACAGGGATATTAGGTTCCTCCTCTGGCACAGGGATACCCGGTTCCTCCTCTGGCACAGGGATACCCGGTTCCTCCTCTGGCACAGGGATACCCGGTTCCTCCTCTGGCACAGGGATACTCGGTTCCTCCTCTGGCACAGGGATACCCGGTTCCTCCTCTGGCACAGGGATACCCGGTTCCTCCTCTGGCACAGGGATACCCGGTTCCTCCTCCGGCACAGGGATACCCGATTCCTCTTCCGGTACAGGGATACCCGGTTCCTCCTCTGGCACAGGGAAACTCGGTTCCTCCTCTGGCACAGGGATACCCGGTTCCTCCTCTGGCACAGGGATACTCGGTTCCTCCTCTGGCACAGGGATACTCGGTTCCTCCTCTGGCACAGGGATACCCGGTTCCTCCTCTGGCACAGGGATACCCGGTTCCTCCTCTGGCACAGGGATATTAGGTTCCCCGATACCCATCGCCATCATAATACTTTCCAGCAGTTGCGAGATATTGATGGGTTTCTGGAGGACGGCGTTCACTTTCAGCCTGTTCTTCTCTGCCTCATCAGAGAGTGTCTTTCGGGCAGAGAAAACAATGACAGGGAGAAGGGCAAGATTTTGCCTTGCACGCACTTTTTCCAGGACCTCCCACCCGTTCATCGGTTCCATGGAAATATCAAGGAGGAGAAGGTCCGGGGTCACGCGGGAGAGGAGGTCAAGGGCTTCGGGGCCATTTAAAGCAGAAAGCGTCTGGAACCCCTTCTTACGCAGGATTGCATGCAACCCTTCCACGATGAACTTGTTGTCGTCCACGATGAGAATCCTTTTCTCCATGAATCCCTTCCGGCCCCTGGCGGGCCCATGATCCTTCCCGGATGATTAACATTTTATCCCCAGGCAATATGTGTTTTCCATCTCCTGGGACGGGGAAGGGGTGTAAGTCCCGATAGGGTACATTTTTAATTGGAGAGGTTTTATAAATAATGAGAGAATGGTGTCATTGTCCCGGTGGTTGGAAGAGTGTTCTCCCCATTTTTTACCGAGTCCCTCCCTTGCACAGAATGCGACGCGGCATCTCTCTAAAATCGAACGTAACAAGCTCTTTTCTCCTGATATTGAAAAGATGAGGACCGCCGAAGGTCGGTGGTACGAGGCAATCATCTACGAGATGTTTGTCGAGATAGCAGCAAGGAATGATGCAATCCGGTTCCTAGCCCTCAAAGGTGCTGATGCCCCCCGCCGGAGGAGGACCGCCCAGCTAGGACAGAACGGGATCTTCTATTCCCGGTCTGGAGATATTACGATAAGGGGTAACGGTCAGGACCTTGCAGAATTTGACCTTCTCATGGTCGATGGAGAGAACCGGATCATTTTTGCGGAGGTCCTGACTTCTCCCTCTGACCTCAAGGAATTCGAGGTCGAGATAGATTACAAGAGGACTCTCCTTGGTTACCTCTTTGACCAGCCCCATGTCCCGTTCCTCCTCGTCTCCTCCTTCAATGTTGCAAACTACGCTGCCGGCCGGCGGATTCTCAAGAACCCGGATACGTACTATTTCCAGACAGCCCCCTGCGAGGAGATTAAGTCCATTATAGACCCTCGTGCATGGACCAGGAGGGGGAGGAATACGTACCTGCCGCACCCCAAGATGGTCGATGCTGCGGGTTTCTCGTTCCGGAGGCCTTTTAACTACCAGAAATTCCACGACTGGCAGAGGAACTGGGTATTTTCAAACGTTTCCCAGGAGATCGATGTGAAAAGCACCCGGAGTCCCCATGAGACCTCCCCCCTTGTCAAAAAGATCCTCTATGGAAGTCTCTACCCCTCGGCGGTCCGGAGAGTGTGCCAGGAGTATGATTTTTCCATCAGGGGACGAAAGGTCGGCTTTGACGAAATAAGGAAAAAGTTTTCAAAGGTCATCCTTGCAACCGATCTGCCGGGCTACGAGCCTCTCATCTATCTCCGGTCGACAGAAAAGAAGGAGTACCTCAAGATGGTCCAGGACAAGGAAGGTAACTTCAAGTTCGAGCGGAATACTCCTTCCCGCGTGGGTTTCTTCCTGTGGCTCGAGTCACTCTCCCCCTCACTAGGGTCACGGATCGCTTCCAAGATACTCCAGACCTTCTCGCACCGCTAGGGTTTCCCTCCTTCTTTTTTTGGCTCTTCGCTAGTTTGAGTGGGTGGATAGGAATTGAAATGGGGGATGCCTCGCCCCCACACCCCCACATGAGGATAGTTCCCTCGCCCCCTGACGGGGCGCCCCCGCGGCGGTTCAACTGGCTTACTTTTCTGATAACCGAAATACTTGTTAGCTGGGATAACTCAGACTATCTCTTGTGCTGGTGAGATCTTAGCCGATCTTGTGACACAACCAAAAAATGAGATTTTTTTAATCAAGCAACACCGTCAGGGCCTCGTCTGCATAGGCATCCATGACGTAGGGAATGCCTGAGACACGTGAGGCCTCCTCGGTGAGAGCCATAACATCACTACGGGAGATCGAGCTGATGGCGAAGTTCCTGTTCCCGGCCATGATCTGCTGGAGACCGATCCTGAACTTCTGGGCATAGGTGTATATCCCGATGGCGCCCATGGGTATCTCCTTGAACCGGGAGCCATATTTCGCACGCAGCTCTTCCCACGTGACGAATATCTCCTCGGGGGTTGTCCCGTACTTCGAGACCGTCTTGGGCAGGTCTCCCTCCTTGATCCATTTCTCGATATTCTTGCCGACCATCCCGGGTATCATGAGGCCGCGGCCCATGCACACGGCCCTGAAGTACGGGCTTCCCATTGCAAGGGCCTTGAAGACGCCCGGTTCGTCTGAAAATCCGCCTGCCATCGCAAGGTCAGGCACACGCAGCCCCCTCTTCTTGAGCAGTTCGGCATATTCATACGCAAGCGACTGGAGGTAGAAGGTCGGTATGCCCCACTCGTTCATCATGGGCCAGGGACTCATGCCCGTCCCGCCGGGGGCACCGTCGATGGTCAAGAGGTCGATCTTTGCTTCCGAGCCGTAACGGATGGCCATTGCCAGCTCAACTGCTGAGTAGGCACCTGTCTTTAAGGTCACCCTCTTGAAGCCGATATCACGGAGGCGGTCGACTTCCTCGAGGAACCCTTCCTTGCTGATGAATCCAAGGCGCGAGTGTCTCTCAAACTCCTTGAACGCCCCCTGCTTGAATGCCGCCTGAACCTCGGGAACTGTGGGGTCAGGAAGGACGATGTACCCCCTCTTTTTCAGCTCGAGCGCTCTTTCGAGTGACTTTACCTTGATCTCCCCCCCGATGCACTTTGCTCCCTGTCCCCACTTGAGCTCAATTGTCTCGAGGTTATGCTTCGAGGAAACATACTCAGCGGTTCCAAGGCGGGTGTCTTCGACGTTCATCTGGACCAGCATCTCGCCGTATCCATCCCAGAACTTCTTGTAAAGTTCAATCCTCCGGTCCATCTCCGGTGATTTCTTCACCTTCCCCTTGTTGTCCAGCTGGAGGGCAGGGTCGACACCGCAGACGTTCTCACCGCAGACGATAGTGATCCCGGAAATGGCAGCCCCGATTGCAAAGTGTTCCCAGTTGATACGGGCAATATCCGTAGACCCGAGCGCCCCGGTGAAAATCGGGATTTTCATCCTGACTTTCTTGTCCCAGCCGTACTCCGTCTCTGTATTGACCGAGTAAAAGACTGCACTGTCAGGCCCAATCTCAGTCCCCTCTGGAAGGCCCCGTGCACCCATCGCATACCCCTGGATGTTGAGGTGTGAATAGTCGACCGGGTAGTTCTTGTCGGCACCCGCGGTGATCTCTCCAAAGGGTCCCGGGTACAGGACTTCCCTCCCCCGGAACGAGGAGAGCCAGATCTCACAGCTCCCCTTGCACCCATCAACACACCGTGTGCATATCCCAGATACCGGTGCAACATTCCGCGACCGGTTAGTCGTGCCTGTTGCCTCGTTTGCATTTGGCTGACGAAGGTTCATAGTTCTCTCCTGCGTTCTCTTTTCACTTTAAATATTTGAAAGGGAGTCTGGGCAAACAGGCCCAAACTAGCAATAGATTTATATTTCAAATGTTTATAAGCCCTTGCCTTCCTTCTCCATATATATTTTTCTTAGAAATCCCACCGCCGGTCTCCCCTGGTTTTCATTTGAAAAAAAAATGGGATGAATCCGTTCCTGCAATCCCTCAGGAGAGGGTGATAAGTTCATATCCCGAGGACCCCAGGCCACATTCCTCTCCATACCGTATCTGCCTGTATCCGTCAGTCTTTTTCCTCATTCCCCTGAATTTGTCTTCTCCCCTCTGGTAGTTCCCCTGCAGGAATGAATCAGGCCTTCCCTCTTCTCTGTTAACAAGGTCAAAACTTGCTGCATCAATGGCAACAGGGTCAGTGGACGCAAGAATGCCAATGTCCGGGACGATTGATGCATCGCTCCAGGGGACACAGTCGCAATCCGGTGTGATTTGGAGGAGGAAATTCATGTAACCGGTCTTTTTCTCCTTGCCACTGACTGCCCCCACGGCATATTCCACCATTCTCTCCACGAACTGGGGGATCTCTGTTTCCCAGTCGACATCTATTGCCTGAGAAGGACAGACGGTCATGCACTCGAAGCAACCGACGCAGCGTGAGGGCTCGATATGTGCGGCGGTCCTTTTCTTTACGGTTTTAAGGGAAATCGCGTTTCGCGGACACGCCAGGACACACCGGCCACATCCCGTGCAGCGTTCCCCGATAGGGAGGGGGCGGGCACAGTGCTGGGCCTGCTTCCCGGCGGGCGGGGCACATCCCATGGCGAGATTCTTTATCGCTCCTCCAAAACCGGCTACCTCGTGACCCTTGAAATGGGAGAGGACCACCATTGCATGGGCATCAGCGATGTCACCAGAGACCAGGACAGAAGGAAAATGGCGGGAATGGATCTCAACCTTCCTCCAGTTCTTTCCCCGGAGGCCATCGGCTATGACGAGGGGTGCGTGCACAACGGCATAGGCAAACCCGTGCTCGATCGCCGTGACCATGTGATCAACTGCATTCGCCCTGCTGCCCCTGTAGAGCGTGTTCGAATCGGTAAGAAACGGTTTTCCTCCCGCCTCTTTCACGCAGTCGACCACCTGCCGGGTATGGACAGGATGGATGTAAGACTCGTTACCCCATTCTCCAAAGTGGATCTTGATGGCCGTCAGGTCTCCCGGGGCGATCAGTGACGGAAACCCCGCAGCAAGAAACAGCCTCTTTATTTTTGACAGGGTATTTTCATGCGGTTCACGGGCCCTCATCCGGGCAAAATAAACATTCGATGGCATCAGGAGACCACCTCTCTTCCCTCTATCAGGACTGGATTTTTTTTATCCTTAAAAATACCCCATGTACTGCACCCCTCCAGGATACAGGCAATACCCCGGGGTTTACCAGGAAGGGATCTTATCCGACTCCGCTGCCTTATGTTCTTTCTATCCTGGGTACCTGTATCGCGGAAAATGTCACGTACATTTTGGGAAGGAAAAATTGGGGGGAAAGAAGGGAGGGGATTGTTCTGTCTTTCTTTGGGTTCTCTTTCTCATCCTCTCTTGCCCAGTTCGTGGTCAAGCCAGAACATGTGACCAACGACATCCTTGATCATCCTGATCTGGGCAAGGATCTCACTTGCATTTGCCTCTTCCTCGACCTGTTCCTTCACGAACCACCCGAGGAAGTTCTGCGTCGCGTAATCCTTCTCCTTGACCGCAAGATCCATGATGCCGTTGATCAACCCGGTGACCTTCTTTTCGTGTTCATAGACCTGCTCGAAGACATCCCCAACGGATTTCCACTCGGTTTTTGGAGCTTCGATCCGGGCGAGCTTCACGGTCCCCCCCGCCTCGATGATGTAGTCAAAAAATTTCATACCGTGGGCCTTTTCCTCTTCTGACTGGACCCTGAGCCATTTTGCAAAACCCTTCATGGGAATGGTTTCGCAGTAGGCCGCCATTGCCAGGTAGAGGTAGGCCGAGTAGAGCTCCGCGTTCAGCTGCTTGTTCAGCGCTTCTTCAATGTTTTTCTTGAGCATGAGTTAATCCTCCTCACTATGTGTATGTCCACTTCCCTGCCCTTTAATGCTTCTATTCCAGAAATTTTTCGGGGTGTGTCCTGTCATTGTTCCGTGGGATGGGCTCTCCTGGGAGACAGGAGAAAAGAGAGGAAAATTATTGCCCGATTACCACCCGGGCACTCGGGTCAAAGGGATTCGTCCTCATCGCGAGCGAGAAGAGGTAGGGATAATGGCGCTTCAGGTGGTGCATGTATGCCAGCCATTCGAGGCAGAGGAGGCGATAGACACGTTCAATGTCCTTCTGGAGATGGGCGAGGTCGCTATCCGGAATGGAAAGGAGATCTCCCCTCCTCTCGAGTTCTTCGCCGAGGTGCGTCACAGCCCGGAGGAGCTCGGTGAAAGCCTGGTTCTCGAGGAGCATGGGATTTTCCAGGAGGCGAAGGAGGAAATTCCGCTTCTCTTTAAGGAATGTCCGCATCAATTCAAGGTCCTGCCTTTCGGGAAGCACTCGAAACGGGTATGATGAAAAGACTTTCTTTGTCTTTGCAAAATCTTCGTCACTCCAATCTTCCCTGACCGCCAGCGTGTCGGCAATACGGGCGATATCAGGGTCTTTCCGGGTTATCGTGTGCAGGAGATCGGTACCCATTTCAGAAAAGAATGTCCCGATGACCATGTTCAATTTCTCGAGGCGTTCTCTGCGTGCCCTCGTGCTGAGGAGCTCATTTAACACGAGAGTGACAAGGAGCACATTGATGGGAAGAAAACCAAGGGCATTGAAGACGTAGAAGTACGTGTTTTCCGGATCCCCGAGGATGAGGAACTTGAGGAGATAGACCGAGAATGAAAAGGCAACGAGGAAAATTGCGAGTTTAATCTGCCAGGAGTACTTCATGGTCACCGTCGTGTCACCTTCGGGCCCTTTTCTGGAGAACAGAAATCCATCGTGAATCCTCCCTACTGCCTCCCCGTCGCCCGCGTCAGTTCCTCGACATTACTCCGGGTAAAGAACCCGTCGAACCCCTCGTACCTGTGGATGTACTCGTTGACTATCATCGTGTGGGGGAACGGCATGGAGAACGTCTGTTTGAGTCCTTCCTCGCGGGACCCGACGAGTTTCACGAGGAATTCCATGCCATGGGTTACCAGCTCTGCAAAGACTGCATCAATGTCGTCTGTTGAAAATGCCATGTGGTGGACGCGTGTCCCGTAAAAGTGGATGAAGTTCTCGGTTGGCCCCGCGTCCTCTCCCTCGCGGTAAGGTGCGATGCCGGAGGTAAAGACCATAGCAAAAGCATCATCGGTCAGGCGGGCGACGCTCGTGATGGAGTTGAGAGATTTTACAAAGACGGCAAAGTCAAAGTGATAATTGGTCAGGGAGAGGAACTCTAGAATTGCTGCGTTCCGCTCTTTTGCCCTTACCCGTGTTGCGGTATGGTCCAGCTTCCCTATGTTCGCAAGGTAGGAATGCCCTGGTTTTTCAAGAGTGATGGGGCGTCTCTCTGCACCTGATGGTGCAAATGACCGCCCCTGGCCCGTCCATTCGATGAAACCAAGGGAATTGCCTGTATAGGGAGAGGGGACCGTCTGGATGAAGCGGAAATCAGGACCCGTGAGAACCTCGTCTGTCTGGAAACGAACACCCCTTTCCCTCTGTATTTCACAATAGGCATCGATATCACGGCATCCAAAGATGAATGTCTCGAGGCGGGTATTGGGAAGTTTCCTTGCCTTCTCGGCCTGGTTAAAAGGAAGGAAAGGATTTTTTCCGGCAAGGCGGCTCTTGACAATGACAGCAGGGGAGCCCGGTATCCGGAGGGTATATGCCTGGGTCCGGGTTGTGGAGAAGTGCTCGTCGATCGCTAGCCCCGTGAATGCAAGGAGTTCGGCGACTGCAGCCTCGAGCTTTTCCCTTTCCGTGTTGATGACGATTGCCTGGAGATCTCCGACAAGACCATCGAGACCGGCAGCCTTTCTCGCCCGCATGACCCCTGGCAGACGGGCGACAAGGTCTTCCTCCTGCCACGTCATGAACCCCCCATCCCCATCTTCCCGGGACATGACACTCTCCTCCGGGTCCTCCATCTTTTTTGCACTCCTTCTAACGGGATGGGTTATGTATGGCCCTCCCATAAATGCTGGTTTTGGGGTTGACGCACGATTGGCAGGTCCCGTCCCCCACTCAGGTTACGTATTTCCCGGGGTCGGCGTCAAATTTTTTCTTGCAGCCCGGGGCACAGAAATAGTAGGTTTTTCCCCTGTATTCCGTCCTGAACCGTGCTGCCTTCTCATCAACTGTCATCTTGCATACCGGGTCAATGGCCATGGGTTTTTTCCCCTGGTAAACGATCTCGGAGAACGGGAGGTATATACCTTTTGAGGGTAAGGGAGAGGGAGACGACGGTGACAGAACTTGCGGCCATCGCGAGGGCCGCGAGCTCCGGTTGGAGCATGTACCCCGTGAGAGGGTAAAAGACTCCTGCTGCAAGAGGGATGAGGGCAACGTTATAGGCGAATGCCCAAAAGAGGTTGCCGCGTATCCGGGCCATGACCTTGCGGGAGAGCTGGAGTGCTGCGACCGCATGGAGGAGGTCGTCCCTGATGAGGACGATGTCCCCGCTCTCTATGGCTACGTCGGTCCCACCTCCAATCGCGATCCCGACGTCCGCCTGTGCGAGTGCCGGCGCATCGTTCACGCCATCACCCACGAACGCCACCACCCTCCCCGATTCCTGCATCTTTTTGACTTCGCGGGCCTTTTCTTCGGGAAGTACCCCGGCAATGACATTTTCGATTTTCAGCTTCTCTGCAATCGCCTCTGCCGTCCGGATGGTGTCCCCGGTGACCATGCTGACCGAAAGACCCATCTTCCTGAATTCTTCAACAGCCTCCGCAGATGTCTCCCTCACGGGATCCGCGATGCCAATGACCCCGGCAATGGTCCCGCCGGTCGCGATCGCAACGACCGTCTTTTTCTCTCTGCCAAGTCTCGCGATGATCTCGCCTGCATCGGGCGACAGGGTTATCCCGTTTTCTTCCAGGAAACCCGCATTTCCAATCAGCACCTGCTCCCCGAGAACCCGGGCCGAGACGCCCTTTCCACCGTGGGAATAAAACTCCTCCCCATCCAGGGGGGCCACCCCCTCGGCTGCTGCTGCGTCAACGATTGCCCTTGCCAGGGGATGTTTCGAATTTTTCTCAACCGCTGCGGCAAGCGAGAGGAGGGTTGTTCTTCCTGTGTTCAAGGGAACGATATCTGTTAATGCAGGTTTTCCCTGCGTGAGTGTTCCGGTCTTGTCAAGAACCACTGAATTGACCCGGTCTGCAACCTCGAGCGCCTCACCGTTCCTGATGAGGACCCCGAGTTCAGCGCCCCTCCCGATTCCTACCGTTACCGCCGTCGGGGTGGCAAGTCCCAGCGCGCATGGGCATGCCACGACAAGGACAGAGACGAATGCAGTCAGGGAGAATGTGAGGGGCGCGTGGAGGGCGAAGGACCAGACAAGAAATGTAAGGGTGGAAATTGCCAGGATGACCGGGATGAAGTATGCCACGACGCCGTCGGCAACCCTCTGGACGGGTGGCCGGGATGCCTGGGCGTCTTCAACGAGTGCAATGATCCGCGCCAGCACCGTCTCTTTCCCAACCTTCTGTGCCTTGATCGTGAGGACACCGTTGGTATTAATCGTCCCCCCGACGACGGTTGATCCGGGGGTCTTGAACACCGGCACGGGCTCCCCCGTGACCATGGATTCATCGACGGAGCTCTCGCCCGCGATCACGGTGCCGTCAACCGGGACTTTTTCGCCGGGCGTGACGCGTATGAGATCCCCCACCCTGACATCCTCGATTGGGACCTCCCTCTCTTCCCCATCGGTGATGAGTGTGGCTGTTCGCGGGCGGAGCCCGATGAGTGCCTTTATTGCATCGGTCGTTCTCCCCTTGGCCCTTGCCTCGAGGTACCGCCCCAGCATGAGGAACGAGGCGAGCATTAATGCCGTGTCGTACAGCATGAAATCGTGCGAAAGGCCAATTCCCGCCGTGGATACCACACTTGCGCCGTATGCAACACCGGTTCCCATGGCATACATCACGTCCATGTTCAGGGTGCGGTTCCGCAGGGCTGATACAGCCCCCCTGTAGATGGGATAGGCAACGTAGGCGAACGCAGGGGTGGTAAGTACCAGCATGAGGAGCGAGAGGGTGTGCGGGGAGAGGGGAGGTTGTGACACCATCAGGATGAATTCCGGGATACTGACACCAAAGCCAACCAGGAATCGCCGGGCCTTGTCCTGGAGGTCCCGCCGACGGGCATCCTCCTCGGCACTTGTTGTCACCTGGTCAGCAAGCCCCAGATACTGGTAGCCTGCGTCCTCGATGGCCTTCTTCATCTCGTCCAGGGTCGAAAGAGAGGAGTTGTAGACCACAGAGGCCTTCTCTGTCGAGAGGTTGACCGTTGCACTTACCACACCGGGAAGTGCCTTCAGGGCAGCCTCGATCGTCTCGACGCAGGTTGCACAGACCATTCCCCCGACTCTTATTGTGACCTGGTCATAGACAACATCGTACCCCGCTTTCCTGACAGCGGCCTCGAGGTCTGTGAGGCTCGTTGCTGATGGATTGTAGTCAACGTGGGCGGTCTCAGAGGCAAGGTTGACAGTGGCCGAGTCGGCATGTCCCTCGTCCTTTAAAGCCTTTTCGAGGTTTACTGCGCACGTGGCACATCTCATTCCCGCTATCTTGAGTTCAGCCGTCTTTTTATCAATCCCTTGTGTCATCGTTGCCCTCCCCCCGAGAGAACTGCCTCACCGGGTATTTTCATTATCGGCTTCCCGGTTACATCACCTTTCTTCTCCTGACCGGCCCCCACGGAACAGCCCGCGAATCATTCTCCCTCTTTTTAGAAAATGGCGAGATAGAGAGCATAGATGATGATCTGGGCGATCGTCAGGGGCAGGCCAATCCTGATGAACTCTAAGAACGTGATGGTATACCCTTTCTTCTCGGCGTTCTCGATGATGATGACATTACTTGCTGCTCCCAGGATCGTGAGATTACCTGCGATGGTGCTCCCGGCAGCAAGTGCCATCAGGGATGCCACGGGCATTCCCTCTTTCATGATAAGCGGGAGAAAAAGGGCGACGAAGGGGACGTTGGAGACGAACTGGCTGATACACACACTCGTGGAGAGGATGAGAGGGATGGACGTGAGGGATCCAAAATCTATTCCCGACTGGAATATCCCCGTATTGTAAACGCTCTGCATCAGGACGAACATCGCGGCAAAGAAGGCAAGCGTCGGCCAGTCAATTGATCGTACAATTCTGACCCGTTCCCGTGACAGGATAACGAGGGGGGCCGCACCTGCGATTGCAATGGCCGATAGGGGGATGAGGGGGGGGCCTGTGAGGACCCGGACGACGATGAGGAGGAGAATGAGAGAGAGGGAGATGCGGCTAATCCGCGCAAGGTCCTCGTCCCTGACCTTGTCCTGCCTTTCATCAAAATTGCACTCAGATTCCCCCTGGTCGACATCGTGCGTCAGCAGGAGGTATGTGACAATGAGACCGATTGCGGTTGGGATACCAAGGTAGACCAGGAACGCAAGGAACGGTTGTGGCAACTGGCTATAGGTGGCAACGAGGAGGTTCTGGGGGTTGCCGATGGGGCTTGGGACGCTCCCGGTGGTCACGGCAAAACAGAGGGCAAGGAGGGCTTTCCCCGGCGGGAGACCAAACCGGCAGGCATAGGCAATCACCACGGGCGTTGCAATGATTGCAACCGTATCGTTCATGAGGATGGCAGAGAGGAGACCCATGAAGACGAGGATAAACAGGATGAACTGCCGTCCGGACCGGGCTTTCGAAAAGAGCCGAAATGCAATCACGTGGAGGTATCCGCTCTCTTCCAGTGCCTCGCCCACGATGAACATCCCAAGGAGAAAGAACATGACATCAGGGTTGATCGAGAAGAGAGCGTCGCGCGGGCTTATCTCTCCAAGGATGAGGACGGCGAGTGCACCCATGCACATGACCTGCCAGATGCGGAACCGGAATCTCCCCACCTGGCGTACGGCGATGAGGACAAATACGGCAATGAGGACAATGACTGGTCCCGGGGGGAGGAATGTGCCCTGTGTCACGTCAGGTCAGGTCTTGATCATTTTCTCTCCACGACCCAGTGCAGGAGGATACCGTTGTCCATCCTCTCCGCGGCAAAAAGGGTGAGGCGGGGAAAATCGTCTTCCCGCACAAAGCCCGGACCGTCCGCAGGTGTGGGGGCCTTCTCACCCCCGATGACGATGTTGCCGATAAACGTGATGTATTCATCGACGAGTCCCTCGGTAAAGAGTGCACCGATCAGCCTTCCGCCCCCCTCGACCATCAGGTTCTTAATTCCCCTCCTCCACAGCTCGTCCATCAGGACCGCGAGATCGACTGCCCCCTTCCCGGCAACGATCACCTCTGCGAGGGTGGAGAGTGACTCCCTTTTTTCCCTCTCGGCACCCTCGCAGCACGCGATGATCCTTCTGCCTTCCCCCTTGTGGAGTATGGCGGCATCCAGGGGCGTGCGGGCACGGCAGTCTACAACCACTCTCACGGGGTTCCCGGGAAGTCCCCTTCCGACGCGTGCCGCTACGAGATCTCCCGACTTGACGGTGAGGGACGGGTCATCCGCAAGGACCGTCCCTATCCCGACCATGACGGCATCGCATTCTGCCTTGAGGCGGTCAACGCGGGAAAAATCATTTTTCCCCGATATTTTGACCTGCCGTCTTTCGCAGGTCGAGATCTTCCCGTCGGCACTCATGGCAATGTTCACGATGACATGGGGGCGCTGCATGTTCTCACAGAGTGTGGACGGCATACCCTCTTGAAGGTGGCGGAACAGAAAAAAACAGGACTCTGCTCCTTTCTCTTTACCAGGCCTTGCCATAACGAACCCCAATCTGCCTGACACGGGCGTGCTGCGGTGGAGGTCTCCTCCGGGATATTGACTTTCTTTACTCACCTTCCCGAAGGGCAACGTATCGCATGGACTTGTAGAAGAAGAAGCCGACAATGCCAAATGTGACGAGGGGTGAGAGCCAGTTCGGGATATGGGCCCCGAAACTGTCGAGGACCATGATAATCCCCAGGACGAAAATGGAATACATCGCCCCGTTTTTCAGATACCTGTATTTCTTGATGTTCTCCACGTTCCTGACCGTCAGCTCCCTGACGACGAATGCACCCATCCCGTTCCCGATGATGATGAGGGGGACAGACAGGGTGAATGCAAATGCTCCGAGGACCCCGTCGATCGAGAACGTCGCATCGATGACCTCGAGGTAAAAGATTTTCGAGATGTCTGACATCTCTCCCCCCATCATCTTCTTCTCCTGCTCCTCGGCATTCTGGCGGAAACCATGGACGATGAAGAATGCGGTCGAACCGACCACCGCGCCGAATGCCATCAGGGGGTTGACCTGGAGGGCTTCCCAGACAAGGAGGGAGAGCAGGACCGAGACAACGGCAAAGAACCAGACCCCCTTTGTCGCGATGTACCGTTCCCCACGGAGACCATAGAACTTCGGCTCGAGGAATATCCAGTGGAAGAAGAGAAATATGAGGAATGTTCCCCCTCCCATCAGGAGGACGGGTGCAGACTCTTCAATGGCCGCAACGACCATCGGATCGCTGCTGAAGGTTGCAGTGAGTGCACCCCAGGGACCAAGGGACGGCGTTGACATCCAGACGATGAACCAGGGGAGTACTCCCCGCACGATAAAAACGGCAATGAGGAGTCCCCAGAGCAGGAACCACCTCCGTGCCCATTCTTTCATCGTAGAGAGGACCTCGGCATTGATGATTGCATTGTCAATGCTCGTAATCGTCTCAAAGAGGATGAGCCCGGCAATGATCAAGATCGCGGAAAATGGGTCCATGGGTAATTGTTCCTGAATGGTGAGACCTTATTCCCAAAAAAGATTATTATCAGGTTGTTTTTCCCTCAAACAGGAATCGTCAACTGGCCTCTATCCGGGCCATGGAAAAATACAGGGTTCTTTGACCTGAAAAAAAAGGATGGTTTAGTTGGTATATCCCGGTTTTCCCAGCTTCGGCTCGAAGGCCATGTCAGCTTCGACCCTGATGGCATGAGAGAACTTTGCAAGCGGGATGTCCATTGCACAGAGTTCCTCGCACTGGCCGCAGTTGACGCAGGAATCGGAGATGTGGGCAAACCTGCGCAGGTGGAACATGGGGTTTGGCGGGACCTCGCCCGGTTTCACCACGAGATCCTTGGCCTTGAGTGCCCCTGAGGAAGGGAAGCAGACCGGGCAGTTCTCGATGCAGGAGTAGCACTTGATGCACCGGGAGGTCTCCTTCTGGATTGTCCCCCAGAGATCCTTGGAGAGTGCCTCAAAGTCCCTCTTCCGCCACTTCTCTCCCAGCTTGATCATCGCTCCCTCGACCTTGCCCCTCATCTCGAGACCCTTGGGGTCGGGTTTCTCGGTCTTGAGGGCACCGTCCTTGACCGCACGGGCGAGGAGGTCAGCACCCTTCTCGCTGCAGACCTCGACAAACGTGGCCTTGCCGGCCTTGTCGCCGATGACCCCCCAGTTCCCGCAGGCAAGGTCTGCCTGGCGGGGGACCTTGTAGAGACAGCGGCGGCAGTTGGACCTGCGGCCGTAGCCCCCGTCCTCCAGGTCATCGATCTTGATGCCCTTGTGGCCGCCCTCGTACTCGATGATGAACTGGCCCTTGTCAATCTCTTCTTTGTGGACAGTGTCCGGGTCGACGCCGAACTTCTCCCTGATCATCTTCCGCGCCATGACGGGGCTGACGGTCCCCCCGCAGTTGACGCCGATGAGGAGGAGGTTGTTTAGGTCGATCTTTTTCCTTTTCGCAAGTTCGTGGAGGGCCATGACATCGCAGCCTTTCACTGTCATCGCGACTTTCATCCCCTTTGACCGCTCCATGAACTTTTGCGCAACCTTTGCGAGGAGGAGTGTCCCGCAATGGAGTGATCCGGCCGTATCCTTCAACTGCTTTGGATCGGTGACCAGAACGGGGACAGCATCGTAAATGTCCTGGCCCTTCCCGACCGCGATGACTGCATCCACGATCTTCTGTTCGAGTGCATACTTCAGGAGGCTCGTGACCGCCCCCCCGCACTCAGCTTTCTTTGCGATATCCGCGTCACTGGTCCAGGCATAGACCATGTCGCCCTTTTTCACGTCGGGTTTTCCACCAAAGAGTCCCATATTACTTCCCCCCCTCGATCTTCCCGATCTTCACAGCACAGGCCTTGAACTCCGGGATCTTGGCGATGGGGTCAAGGGCGTTGTTGGTCAGGACGTTTGCGGCGCATTCCTTGTAGTGGAACGGCATGAACATGACGCCCTTCATGATATCGGGGGTAACGCGTGCGGGGACGTTGACGGTTCCCCGGCGTGTTGTTGCCTTGACCATCTCGCCGTTCTTGATCCCGAGCGCCTTTGCGTCTTCGGGGTTGATCTCGATCCAGCCGGTCGGTTCCTCGGCCTCGAGGGACTCTGACCGGCGTGTCATGGTCCCGGTGTGCCACTGCCAGAGGCACCGGCCGGTCGTGAGGATGAACGGGTACTCGGCGTCCGGGACCTCGGCGGGCGGCTTGTACGGGACGGCGAAGAACTGGCCGAGCCCGTCGGGGTGGGCGAACTTCTCCTTGTGGAGGATCGGCGTCCCCGGGTGGTCGGGAGTCGGGCATGGCCAGTGGGCTGCCTCGGGTTTGTTGAGGCGGGCATAACTCATGCCGGCATACGAGGGCGTGACTTTCCGGATCTCCTCGAAGATCTCTTCAGCACTCTTCCAGGCAAACTGCTTTGCATATCCCATGCGTGCCGCGATATCCGCGATGATCTGCCAGTCGAGCCGTGCCTCGCCCGGCGGGTCCTGGGCCTTCCTCCACATCTGGACGCGCCGCTCGGTCGAGGTCTGGGTCCCGTCTTTCTCGGCGTAACAGCAGGCCGGCAGGACCACGTGGGCGAGTTCCGCCGTCTCGTTCATGAAGATGTCCTGGACCACCAGGAACTCGAGGTTCTTGAGCGCCTTCTCGACGTGGTGGAGGTCAGGGTCAGAGATCATCGGGTTTTCGCCCATGATGTACATGCACTTGAGTTCGCCGGGCTTGTCGACGAGCACGTCCATCATGACCGTGACTTCGTACCCGTTCTTCGGCTCGCAGATGCCGTCCGGGAACCCCCAGGCGTCGGCGAACTTCTTGTGGGCCGCCTCGTCGATCACCTTCTGGTAGGCGGTGAACACGACGGGCAGGCATCCCATGTCACAGGCGCCCTGGACGTTGTTCTGGCCACGCAGAGCGTTGACACCCGTCCCGGGCCGGCCCAGGTTGCCGGTCAGCATCTGGAGGTTTGCAATCGACCGGACGTTGTCAACCCCCGTCGTGTGCTGCGTGACCCCCATCGAATACAGGATGCAGGCAGACTCTGCCTTGGCAAACCACTCGGCGCAGGTCTTGAGCTGGGCGGCCGGGATACCCGAGACCTTCGAGACGTTCTCGAGCGCATACTCGGGTTTCATGACCTCTTCCTTGAGTTTATCGAAGTCCTTGGTCCGGTTCTTGATGAACTCCTTGTCCTCCCAGCCGTTTTTCAGGATCTCCTGCATCAGGCCGTTGAAGATCGCTACGTCCGTCCCCGACCGGAATTGCATGTACAGGTCGGCCTGCTTTGCCGTCGGCGTGTACCGCGGGTCCGCGTAGATGATCTTTGCACCGTTGGCCTTCGCCTGCATCACGCGGCGCCCGATCAGCGGGTGCTGTTCAAACGTGTTGCTCCCGATGATGAAGATGCACTTGGACTCCGCGATGTCCCCGATCGAGTTGGTCATCGCACCCGAGCCAAACGTCGAGGCAAGGCCCGCGACCGTTGATGCGTGGCACAGCCTCGCGCAGTGGTCGATGTGCCGCGTCTTGAGGACGCCGCGGGCAAACTTCATCATCGCGTAGTTCTCCTCGTTCGAGACCCTTGCTGACGACAGGCATGCGCACTCGTCCGGCTTGTACTGCTTGAACTTCTTGGCCACGAGGTCGAGTGCCTCGTCCCAGGTCGCCTCCACGAACTTGCCGTCCTTCTTGATGAGCGGCTTCGTGAGGCGGTCCGGGTGGTTCACGAACTCGTGGGCATACGTGCCCTTCGGGCAGACCTTCCCCTCGTTGACGGGTGAACGCTGGTAGGGAGCGGTCCCGACGACCTTTCCCTCCTTCACCACGAGGTTGAAGGTACACCCGGTCCCGCAGTAGGGACAGGTTGTCTGTACGTACTTTGCATTCATTTAAACACCTGTATACGGTGCCGTGTTATGACCGGCATAAAATAAAAGTATCTAAACGTTATTTTGGAGAGAATTTTTTTTATTTAATTTTTTTATATGTTAATATATTGTAAAAAAAATATTGAGAATGCCATGCAATAATGTCTGCATCCGTTGCATCGCACAGTGCTATAAAACCTGGATTAAAAACAACCTGGTGTCCTGTTCACATGGACAGGTGTTAATGTTCCACAATGATTGTACAGGTTAATACTCTTTATTTCCATTTTTACCTTTTTGCTCCCTCAGGGAGGTGATCAACTCATGAATTCCTCCTTCTAAGGTTCTTTCAAATCGTTGGTTCACCCCCTCTTGTAACACTTTGTAGAGTATTAATATAAAAAAACCTGAAAAAAATATATTAAAAAAATAAAAAGAATAAAGGTCTGATATTATCTCCCAATGGCCAGGTCGACCCCCTGGTTCATGCAATCGTAGGCTTCTTTTTCGCGTCCCATCTTCTTGAGGGTCAGTCCCTTGTTGAACCACGTCTCCGCATTGTGGGCGTCAAGACTTATCGCCCTGTCATAACAGGAGAGTGCCTCCTCGCACCGGCCGATTTCATCAAGGCAATTCCCTTTCTCGTGCCATGCCATGGCAATGTGGGGGTTCCTGTCAATAACCTTCTCAATCATATCCAGTGCCTGGAGGTGCTCGCCCCTGTTCGCTGACTCGGCTGCTTCGCGGAGCAGGTATGCTGCATCCGGATGTGCCTGCCCACTTACCCTTCCCATTTGTTTTGGCTCCATGTTTTTTCCTTCCTGTGACCCTGGTTCCATCCCAGGATTGAGAAAAAATTACAATGGTGCTTGCAATTAACGATTTGCAAGCATAAAACGCACAGATAAAACGAATAGCAAAAGAAGGAGCATTTTTTTGTGCACAACTGCATGGCAGATGCGATTGACAGAGAGAAACTGCAGGGCACGATTTTATAAAGGGAAGGAGAGATTATCAGGTGTGACTATGCAATCGACGGGGGAAGAATCCTTGCCTTTTCTCCCCAGAGAATAGTATGACGAAGGGACCTCCAACGGAAAAGATTGAAAGAATAAAGAAACTGCTTTCTGAAAACCCCCAGGGGCTGTGTATCAACGAGGTGGCGGGCCTGCTCAAGCGCCACCGCAATTCAGTCTCCCGCGACCTCCATGCCCTCCTGGTCGCAGGGCAGGTCGAGGCCCATTCTTTCGGGACAACGAGGGTTTTTACCCTTGCCGAAAGGGAGGGTGAAGTCTCACCACTTGACTATGTCCGGGATATGGTCATTCTCGTTGATGGCGAGGGGACCGTGATGAATGCCAATGCGCCTCTCATTTCGTTCCTCGGCTGCCGGAGAGAAGACGTCTGTGGGCACAATGTGAGAGAATTTCCCCACCTCTCTCGGCTCCTATACCGTTCCCCGGGGGATGCTGGTCCAGAGAGGTCTCGCGATATCTGTATCGCCCAAACCAGGGATGGGCAATCTGTTTCACTGAAGATAAAGAAGGTTCCCGCACTCCTCGAGAACGGAGAGAGGGGAGAACTGGCACTCATTGAGGACTGCACCGAGGTCCTGTTCCTGCGTGGACACCTTGATTCCGAAAGACAGGTCTTGGAGGCGGTTGCCCATGCACCCTCCCTTTTCATGGTCCATTTTCTCCCCACCGGCCAGACCCTATCCGGGAGTGACTGCTACGCATCCCGTTTCTTCCCTACCGTGCCTTCCCTTTTGGAAACGAATTTTTACGATCTGCTGAATCACGAAGACGCAAACAGGGTGCAGTCATGCCTTTTTTCTCTCTCGCACGAAAAACCATCGTTTTCCCTGACTCTCATGACAGGTGCTTCCCCTGGTGGTGCATGTGGCATAGAATGGGCATTTTATGCAATTTTCGACAGGGATTTCCATCTCCTGTCCATCGTTGCAACCGGCGTGGACATCTCCCCGCAGGTAAAGGCACAGGAACACCAGGCAGAGAAGGAGAGGTGCGAAGCCATCCTCACCAGGGCCTTGTGTAACTTCCTTGACGAACGGCATGATGATCAGGTCTATGCGCACATTGCCCGCGATATTGCCACGCTCATTCCCGGTGCATCCGTTGCTGTCTGTTCCATCAACCACGAGACGCAGACCTGGTGCATTAAGGCAGTGTGGAGCGGGGAGTATCCCGGTGACCATTCCTTCATTTCCGGCGGGGACCTGGTCGGAAAGGAATTCTCCCAGAAGAACGGCGAGACGTGTTTTTCGATCCCGGACGGGATACCCCCGGGAGGGATGACCTGGCTGCCTCACTCCCTGTCCCGGCGCCTTGTTGAATGTCTCCAAACCGGGGAAATACCCCCCCATGAATTCTCCCCCGGGGATCCGCCATGCTGTGCGGGAATCACATGGGGAGGGACGCTCCATGGAGCGGTTGGGATCTTCGCTCCCCGGGAGGTAATCCGGGAAGAAAAGGATTATCTCGCGGACTACCTGAAACTGGCTGCCCTTTCGCTGCGCGAACGTCTTTCCCTGCATACAAGGGAGGCAGCAATCGAACTTTTCCAGAAGGTCGCCGCGATCTCTTCCCACCCCATCGCTATCATTGACGGTGCCGGGAAGTACCACTACGTCAGTCCCCGCTTTACCGAGCTCTTTGGCTACACCCTTGAGGATATCCCCAATGGACGGACCTGGTTCATGAAGGCGTTTCCCGACCTCTCTCTCCAGAGGGAGGCAAAGACATTGTGGAAAAAGGACCTTGCTTCTTCCACCCCGGGCCAGATCCGTCCCCGCCAATTCCCTGTCAGGTGCAAGGACGGGTTTTTCAAGGATATCTCGTTCCTTCCTGTCACGTTGTCAAACGGTGACCAGCTCGTCGTGTACGAGGACCTGACACACCTGCACGAGTCAATTCAAACCAAGAACTTCCTTTTCAACCTCTTCATGTCATCCCATGACGGCATATTCAGCACGAGCACGGATGGGAGAGTTATTTCCTGGAACCCTGCCACAACCAGGATATACGGGTACACTTTTGAGGAGATGCAGGGAAAGGACCTCCAGGTGCTGGAGCCCTCTTACCGAGCCGGGGAGATCCACAGGATCCAGAAACGGGCATTGGATGGGGAATACATTGTCGAGTTCGAGACACAGCGGGTGAGAAAGGATGGCAGGACCATCGATGTTTCCCTGACCGTCTCTCCTGTCATGGGTGCAGACGGCCGGATCGTCGGCATTTCGACAACCGTCCGTGATATCACCCAAAAAAAAGCAGAGGAAAGGCTTCGGAAGACCGAAGTTCAATACAAGGACCTCGTCAGTAGTATCAACGTGGGGGCCTACCGGTCAACAGGTGACCCCGAAGGGCGGTTCATATGGGGAAACCAGTCCCTCTTCGAGATGCTCGGGTTTTCGTCCCTGGAGGAATTGCAGGGGGTTGCCGTGAGCTCCCTCTTTGCAAAGGAGGGGGGAAGGGCCGAACTCCTCGATGAACTCCGCAGGAATGGTTTCGTGAAAAACCGCGAAGTGGTCCTCAGGAAACAGGATGGAGAGACCCTGCAGGTCCTCGTCACTGCGCTTGCGATGTTTCATCCCGATGGATCCCTCTCCTTTATCACCGGGATCGTTGAGGATATCACGTATTTACGTTCCCTGGAAAAAAGTTGCATCATCCGAAAGGAAAGGGGAAAAGACCAATGAATACTTTTTGGAAAGCCAGGGGATGATCCATATCCCGTCATTTCCTCCGGGGGACGTTTCCTTTCACGGTATACTCTTCAAATTTCCCCCTGTAAAAGACCCGGACGGCCACGGTCCCGCCCCTCGACAGACGCCGAACCTGGGAATTATAAACCTTTTTTGAGTGCTGGAGCCCGTTCTGGGCAAAAAAATCGCGGGTATATTCGAGGAACCCAATCTCGTGGTCGAGAACGGCTGATTCGAATGCAATGACATCAGCTGCGATTTTTTTTGCGTCTTCCAGCGATATCGGATGGTGGTAGCTTCCATGCAGGTCGAGGCCGCTCACCTGGCGCCAGTCGACAGAGCCGTCATCATCGGGTTCGCGGTGAAGCATGTAGGGATAAATCCTGCAGACCCACGGACGGTTCGTGTAAACCCTGCACCGCCCCTTTTCCAGAAACCAGCACGAACCGGCCCTGTCATGCACTGATCGCAGGGTAAATGCCGGGGCATACAATGTCCCGTTCTGGTCACAGAAGTCAAGCACCGGTGCCGGTTCAAGGGCAGCAGGTTCGTTCTCGATCATCCAGCGGGCATCGTCATCGAGCAATAAGACGTGACCATTGAATGCCCTGGTACAACACCGTGAACACAGGTCGCAGGAGAACCCAACGTCTCTGATAACGGCAACAAGTTCCCCACTAGGGAACTGTGCGAGTGCCTCTCTCTCGCTGATCAACTCCTCCAGCCGCCGGGAGATGGGGTCCCTGTGCAGAAATTGTGTCATTATCAGGATGTGTAATAGGCCTCTCCAAGGTCAAAAATGTAGTTTCCGGTGTTGGGCCTTCCCGCGGTGAGCCTGCCCTGTCAGATCCCCTCGCGGTGGAGCGGGCAGGTGAGACAGTGCCCGCCTCCCCGTCCCCGGGAGAGTTCTGAGCCCTCAACCTCTATCACGTCAATTCCGGCCTTCCGGAAATTCCTGTTGGTATGCACGTTTCTGTCATACGCTACCACCCGTCCCGGCTTCACCGCAAGGACATTGTTCCCGTCGTCCCACTGTTCCCGCGCTGCCTCATACTCGTCCCCGCCGGTTGGGATCACGGTAAGCTTCTCCTCGCCCAGTGCATGTGCAACTGCGGAGAGGAAGTCCCCCTCTTCTGTGACCAGGAAAGGACTCTGACCTTCTCCCCGCGTGATACGGAAAGTCCGCAGCGACCGGGTGACCTTTGGGTAGACTGTCACCATGTCCACATCGAGCATCGAAAAGACCGTGTCGAGGTGCATGTGCGCCCGATCATGGGTCATCTGGGCCACTATCACGCTCTCGACCGCACCAGAGGATAGGAGAGTCCCGGCAAGATGTTCAAGGGTGGGACCGCTGGTCCTCTCTCCCATGCCTGCAAGGAGGGTACCCCTGCCAATCGGCATGATATCCCCCCCTTCCATCGATGGATAGCCCTGGTAGGGCAGGGATATCCCTTCCCCTCCCTCGAGGCAGGAGTACCATGTCCTGGTTCCCCGATCGCGGAAAATGGGATGGAACCGGTAGATTGCACCGACGTTGACTGCCTCGGGTCGGCGTGCCGGCCAGCGCATCGGGTTTATCGTTACCCCATCCCCGATCCAGGACGACGAGTCCCGGGGGAACAGCGAGTTCGGGAGGGGTGGCAGGATGAATGAATCGGGGGGCGTCGAGGCAACAGGGAGTGATGACCTGTTCATCCCTTCGAGGTAGATACACTCGAGTTCCTTCCTCGTCAGTCCTCCCACGAGGTGCATTGCCAGCTGGCCCGGCTCCATCTCCCGGAGGCACATGCGGACCGGAGCGCATGCCGATGGCCCGACAGTCACCGGGTTGACCACCCGGTCGACCACCCATCTCCTGTTCTCTTCCGGTTCCAGGACATGGGTAAGGAGATCGCTTGAATAGTACACTGTCACACCCTCCTCCGTGAGTACCCGGACAAAGGCATCGTGCTCTTCTTGGGCCTTTTCGACCCAGAGAATGTCATCAAACAGAAATTCGCGGCAATTGGCAGGTGTGAGGCGCCTGATGCTCATGTCAGGACGGTGGACCATGACGGCACGCAGGCGCCCGACTTCCGAGTAGACCCCGAGTTTCGTCATGACGCGTCCTCCCGACCCCTTACCTGAGTTCCTCCCGTCCCGGCGACCAGCCCTGAGATCGCTGTCAGTGCCCCGATTGCTGCCCTCTTACCGGTCGCCTCAACGAACCTGCAGGCAGCCTCGACCTTGGGGCCCATGGAGCCGGGTGCAAATGTGTACTCTCTCAAATGGTGCGGTGTTGCAGAGTCGATCCGGTGTGCCCGCGGGGTATTCCATTCGAGGTATACCCCGTCGACATCGGTTGCCATGATGAGCAGGTCGGCAGAGACTTCCCGTGCAAGGAGTGCGCTGGCAAGGTCCTTGTCGATGACGGCCTCCACCCCGAGGGACCGCCCGCTTCCTGCCTGTGCGGGGACGACAGGGATTCCTCCCCCCCCTGCACAGATCACGATGACACCATGCGAGAGGAGAAGGCGTATCGGTACGATCTCGATGATCCGGTGCGGGTCAGGGGAAGGGACTACCCTCCTCCACGTGTCGCCATCCCTGGCGAAGGTCCAGCCTTTCTCGCGGGATACCTGCTCCATTTCCGCTGTATCGTAACCTGGACCGACAAACTTGGTCGGGTGCAGAAATGCGGGGTCCGCGGGGTCAACTTCAACCATGGTGAGAACCGTTGCACAGGGCCGTGGAGGGGACAGGTGGTTGGAGAGCTCCTGCTCGATCATGTACCCGATCATTCCCTCCGTCTGGGCGTCCAGGAGATCGAGGGGATAGGGTTCAACTCCCCGGTAGCACGCTGCCTGGAGGGCGAGGAGTCCCACCTGGGGGCCATTGCCATGCGAGATCACGATCTCGTGACCTGCTGCAAGGGGTGCAATGAGGCGGGCCGCTGTCCTTGCGTTCTCCCTCTGGACTTCTGCTGTCATGGGTTCCCCGCGTTTGAGGAGGGCATTTCCTCCCAGGGCAATAACGATCCTCATGGTGCTTCCTTCGGGCACGACCCCCGACCCTAACCTCCCTTTTCCTTTGTGCCCGGCATGTTTAATCCCTTTCTGCCCTGCGTATCAAAAAGATCCGGGACTTCCTGATGGTCACCGGGATACCCCGGGGGGGCTGGTCGCGGGGAAAAAATCATATGAGGTCCTGGTAATTATCCCCTGGAAACCGTCTTGATCAGGAGAGGGGATTGTGCACACAGGAGACATTTCTGAAATATGTGAACATGAGGAGGGGAATTTCGCGTGATGCTCCCGGCCGGTGAGGGGAACTGCCAGGGCCCCGGTTCTCCCCTCGGGGTTGCACGCTGGCTCCGGGCCCACCCCGTCAAGGTCCGTCGCCTGGCACGTGCGTGCGGGGGACGCTGCGAGCACTGTGGTATTTCGTTTTCCCTCTCCCTCCTCTCTGCCCACGTTTTTGACCCGTACCAGGGCCCGGAACCAAAGGCCACAACCCCTGAATGCAGCATTCTCGTCCTCTGCCCGGAATGCTCCCTCTTCTTTGCAAGCGGAAAGGTTGACAGGGAAGCAAAAAGGATGATTACCGGATTCCGACCACCGGAGGTTGCACTCGCCATGAGAGAGATCCTTTTGGCGCAACCCCGCTCCTATTCTCCACCGGAGAACAATGATCCCGCCCGGATATTCGACGAGATGTGTCGGGGAGGTGCCCTCGACCTCTGCCTCAACGGGGGATGACCGCAGGGTCATTTCTCAATCCTGACGCTTCCGATATGTCGCCCCATCTGGAGTAACTCTCCCCTGCCGCACCAGTTCCTCAAGGGCCATCGTAACATCCCAGGATGACGGTGCCATGGAAAATTTTTCCTGCAGCAGGGACCGGATATCTGCAACAGTGACAGGTTTAGGTCCCATCACCCGTTCCACAAAGCCGGTCAGGTCTTCATGGAGTGCCCAGGGATAGACTATCCACCGCCACTCGCTGACGGTGAGGGGATAGTAATCGGGGGTGAATTTCGAGCACGTCTTGTGGTGGAGCACCCCTGTCCGTATGTGCCGCGGAGAGAGGGATTCGAGGTACTGGCAGGCGGTCTCGAGCGTCTCCCCGGTATCAGTCACATCATCAACGACGAGGACGTCAAGGTCCCTGATGTCTGTGGAGAGGGGGTACCGGACGAGCGCTTTTTCCTGGCACTGTGCCGCCTGCCCCCAGTGTTCGACCCGGATAGACGTGAGCGTCGTAATCATCAGGGAATCGCAGAGGATTCGTGCCGGCACGAATCCCCCCCTGCCGATAGCAACCACAAGGTCCGGGAGGAGACGTCCCCGAACCATCTCCGCGAGGGCACGGGATAACCTGACCGCCTCGCGCCACGAGACCAGTTCGACGGAAAACGACTCTGAGAGCATAGGCTGTATTTTCCATCATGTCCCCCAGACCAATTTCCTTTCGGTCGGGCCGTTCCGGATATCGTCTTGTCCTCTCTTTCCCTTCTGGGATTATCCGCTCGCTGGACCAACCATCCGCTCAAGGATTGACGCAATCCGGCCCATTGTCGTCTGCTCGAGAAGCAGGATGATATTTCCCGAAATCTGGTGCTCTTCGGAGGAGAGATGGATTTGAAAGACAATGATGTCATCCACGTCGACTCCCATCCCTGCAATGAGCGACTGGATGACCGCGTGGATGATATCGACAGCTACAGAGGGAGGGGAGGGGAGCATCATCATTCCCAGGAGATCGGAGGTTGCCGAGAGAAACGACGAGACCATGATATTTCCCGCTTCGAGAAGCGCGCTCTGCTCCATCTCTCCCAGAGAAATATCTCCTGCGATAGTTCCACACATGATACAGGCAGTCCTTGCCGCAGATTCGTTGGGAAAATGGAGGACGAGGAATCCCCCGTGGGGAAGATCTCCCTGCAACTGGAAGACAACCATGGTTGCGACTTCATCGCCGAGGACTTCTCCAATCCGGGACACGTCGAGAATTCTGATCTCCGGGACGGTCATGTGGACAGCAGTCCCCAGAATCTGGGAAAGAGAGGTCGCGGCATGGGCAGCCCCGATATTGGTCAGCTCCTTCATTGCTTCCAGCTGCATCCGGGAAAACTTCATGAGACACCAAACCTAGGACCTCCTCGTATGGGTCCTTTTTATGGAAATTGTCCACCCATGGTAAAAAAATTACCTTTTCGGCCGGAATGGCGTCAAAAAAAGAGACCTGGTCCATCTGATTAGAATAAGGAAAAGAGACTCCTTTCGGGGAGATCAGATGATAATTTCCGGACGATGTGCATCACAGCAGGGAATTGTGACTGTGGGAATTTTTTTTAATTAAAATTCATTTCGTGGTTTTCACCTTTTATGCCCGACCACACGGCTGTCATGGGCAGTTTGAATGAAAACGCACAAATTTCGTTCCGCACACGGCCCGATGGAAGAAAAATTCAATGCATTTTCATTGAATTCGGCTGCGCCCAATGCGTGAATGCATATGCCTGTGTACCGGAAAGAATCGCGTAGTTTTTTTTCGGTGTGGAATGCTTGTATGGAGAGCAATCTATTGGATGTTTTTCTCCCTGGTGGAACAGGCGACCAAAAAATTTGGGATAACCGCCTTATTTCATTCCCGAGGGCAGAAATCGGGAATAATGGCCTTGACGATGAACCCTGCCCATATGAGCATGATTCCGTAGAGGACGAAATAGACCCCGACAAGGTATCCAAACAGGATGATTGACCCAAAGAGGGGATAGAGCATCAGGATCACCGAAAATATGATGGAGACTATACCGAGGAGGTACATGCTCCACCGTGGACGACCGTCACGCTCCGCCGTACCCATGGCGATATTGATGACCCCTGTCACGAAGAGGACTGCACCAAGGATGATACTCAAGAAGGCCCCGAAGAGGACAGGGGAGACTATTGCTCCCACACCGACCAGAAAACCGCATAGACCGCCGATTAGGAGGGCTGCCGAGTACGTATCGCCCACGCGGCTCATGAGGGCTAGGGTGATTGCAAAGATCGAAAGCACGATGATAATGATGCCCAGCAGCGTGACGATAACCTCGGCGGTCAGTGCCGGGAAAAGGAAAAAGAGAATACCAAAAAACAGGGCCATGACACCCGTTAGGACAAATGTTGACCACTTCATCCTGCAGAGTGACTCTTCCATGGTTTCTTCAGCCATCGCTCAAATCTCCGCTGCTCTGTTCCTGTTCCCACTATATAAAATTTCGTATAAAAAAATTTTAGGTAATTCCTTAATATAGGCCACAACTATATACTAAACAAAGGTGGCCAGATGAATGAACCTGGTTGAACTTACACGATACACAAATGACGAGGAGAGAGCAGAGGTATATCTCAGGGAACAAG
>JANIHI010000024.1 GCA_024518585.1 Methanolinea sp. | reverse complement strand
GGAACGGCAAACGGCCGGAAGGTCCGTGGCTCGCGGTAGCGGAGGACGATGACCGAGAGGTTCACCACGATGAACGTGACAAAGAGGGTGAAATTTGAGACGTTTGCAACAAACGCAATGTCCCCGAGCGACATGAAAAGGAGGGCACCGGCGCCGACAAGGATACTCGTCACCCACGGTGTCTTTCTCCCGGGGTGCACGAAGGCAAGGACCGACGGGAGGGACCCTGCCCGGGCCATTCCATACGAGATCCGCGAGGAGGCAAACATCATCATGAGGGCAGTGTTTGCCGTTGCAAAGAGCGCTATCACCGAGAGGAGGAGGGAGGCGTCGGTCCCCCATGCAGCGGATGCAACAGATGCAAAGGGCGCTGGTGACGACGAAAGGACTTCCCAGCCGGTGACGCTCACTGCCGAGACAGAGACCAGCATGTAGAGCACCGTCGAGATACCGAGGGCAACGATGAGGGCAAGGGGGATCGTCCTCTCCGGCTTGTGCGTCTCCTCCGAGAACTTGACCATCTCCTCGAATCCCTGGTAGGCAAAAAAGACCAAAGCCGCGGCCGAGAGGACACCCGTTATCCCTGTCCCGGGCGGCAACTCAAGGTAGTCCACCGTCCCAAGATAGGGGATGCCGGCGATGATGATGAGAATGAGCCCTCCCACCTCGACGAGGGTGAACGCAACGGCGACAAGGGCGCTCTCCTTCACGCCGGCAAGGAGCAGCCCCGTCAATCCCACGATAAGGGCAAGCGCCGCGACCGGGAGCGGCAAGGGGAAAATTCTTCCCAGGTACCCGGCGAATCCAAGCGAGACCGTTGCCGCCCCAAGGATACCGGAAAAGATGATCAGCCACCCGATGACCATCGCAGCCCGCTTTCCGACCGCCCGGGCGCAGTACTCGTATTCCGCACCGACGGCAGGCATCATCGACGCAAGTTCCATGTAGGAGAGGGCCGTGAAAAACGCAACAAGGGCTGCGACCCCAAACGAGACCCAGACCGCATTCCCCGCCGTTACGGCCGCCGCCCCGATCAGGGCATATATCCCGGCACCGAGGATTATCCCTACCCCCGAGAGGGTCACCTCCCAGAAGCCCAGGCGCCGGGCAAGGCCGCCCGGCTGCGTTGCGGGGGGCGTTGGTGCGATGGGGATCACCTGGCTTTGAAAGATGGTTGGGGGCCGGAGAGGAAGAGGGTTTTCGTCTTTAATAAAGAAAACAAGCTCGCGCAACAATCCAACGCAATATAATCTTATTTTTCAATTTCTTCGGGTGAAATTCCCGCATCTTCAAGAATGGCCTTTACCAACCTGGGATGAAGGATTGTTCCAGAATGAACGGGAACTGTGACTCTGCACCTGTAACAATTTCCCCTTCATGACCGCACTCATCTCACGGTGACGCTCCCGGCGCTGACGCCCCGCCGCTGTGGCAGCCCCGAAATACGACAGGGCCAGTGCGGGGGAAGGAGATCCCGAATGCTATCCAGCTGAACCCTGCCCGAGGGCTATCGCGTATCGGGGGAGGGGACAGGGGAGGGGGATTCTCCCCCTCCCCGTCATAGATAGCTGTATTTCCTTGTTCAGGATCTGCGAAACCGCACTCATCTCACGGTGACGCTCCCGGCGCTGACGCCCCGCCGCTGTGGCAGCCCCAAAGCGCGATAGGGCCAGTGCGGGAAACAGGAAGTGACGAATAATTTCCCGGTGAACTCTGCCCACAGGCTATCGCATATCGGGGGAGGTCCGGAGGGGGGATTCTCCCCCTCCGGTCAAAGTATAACCGAACTCATCACTCGTGGACGGAGCAGTTGGGGCGAGAGCCCCAACTGCGGGGAGCAGCAAGGACAGTGAGGTCATTGCTGCGGGGGGGTTATTCAGACACTAGCCTCGTTCAGCCTGGCATTATGAAGACCATGTTCCTTCAGCCGGTCCTCAAGAAAGTTCACGAATTTCAATACTTCTCTTTTAACCATAGAAGTTAAGGTGACTGTATTGCCACAAAGGTCGCTGTTGAGTGCGATCGGGGAATAGGTAATCCATCTTCGAGAAGTCCCTGATGTGCATCTCAATCGCCTCGTGCATCCGCTCTTCTGCTTCTTCCCGGGTCTTCCCTGTCGCTGCACAGCCAGGAAGGTCCGGTGAATATGCAGAGTAATTTTTACCCGCTTTTTCAATTACGATGAGGAACCTGTGCATACTCTGATTGACTCCCTCAGATTTGGCTGTTTTAGGATGCTGTTGAGGGTGCCCGGTGCAATATCATCGGCAAGATGCCCGGCAATCGTGATTCTGCCTGGCTTCTCTGTGTGTCTATACTGGCGTTGACTGCCTTTGGTTGCCACAAGATACCACCCGTCCGCTTCGATTCTTTGAATGATATCGCGGACTTTCAGACAGCCTCCCCTCGATGTATGTAGTTATCATCTTTTGGTTCATCAGGTTTTTTTTTACCCTGCCTGCGTCCCCTTGTTCAGAATCTACAAGACCGCACTCCATACACGATGACGCTCCTGGGGCTGACGCCCCGCCGCTGTGGCCTCCCCGAAGCCCGATATGGCCAGTGCTGGGGAGCAGTAAGTGTCGATTGGTATCCCGATGGAATTCTGCCCACGGGCTATCGCGTATCGGGGGAGGTCCGGAGGGGGATTCCCCCCCTCTGGTCAAAGTATAACCGCACTCCACACACGATGACGGAGCAGTTGGGGCGAGAGCCCCAACTGCGGGGGTTATGCGGGGGCGGTCTGGAGGGGGGAACCCCCTCCAGTTACAGGTCCCGATGCACCTGTTCGAGGATTGAACCCGACCGCACTCTATACACGATGACGCTCCTGGGGCTGACGCCCCGCCGCTGTGGCGTCCCCTGAGCGCGATAGGGCCAGTGCGCTAGTGAAGGAGGTTTGGATCTTTAGAAAACCCTGCCCGCTTCCTATCCTCACCGGGGGAGGTCCGGAGGGGGATTCTCCCCCTCCCCGCAAAGGGAAGATGAAAATATGGCGAGAATTATACCATATCATATCAGAATCCGAGAGCCACCGCTCACTCCCACACCACACCACAAAAACACGCAAAACGACGCAATACCGGCGTCAACAAATTCTACAGAAAAGTCAGTTCGGAAAAAATGAGAGTCCTAGTACCGGGGTTTCCTATGCTTGGGCAGGCACTCCCGGCAGTATACCGGCCTTCCTTCGGTGGGGACGAACGGTACTTCGCATTCCTTTCCACAGTCCGCACAAACGGTCTTTGTCATTGTCCGGGGCCGGTTGAACCCTCCCCTGAATCCTCTGTCATCCATTTCCATTACCTATGCAGCGTTATAATCTGCGTTATAAGATGTGATCGATGAGTATATATGCCTGTGCATGGGAGAGGGCAGAAAAAAGAAGAATCGGCCGTCGCCTGTGGCGATATCCAGCACAAACGCTTCGAAAATGTTCCCTGGATCTGCTTTCATTGTGGCACAGCATCCTTTATGGCCTCACGTCCCGCAATAAACATTATGCCCTCCCCTGTTTATCAGCGGCAGGGTATGGATAGGGGACATGCAGATGCTGTTCATGAGTACCTTCCAGTGGGAACCGGGCAGGACCGAAGAGGTCATGCAGGCAAAGATGAAAGAACAAATCCCTAAAGGGATCAAGGTCGTCCGCGAATGGGTCGCGCTCGACGTCAACAGGGTATACCGCCTGATCGAGATCGACGACCCCGCTGCACTGCTCCAGTCAGGCATGATCTGGGCAGACCTCGGCTATACCGAGATGCACCCCGTGATGGACGCGAAGGATGCGATGAAGTTGTTGGGGTGAAGGGCAGTATCTTTTTGCCGTATCCCTGTTTCGTCGTGGGAAAACTGCATCGAATTTTATTATCTGCACACAAATCAAGGCGATGTACCGCCACCGGAGCGTGGCTTCAGGGGGCGGGGGGGGCTGTCCTCATGTGGGGGTGTACCGCGTATCCAAGGGTGCAGGGCGGGAGCCCTGGATCATGGGCGGCTGCTCGGGATGAGAGTATATCCGGGTTGTTTAACTCAATTCATTGCAGAGAACTGCGAACTCCGTTTCAAGGTCTGGCAGGTCATCGCATATAACGCTCCAGACAATCTGCCAGTTAATTTCAAAATAGCGGTGAATTACCTTGTCCCGCATGCCAGCGATCTCCCGCCACGCGATTCCAGGGTGTTTTTCCTTGAACCGGGTTGAAAGGTTCTTTGATGCTTCCCCGATCACCTCGATTGCCCTGATAACCGCATGCGAAAAATATTCGTCTGAAAGGAGATCATCGTAGGTACGACCTGCAGCAATCTTCCTCAGGAATCTAATCTCTTTAAGGATGTGGAGTAAAAGGACCCGGTCATCCTTCAATCCAGATCACATCCCGTTCGATATAAGGTCTGATAAGCCTGGAAAGTGATGGCTCTGTAAGGAGATCAACTTTCCGCTGGAAGAGCGCTTCGAGGTAATCAGAAAGCCCGATAAAATTTTTCAGGGTCGCGTATCCTTCTGCGAAATCGACGAGAATATCGACATCGCTCTCCCTTGTCTGTTCACCCCGGGCAAATGACCCGAAGATCCCGATCCGGGTTACACCAAACCGCGATCGTATTGCCGGCGCTGCCGCTTCGAGTTTCTTTATCGCCGCGCTTTTTCGCCGGGGAGTGGGAATAAGTTCAGGCATCTAAGAAACCCCTTACCAGAAGGTTTGGCGATTCCAATACAAGAAGCGTATGGTCTGTATCATGCGTTTCACTCATTGCCGCTTTACATGCCCGGAAGGGTCTTCTTCGGCATGTCGAGTGGGTTGTCATCCTCTGCCCTGGTCCTGGGCCTGGGCTTCCTTCGGGGGGCGGCGGGACTACCTCAGATGGGGGTATGGGGGCGACTATCCCCTACACTAATTTCTCATAACCTGCTCAACATAGCGAAAAGCCACTTTTTTTTGCCCCCGCCGGGAAGGATAGTGTAAGCTCCCTCTGTGTCTCAGCTCTGCAAGGTTTGGACATACCGGGGGAGCCCGCTATTCTGCACATAGTGCTTCCTCGTTGGCAATGGTGATCGTTCCCTCTTCTCCAAAAAGCCGGCCAGAGTCATGATGGCCGGTGTGACGCCTCGGCATATCAAAAGTATGGCGTCCTGAGTTAAATTCTCTAAATATCCCTCTTCGTCATTTCAAGTGGGTAAGTTGTATGAATGGGTTATAGCCTCTCGCTGGATTGAGCTGGTTAATCCAAAAAAATATCGACTTAATGCGAAATGAATGGTGAAACCGCCGCCGGGGCGCCCTTCGGGGGCGGCGGGTCTATCCCCATGTGGGGGTGTGGGGGCGACCAGCCCCCACTTCAGTTCCCGTCCACCCACTCAAAATAGCGAAGAGCCCTAAATATCATGTTTTCACCTCTATGCGATCAATCGACGAAAAGGGAAGAATTTCTCGACTGATCGCACACAAAAAAAAGAATGGATATGCGGTGGATTAAATCTTTCCTAAGGACCCTGAATATGGCAAGCCCTAACACTGTGGTGGATACCGGCCAAAATCCACGTAGGGTCCTGAAGTGCAGCAATGTGTGTCGATTTGCGCTGCGCTGGTGTGGGTGTAAGGGGAAGGGGGAAAAAGAGGAGTGTGGGTTAGAGTGTCCGGTCCCAGAGGATTTGGGTGGATCCATCCTCGAATTTTGCAATAATCATTATCCTGTGACCGGTACTTGTGGTGACATTTTCAGTGAAGACCTTTCCAACAGTTGGTTTATTGGTATCTTGAGTAAAAGGTTTCGGAGTTCCGCCATCAATAGACCAATTCATATACGTGATCGAGCTGATATCAGTTCCTCCTGTCACTGTAACTTGAATATGTGTATCATTCACTGCTCTTACTGTCAGACCAACATTTTTTGTTGTCGATGTCGTCCCGGCCAGGCCAAACACGAAAGCCGCAATAACCGCTGCAAGGATGACCGTGATGGCCACCATCAGGATCACACCGATGACGGGTGATACTGCCTCATCATTCTTCATAATCTTCATAATGCACCTCGATTCAATCATGCGCATTGCCTGCGGAAACAGGCAAGACACTGTATCGATACATTCCCCCAGAAGGTATTTAAACATATTCCATGCGGTGCCCCCGTTCTCCCTCCCTTGACCCTTTTGCCGCCTCGTTCCGTCCAGGAGAGACTTTTGGGTGCAAATTTACCAGGAGACGCTGGAAACGGCGGAATTTCCGCACCGGTCCGCAACCATCATGTCGCAGGGCGTTGACATGACTGAGTAATGGACCTCCATTCTGACCGGCGGATCGCCCCACTCCTTGTGCTTCTTCTCCTCTTCGTCCCCCTCAATATCTACGTCATCGGTGACTGGCTGGGAACCGGGGTGCAGTGGGCCCTGTTCCGGTATCAGGAAACAACATACGGGGCATCCCTCATCACTGTCGCATCAGACATCGGGTATGTCAGCTCAGGGTTGATCGCTGGCAAGACCGCGATCTCTTTTCTCCTGTGGGATGTGGGGGCAGTGATCCTCCTTGTGTCTTTCTTTGCCCTCCTCCTTGTCATGGTGGAGAGAGAACGGGAATGGATACATTATGCAGGCCTTGCGATCGCCGCTTCCGGTGTCCTTTTCCTTGCCTCGTGTATCGCCCAGTACGGTCCCACTTTTGCAGGGCCGGCAGGGTTTGCGGTCCCCCTCGGGGTCCCGCTCGTGTTTGCCGTCGGGTGGCTCGTGTTCGTGCAGAAGTCCGGCGGGGAGGAGGACAGGGACGACGACAAAGAGGAGGATACAGAGGCGGATACGGGAGAATAACGCCGTTCCAGGGATTGCATTTTTTTTCCGTTTCTTTCCCCGTGTCCTCGCCCGGGACGTGCATCCCCGGTATATTCGTGTCACCCGAGTATCCCGGAAATGTAATAGAGCAGGAGTGCCCGGCGGGGAATCCCTGGTACGGCCAGTCCCCGGCATGTTGAAGGGGTTGCCCAAATCCGACCAGACGGGGCAACGGCCGGTTAAGAAAGGGAAAATCTCAGGTCACGGGGAACCAGTTTGTCTGCGTCCCCGACCTCCCATAGGTATTCGTGACCGTGACACTGGAGTTGCCGGTCGTTAAATCCCTGATTCAATCAGAGGGAGGACCCTTTACTCTATGATCAACTGGACTTCTCCACGGTCCGCTCGAACCGTATCGCCGCCTCGCTCCCCTTCATGCAGAAGTCCTTCCCGGAGAGCCCGAATTCCCGGTACAGCGAACATGACGGGCAGGTGCAGTGCCTGTCTTCCCTGATGCAGCTGTTACTCATGCCAAGAATGCAGTAGAGCAGTTCATCGGTCTCGCGTGCACATTCGTTGTAACTCGGGCACTGTGAGCAGGCACAGGACGCCTTCCACCGGTCATAGATTTTCCATCGCTCCTCTTTCTTCCGGGACTTCAGGTCGAGGATGAGTCGGGTGAATGAATCGTTCTCCACGAGGGTATTGTGGCGGGCTGAGGTGATAGAGGTTTCAGGTGATCTATAGCGACAGTATTACGCCATTGTCCACTGAAAGGGCTATCACTCCATATCTCAGACGCTCTTGGGGCTGATGCCCCGCCGCTGTGGCGCTCCGTGTGGCGAGAGGGCCAGTGCTGGGGAACAGGTAATGAAATAGCCCCCGGTCTCCTCTGCCCGCTTCCTATCCTCACCGGGGGGTGATCCGGAGGGGGATTCTCCCCTCCGGTCAGAGGATAAGACCGCACTCCCCTCATCAGACGCTCTCGGGGCTGACGCCCCGCCGCTGCGGCACCCCGTGTGGCGAGAGGGCCAGTGCTGGGGCAGGTTATGGTGCTGTCACTCGGTCAACCCTGCCCACTTCCCATCCTCACCGGGGAGGTCCGTAGGGGTCCTCCCCTTCCGGTCAGAGAAAAAGACCGCACTCCCTTCCTCAGACGCTCTCGGGGCTGATGCCCCGCCGCTGCGGCACCCCGTGTGGCGATAGGGCCAGTGCTGGGTTCCTTTATCTGCCGCGATTTTCAATCAACCCTGCCCACCGCCTATCCTCATTTGGGGGGTGGTCCGGAGGGGGTTCCCCCTCCGGTCAAAGGACAAGCCTGCACTCCCTCCTCAAACGCTCTTGGGGCGATTGAAGTGCTAGTGCGAAGTAACATCATCTGCCGCGATTTTCGATTAACCCTGCCCGCTTCCTATCCTCACCGGTGGGGTGATCCGCAGGGGGACTCTCCCCCCTCATGTCAGAGGTGAGGTTTATCACAGATCCGATGTGATGTCTCCTGCGGATGGACCGGTACGAACGTCGGCTCCTGGCGTACATCACGGTGCTGGCACTGGTCATGCTCGCCGGGGTCGCGGGTTTTTCCCTGCTCGAGGGCTTCTCTCCCTTCGACTCCCTGTACCTCACCATTGTGACGATCGCGACCGTCGGCTACGGTGACCTCCACCCGGTGACGGCCGGGGGAAAGGTCCTCTCGATCGCTCTCATCATCGGTGGTGTTGGCTGCTTCGTCGGCCTCGTGGCCAATGCCCTCGAGCACCTCACGTACCGGCAGGAGAGGGAACACCGGCGGAAGAGGACCAACCTCCTCGTCGGGCTCTTCTTCTCGCAACTGGGAACCGCCCTGCTAGCGACCTTCTCGCGGGGTGACGCGGCAAGGGAAGACCTCTTCCGCCTCCTCGCGGACCCTGAAGCATTTTCCACGGACCGCCTCCCCCGCCTCCTCGCAGACCTCGGGTCCCGGACGTTCGGCCTCGATTCCCACGGGTTTGACCTGGAAAGACTCCGCGATACCCTGGGAAGGAGACTGGACGTCCTCTCGATGCTCCTCCAGAACCCGGACCTCGAGGAACACTCGCGCTTCTCAGACCTCCTCCAGGCACTTCTCCACCTCTGGCAGGAACTGGAACACCGGGAAGTGCTCATTGGTCTCCCGGACTCTGACATGGCCCACCTCTCGGGGGACCTCAACCGGGTCTACGGGCTCCTCGTGCTCGAGTGGGCCGTGTACATGGGCCACCTCAAGGTCCACTACCCGTACCTGTACTCTCTTGCTCTCCGGACCAACCCCTTCGATGAGAAGGCCTCGGTCATCGTCAGAGAATAGGGGGGAAATGAAAGGAAAGGTCCAGGCATGGGGGAGAAGGTGTGAAAGCGGAAGGTTCAGGGGGGGGAAGGGCTGAAAGGCAATGGGGAATGGACAGTCATCTCTATCTCCCGGGGTTAAGAACCAGGGGAACCAGCGTGGAAGTGAACCAGGGGGAGCCAGCGTGGAAGGGAAGTTCACCGCCGGGGGAGGTTTCCTCCGGGGGAGGGTGCTGACCGGGAGGGGGTTCCCCGGGGGGAAGTGACATACACCATGCCTGCCAATACATGAGAAGGAAACAATTCATGAAGACAATCTCATTTGCCGACCTCGGGCTTCCCGAACCCATCCTCCACGCGGTCCGGGACCTCGGGTTCGAGGAGCCGACCCCTATCCAGGCGCTTGCGATCCCCGTGATACGGGACGGCCGGGACGTGGTAGGCCAGGCACATACAGGGACGGGAAAGACTGCCGCATTCGGGATCCCCCTCCTAGAACGCCTCGATCCGGGTCGTCCCGCCGTGCAGGCGCTCGTCATCTGCCCGACACGCGAACTTGCGATCCAGGTATCAGAGGAACTGCGGAGACTCGCCCGGTACTTAGGTCCCGTCTCCATCCTCCCCGTGTACGGGGGCCAGCCCATCGAAAGGCAGGTGTCCGTCCTCAAAAAAGGTGTCCATGTCGTGATTGCGACCCCCGGCAGGCTGCTCGACCACCTCAACCGCGGGACCGTCGACCTCTCCCGGGCACAGACCGTTGTCCTCGACGAGGCTGACGAGATGCTCGACATGGGGTTTGCCGAGGACATCGAGAAGATCCTCTCCCGGCTCCCGAAGGAGAGGCAGAACATCCTCTTCTCCGCCACGATGTCAGAGGAGATCCTCTCCCTCGCACGCAGGTTCCTCAGAGATCCCCGGATTGTCAGGGTCGTCCATGGGCACCTCGCCATCCCCGTGATAGAGCAGCGGTACTTCGAGGTCAGGGAGTCGGAGAAGATCGAGGTCCTCTCCCGGCTCCTCGACTTCTACAACCCCGACATCTCGCTCGTCTTCTGCAACACCAAGCGGAGGGTGGAGGAGGTCTGTTCCCAGCTCCAGGCCCGCGGGTACCTCGCGGAAGCCCTCCACGGCGACATGGACCAGAAGGAAAGGGAACGGGTGATGTCCCGGTTCCGGGCCAGGACAACGGAGATCCTGGTCGCAACCGATGTCGCGGCCCGGGGGATCGACGTCGAGGAGATCGGGATCGTCTTCAACTACGATGTCCCCCAGGACCCGGAGTACTACATCCACCGGATCGGGAGGACCGGAAGAGCCGGGAAGTCAGGCAAGGCGTTCACCTTCGTCTCCGGCAAGGAGATGTGGAAGCTCCGCGAGATCCAGAAGTATGCAAAGATCCGGATCGCCCGGCATGCCGTGCCGGCAGAGGCCGACCTGCGGGAACGCCGGATCCTCGCCATCGGGGAACGTATCCGGGAGGTCATCGTGGCCGGCGGGCTCGAACCCTTCATCGCCCGGGTTGAACAGGTGATGGGGGAGGACCATACATCCCTTGAGGTCGCTGCGGCCCTCTTAAAGATGCAGGCCGGTGTCGTTGAAAGCAGTCGGCAGCAAAGACCAGGAAAGAAGGCAGGCCGCATCTGAAATTACCCAATATCCTTGGTGCAATCTGGATTTTACACCAATAATTATTAAATTCTGGTATAACCAACCAGTTCCTGTATATTCATGGGGGGTCACATCCCCCCGTTCTCCGGAAACATGATCTCTGTCCTCCTCGTGCACGACAATACAGACGCCATCGAGAGCACGCGGGCCTACCTTGAGCGGATGGGAGAGATCCGGGTCGATGTCGTCCACTCGACCAAGCAGGCCCTTGAAAAGGCGAGGACCCGGCGGTACGACATTGTCGTCTCCTACCACCGCATCCCTGACATCGACGGGATCGAGTTCCTGGCCGACATGACGGGGGTCGAGCTCCACAGGGAACTGAAATCGACCCTCCCCTCCACCCCCTTTATCATCTACCACAGGAAGGACCGCGACTCGCTCCTCCTCGAGGACATCAACTTCGCCGCCGAGGTCCCTGCACAGAGGGGACCTTCCCCTCCCCCCGTGACCGAGATGCGGGACATGATCTACCAGGCAGTCCTCCGGAAGAAGGCCGAGCGTGACCAGGTACTGCGGGGAGACCTCCTGGCCTCGATCCTCTCCGTTTCGCCCCTCTGGCTCTGCCAGGTCGTCAACGGAAAGGTCGAGTGGGTCAATACGACGATGGCTCGGGGCCTCGGACTCGACCCTGCATCCCTCAAGGGCCGGGAGGTCGCCGCCCTCTTCCCTGGCAAGGAAGAGTGCGACCGTGCATTCCGGGAGGTCGTGCTGCGGGTCGATGACCAGGGGTGGGGACACGCCGAGTGCGAACTGAAAAAGCAGGACGGCACGCTCGTCCCCTGCCACCTCCGTGTCCGTGCCATGGACCCGGAGAACCCTGCCCGTGGCCAGATCATCGTGTGCGAGGACCAGACTGAGACAAAGAAGCTCGAGGACGCCATCAGGGAACGGGACATCAGGTACCGGGAGTTCCTGCACAATGCGACGAGCCTGATCCTCAAGCTCGACCCCGGGGGTGCTATCACTTTCTTCAACACCCACGCACAGGCGTTCTTCGGTTACTCGGAGGCCGAGGTCATCGGGAAAAAACTCCAGGAGACCCTTATCCCCTCCCGGTCACGGAGGGATGCCCCTGACTTCTCGCAGGATTCGAGAATGGCACATGATGGGCAGGGCCTCCGTATCACCGAGATGGTTCTCCGGTCCGGCGAACCCGTCTGGGTCGCCTGGACGCTCTCACCCATACGGGACAAGGACGGGAAACTCGTCGAGGTCGTCTGCATCGGGCACGACATCACCGACCACACCCACCGGGAACGCCCCCGGATAAGCACCGCCATGTGGCGTGACACCATCATCGCCGGGACAGATGTCCAGGAGGAGGTGTTTGACTCTGTCCTCCACATCTGCATGGAGATTGCACGGGAAGGGCGGGAGGGGAAGCAGCTGGGCACGACATTCGTCATCGGGGATGCCGATTCCGTGCTCGAGAAGTCACGCCAGCTCATCCTCAACCCCTTCGAGGGCCACCCCCCTGCCGACCGGATGGTCACCAACCCTGAC
>JANIHI010000014.1 GCA_024518585.1 Methanolinea sp. | reverse complement strand
CCGGCAGGAAAGGGGAACCCGGGAAAACACTTATCCGTCAGGAGGTGTACTACCCGTTACCCTGACATCGGTTTCAGCGGGAGGGCACGACCATGCCAGATGTATCCAGGACAGAGATTGGGAGGAGACTGTTTTCCCTCCAGAAGGAGAAAAACATTGAACAGGCACTTGAAAAGATACGCAAGAGCCTGGGAGACGAGTGGAAGGAGTTTTCCCAGGAGGAGATAGAGCTTCTGAAACACGCGCTGGGGGATGCCTGGGTCATCATCGAGAGGGACGCATGGGAGAAGATCTCGTTCTCCCGGCTCACGAGACGTGACCTCCTCGACCTCGTCGCCATTGGCAGAGAATCGCGGGCAAAGGAGATTGACCAGCGGGCAGCGGTCGAGAAAACATCCCGGATACTTCACAAGACCCTTTGAGGGGAGAGGAAGCAATAAGCCTTTTTTCCGCCCCATGGAGGACCGGTGGAATGCTGGTAGGACTGCCATGCACTTTTTTATATACGTTGAGGAGGACATGTTCAATTTAGCAAGAGATACCCGGGGGAGAGAAAAAAGATCTTCCTCCGGGGAAAAAGAGTGAAATCGTGAAAGCATATCGCCATCTCCGTCATGTCCTTGTCACAATGAGGAACGGGCACGACATGGGGAAGGACACCTCGCTGAAGACCTTGATCGACGTCTGCGAAAGGGTCAGCGAGAAGAAGAGAGAGAGGTAACCCCCCATCCTCCCCGGTCTGCTACGGTGACCGCACCTGCGACCTCTTCTTACGATTGAGTATTTTCTTGACCTTTTTCAACCGAAAGAGGTCTTCCCGCTCCCTCTCCTCGATCGTTATCTTGATGAATTTCGCCTGCCGTTTCAGCTCCGGTATCAGGACCTGCTCGAGGGCATTGACCCTCCGGCGGTTCATCTGGATCTCCTGGCCCAGGCGGCGGAGTGCTGTCTCGGTCTCTGCAAGCCCGATGATTAAGTCGATCTCCGACTCGAACCTCTCGGCCGTCTCGTCGATCCTGCCACTCACCCCCAGGATACTGTAACCCCTCTCCAGGGAGGGGAGGGAGACCCTCTTTTTCTCGATGATGGGGACAGGGACGCCCATGATGTTCTTGCCCCCGATATCCAGTGAAATTTGTTTGCGCGTTGCAAAAGAGACGGACCGGAGGGTAACAGGGTCGTCGACTGCCTGGGCGATGAGGAGGGCCCGGTATGCATCCTCTGCAACTGCCTCGAGCTCGTCCCGGGAGCGCGATACAGTCCCCATGATCCGGAAAAATTCCTGGATGAGGGCGTCCATCTTCTCGCGCAGGAGGTCGCGGCCCTGCTCAGCAAGCCGTATCTGGCCCCTCTTCCTGATGAGTTCCATGCGGGTGGGGTTGACCTGTTCCATGCAGACTCACCGTGCCCGGTATGCCGGGTGGTACTTCCGGATGAACTCGATCTTGATCCTCTTGAGTTCGTCTTCCGGCAGTTTTGCAAGAAGGTCCCACCCGAGGTCAAGGGTCTCGCCGATGTTCCGGTTGGCATCACCCTGCGTGATGAACTTCTTCTCGAAATCGTCGGCAAACGAGAGGTAGACCTTGTCCAGTTCGGTGAGAGCCTCCTCGCCAACGATGGCAACGAGACGCCGGAGGTCGCGGCCATAGGCATAGGAGGCATAGAGCTGGTCTGCCACGTTCCGATGGTCCTCGCGGGTCTTGCCGGGCCCGATACCGAGGTTCATCAGGCGGGAGAGGCAGGGGAGTACATCGATCGGCGGGTCTGCGCCCCTCCGGAAGAGGTCGCGGGAGAGGACGATCTGGCCCTCGGTGATATACCCGGTGAGGTCAGGGACAGGGTGGGTGATATCGTCGTCCGGCATCGTGAGGATGGGGATCTGCGTGATCGAACCGGTCGTCCCCTTGATACGTCCTGCCCTCTCGTAGATTGAGGCAAGGTCGGTGTACATGTACCCCGGGTACCCCCTCCTCCCCGGGACCTCCTCGCGTGCAGTGGAGATCTCGCGGAGGGCCTCGCAGTAGTTCGTCATGTCTGTCAGGATGACGAGCACGTGGAGGTGGTGGGTATAGGCAAGGAACTCAGCGACAGAGAGGGCGCACCGCGGCGTTGCAATACGCTCGATCGTGGGGTCATCCGCGAGGTTCTGGAAGAAGACCACCCGCTCGAGGGCCCCCGTCCGCTCGAACTCGTTCATGAAGTAGGATGCCTCCTTGTGCGTGATCCCCATTGCAACAAAGACCACGGCGAACGATTCCTCTTTGCCCAGGACCTTTGCCTGGCGGGCGATCTGGGCCGCGAGCTTGTTGGCCGGCAGGCCGGACCCTGAGAATATGGGAAGTTTCTGGCCGCGCACGAGGGTATTGAGCGCATCGATCGCAGACATCCCGGTCTGGATGAAGTCAGAGGGCTTATCGCGGGAATAGGGGTTAATCGGCATCCCCGAGATATCAACGGTGTCCTCAGGGATGATATCGGGCCTCCCGTCCCGCGGCTTCCCGACACCGGAAAAGACCCTGCCGAGCATGTCGATGGAGACATCGATGGAAGGGGACTGGCCCGTGAACCTGACCTGCGTTGCCTTGTTGTCCACGCCGCTCGTCCCCTCGTAGACCTGGACCACGGCAAGGTCCCGCGAGATATCAAGGACCTGGCCGTTCCTGACCTCCCCGTCGGGCAGGGTGATGCGCGCCGTCTCACCAAACGACACTCCCTTCGGCCTCTCGACGAAGATGAGCGGCCCGGAGACGTAACTGACCGTCCTGAACTCGCGCTCGATCAGGGGAACGGGACGCATCATCGTTCCACCTCCAGGGCACCGATCTGGGTATGGACCTTCTCCTTAAGATCCCTGATCTGGTCAATGGAAGCAGCCTCCTTCATGCGTGCAATCTCTGCCTTCAGCGGGAGGGCAGAGATCTGCTTGAGGGAGACCCCCCGCGTCATGGCCTCCTCTGAGGCCTCCCAATAGGACAAAATCGTCGAGAGCATCCAGTACTGCTTCTCGAGGGGGCAGAAGGAGTCCGTATCACTGTAGGCACTCTGCTGGAGGAAGTCTTCCCTAATCATCCTCGTCACCTCGAGGATGGCCTTCTCGCTCTCAGGGAGTGCATCCGGACCGACGAGCTGGACGATCTCCTGGAGCTCGACCTCCTTCTGGAGGAGGTACATGGTCCGGTCCCGCAGCGCCCTCCAGTCAGGGGCCATCTTCTCCGAGAACCATCCCTCGACACTGTCAAGGTAGAGGGAATAGCTCTTGATCCAGTTCACCGAGGGGAAGTGTCGCCTGTACGCAAGGCTCGTGTCCAGGGCCCAGAAGGTCCCGGCGATGCGGAGGGTATTCTGCGTGATGGGTTCCGAGAAGTCCCCCCCGGGTGGCGAGACTGCCCCGACGATGGTGACAGACCCGGCCCGGCCCTCGGGACCGAGGCAGATGACCCTCCCTGCACGCTCGTAGAACGCGGCGAGCCGGGTTGCAAGGTAGGCGGGGTACCCCTCCTCGCCCGGCATCTCTTCGAGCCGCCCCGATACCTCCCGCAATGCCTCCCCCCACCGGGACGTGGAGTCGGCCATGAGTGCGACGTCGTATCCCATGTCCCGGTAATACTCGGCCATCGTTATACCGGTGTAAATGGAAGCCTCGCGGGCAGCCACCGGCATGTTGGAGGTATTCGCGATCAGGATCGTCCTCTGGATGAGGGGAAGGCCTGTCCTCGGGTCCACGAGCTCGGGGAACTCGGAGAGGACGTCGGTCATCTCGTTCCCGCGTTCTCCGCACCCGATGTAGATGATCACCTGCGCATCGGCCCACTTCGCGAGCGTCTGTTCAGAGACTGTCTTGCCGGTGCCAAAACCCCCCGGGATCATCGCGGTCCCCCCCTTGGTCAGGGGGAAGAGGCAGTCAAATATCCTCTGCCCGGTGATCAGGGGGATGGCCGGGTCAAGCTTCCGCGCATAAGGCCTCCCCTTCCGGACCGGCCACCTCTGGAGGAGCGTGAGGTGCTGCCCGTTGTCGAGTTCGCAGACGACATCGGTCACCTTGAATTTTCCCTGCCTGACCCGCTCGACAGTCCCCGTGACCCCCGGGGGGACAAGGATATGGTGGGTAAAATGGTATTCCCTGACAGAACCAAGGATCTCTCCCCCCTTCACGGGAGTCCCCTCGGTGATCTTTGGTTCAAAGTCCCACAGCGTGTCCCGGGAGAGGCCGGGGGCTGAAATGCCCCTCGATATGAACGACCCGCTCTTCTTTGCAAGTTCCGGGAGGGGTCGCTGCACCCCGTCGAATATCGAGGAGATGAGCCCCGGCCCCAGTTCCACGGAGAGAGGTTTTTCCGTGTTGGTGACGGGTTCACCGATGGAGAGCCCCGTTGTGTCCTCGTAGACCTGGACGACGGCCTGGTCTCCTTCGAGCCGGATGATCTCCCCGGGCAGTTCGAGTGTCCCGACATGCACGACATCGTACATCTTTGACCCGCGCATCCCGTCTGCGATCACGACGGGACCGGATATTCGGGCAATTGACCCTTGAATCATGTTACCGCCTCACAACGATGTTATACCCGACTGCTCTGCGCAGGAGGTTCTCCAGGTACCCCGGTCCACCCCCCGTCCGGGCCCTTCGGGGAATGGGGATGATGATAGGCCGATAGGTCCGCTCGATCCTGTTCATGAGCTTCTCGTCGAGCACCTGCAGGTAATCCTCGTTTACCGCGATGATCCCGGTGTCATCCCTGTGAAGGAGGGGCGGGATGACCTTCTTTGCCTCCTGGGCATCGGCAGCCTCGATGACCTCGGCCCCTGCCAGCCGGAAACCGGCTGCTGTATCGGGATCGGTCACGACCATGAACTTATACATATCGCAGCTCCTTTTCCAGTTCTGCATCAGAGATACGGGCATCCTTGCACCGGGCTATGATGCGGATGTTGATGATCTCGTTCTGCTTCGCCCACAGGTAACCGATCACAACGGCTCCCCCCAGGGGATCGGTGCGAAAGACTCCCACACCTTTCCTGGTCAGGTAGATGTCCAGTTCCTTTTCAAGGACAGAGAACGCCCCGGTGCGCAGAGCGTCCGGGATGAACGGGACGAGGAACGAGAACGGTGTCCCCGCGATGGTGCCGGCAATGTCATCGACGTGGACGATCCCGACGATCTTTAGGAATTTCTCCTCCGTTATGTGGGCTCCTCCGGGGAGGAAATACTCGCGTGCCGTATCGGGGTCGACCCTGTCCCGGTTCATCCGGAGGGCATTCTTCAGGTTCAGGGAGTCTATCTCAAGGCAGATAAGCCCCCTCATCACGTCATGGTCTGGTCGCCCCTCCTTGAGCATGGACATGGCATTGTGGTAATGGAACCGGTCGAGGGCATACTCGAGCACGGACAGGTCCCGATTCTTGGCGTACTCGTCGAGGTGGGGGGTCAGTGGTTTATGGTAGACAACGTCCCAGGTTGCGAGAAGGTCCACCACTGCCCTGACATCGGGCTGCTTGATCAGCTCGAGCAGGAGGGGTTCTCCCAGCGTTCCAGCCGGGATGAGGCATTCCCTGATCTCATCGGGAGCCGTAAAGAGGTGTTTGCCCCGGAGCACCGTCTTGATGTTATGGATGTCCCACCGCCCCAGGATGACCCCGACAAGGGTCTCAGCATCGCTCCCCCGGACGAGGGAGAGTACTTTCTGGCACGTGCGGACGAGGTTCATGCGGAGGGCAGCCTCGATCCCCTTCAGACCCGGGTAGATGACGGCTGCCTCCTGCACTTCTGCCCTGTAGGGGGTCTTCTCGAGCTCACCGACAAGGGACGGGATGTCCTGCTGAACCAGGAGTGCATCAAACGCCTTTTTCCCGAGCAGGCGACTGTGCATCCCCCTGACCCGCGCATTGATATACCCGTAGTCCATTGTCAGTCTCCAAAGAGAATGTGACAGACGTCTTTCTTGGAGAGGAGCCTCGCCCTCTCGAGCCTCGACTCAAGGGTATTGTGAATCCTGACTTTTTCGTCCGGGGAAGAGACGACCACTCCCCCCCACGTCGTCAGGTCGGGGACCACCTGGTGGTTCCCTGAAAGACCCCTCAGTGCTTCCTGGCAGAGAGGCTCGTCCCGCGGATCCACGTGGACGATGGCCTTCTCCTGGCCCATGTCATGGAGCGCTTCCCGGAGCAACCGGGAAAAGAGCAGAGGATACTCTCCCGACGTGCGGAATTCCTTCAGCCTTGCGGCAGCTTCCTGGAAGACCTGGTTGACGATCTCCTCCTTTTGCTGGATATCTGCAGCTTTTTCGTCCTGTCGTACCTTGTATAGTGAACGGTTCCGCTTATCTGCTACTGCTGCCATGGCCTGCGCCATGATCTCGCGCTGGATGGCGCCTGCCCTCTCTTCTGCATCACGGATAATATCATCGCTCTGTCGACGGGCATTCTCGTCTATCTCCGTAATCTTCTCGCGTGCCCCGGCCTCCATGGACTGCAAGAGGTCCTCGTATGTCATTCCCAATCTCCCCTTTGCCTTGGGTTCTTCCCGCCCCAAAACCCTTGAAGAGCGCAGGAACTCTCCAGGGTCCCTGCTTAAAGGGTTCGGGGCACCAGACGCCTCTCACTCCACCATGATGATGATCATGGATGCGACCACGAAACCAAGAATGACAAGGGTTTCCGGGATTGCCTCCAGCACGATGATCGAACCTGACGTCTCGGGCCTCTCGGCAATCGTCCCTGCACCCGCAGAACCGATCTTGGACTGTGCCCAGGCCGTCCCGATTGCTCCCGCAGCAAACGCGATTGCTGCACCCAGTGGAATTTCCCATCCAGCCATGTATGCATCTCCTACACCTGTAACATAATCTTTATAATATATAAAATCGATACCTCAACAACATTAAAAATTTCTATTAGGCTCGAATCACCAAACGGTGGCAGCATACGGCGTGGCCGGATCCCGGGAGGGGTTATCTCCGGGAGGTGAGTGGTCCCGGTCAATCAGTCTTTTTCTCCCGTCCAAACGGCCTGTACTCTGTCCCCCCGCCCTCGTAGAACTTTGAATAGAACTCCACGATATGGAGACGGACGGAATGCAGGGAGGGACTGAACATGGCGAGGATAATGTTGAGGGCATGGAGGAGTGCGGCGATGACGATCCCAACGACGAGGGCACCGACAGCTCCCCCGAGTTCGTTGGCCACCATGGCGAGGATGACAGATGCCATGCCGATTGCCATGATCCTTGCATAGGAGAGGATGTTTCCGATGGTACTCATGACCTCGATCACACCCATGGTACCTCCCCCGTACACGAGCAGCGGGAGGAAGGCGACGAGAATGACGGCAGCACCGATCATCATGAACGAGGGGAGAACCCCGGTTAGGGAGGCGAGCAGGAGGATGATCCCGGCAACGACCCCCATCATCCCGGCCTTTTCACAGAGGTGTTTCTTGTGGTGCCGGGCATAAGCGTTCAAAATACCAATGGAGAGCCCGACAAAAACGTGGATGACACCGATAGCAATGGCAAGCACGAGGAGGGGGATCATGGCCTCCACCCTGTTCCAGGTGACGCCGAGGAACATGACGGGGTGGGTTAGCCCGATCTTCTCTCCAAAGTCCCCGAAGAATTCCCCGAAGAGAAAACCGAAGAAGATTGTGGGGAACGATGAAATGATCATGATATTCATGAGCTGTTGCATCCAGTCGATCCTTGGGAACTTCCACTTCATGACAATGCCAAAACCAAGGATACACAGGCCATAGCCGATGTCCCCCACGATGATCCCAAAGAAGATGGGGAAGAAGATCGCCAGGAGGGGACTGGGGTCGATCTCCCTGTACCGGGGGGGAGACACGAGGCGCATGAAAAATTCAAAAGGCTTGACAATCCGTGGGTTGTCGTAAAAAGTGGGCGCATTCTCCAGATCTTCAGGCGACAGCGGCAGTTCGGTCAGGACAACCCGGTCCCCAAAGGCGCGCCTGAGTGCCTCCCGGGTTTTTTTGATGAATTTTTTTGGGATCCATCCCTTGATCAGGATCGTGTGGGCCGACTGGCCGAACTTATTGAGGGAGCGGAGTTCTTCCAGGCGGTCCTCGAGGAGGCGGGTATAGATTGCGAGGTCTCCCTGCCACTTCTCCGAGAGTGCAAGGAGTTCCCTGTCAATCTGCTCCATCTCCCGGGAGATTTCTGACTTTTTCTCCTCGATGAGGGCAAGTGCATCCCGGAGCTGCATGTTTGCATATTCCTGGGGAACGCGGACCTCGTTGACGTTCTGGGAAAAGAGGAATGAGTGGACTTCCTCGGAATACTTCCTGTTAAAGACAGTTATTGCGGCCGTCGTGTTTTCGTCCAGGTCGGCGGCAATGAATTCAAACTGGTTCCGCGTTATTGCCTTCAGCTGGGGGCGGATGAGGTCGAGGACATCGCGGTACTCCTTCTGGATCAGCAGGACTGTGACTTCAAAGCCTTCGAGGATGGGGAGCTTGCTCTCGAGGGGCTGGATCTTCTCCATGATCCGTGCGTACTTGTCAAGGGTCGTCCGGGAGAGCTCAAGCTCGCTCTTCCTCGTTGCAAGGTCGCGGACCTTTGATTCAAGCAACTGGACAATCTCCTTTGCCTCTGATAAGAGGTCCTCAGTCCGCTTGCCAGAAAGTTCCCGTGCGCGTTCCTCTGCCGGCCCCCCTTCCCCCGGTCTCCCCGGGAGGATCTGTGCAATGCCGTGGAGCTTGAGGAGGACCGCCGATACCTCCTCGGTTTTGCCGGTGTCCATCGGCGTAAAGACAGGGTCATCCAGGGATACGGGGACATCCTGGAGGTGAACTGTCCCCTCCTGGTAGAGGACATCGACGATCTGCTGGTAGTCTTTCTTCGGCCCGACTACCAGGATATTGACCATCTTCTGGAGCATCAGCCATCCTTTGCCAGAACCAGGTTGATGACTTCGCTGACGGCCTGCCCGACCCGCTGGCCGGCAGTCGAGGCCAGCTGTTCCCTCTCATGGCGGGATCTCTTCTGCATCTCCTGGACCTCTCCCGCAAGCAACCTCTCCTGTTCCCCGGTATACCGGGCAGCATCGGCCTCTCCCTTCTGTCTTGCTTCCCTGATGATCTCATCTGCCCGCGCCCTGGCCTCTTCGATCATCGCATCTGCCTTCCTGGACGCAGCATCTATCTGGGCCTTGAGCTCAATCTCCTTGACCCTGACCCTCTCGAGGAGTGAAGATTCCGGCTCCATTGTCAACCCATCCCTAGAGACCATGGCGTGATTTGAGGAGGCGGGTAATCCCGGGTGAAGCAGGCAGAACTGCCTCCCTTTTCATAGCCTTGGCTCTCTCTATGCGCTCCATGCATCGCGTCACAGCGATTTTTTTCAGTTTTTCTATTGCTTCGTTCTCAATCGGATTCATGATCCCGGGTTGTGGCCTCCATATCTGAGGTCGGTGATATTAATGTTTTAATAAAATATAAAGCTTTTCCACCTTCCCCCGTGGACCCCTATAAAAAATTCGCTTGTTCCCTGCGTGGGTCTTTCATTCCGCGCAGAAATGTATTACATCACGGCGGTCATACTCCATGAACTGGAGCAGAGGTGTCACTGGTGTTTTCCCGGATACTCTTTCCCACCGACTTTTCGGAGCACGCCAAGAAGGCTCTCGAGTGCATCGCGGGATTTCCCGACGTAAAAGAAGTCATTCTCCTTCATGTCGTCGACACGTCACGGCCGGGCTTTGCCCGGTGGGGTATCGAGATGGTCAAGGAGCAGGCGAGGAAGCAGCTGCAGAGTGAATGCGAGACCCTGCGTGCCCAGGGAATCAGTGCCCGGGCAGTTCTCAAGGAAATTCCCCATGGGCCCGTGGGGGAGATGGTGATTGCGGTTGCACGCGAGGAAGCCCCGTCCCTCATCCTCGTGGGTGCACGGGGGAAGGGCATCCTGCGGGACATCCTCCTCGGGAGCGTATCAAGTTACGTCCTCCGGTACAGTCCCTCCAACGTGTTGATCATGAAGCACAGGATAGTCGAGGGCCTGAAGGGGAGGGCTTTTGAGAAGTTCTGCCCCCGGATTCTTTCCCGCGTCCTCTGCCCAACCGATTTTTCACCGCCGGCACGGCAGGCCCTTGCCACGATAGCTCCCCTCAAAGGACTCTCGGAGGTCATCCTCCTGCACGTCATCGAAAGCGGAGAGAACGAGGAAGAGATCGCGATTCAGGAGAAAGAGGCCATCAGGGAGATGGAGAGAGACACACTCTTCCTGTCCGGCCGGAGGATCCGGTCGCGGTACATCGTAAAAGTGGGCAGCCCGTCAAGGGAAATCGCCCTCTGCGCAGACGAGGAGGACGTATCGCTCGTTGCGTTAAGTTCCCACGGGAGGGGCTGGCTCGGCGGGATCATCCCCGGGAGCACTGCCCAGGAGGTTGCAAAGATCGCTGCAAGGCCCGTCCTTGTCGTGCGTGAAACGGGAACGAAAACCCATAAGGTCCCGGGCGATATCAGCGTGGCCGCGTCATGACGAGAAAGAAAAACAGGATGGTGCCGAGAAGGAGCGAGAGGTAGATGACAAGCTGGAGGATGAGAAAGATCCGGGAGACCATGCACCGTGTCTCCGGCCGACGGAGAAATCTCTCCATCCATTGATCCCTGATGGGTGCATTCATGGATTTTCTGCCTTGATGTGCTTGATACGCTTGCGCCGGAACTGGTCCTCGCGCTCCCTCTCCTCCAGGTGCATCTCGATGTATTTCCGCGTTGCCTGGAGGCGTGGGATGAGGATCCTCTCCAGGGCGTTCACCCTCCTCCGGGTCCGTTGGATCTCCTGGGAGAGCCTTCTTGCCGTCCCCTCCCGCTCCGCGAGCACGATGATCTCACGTGTGAGTTCCTCGAACTTCCGGGACGCAGTGTCGATCGTCGAGGAAGTCCCAAGGAGACCGTAGCCCTGCTGGTGGACAGGGAGGGGCCCGGCAGGGAGGGAGGGGACACGGACTCCCATCACGAGACGGGTCCCGAGGGGGATCTCGGGCAGGGGAGGGGATGACTGTGCCACTTCATCCACGGTCACGGTTCCCGCGACCATCTCGGCACGGTCGAGGGCGGCACGTGCCGAGCGGTAGGCCTCCCTCACACGGTATTTCTGCTCGAGGTATGCCTGCCTGTATCCGAGGAAGGCAACGACCATGGCATCGAGTTTCTCCTCGAGGAGGTCGTGTCCTCTCTGGGCAAGTGTCTCCTGTTTTCTCAACCGGAGGAGCTCGATCCGCGTGGGACGGATCCCGCTCCTCCCCTGGGCGGTCACGCGGTCTTCCCCCTGGAGGCCGGGTGGTACTTCCTGATGAGGCCCTCGTCGATACGCTTGAGTTCTCCCTCCGGCAGGATGGCGAGGAGGTCCCATGCCCTGTCCAGGGTCGCCTCAAAGGAACGGTTCTCGTCGGGCTGCTGGGCGACGAATTCCCGTTCGAACCGTTCCGAAAAGGTAAGGTACGCCCTGTCGGTGTCTGATAGCCCCTCTTCTCCGACCACCGCGACCAGGCTCTTTAACTTGATCCCCTGGGCGTACGCGGCATACAGCTGGTTATTGACCTGGGCATGGTCCTCGCGTGTCCGGGACGGCCCTATCCCGCCCTGCATGAGGCGCGAGAGGCAGGGGAGCGGGTTGATGGGGGGGTAGATACCCTTCCGGTGGAGGTCCCGCGAGAGAACGATCTGCCCCTCCGTGATGTAGCCGGTAAGGTCAGGGACCGGGTGGGTGATGTCGTCATCCGGCATCGTCAGGATGGGGAGCTGGGTAATGGACCCGGTACGGCCTTTTATGCGCCCGGCACGTTCAAATATGCTGGCAAGGTCGGTATACATGTAACCGGGATATCCCCTCCTGCCCGGCACCTCCTCGCGTGCCGCCGATATCTCCCGCAGTGCCTCGCAGTAATTGGTCAGGTCGGTCAGGATAACGAGGACGTGCATCCCCCTGTCAAATGCCAGGAATTCTGCCGTGGTGAGGGCGAGCCGGGGGGTGATGATGCGCTCGATCGCGGGGTCGTCGGCCAGGTTCAGGAAGACAACCGCACGTTCCAGTGCACCGGTCCGGGAAAAGTCGGATAAAAAGAATGCAGCCTCCTCGTGCGTGATGCCCATGGCAGCAAAGACGACGGCGAACCGTTCTTCCTGTCCCCTGACCATCGCCTGCCGCGTGATCTGGGCGGCAAGGAGGTTGTGGGGCAGGCCTGCACCGCTGAACAGGGGGAGCTTCTGGCCCCGGACAAGGGTATTCATCCCGTCGATGACCGATATCCCGGTCTGGATCGAGTCGCGGGGGTGTTCCCTTGCATGGGGGTTGATGGAAGACCCGTGGATGTCACGTTCCTCTCCCCCGAGGGGCGGCGCTCCGCCGTCCAGAGGACGGCCTATCCCGTCAAAGACGCGCCCGAGCATCTCGTCGGTGACGGCAATATGCATCGTCTTTCCCGTGAACCGCGCAGTGGTCGCGAGGGTATCCAGATCCCGCGTCGAACCGAAGACCTGGACAATGGCGCGGGAGGTCCGGGATTCAAGCACCTGCCCCAGCCTCTTTTCGCCGGTAGGAAGCGTAATCTCGACCACTTCGCCGAAGGCTACCCCGGAGACGCCGTCAACGACCATGATCGGCCCATGGATGTGCGTGATGGACCGGAACTCCCGTGCTCCCGTGGTCATTTCAGCGCCTCCTCAAGTCCTGGAACTCTCTCTCCATATCGGCCCGTATCTCCGTGCAAACAGTCTCAAAGTCCTTCTCCGGGACAGCCCCCAAGCGGGCAAGGCGGGACTTGACCGGGAGGGCACGGATCTCCTCTGTCAGGGTTCCGGCCGAGAGGGCTTCCTGCGCGAGGGCAAATAATGTAAAGACCATTTCTGCCATCCGGTAGAGTTTTTGGGGAGACGTATAGGTGTCGTGGGGGTGAAACGCGTACTGCATGAGGATACTCTCCCGGATGACTTCGGCTTTTAAGAGGGTGAGCCGGTCCGCCTCGGGGAGGACCTCTGGCCCAACGAGTTTGACCATCTCTTCGAGTTCGTTCTCCTTCTGGAGAATGGCCATGATCTCTGATTTCATCTCCTCCCACCGCGGTCCTGCATTCTCGTGCCACCACCCGTTCACGACCCCGGAATACAGGGAATAGGACGAGAGCCAGTTGATGGCAGGGAAGTGGCGGCGGTATGCAAGGTCAGAGTCCAGCGCCCAGAAGACCTTCACGATCCGGAGCGTGTTCTGTGTCACCGGTTCGGAGAAGTCTCCCCCGGGTGGCGAGACCGCACCGATGACAGAGATGGACCCCTCCCTCTCCGGTCTCCCCAGGGTCTGGACCCTGCCCGCCCTCTCGTAGAAATCGGCAAGGCGCGAACCGAGGTACGCGGGATACCCCTCTTCCCCCGGCATCTCCTCGAGTCTCCCCGAGATCTCCCTCATGGCCTCTGCCCATCGCGATGTTGAATCGGCCATGAGGGCGACGCGGAAACCCATGTCCCGGTAATATTCGGCAATGGTCATTCCCGTGTACACCGACGCTTCACGGGCAGCAACCGGCATGTTGCTCGTGTTTGCGATCAGGACCATGCGGTTGATCAGCGGGAGACCTGTCCGGGGGTCCTCCAGGCGCGGGAACTCGGTCAGCACGTCCGCCATCTCGTTTCCCCTCTCACCGCACCCGACGAAGATGATGATGTCGGCATTCGCCCATTTCGCGAGCTGGTGCTGGACCACAGTCTTTCCCGACCCGAAAGGCCCGGGTATTGCCGCGGTCCCACCGACGGCGATCGGAAAGAGGAGGTCGATGACCCTCTGCCCCGTGATCAGCGGTTCGACCGGGTCACGTTTCTCTCTGATGGGGCGTCCTTCCCTGACCGGCCAGTACTGGATCATGGACAGGTCGAGTTCTCCCTCCCGGGTGCGGAGGTGGGCGACCGGTTCGCTGACCTGGTACTGCCCTTCGGGGACAACCGAGACAACCGTGCCCTGGACACCGGGGGGGACCATGATCAGGTGGGGGACGGAGGGCCTCTCCTGGACGACCCCGATGACATCTCCCCCCGTCACGCTGTCCCCCGGCGTCACACGGGGGACAAAGTCCCACCGTGTACCCGGTGAAATCGCGGGGATGCTGCTGCCACGGCGGATGAAGTCACCTGCACGCTCGTGCATCTCGGCGAGGGGCCGTTCTATTCCGTCAAAGATCTTGCCGAGGAGGCCAGGGCCGAGTGCCACGGAGAGCGACCTTCCGGTTCCCCGGACCGGTTCTCCCGGGACTATCCCGCTTGTCTCCTCGTACACCTGGATTGTCGCGAGATCCCTTTCAAGGGCGATGATCTCGCCGATGAGGGACTCCTCGCCGACATGCACGATCTCAAACATCCGTGCCCCCGACATCCCGTCGGCCTGGACCACCGGGCCGGTGACCCGGATGATCCTTCCCGTCCTTCCCTCTTGCCTTTCCATGACCAATTCACTCCAACCCGGTCACCTTCAGGTAGTCCTCGACCTCGTCCTCTTCGTCATCCTTGCCTCCCGGGAGGGAGATGATGACAGGATACGCGTTTTTCCCCGCGCCTGCAAGCCCAATCTCCGCCGAGAGTCCCTTCCTGATGGGGGGTGTGGTGATGATGATGCCGATTCCGGTATCACGCAGCCAGCGTAAAACGGCCTCCCTTGCCTCACCGGCATCGTTCGCAATGCAGGTGTCCTTGATCCCTGCCAAGGCAAACCCGCGGACCATCCGCGCCGGGCCAACCACGGCAGCTCTCATGGCACATCACCTTCCACGACCAGCCATTGCCCTGCTTCTGGCATGGGAATTCCGCGGAGGAGGGAGTGGAATATGACACGCAGGTTCCTCTTCTCGTACTTCCTCGCGATGGCGAACCTGATCAGTGGTCCTCCCTGGAGATGGTGGACCTGGGAGATAGTTGTGACCCTGGCAAGGAGGAGCCTGTCGAGTGCCAGTTCGGCACGTGATATGTCGACATCTTCCCCGGGAGGAAGAGCCGGAGAGAGGACAGTGTAGTACTCAGTCCCCGAGAGCTGCGCGATGATATCGCGGGGTCCCCTCGCCTCGTAGATCTGTCCCAGGCGCCATTCCTCGTAGACGGCCCCGCCCGGGATGAACCAGCCGCTGACGATTTCGGAAGGTATCCCGGCTGCCTTTGCACGCAGGAGTGTAAGGATATTGGTAACATCGATGGAGAGACCGAGGAACCCTGCCACGGAGGGGAGGAGCGAGGGGTCAACGTGCTGGCGCGAGAGGTGCAACTGCTGGAGGGCATGCTTCCAGAGGGCATTTTCAACAAAAAGGAGGAGTTTCGTCTGGTCGTATTCGGTGAGTGCCGCTGACATGACCTCGCCGTACGGCGTGTCCTTCAGGTGAGCAGCGATCTCCCGGAGTGTCTTTTGCCCCTCCAGTTCCCTGATCCGTCCGGGAGTCAGGGTGCCGATGGGGATCACGGGAAAGACCCGGCTGCTCCCGCCCTGCCGGGCATGGACTGCCCGGACCACGCGAACCAGCTGCTCGACCTCGAGGACCCCCTGGAACGCGTGGAAAAACGGGGCTATCCCGTCGGGAACGGTCTCGAGGAGGGCAAGGAATTCCCTCGTGTACCACTCGTCCAGGATCATGTCAAGTCTCTCTGGCGGGACGTCGAGGGGAATCTCGATGCCCGCCCCCGCCTCCTGGACAACGGTGGTGGCCTCGTAGGGTGAGTGGAGGTCCTGGAGGCGGGACACAGTCTCGTGCCGGACGAACGGGTTTCCAATCGCCTTGACCCGTGCAACCGGGAATGCAAACTGGGCGATAAGTAAGAGCGTTCGAAAGTACCCGATAAACGTCACGACCACGAGGATGAGGATAAGCAGAAAGGCCAGGATTACGACTGCGAGAATCCCCGGGTCAATCCCAATCCCCGCTGCAAGGCTCGAGAGGAGGGAAAAGATCTCGTCAACTGCCATTGGACACCCCTCCGTCTCCAAAGAGGATGCGTGACACCTGTCCCGTTATCTCCCTCTCCAACCGCTCCATGCGGGCCTCAACCGTGTTTTTTACCCATACCATCCCGTCGGGGGACGAAACGGTTGCACCACCAGCCGAGACCGTCCTTTCCCGGGAAATTGTACACCGGGGTATTTTCTTTCCCCGGCCCGACACGAAGGATTCTGCAAGGGCCTGGTCGCGGCTGTCGATGACCAGTTCTGCGCTATCGCGCCCGAGGAGGTTGAGGGCCTCGGTCGCAAGCTCCTCAAAGATTTCGGGGTACCGGGGACTATCCCGGATTTTTTCGAGCTGTCTCCTGGCCTCGTCCAAGACATCCCGGATCGCCTCTTCCCTTGCCTCCCGCAGAATTTTGCGGGCGTTCAACCGGGACTGGGAAAGGATATGGGCACACAGCCGGGTCGTCTCTTCGCGTCCGGCACCAAGGATCTGGGTCCCCTTCTTTTTCCCCTCCTCGGCTGCCAGTGCACGCAGGCGGTCCGCCTCTTCCCGAGCCCTGCCCACGATCCTTTCGGCCTCACTCTCGGCATCGTGCGTGATCCTGTCAACGATCCTCTCGACGCTCATGCTGCTTTCCACCCCGGTGACTGATGGTCAGACATGGAAAATACCCAGGCCAAAGAGGATGAGGATGGCGACCAGCAGGCCAAAGATGGCAAAGGTCTCGGACATCGCGGCAAAGACGAGGCTCCTCCCCATCGCATCCGGTCGGCGGGCCGTTGCCGCAATCCCGGATGCACATGTGATCCCCTGCCCGATCGCAGAGAAACCTCCGAGCCCGACGGCAATCCCTGCTCCGATCGCTGCTATCCCGACGGCAACGGTTGTCACAAAGTTCTGCGTGATCATCCCGGTGAATGCCATCAGGAGGATGGCGACAAGGAGCCCGTAGATCGCCTGCGTCTCGCATACAGCCGAGAACACGACACCCTTTCCAAACATCTCTTCCTTCTCGCTTGTTGCGGCAATACCTGCCGAGGCCGCGATACCCTGCCCGATGGCCGAGAGTCCGGCGAGGCCGACGGCAAGGCCACCACCAATCGCGGCAAACCCGACGGCAAGGGTAAGTGAGGTATCTCCCGAGATGAGGCCTGTAAACGACATCAGCAAGACAGCAACGAGGAGCCCGTAAATGGCCTGGGTCTCGCAGATGGCGGCAAAGACTACACCCTTGCCAAAGAGTCCCGGTTTTTCTGCGGTCACCCCGATACCCGACGCTGCAGCGATTCCCTGGCCTATCGCAGAGAACCCTGCAAAACCGGTCGCAAGCCCGCACCCGATCGCAACCACGCCGGATGCAAGCGTTGTGACCAGGTTGCCGGAGAACATGCCGGTAAACGACATGATGAGGATGGCAACGAGGAGCCCGTAGATCGCCTGGGTCTCGCAGATGGCGGCAAAGACCACACCCTTCCCAAACAGGTCCGGGTGCTGGCCCGTTGCAGCCACCCCGGCAGAGGCGGCAATACCCTGGCCTATGGCTGAGACTCCGGCAAGCCCGATGGAGAGACCACACCCGATCCCCGCAAGGCCGCTCGCAATTGTTGCAATGTAGTTCCCGGAGAGAAGGCCTGAGAAAACCAGGATGAGCACGGCAACGAGGAGCCCGTAGATGGCCTGCGTCTCGCAGATCACTGAGAACACGACCCCCTTGCCGAACATCTCGGGGCGTTCACTCGTCATTGCCACGGCAGAGGAGGCCGCGATGCCCTGGCCGATCGAGGAGAGCCCTGCAAGCCCGACGGCCAGGCCCGCCCCGACGGCTGAAAGGCCAATCGGGAGGGGCACATCCCCCGCGAGGCCCCCGAGAAATCCCCCCGAGAGGAGGATGAGGATTGCCACGAGCAGCCCGTAAATTGCCTGGGTCTGTGGGATAGCTGAATAAATGAGGGCGACGCCAAACTTCTCGGGGCGTTCGGCCGTGACCCCGGCAGATGCTGCCCCCGTTATCCCGACCCCTATCCCTGCCCCGACAGCAGAGAACCCTGCCGCTATCCCGGCACCGATGGCAAGGAGCGCGGTGCCCAGTCCTATCGTCATCTCGCGTCACCTCTCCGGGAATATACCCTCTCGACTGTAAAGGGAGTAAACGTGCGTCCCCCTCCCTGGTAAAACTTTCCGAAAAATTCGATGTATTGCAGTCTTATCGCGTGGATCACTCCTCCAAGGGTCTGGATGACCAGGTTGAAGGCCTGCCCCCCCAGGAGGACGGCGAGGGCGGGCAGGAAGAAGAGTGCTCCGGCGCTCCCGATAATCTGGGCCAGGATGTTCACTGTCATTGCAATCCCGCCCGTTGCAAGGGCCAGGGCAAGGATACGAACGTAGGATAGCCAGTCGCCGAGAAAACCGGTGAGGCTGAAGAATCCCATGGGGCCGTGGGAGTAGAAGATCAGCCCTATGCCGATGGCGGCCCCGGCAAGGGCGAGGAAGTGGAGCAGGCGGGGGACGGGGGCCCACCCAAAGAACTCGGTCAGCAGGATACCGGCCGATGTCTGGATGATATACCAGACTCCCTGCTCAAAGATACATGCCCGGTAACGTTTCTTCCTGTAGTTCTGGAAGAAGGCGAGAGCCAGCCCCAGGTTGATATGGAGTATGCCGAGGAGAAGCGAGATCTGGAAGAAGGCTATCGGGTCCCGCAATGGCTCGATGAGGACGAATGGCGGGCTGATGCCAAGGAATCTCTGGGGGAGGTCTCCAAACCACCCGCCCTGGATCGCCCCAAAGACAATGGCAGAGATCCCGCAGAGGGTCAGGATGAAGCTTAAGTCATGCATGGTCCTGCTCACCCTCCCTGCCCCCCGGTAGAGGAGGAAACCAACCAGGGCAATTAAAATCCCGTACCCTGCATCCCCGAGCATCAGGCCGAAAAATACCAGGAAAATAGGGGCGATAAACGGCGTCGGGTCGATCTCGTTGTACCGCGGTCGCGCAAACATCGATGTGAGGAACTCGAAGGGCGCAAGCCAGGGGGGGTTATGGTAATCAACGGGAACAGACTCGTCTTCCGGGTCGGGTGCATCGGTCCGGATGAAATAGAGGTCCTCCGTGGCGCGGGTGACTCTCTCGCGGAGCCCTTCCACGGAGTGGAAGGGGGCATATCCCATGACAACAGTCACGGTGCGGGTGCTCCCGCAGCGGGGGAGTAAATCTATCTCCTCCCTCCGTATCATCAGTTCTTCCCGGAGTGCAAGGAGCTTCTGCTCGTGCTCGTCCCGGAGACGGGCAAGTTCACGCCGGAGTGTCTCCTTCCGCGACGCGAGGTCTCCGGTCTCCCTCTCGATCTCCCGGAGGACATCTTTTGGCAGGCCCGTGTAGCCGGGAGCCCTGATCTCGTATGCTCCAAGGGAGCGCAGGACCGCTTTTATGGCGTCGCCATGGCTTGCATGCGATGCGATGACGACAACAGTATCCTCCCCTCTCCGGCAGGAACAAAGGAAGAGATCTTCCCCGCACGTCTCCCGGAGGCGTTTTTCGAGCTCTGTGTATTTTTCACTTGTGAGGAGGGCTGCGTTGACCGAGAGGAAGCGGGAATCCTCCAGTAGAGAGAGGTCAAAGGGGAGAAGGCCAAGCAGGGAAACGTCAGTTGCGACCTTTTCCAGGGTTGTCATCCTGTCTTCTGTCTTCCGGATCTCGGACGCGACATAGAGTGATTCTTCCCCAGACCGGAGGGCCTCCTCAATCTCGTCAAAGAGGCGGGGAAGGGAATACGGGGGGAGGGTCACGGGCGTGGTCGGGACCGGGGCAAAGAGGTCTTTTAATGCATTGCCCGTGCCGGGGGAGTTCGCCTGGAAAATTTCGAGGATACGGTCAATCCTGACCCGAAGTTCTGCGCAGCGATCCCCGAGGGGGTCGCGCTCCCCTGGCTGCAGTATCTCCTGGAAGGGATGAGGAGTTTCCCGGAGTGGCACGACCTGGAGGACTCCTTCCTCGTGGAGTGCCTCGATGCCCCTGTCGCGGGCAGTGTTATCAAGGCCGATCGTGACCTTCTGCATCCTGGCGGGGTAAAACATACTTGCCTCCGGAAACGATATTGAGGATGGTCAGGACAGCCTGGCCTTTCTGCTCCAGTGCCCTCTCCCGTAACCTGTCTGCCTCCCTTTGAGCGGAACTGATGATCGCTTCCCCTTCTTCTCGTGCCTTCGCAACCTCCCGCTCCCTTTCCCTGTCGCGGATCGCTCCCGCTTCAGCCACGGCCTGTGCCACCAGGCGATTGGCTTCCTCTTCGGCACGGGAAAGGATTTCCCCTGCCTCCCTCTCTGCCTGTGCGATGGTGTCAAGAGCTCTTTTCTCTGCCTCTTTCAGCAGCGCGATCTCTTCGATGGCCATGGTGGATGGAAACCTTCCCTTTCCTGATAAGGGATAGAGGATCCCCTGTAATTAGCCTTGTGGAATCGGACAGGGGGTTAACCTGGTGCAGCAGGAGAATCCATTTTCCCGAACAGGGGACCCCTGCTGCGTTTCGAATCCATTATCTCTTTTCCCCGTCCACGTATCAGGGATCGAACAATGGACGACCAGTTCACATTGACTCTTATTGTTGTCGCAAGTACATTTGCCCTGGTAATAGTCCTGTTATTCCTCTGGGGATACCTGTACGGGAGGATGGGCGAATGATAGACCCCCTTGACCTGGCCATCGTCTCCCTGTATTTCGTTATCCTGGTTGGAATCGGGGTCTGGGCCTCGCGAAAGGTCCATGATATGAACGACTACGTCCTGGCGGGCCGCTCCCTTGGGTTCTGGCTCTTCACCATGCTCATGATCGGGTCCGTCTGCAGCGGGATGTCCCTCCTGGGTGTTTCCGGCCTTGGGTATACCTTCGGGTGGCCGACTATCTGGGAGCAGATTTTTGTCCCCCTCTCGATCGCGTTCTGCATCGTGTTCTTTGGCGTTAAAATCCATGGCCTGGCCCGGAAATGGAAATACCTCACTGTGCAGGACTACCTCGTGCACCGGTACAACAGCCCGCGTGCTCTCCGGTCACTCTCGGCCCTATCAGGGATCGTAGTGTCCATGATCTACCTGGCCGGTCAATATACAGCCGTCAGTATCGTCCTCATGTGGATATTCTCCCTTCCCCACTGGCTGGCGCTCCTCCTCGGGGCATGCATCGTGACAATCTACACCGTGATCGGGGGTCTCTATGCAGTCACGTGGACGACGCTCATCCAGGGCCTCATTCTCATTGGAGGGGTGCTGGTCATGGCCCCCCTCGTCATCATGAAGGCCGGGGGTTTTTCCCACATCAACGAGGTGATGGCAGCATCCAACCCGGACTTTGTCAGACCCTGGGTGGAAAGCGGCCTCTTTACGCCTGCCTACATCGTCTCCTTCTCCCTGCTCCTCATGATCGGGCTTGCATGCGCACCGCATGTCATCAATAACATCCTGGCGGTCAGGGACTCGCGGTTCTTCCGGTGGGCCCCCCTCATCGCGTTCTGCATATACGGCCTCGTGATGCTCCTCCTCAAATTCGGAGGTTTTGCAGGAATTGTCCTCGTGAAAGAAGGTCTCATCACCCTCCCCCCCGTCAAGAACGCCGGGGACTTCGTTTTCATCTATGGTATCCAGTCAGCAATACCGCACATCGCGGTGTGGGGTATCTTTGCCGTCGTTGTCCTCGCGGCCGTGATGTCCACCACCGACCGCCTCATGCTCACTATCGGGACCTATTTCTCCTGGGATATCTACAAAAACATCATCCGGCCCGGTGCATCTGACAGGCAGGTCCTCCTCGTCAGCAGGGTTGCCGTCGGCGTCGCAGCGGCCGTGACCGTGATCATGGCACTCGACCCGCCGGCAATGCTCGTCTGGTTGATATGGGCGGGGATCGGGATCATGTTCGCCACCTTTGCCGTGCCCCTCCTCGCCGGTCTCTACTGGAGGAGGGCAACGAGCCAGGGAGCCCTGGCATCAATGGCCATCGGGCTTGCCGCATCCTGCCTCTTCGGAGGCCTCACCTATTTCAAGGTGGTCCCCCTGCCGGTCCATTTCAGCATGTACGGTGTCATTCTTTCGGTCGCTGCAATGGTCGTGGTGAGCCTCCTGACCCCTCCCACCGAGGCGCGTATCCTCGAAGAGACCGAGACCGGCCCCTTCCTGCGACGGAACGTTTGAGGGGGCAACCGGGGAGAATGGGAGACAATTCCCCCTTTTCCGGGAGAACCCGGGAGATGGGAAAGGGGATCATCATGGGATGCGCGCCGGCGTTTCCTCTCCCGCTTATAAGGAGTATATAAGGATGGTATTTTCAAAAATTATATATACAATGAAAGCTATCTCATGATTGCCTCAGTGAGGAACTAACTGGGGATACCTGCCACGGTCAAATGAGTCCCTGTATCAAAACGGCAGGACGGTACAGGGGCGAAGAAGACATTTGCCGTGGGGCCGAACAAATGTTCAGGTAACATACTTCCGGGATACCATGAGACCATGGCCCAGAACGGCGAAAAAGGCCATGGACGCAAAAGACGTGGTATCATCGGGGCCGGAGAAGTATGTTCAAGGAACATGATGCTGAGATACCCCGAATCTGCACTTCAAAACGGCGAAAGAGGTGCAGGTGACAGAGAAGAGGTATCACAGGGCCGAACAAGTGTTTCCAGAACTCCTCACGGGGCACTCCCTTTTGGAAGTTTCTCTCCCTTTGGGTGGATCATTTTTCCCGGTACTGTCCCGGGAGTCATGCCCGGGGGACTGGGCGCCCACGCACTCCCCAACGGGGACAGTTCCGCCGCCCCTAAAAGGGCGTCCCGGCGGCGGTTTTACAATTCGTTTCGTATAATATCGAAATTTTTTGGATTAACCAGTTCAATCCACGAGATACTATTACCCGTTCATACAACGCACCAACTTGAAATGACGACGAGCGGCAGAAAGGTACTGTGCAAAAGGATACTTCGTGGGGAGATACTTTCCAGAAGGATACTTTCCAGAGAACAGAATTCCACAAGGAGGCGTCCGCCCTGTCCCGGGGGACAGGGTTTCTGCCATGGATTGAAACGTTCAGTCGGTGACTTAGTTGGACACTAATACACCTGCTATAACATGGAAAGCGATAATAATTAAACCTTTTGAAATATTCAGGGCGGTCTGGCACGCGGAATAGAAAAAAATCTCAGGGATTTTTGCCTTTAAGGCTGCATAACCCCGATTTGAATTCCTGCAGGTACTGGTCCATGGAGAGGGAACCCTCGGGAAAGGGACAGTCGGGGTTCCGTGCAGTCTCTATCGTTGAGGCCCGGGGAAGGAGGAGGTCAAGGGAAATTCCCGTCCTCTCGCAGGCCCGGACCATCGCCTCCCTAAAGATCCCTATCGAATAGGCAACCCTCTTCTCATAGGTGTCTCTCGTTTTTTCCAGGTATGCAGAGAGTCGGAATGTCTCGATCTCGAGGAAGTCCTCGCGGGTCCTTGGATCATTGCACTTTCCCAGCATGTAGTGGTAGTGGGCAAAAGGAAACATCAGTTCCAGTTCGGCAGGCACAACGCCACATGTCCCAAAGACAACGATGTGGTATTCGCCGGAACAGAAGACAGAATCGATGATCCCTCGGAACAACGTGTGGCTTGGACTCTGGCTGTAGGGTTTTTTGAGAGCACAAGGGATGAAAATCGCAACATGCCGGGGTCGGATCTCGTAGTCGTTGATGATGAAGGTGAATGCCTCCTCAAATTCCGGCAGGAAAAAGGGAGTCTCTGTAAGGAGGGGCCGCATCACAAAGTTCCCTGCCTGTCCTATCTCTTTTTGGAAAGGACCAGAAAAAAATGCCCCTTCTGGTCTTTTGGGATTGGTAATAACCTCTCCACCGAGACGCCCATGTCCTGTCCCGCATTCACTGGTACCGGAGGAACCCCTGGGAAATGAGTTCTGTAAGCCAGCGGTCAAGGAATTCTGACAGTTCGTTCTTTACCACCAGGTTCACTTTCCCGGCCGAGGGGTAGACGACTTTGCGGTTCTCTCCTGACTGGTAGGCCAGGGGTTCTGCCGTCTCCTCTCCAAAATTGACCCGGACCTCGATATCAGGGTCAGCGACCATCAAACCCTCCACGACGGGGTTCTGGGAGAGGGCGAAGGTGTCAGGGGAGAGACGGTCGATGCACAGGGGGACGTAAGGGGGATTCTCGATGACGGCATATTGCTTGACATCAAGGACACCCATCTTTTTCATTTTCTGGTAAATCGAGTGGTATATATCTGTCATTTGAGAATTCCCCCCTCAATTACTAGAATGGTTACTCAACGGGGGAAAATAAATATTGTGAAGATCCCCCGTGAAGAGTCTTCCCCCGTCACTTCGCGATGCAAAAAAAGACCCGATCGGGTCAGCCGTGCACCCCCGAAACGGCGATCATCCGGGTGCCAGGTGCCCGGTCAGGATTCGTATCCCGATGGCGACCAGTATCAGGCCGCCAATGACCTCGAACCTCTTTCCATAGTGGAGGGCAAGCCGATCCCCGAGCGCAACCCCGCTTATGGCAAATAAAAATGATATGAGACCGGCACCGAGGGCAACGAGGAAAATTCCATCGGCGATGAAAGCAAGGGAAAGCCCGACGCCAAGGGCGTCCATGCTCGTGGCAAGGGAGAGGACGCCAAGTGTTGGAAGAGAAAAGAAATCTGTTTTTCTCACCCCCTCCTCTCCATAGAGACCCTCGTATACCATCTTTCCGCCGACAAGGCAGAGGATACCAAAGGCGACCCAGTGGTCAAACCCTCCTATCACTCCCACGAGGGAAGATCCCCCAAAATAACCGGCAAGGATCATTCCCGCCTGGAAGACCCCAAAAAAAGTCCCGAGCACCAGGGAGAGGGGGATTTTTTTCCCGGGGCAGGAGGATGCGGCAGATATCGAGACTGCAAAACAGTCAATTGCAAGGGATATCCCGATGAGGACGACGAGGAGGATCTCCATGCTCTCCCCAGGTATGTACTTTTATCCGATATGATGGCTCTGATGGGAGGCCCCCCCTTCTTCCTCCAGCCCGAGCCTGCCTGCGAAACGGAAACTTATTTGACACCATGCGCAGACCTCTTCCCATGTTCTGCCATAGCATGGCATGGGGGGTCTGTTATTCCCGAAAACTCCTATGACCAGATCTATCGCCGGTCCCTCGAACAACCGGAACAGTTCTGGGCAGATGCTGCGGCTGATGTCAGCTGGTGGCGCCGGTGGGACACGGTGCTCGATAAAACCGCTCTCCCTTTCTCCCGGTGGTTTGCCGGGGCCGTCCTCAACACCTGCTACAATGCCCTTGACCGCCACGTGGAAGGGGGGAAAGGAGACCAGGTCGCACTGATCTACGACAGCCCCGTGACGGCGACCATTACAAAGTATACCTTCCGCGAACTCCGGGACCTGGTCTCGCGGTGTGCCGGTGGACTTCTGGCCCTGGGGGTCGGGAAGGGTGACCGCGTCGTCATCTACATGCCGATGATCCCCGAGGCAGTCATCAGCATGCTTGCGTGTGCACGGATAGGAGCGATACACTCGGTTGTCTTTGGAGGTTTTGCCCCCCGGGAACTCGCGTCACGCATCCGCGATGCAGCCCCCAAAGTTGTCCTGATTGCATCCTGCGGGATCGAAGTGACCCGTATCATCCCTTACAAGCCCCTCATCGACGAGGCAATTGCACTATCAGGGATCGATATCGGTTTCTGCGTTATCGTCCAGAGACCTGAGTGCAATGCAGAGCTTTCTTCCCGGCGGGACAGGGAATGGACCGGTCTCATGGACACAGCCGTCCCCGCAGAATGCGTCCCTGTCGGGGCAACCGACCCCCTCTATATCCTTTACACATCCGGCACAACGGGTATACCAAAGGGCGTGGTCAGGGACAACGGCGGGCATCTCGTGGCATTACTCTGGAGCATGAAAAACCTCTACGGTGTCTCCCCCGGGGAGATCTTCTGGGCGGCTTCAGACGTGGGGTGGGTCGTCGGGCACTCGTACATTGTCTATGGACCGCTCTCACACGGCTGCACGACCATCCTTTACGAGGGCAAGTCAGTGGGGACACCGGATCCCGGGGCCTTCTGGCGGGTGTGCTCTGCACACGGGGTCAACGTCCTCTTCTGCGCCCCTACGGCATTGCGGGCGATCAAGAGAGAAGACCCGGAAGGGGAGTATATCCGGAAATATCCACTCACGTCCCTCCGGACCCTCTTCCTCGCCGGCGAGCGGTGCGACCCCGATACCCTTGCCTGGGCGGGCACCCGGCTCTCGATCCCGGTGATCGACCACTGGTGGCAGACAGAGACAGGGTGGGCAATCGGGGCAAACCCCGTCGGTATATCGATGCTTCCTGTCAAGCCCGGGTCCTGCACGCGCGCGATGCCCGGCTACGACGTGCATGTCCTCGACGAGCACGGGCGGGAGGTCGTTCCCGGGACAACTGGAAATATCGTGATCAAGGTCCCCCTCCCTCCCGGTTGCCTCACCACACTCTGGCAGAAAGACGAGGAGTGCATCCGGACATACTTCTCGGCATACCCGGGCTACTACCTGACCGGTGACGCCGGGTTCATCGACGGGGACGGGTATCTGTGGATCATGGGCAGGACAGATGACATCATCAACACCGCAGGTCACCGGCTATCCACGGGTGCAATGGAGGAGGTCCTCTCCTCCCACCCTGATGTCGCAGAATGCGCCGTCACCGGGGTCTCGGACGACGTGAAGGGTGAAATCCCCCTCGGTTTCGTCGTGCTCAAGGCAGGGAAACAGAGGGACAATGGAGAGGTAATACCCGAACTTGTCCAGATGGTCCGCGACCGCATCGGGCCGATCGCGTCTTTCAAGGTCGCCGTCGTCGTCAAGCGACTCCCAAAGACCCGTTCCGGCAAGATCCTGCGCGGCGTGATGAAGAAGATCGCAGACGGCCAGCCCTATTCCCTCCCACCGACGATCGAGGACCCGGCAGTCCTCTCGGAAATAGCCGAGAGCCTCTCCTCCATCGGGTACCCCCGTCCCCGTCGCTGAATTTTTACCCGGAAATAGGATCTGCCGTTTTTTTATTCCGGGTTCCCGTATCGCGGGTGCAACCCGGTGCCTCCTCCCCGGGAGGAGGGGAGGGCTATTATGGGTAAAAATGGTGACTAGTAAAGTGAGTGAGGGTGGGAAGACATGCTGGTCGGGATGGATGTCGGGGGGACAAACACGGACCTGGCAGTGGTGGAGGATGGTATCTCATCTCTCAAGGTCCCCAACACGAGGGGGATTGCGGATGTCCTGCACCATGTCCGGGGGCCGGGAAGGCTTGCGGTCAGCACATCAACGCCCCTCAACCACCTCCTGACACGGAGGGACTGGAAGGTCACATCTCTCCTGATACCCGGCCCGGGGCTCCGGTGGCCTGGGGGAGTGAAGGGCGCGGTCAACCACTGCGGGGACATCGTGGAAGAGGTCGACAGGGAGGAAGTTACCTCTTTCCTAGCCTCGCACCCTGCCGATGCGCTGGCGGTCATCGGCAAGTTCTCGGTCCGGAACCCCGCGCTCGAGCAGAAAGTTGCAGAATATGCGAGGGGGTTTTACCCGGACGAGAGGATTTGCCTAAGCCACCCCCTTGCAGTCCTGGGTTTCCCCGCGAGGGTGGCAACGACTCGTCTCAATGCCTCTCTCAAGGAAGAGGTCTTTCGGATAACAAAACTTGTCGAATCAGAACGGAATACCTTCCTCTTCTTCCGGGGAGACGCCGGGCTTTCCCCGCCCGGAGACGTCATCCGGAACCCTTCCGTCCTCACCAACTCGAGTGCTGCTGCGGTGGGACTGGGGGTCTCCTACCTGACAGGTCTCCGTGACTGCCTCGTGATCGACGTCGGGGGGACAACGACAGACCTTGTCCCCCTCGAATCCGGGATGCCCATCCCCGAGGTCCTGGTCCACGAGGGGACACGGACGGCCACACACGTCGTGCGGGCCCACTCCCTCCCCTTCGGGGGTGATTCGGTCATCAGGGACGGCCTGATGCCCTGGAGGGAGGGCAATGCACTGGCGTTCGGGGGGAGCGGGCCGACGCTTACCGACGCGCTCAACAGGACCGGCTTTGAGATCGGGGATTATCATGCGTCGTCGGGACTTGACCGCAGACTGGCGGAGCAGGTCGTCGACGAATACTGCAGGAAAGTGGCGGAAGCGGTTCAAGGATTCGATAGTCCCCGGATTGCAGGGTGCGGGTACCTGGCGCCATTCCTCGTTCCTGAAATTGCCCGTGAGGCAGGCAGGCAGTTCTCCATCCCTCCCCACGCCGAGTGTGCCAATGCCATCGGTGTGGCCGTCTCCCGGGTCAGCCTGACTCTCGTAGCCCATTTTGATGGTGTCAGGGGCCGGTCCGTGGTAAATGGGGAGGTCAGGCGGATGGAGCGGATGGGGGATGAGGATGAACTGGTGGAGTCATGCCGCCAGGAAGTGCGCAGGCAGGCACTGGAAGCCGGTGCCCATCCCCGGGACCTTGATGAGATCAGGGTCCTTACCTGCAGTTCCTACGACGTTGTCCGGGGGGCTTTCCGGCGGTCCCGGATCACCGATATCGTCGTCCAGGTCGCACCCGGCATCACCGTGGAGGCACGATGACAACAGTGATCGTCTTTGACGAGGCGTACCTCCGCCATGAACAGTCCCCCGACCACCCGGAGAGGAGGGAGAGGCTTTCCTACACGTTCGACCAGTTGCGGGAGGATGGCATCTTTGACCACCCCTCCTTCCGGCACGTCTTTCCGGTCGAAGCGACCCAGGAACAGGTGGCGAGGGTGCACCTGCCCGAGTACATCAGTTTCCTCAAAGAGGCCAGTACACGGGGTGGCTTTATCGATTTTGACACCGTCGTGCCCAGGGGACTCCTGCCTTTGGCCCTCCTCGCCGCCGGGGGAGCGATCCGGGCAGCTCTCTCAGTCCTTCGGGGCGACGGAGAAAATGCGTTTGCGCTCGTGAGACCCCCGGGGCACCATGCCCGGGCAGGGACGGGTGCCGGGTTCTGCTACCTGAACAATATGGCGATCGCAGTGCGCGAGATCCAGCAGCAGGGGATCCGGCGGGTGATGATACTCGACTGGGATGCCCACCATGGTGACGGGACGCAGTCGATCTTTTACGGGGACTCGTCCGTCCTTTTCACATCGATCCACCAGCGGCCCCTCTACCCTGGTTCCGGGGACACGTCAGAGATCGGGGAGGGGGATGGGATGGGGTATACCGTGAACATGCCGGTCCCGCCGGGAACGGGGGACGGGAGTTACCACTACCTCTTTGACACCATCATCGCACCCCTTGCCCGGGAGTTTGCCCCGGACTTCATTGCCATTTCTGCAGGCCAGGACGTGCACTTTACCGACCCGCTGGCGGGCCTTGCGGTCACGGCCAGGGGATATGCAGAGCTGGTGCGAAAGGCCCGGCAGCTTGCAGGGGAGGTGTGCGGGGGGAGGCTTGTCGCGGTCCTCGAGGGAGGATACAGCGTCGAGGGGGGTCTGCCCTATACCAACCTTGGGATCGCAGCTGCTCTGGCAGGCCTTGACCTCGAAAATATCAGGGAGCCGGAGGTCTTCGCCGACTGGCTACTCAAAGCACAGGACCCGTCTGCACACCAGAGGGTCTGCAGGATGGCAGATACGCTCAGGGAAACACTTGCCCCCTACTGGGAGTGCTTTTCTTTCTGATGCCCACCAAACGGGATGATGGCAACCAATAAGGGAAAATAACCCCCATTGGGAGAGGGATGGAAACCGGCATCGTTCGGATAGGGCTTATCCAGACATCGGCAGGTCCCGACACGGCCAGGAACCTGGAGAGGAACCTTGAGCTTGCGCGGTCGGCCCTTGCCCAGGGGGCACGGATCGTGTGCCTGCAGGAGCTCTTCGCAACGCCATACTTCCCCCAGTTTCACCGTTTCCCGGTTGAGAATTACGCGGATAAGGTCCCGGGAAAGGTGACTGCCCTTTTCTCCCCGCTTGCCCGCGAGCATGGAGCAGTCATCATCCTCCCCCTCTTTGAGGCGGGAGAGGGGGGGACATTTTACAATTCTGCAATCACCATCATGCCGGATGGCACTCCCGGAACAGTTTACCGCAAAGTGCACGTTCCCGAGGACCCGCTCTACTACGAGAAAGAATACTTCTCGCCGGGTTCGGGATACGCCGTCCAGGAGACTCCCTTTGGCCGGGTCGCCGTTCTCATCTGCTACGACCAGTGGTTTGCCGAGGCGGCCCGGGTCGTCACCCTCATGGGCGCCGATATCATCTTTTACCCCACTGCCCTCGGCACGATCCGGGGCATGGAAGACCCCCTCGAGGGAGACTGGGCCCGGGCATGGGAGACTGTCCAGAGGGGGCACGCCATTGGAAACGGCATCCATGTCGCTGCTGTCAACAGGGTCGGGACGGAAGGCGATATCACCTTTTTCGGCAGGTCATTTGTCTGTGACGCGTTTGGAAACGTGGTCGCACGTGCCGGGGACAAAGACCAGGTGCTGATCGCTGATGTTGACCTCTCCATGAACCGCCACGTGCGGGAGGGATGGGGTTTTCTCTCCAACCGGCGCCCGGATACGTATTCCCTGATCACACGGTCGTGTCCCCCGTTCACCGGAACGACGCCTGCTGCTGCGGGGTTCCGGATGCCCGCCGAATGGGAACCGCACCAGGGTGTCTGGCTCTCGTGGCCGTATGAGAACGACACTTTCCCCGATCTCTCCTGCGTGGAGAAGGCGTACGGAAAGATCATCAGGGCACTCTCGGGGAGAGAGAGGGTCTACCTCCTCGTCAGGGATGAGGAGATGGAGAAGCGGGTGAGGGACACGCTTTCGCGCGTGGGGATCGCCGCCTGGCAGGTCCACTTCGTCCGGTACCGGTACGCCGATGTCTGGTTCCGCGACTATGGCCCCATATTCCTGGTCCACCGGAAAGATCCCCGGATCGCGATGGTCAACTGGACATTCAATGCCTGGGGAGGAAAGTACCCCGAGCTCACCGCGGACGACAAAATCCCGGATTTTCTCGCGAATTACCTGGGAATTCCCTCTTTCTTCCCTGGCATGGTCCTTGAAGGAGGATCGATCGATACGGACGGTCACGGTACCCTGCTCGTGACCGAACAGTGCCTCCTTCACCCCAACCGTAACCCCGACCTCTCCCGGTCTGATATCGAGGCAAGACTCCGGGACTTCCTGGGTGTTGCCCGCATCGTCTGGCTGAAAGGCGGGATAGCGGGTGATGACACGGACGGTCACGTCGATGACGTGGCCCGGTTCGTCAACCCCCACACCGTTGTCTGTGCGGTCGAGAAAGACAGAGGGAGCGAAAACTACCGCGTCCTTTGGGAGAACCACAGCATACTCGAGGCTGCACGGAGCTTTGATGGAAGGCCCCTTGAAGTCGTCGACCTTCCCATGCCGGGAAAAATGGACGATGTTCTGCCGGCCAGTTACACGAATTTCTACATCGGAAACGGCATCGTCATCTTCCCGGAGTTCAATGACCCGGCGGACAGGCAGGCACGAAAGGTCCTTGCCAGGGTCTTTCCCGGCCGGACAATTGCAGGTGTTAACTGTTCGGAAATGGTGAGGGGCTTTGGTGCAATCCACTGCATCTCGCAACAGTTTCCTTCCCCTTAAAGAGCCATCTCATCCGGGAGGGACGGGGTACGAGAGGTGGATGTGGACGATTGCCCATGCGTGGCCTGTGCCCTTGAGGACAACAGACACCCTCCCCTCCGACCCCGGCCCGATCGAGAAGTGTCCAAAAGCCCATGCGATCGTGCCGACGGCGTCCACCTGGATGTCCTGGAACTCGATTCCCCGGAGCCGGGCAGAGTTCCTTTCCAGGTATTGTGAGATCCCGGAAAGTCCCCTCAGGATTCCCCTCTCCGCCATCCCGATGACTGATGCGTTGGCGTCAAGGAGGGAGAGGGCCTCCTGCATCTCACCCTGGTGCAGGTGTCGCAGGAACAGATCAATCGTATCGAGCACCTGGAGAGTGGTCTGGGGGCTCGGTTTCATGGGATAGTGTTTTTATCCAGGGGTTTACAAGGGTATCGGAGATGTGGGGAATGGTGAAAGGAAAAAGGCACGAGAAATTGCCGCGGTGGGATGCAGGGAGCGGCCCGCCAGCCGGCTGCCGGCGATTTTTCAACCGGGAGAGGTAGGGATTGCCCGGCTCCTGTTTCCTGGATCTTTTTTCCTTCGTGTGAAAGGTGGGAACCGGCTTTTTTTCGCCCCTGGCACGGATACAGACGGATTTTTTTGTTCCAATCGGACCAGAGAGGATCAGGAGGGGGCCTCACCACCCTTCCGGGAACAGAATGGGATGATGGGTGGTTTAAAGTCTGCCCGATCATAAAAATAACCACCGAGCCATGGAAGAGAACAAGGTCACCGGGAGCGGGCAAGAGAACCCGGCCACCCGCATCATCCTCCACGTCGACATGGACAGTTTTTATGCCTCTGTCGAGGTGAGATCGCACCCGGACCTTGCCGGAAAACCGGTCATTATCGGTCCTGACCCGTCATCGGGCCAGGGACGTGGCGTTGTCCTGACATGTACCTACGAGGCACGGAAGTTCGGTGTCCATTCCGCGATGCCGGTCAGCCGGGCCTTCCGCCTCTGCCCGGATGCAATCTTTCTTCCTCCCCGCCACCACCTCTACCAGGAAACATCGGAACGGGTTATGGAGATCCTGCGGCAGTACGGGGACCGGTTCCAGCAGGTCAGTATAGACGAGGCCTCGATCGATCTGACGTCCTGCAGGGACTTTCGTACGGCAGAAACGATCGCTTCCCGCATCAAGAGTGAGGTCTTTTCCCGCGAGGGCCTGACATGTTCCATTGGAATCGGGCCGGGAAAGGTGGTTGCAAAGATTGCATCCGACCTCGGGAAACCCGGGGGCCTCGTCGTCATCCCGCCCGACAGGGTCACGGAAGTCCTCGCGCCCCTCCCGGTCGGGAAGATACCGGGCATAGGACCAAAAACGGCAACCCTCCTCGGAAAAGCCGGAATCCAGAAGATCGGCGATCTCGCGACGGCCGATATCCAGCCACTCATCGACATTCTCGGCAGGGGTGCCATCTGGTACCAGCAGCTCGCACGGGGATGTGACCAGTCAGACTTCACGGAGAATCTCCCCGCCCGGTCTTTCAGCAGGGAACACACGTTTTTTGATGACTGTTCAGACGCAGGCATGATTCTCGCCACGCTCAGGGCGATTTGTGTCGAACTCTGTAGGGAACTCGCAGAGCAGGACCTTTTTGCACGGACAGTTACTGTCAAGATACGCTCCAGTGAATTTATCACGAGGACAAGGGCCCATACCCTGGCACACCCCACGAGGGACCCGGTTGTACTGGAAAAGGTCGTCATTGGCATCTCCCCCCCGCTCTTCACCGGGAAAAAAGTCAGGCTGGCCGGGGTTCGGCTCTCCTCCCTCGTCTCACGGGGCCGGAGCCAAAAGACCATCGGGGATTTCGGGGAAAAACAGGGAGGGTAAGGGGTCCCCCCAGCCGTGGGAACCGGCCTCTTACGACCTGTAGCTGGCAGAGAACTCAAATTTCTGAATTATGCCGCTTGCGGTCACCCTCTGGGTGTATTGTATGGTGGACACTCCCCTGCTTCCATAGCCCTCCCACGAGGTTCCCCTGACCCAGGCAGACACCGTCCCCTGGGCAGAGGGAACCATGAGAGATGCAGGTGCCGGACCGTCTTCGCCACCGGGAGTGGTCGTGGGACTATCCGTTATTGCAGGGAGAGAGGCTGTCTCAATGTTCGGGATACCATCGGGGGAAATAAGGGACATAAGGTATGAACTGGACATGAGATTTCCCCCCTGGATCTGGTCCTGGCCGGCACTTGCAGAGGGGAGAAGGACCATGCATGCTATCATGATCCCGGGGAGCAAGGTTTTCCAGGGCCATTGATCTCCTATAGCTTTCACCTCCTACATTTTGCAGTCGGAACACAGCAGCTTTCCGGCCCCCTGGAGAGGGGACCCTGCTTTTTCCGGGCGGCATTCGGGATACATTGTATCCTGATGGCGCCAAGGGAGAGATACGCAAACCAGGTATATATAGTCATTGAACCCCCGGGTTTGATGGATCCCCCATTTCCCATGCAAAAGGATTACAAGAACTGACGTTTTAACTCCACACGTATGGCAGGTCCGGTTGCAAGGAAAGAAGAGGCCCTCGTGAAAGATGAGCTCCGGCAGTATCTCCAGGAGATCGATGTCACGATCATCAGGGAGTTTGATGAAGGGGAGTTCAATGGGTTCTGGGTGCGGTTCGGTGACTTCCCCATCCTCCTCGAGAACCAGAAGGGTAAAAGTTACTATATCGTCGCCTTCCAGGTCACCCTCCCCGAAGGTCCTGACGTGGAAGCCCTCAATTCCTACTACCAGCAGGGGGATGCAAACTTCATCTACGAGTTGACCCGCGCATTTACTTCCCCGCTCACGGGTTTTTCACGGATCCTCGAGAGCGGACGCGTGGTCGGGTTTACCATCTCCCGCTACATCTACCCGTTTTATAATGATTTCTCCGTCAAGGACCTTGACCGCGCCATTCAGGCTGTCGTGAGCCAGGGGGCGATAGGGATCGCCTTTCTCAAGACCATCATCCCTTCGGGAGAAAAGCCCACCCCGGGCACCCGCCAGTCATAGGGAGAGGTGAGACTCATGGGAGAAAACCCCTGGATCGAGAAGGCCGAAAAGGCAAAGAAACTGGGAAAGCTCGAAGAAGCGATCATGGCATTTGAAAAGGCCCTCGAGGGAGATCCCCGCAACAGGGAAGTCATGGAGGAGATGGCAGACATTTTTTATGAGCTCGGGAGACATGCCGAGGCACTCGCGATGTATGACCGGGCCCTCAGGGAAGATCCCGAAAACCTCCTCCTCCTCTACAAGAAAGGTTATACCCTGCGAAAGATCCACCGGTGCGAGGAAGCCCTCCTCTGTTTTAACCGGGCCCTCTCCCTCAACCCTGACTTTTTGTATGCATTGAATGACAAGGGATACTGCCTCAATGAACTCGGGAGGTACACCGAGGCCATCTCCTGTTTTGACAGGTCCCTTGCCCTCAGTCCCCGGAATATTCGGGTGCTTGCCAGCAGAGGCATTGCAGCCAGGGAGATCGGGAGACTTGAAGAGTCACTGAGATGCTTCGACCGTGCCCTCGAGCTCAATGCCATCAATGCATTTGTCATCTACCAGAAGTCTCTCACGTTGCGCCAGATGGGGAGGACCCGGGAAGCTGACGAGTGTATCGCCCGGATCAATTTCCCCCCGACCAAGAAAGGGGGATGACGGGACGGTCGCCATGATAATCGATAATTTACCTCAATCACCTCCAAAGACCTCCCTCCCCTGCCTGTTCAAGCCAGCGGCCGGGCAGGGACAAACCTATTTACGAAAGGAAGGGCCATTTATATAAGTCCTGCCATGGCAGGGCATGGTTCCGGCGATTCGTGCTGAGTGCCCCGGTAGGGTAGTGGACATCCTGGGAGCCTCCGGAGCTTCCGACCCGGGTTCAAATCCCGGCTGGGGCGCTTTCTTTCATTTTTCTGCTCCTACCCCGGTCTTCATAAACCCCTGACAACAAGCTTGTAGTGGACCAGGAGGCCGGTAACACGATTATGGACCAGATAAAAGAACCGATTTTGATGTACCAGGGGTATATCCAGGAACTGCTTGCAGACTTCCAAAACGGGAGACTCGACGCAGACGTACTCGCGCGATCGGTTGACGGGGCCCTGGCAGTCCATGTCTTTGGTTTTGGGAGGAGCGGGACTGCTGCCCTCGCCCTGGCCATCCGTCTCCGCCATTTCCTTGCACCTGATAAACAGGTGTTCTGGCTGGGTGACAGTGTCCGGGACCCCATCAGGGAAGGTGACCTTGTCATCCTCGTCTCCCGTTCGGGGGCCAGGGAAGAAGTCCTCCATTTCATGGAAAAGGCCCGGTCTGCCCGTGCATCCTGCTTTGCTATCACGGCTGCACGGGAGGGGCCCCTTTTCGGGGGTTCATCCCACGCCATCATCCTCCCCGTCCTGGGAGAAGGTTCGAGTTACGGGGGAGGGGATTTTGAGCTTGCCGCGTGGATTTTCCAGGAGGTATTCCTGACGTATTACGGGAGGAGCCGCCATATACCAGAGGAAAAGGTATGGATGAACCATGTATAGGAGTCGGGTGGTCAGCCCCTCCATCAGAACCGGTAAAAATAGCATGCCCCCCATTCCCTTTTCTCTCCGGGAGAAAGGGACTTTAACTGGGGATCCGCGTGTTCTTCACAGACCAAAAATCCACAGCAGCCCATAACCTGGATGCCGATTGCATGGGCACCGCAGATATCACACCTCTTGTCTGGTCCATCCCTCAGGTCCACGCAGAGTACATCGCTGCCTGTCATGAAGTCACTTTTCCCCGGACCGTGGGATAACATGTAATCCGGCATTAAAAGGAGTCCTTTTGTCTTTATCTCCCCTTTACCGCGGGATGGCATCTTCCCGCCGGGAGGCTGCAGTACCCGGGACATAATCTTTATATTTGTTGCACGCGATATGTGCCATGCTAGACAGGGGTACGGTGCAGGATGACTGTATCCCTCATTTCTTGTCTGGCACCCTCCATGTGGACGGTATTGCAGCCCTCCACGCCTTGAATGGCCTGGTCATCCGGTATCAACTCCCCAAAAGACCGCACCGGGTACCTCGCGGTCGATACCAGGATGACCTCTGGCTTTTCGTGACCTGTCCTCGATTTGTCTTTCTTCCTCCGGTAAAAAATGCAACCCGGAAAAAATGCTCCTCCCCGGTCAGGGAATATGAAGGTTTTTTTTTGTCAGTATCCCGGATCGATCCCTGGCATCACGGGGCTTTTTGGTGTTCCCTCATCCCTGGTCTGGGGGTCAGTTGCAAGGCTGGGTGTCCCACCGCACGCGGAACGGTCCGACGGACTCGATGATGGAAAGGACCAGGATACAGGTATATTGCATGACGAGGGAACGGAATGCAAGGGACGCGATCTCTCCGTGCAGCCCCATAACCATGGCGACTGCTCCGGCACACAGGTATCCTCCGCCGAGTCCCAGCGCAGCGGCCGGTAACGGAAACTGCCCTGGCCCCCCGTAGCGTGCGATAAGGCCTCCCGCCAATCCTGCCACGACGAAGAGTGGGAGGAGGAGTACCCGGTCCTGTCCCGGGAGCCCGGCGACGAGACCAGCCACCAGACCCCCCAGGGGACCTGTCAGGACTCCCGCAAGGAGAACGAGGATATCGCGGGGATCAAAGACCACGGCTGACCCGATGGAGACGAAAATAGAGAAATATCCCAGGATCGCCGAGCATCCTCCGAGCGCCGCAAGAACCACCCAGCGCTGATACAAATCTGGTCCCATCCTTTGTGCCTATCCCGTACTGGATCATACAACCAGGGTTATAATGTTTTTTCGCACCGGGACAAACCCTTGCGGGTATTTGCCGGACCGGTGGAATGATCTCATCATGGGCATGGGGCTTGTCCCGTGATCCTGTAGTCCGGTCTCAATATTCATATGGACAGCCCGACCACACTGCTACAGGAAAAGGCGTGGAGTTCAAAAAGGAGAACCAAGGGACCCCGCGGTTACCGATCCTGGTATCAATCCCGCATGGGGGGACAGAGGTGCCGGACGTGGTCAGGCAGAGGACAAGGCTGGACGCAAGGGCGCTTTCATACTACAGTGACCCCCTTTCCCTGTATCTCTATGACCTCGGGGAAATGGCAACGGCAACGGTTACAACTCCGGTTTCACGGGTTATCGTCGACCTCAACAGGCCGCCCTATCACCTCCCTCCCCGGTACCCTGACGGCGTCGTCAAGACGATGACCTCCCTTGGTCTCCCGGTCTGGAAAGAGGGGCAAGTACCTGACCTTTCCTGCATCCATGCCCTCCTCCTCCGTCATTACTTCCCGTACCACGCCGAGATTGACCGGATCCTTTTATCCGGCACGGTTACCGTTGCCCTGGACTGCCACACCATGGTATCCCGGGGACTCCCCGGCCAGCCGGACGCGGGAAAGGATAGGCCGCTTTTCTGCCTCTCCAACAATGGCGACCGGCTGGGATCAGCCCGGCCGGGCGCCCTGCCGACCTGCCCTGCGGAATGGATCCAGGTGCTGGCAAAGACCATCAGGCACTATTTTCCCGGGCCGCAACCGGTCGAGATCAACCACCCCTTCCATGGCGGGTTCATCGTCAATGCACACTTCTGGCACACCGGGATCCCCTGGATCCAGCTTGAGATGAACAGGTCCCTCTACGAGCGGGAGGACTCAAGCCCCACGACCGGGTCACTTGCAGACCGGGTGCGGGTGGGAGAACTCAACGGCGTAATCCGTGAGATCATCCGGGAATGGTTCGAGAAAATCGGGTAAACGACACCGTCCCATACCCCCTTGCCCAGTATCTCTTCCCCGTGCCTTTCATATCCCCGGTGGGGACCCCGCCATACCATATCATTGAACCACCCGGATCGATAGTTCAAGGCATAAGTGGGATCCGGGACGAATGCAACCCTCTCAATATATGGGATCCGGATGCCACATCATCGCTGTCAGGGGGAGGTCTGATCCCCTGCCGGGAGGAGAGGAAAGATGCGGATGACACACGTGAGGCGCACGTTCGGCATGCGGGCAAGGTCCTACAGCCCGGACCGGAAGAGACCGGGATTCGCCCGTCGGGTCAGGGCCTGCAGAAGGTATTCGCATTGAGAGGGGAGTGAAGGGGAAGAGCAGGGATTGACTTCCCATCCCTCCATGTTTTTTTTGTGGTCAGAAACCAAGGAAACGTTCCCACCAGGATTTTCTCTCGCCGTGGAAGATTCTTTTCACGTCACTTCCCTTCCGGATATCCTCGACAGTATAAATGAGGCGGGGATAGTCGGTGTCAAGGATCGAGAGGAGATCTTTATGGTTTGCCCGCGGGACAACCATGAAGAGGACCGCAACCGGGGACGAGAGGTAGCCTGTTCCATCAAGGCGGGTGATGCCAAAACCCATCTCCCCAAACCGCCTGACCAGGGGGGCCGGGTCACCGGGACAAAAGACGCGGACGATGACACTGCCGATGCTGATCCAGTCCTCGATGCGCATACCGATCACCGTCCCGATGGCATACCCGGCAACATAGGCCACGAGGCCAAGGATGTCCTGCAGGTTTGAAAAAACGAGTCCGGTGGAGAGCAACCATATTGCCACCTTGACGACGCCGATACCTGCGGCAAGGTTCGTGTGTCCGCGGTTGATGTAAATGGTCCGGATTGTCTCGAGGCTCGTCTCGACAATCCGGGCGACAAGAATGATGAGGGGGACGATGAGAGAAAAGTCAGTCATTGAAGTCCTGACAGAGAATGTGAACCGGAGGCTCTCATCAATATATGCTTTTACTGCCGGGATGAGGGAAGCAGAATGCACAATTCCCGGGAACAGGGTATCGGAAAGACCCCCGAGAGGTTCCCCCCATCCCCGGTGTTTTTATAGGGGCAGAAAAACACCAGGAGTGTGGACTTCCCATGACTGAAAATTCCCGGCATCATGATATTTCCGGCAGTACCCCATTTTTGGCGACAATCACGAAGGCGAGCCTTCCGGGGACATCCCGGGGAGTATGATCCCGCATGGAAAAAAATCCCCTCCTCGTCCAGCACCTCACTGCGGCAGATTACTCCAAAAGGCCGTTTTCAACCGTTATCCTGCCCCTCGGATCTCTCGAGAGCCACGGGCCCCACCTGCCGCTGGGGACCGATACCCTGACAGCGTATGAGATCGCCCTCGAGGTCGCCGCCCACGTACCGGGCACTGCCGTTCTGCCGCCCCTCAACTACGGCATGAGTGAGCACTACCGTGACTTCCCCTTCACGGTGTCGTTAAAGCCCGAGACCGAGACCGCCGTCATCCGCGATATCCTCGAATCTCTCTACCGGGAGGGGATCCGGCACGTCTTCCTCATGAACGGGCACGACGGCAACATCCCCTCCCTCGAGATTGCCGCCCGGGAGGTAAAGGTTGCCCACCCCGACCTCGTCATTGTCGGCCTTGATGCCTGGTGGAATACAATAGGGGACCTCCTGCCGGAGAACTTTTTTGAGGTCGAAAGAGGCCTTGGCCATGGCGGCGAGGGAGAGCTCTCGATCGCGCTTGCCCTTTTTCCCGGGCTTTGCAGGCCGGAAGATGCCCGGGGAGTCGTCCCCAGTCTCCCACCGCATCTCGATGTCAAGTGGCTTTTTTCGGAGATTACCAACACCGGTGCATCCGGAGACCCGACGAAGGCTTCGCGGGAAAAAGGTCTTTTCATGAAAGAGGTCCTGGTAAACGCCATTGTCAAAGCCCTGCAGGAACTGGATGCCTGCGGCTGGGACTTGCGGTCGGCAGAGGTGAGGGGAGGGAGACATGTCCCGTGAAATTTTTTGGGGCGGTTTCGGACGGCACCCTTACTATTTCACTCCTGAAAGGGATTACTACCTGCAGGAGAAACCCCTTTATTTGAAAAATATCCCCCCATGAGCGTATGAAAAATGGCAGATGTAGTGGATGGACGGGGGAGGTCTCTCATCACTCTGCGGGTTGGGCCTCGAAAAATGACGGTTATCCTGAACATCTCCCCCTCTGGCTATGGTTGCCCGGCAATGGTGCCGGCATCTCCAACCTTTTGTTCCCGGCCGGAAGTGAGGTGGACTGATTAGAATGGACTTTCCCGCCTTTTTTCTCGTCCTCGAGGTAATCGGTCTGCTCTCTCTCCCACTTGCACGCTTCTTTGCCCCCCATCTCCGCGATGGGGGGTACTTTTTTGCCCGCCCCCTCGGGATCATGTGCATTTCCCTTGTCGCCTGGGCCCTTGCCTCCCTCCACCTGCTCCCGCTCGGACCGGGTATGTTTGCAGGACTGCTCGTCCTCGGCGCCATGGCAGTCTTTCTCATCAGGGGCAGCCCCCGTGGCTGGAGACTAAGCCACGATGCGATAATACAGGAAGGAGTATTCATCTCGGCATTCATCCTCGCGGCCGCCTTCCTCATGTACAAACCCGAGATTTTCTTTGCATACTCCGAAGATTTCATGGATTCTGCATTTCTCCAGTCGATCCTTCGTGCGGGGTACCTCCCGCTCCACGACCCCTGGTTTGCCGGAAAAGCCCTCCCCTACTATTACTTCGGGCACCTGGCCGCGGCGGGCCTTGTCATTCTCTCCGGGATAAAGGCTGGAGTCGGGTACAACCTTGCTGTCGCCGCGTTCTTTGCCGTCGGGGTACAGGCAGCCTTCGGGATTGGGACAAACATGGCGGGGAAGCGGGTCTATGGGATCCTTTCGGCCCTCCTCGTCATGATTCTGGGTTTTCCAGCCGGGTTCGTCCAGCTCCTTGCATACCTGGCACAAACCGACATCATGCAGTTCCATGCTTACACGGGGCCTTTTTCCGAGTGGCTCGTTTCGTTTGACTTTACGGCGGCATCGTGCGTGATACCCCATTCAATCACCCTCTACCCGTTTTACACCTTCCTCCAGGGAGACCTGCACTCCCACTTCATCTCGATCCCTTTCTTCCTCGCCTTTGCAGGTCTGTGCCTTGCGCTGTCGGAAAAATTTTCTCTCCCCGCATTCTCTGTTACAATCCTTTTCGCCTGCTTTCTTGCCGGTATCAATGCCTGGACTCTGCCCGTCTCTCTCACTGTCCTCGCCCTGACGGGGTACTATGCAACAAGGAAGAATGGATTCCTCTCCCTGATTGCATTGGAGTGCTGTGCATTCCTGGCACTCCTTTCCGAGGGGGGAATAGGCATCGCAGACCCGGAACAGAAGACGGGAATGTCCGCTTTCCTCCTGATATTTGGTGGTTTTGCCGTCTTATCTCTCTTCTACCTTGCAGATTCCCACAGGTTTTCCCGGGAAGATATCCCTCTCGCCGGCGGGGTCGTCGTTGCCGCGGTCATCTCGTTCTCACTCCATTTTCCGCTGGCACTCCTCGCACTTTTTGCCATCCCCTTCTTTGCCCGGGCATGGGTCCGCCAGGAATATCCCGCGGTATTTGCCGGTCTCGCACTTCTCCTCGTCCTCTCTTGTGAAATCTTCTTCGTCAACGACCCCTACGGCCCGCCGGCCGAACGCATGAACACCATCCTGAAGTTCTATCTCCAGGCCTGGGTGCTATGGGGAATTGCCTGTGTCTATTTCTTCTCCCGAATCCAAAAACGGGCCCTCGTCGCCGGGGCAGTCATCCTGGTCGCCGTCATGGCTGTCCACCCCCTCTATTCGGTCATTGCCATGCCTCACGCGGACTTCATGGGAAGGACGGAGAACCTGTCGCTCGACGGGACAGACTGGCTCAGGGAGCAGAAGCCCGATGATTACGCGGCACTCTGCCGGCTCGGTGAAATGGCCACCGGCGGTGACGTTGTCCTTGAAGCTCCCGGTGATGCGTATACCTACTCGTCGCGGGTACCGGCATTTACTGGGCTTCCGACCGTCATAGGATGGCGCACCCACGAGATCATGTGGGGCAGGGAATGGCCGGATGTCGATTTCCGCTGTGCAGATGTGGACCGCATGTATACCGGGGGAAGTGATACTGCTGCCCTTTTTAAGAAATACAACGTAAAATACGTCTTCGTAGGAGAGACCGAGAGGAAGAAGTACGGGTCGGACCTTGATGACCTGACCCGCTCCAGCGGCATCTCGCTTGTTTTTTGCCAAAATGATACCGCGGTCTACCGTGTTCTATGAGTGAAAGGCACCAGCTGGTGCTCCAGGCAGAAAATACCCTGTTTCCAGACGGAATGACGGTATCATGGCCGTGGACAGGGAGCTGAACCGGGTTGCGACACGGGGGAGTAAAGACTGTGGTTGTTGCGGGTCCCCATTCACCCGACCGAAATGGGGAAAAAGCCAAACATTGTAAACATAGCCCCCTTCTTTTGCAGCCCACTAAATTGCATGTGATATGTTTCAATCTTTTATTCCAAAGAAATTCACCCTCTTCGTCATTTCAAGTGGGTAAGTTGTATGAATGGGTTATAGCCTCTCGCTGGATTGAGCTGGTTAATCCAAAAAAATATCGACTTAATGCGAAATGAATGGTGAAACCGCCGCCGGGGCGCCCTTCGGGGGCGGCGGGTCTATCCCCATGTGGGGGTGTGGGGGCGACCAGCCCCCACTTCAGTTCCCGTCCACCCACTCAAAATAGCGAAGAGCCGAAATTCATGGTCCGAGTGTAAAAATACATTTCGAAAAACCTCAAAATCAAAAAATAAGCAAGAATAAATTGTAAAATTGATTGTAATCGAAGGAGAATATATATCTTGATTACGATGAACCAAATCATGCCTTCTGGTATCGGTTACCTCCTGAACGAATCCTGGGTTATGTAAAGGAGTGGTTTTATATGTAAACTAAATTCAGGATTTCACAATCAAAAGGCAGTTGTCAAAAAATACTTGACAACGTACACACAACTCCCACCCCACAATTGAAACATTCCAGATTTCAATTGAAACATTTATAGTTTCAATTGAAACATTTTTTATTTCAAAAGTGGTAATCATCTGATATGCTTGAGTCGCTCATCGGGTCAAAGACGAGAGTCTCATTGCTCACCCTTTTCCTCATGAATCCCGGGAGACAGTATTACGTCCGCGAGATCAGCCGGCTCATCGATGTTGACATAGCGCCTCTGCGAAAAGAGCTGGCAAACCTCGAATCCATCGGGCTGCTGAAGAGTGAACGAGTGGGGAACCAGAAGCACTACCGGGTCAATGAGACCCACTATCTCTATCAAGACCTCCAGAAACTCATCCTGAAGACCGAAGGGATCGCACAAGTGCTGGTCGGGAGATTTTCCAACAATGAGGCAATTGAGATACTCTTTATCTATGGATCGTTTGCAGCCGGGAAAGCACATGAAAGAAGCGACATCGATCTCTTTGTTGTGGGAGAGATCGAGAATGATGATCTCATCGCAAGCATCACCGATACTGAGCTGCAATTAGGCCGCGAGATCAATTACACCCTCTTGAGAAAGGAAGAATTCATGGAGAGAATTCATAAAAGAGACCCATTCATCATGAACGTGTTAAGAGAACCAAAAATCGTGATAACAGGGCACCATGAGCTTGAAGAACTTGGAGAGCCAGGGAAAGATTAAGCGAGTCCCAGTGGACGCGGACACCGTCAGCCGGCTCATGGAAATTGCCGACCGTGACCTCTCTTCGGCAAAACGGAATTTTCAGGAACGTGATGACGAATGGGCGTATAACATCGCCTACAACGCACTGCTCCAGGCCGGGACGTGCCTGATGCATACCCATGGATATCGCCCGGAAGGAAGAGAGCACCACTATTCTGTCGAATTGTTTTTAAGCCATTTTCTTGACAGAAATGATATTACAATCTTTTCCCGGATGAGGAAAAAGCGGCACAATTCGGTATATGATCGGGTTGGGGCAATCTCTCATACAGATGCAGAATCTGCATTGCATGATGCAGAGAGAATTATTAACCGCATCAAAACACTCGTCAGGGATAGGGGATTTATCATTTCCTGAAAATCCAGCGGCATATCCATTCTCATAAAAGAGCAACGAGTGTATCGGAAGCGATTCTCCAAGATTCCCCGCAATGGGGATAGAGAGCACATGGTATTCACTCCTGCCCCTCCCCCCCTTCCTCCCCACAAACACCGCCGCCTTCCTCGCCCTCCCCTCCAGCACATCCATCACCCTCGCCAGTGGCGAAGTGGAGACAGGAACGGCTCAACCCAGACGTTCATCGCCTTCCCTAATACCGATCGCTTCGTCACTCCCACCTGAGTACCATTCGAAATCAGCAGGACTGGTACGATCTCGCCGGCCAGCACCCCGGCCGGTTCTGATTCCAGCCGGTTCTCGTCTCTTGGCAATACATTCCCTTAAAAGAGCTTCATCCTGGCGGTCTATCGGGCCGGTTGCAAGTGCCGGGATTATTGCGGTGTCGCCATATTCTGATTTGATACACCCAAAATGCTCTTGCTGATTCACAGATGTGGAAGGCATCATACAAAAAAGTCGAGTGCATGAGTATGGTAAACCCAAACGGGGGGATACGGAGTTATGTGCTGGAAAGCCGCCAGGGGGACTTGAACCCCCGACTTGCTGATTACGAATCAGCCGCTATACCGCTAAGCCATGGCGGCAGGATACCCAGTAATGTCGACGTGCTGAAATATGAAAGTTCGGACGGGTGCGGTCAGAGGTTACCCCCTTTTGGTGCCATCCCTGCGGGGTCCGCATGTGTCCCGCGTCCGCGGATATGCCCGAGCGGGGGCCCCGGGGACACCGGGCCTCTCTTACGAGTACCCGCGGATCGTCGTCACGCTCTCTCCCTCCTGCTTTCCCCCCGCGGACTCGACTTTGCCGAACTTCGCCTCGTAATCGGCCATGGTCTTTGAAAAGACCGCAAGGAGAGTCTTTGCATGCTGGGGGGTGATACTCACGATGGCTTTTGCCCGTGCCTGGTTCACACCCGGAATCTGGTGGAGGAAAACGAAGGTGAATTCGTCTTCCTTATAAGCGATCTGGATCATATTGCTGTAGACAGGGTCCAGGGTGTTGGGGATATTGACGGCAATCTCGTGGGACGTCATGGGTATACTGTTCGGCACGCGAAGGAAAAACCCTTTCCGGCACTGTTGGGAAATAACCTGTCCTGCAGGATCACTGCGGAGAAGAGAGGCCCCCTGTTGCCGTTCCGAGGGTTTATCCCGAGACCCGGGTGGCGCATGATGGCTGGCGGGGGAAGGGGCAGTCTGGTGGCGGTCCCTGTCTCGGCTGTGATCACTGCATCGTTCTGCCCGATGAGGCTGTTCCTCGAGAGACGTTCGGGAATTGCCCGGACGCAGGGGTCTGAATATACGATTTGCAGGCAGATAGCGTCCCACCTCGGGGAGCCACTGGATGCTGGGACCCTGTGGGACGAGGTCCTTGCCATCGATCCCGGTATAGACCCTCTCATGCGGGCGTTCCTTGAAAACTGCATCGCCCGGTGCAATGAAGGCGGGCCCTGGGCCCTTCCCCGCGAGTCCGATGTCCCGCTCCACTCGGACAGGTACGGCCTCTATGGGAACGTCGACAAGATCTTTGATTCGGATCCACCCTTTGCCATCGTGCGCGCACGCCCCGCACCCCCGGCGGGAGTGGCGGGGTCTGACAGATTGCGGGTCTTTGGGTACATGCTCCTCCTCTCTGATGCAGCAGGGATGGACGCGACCTGTGGCTCGGTCGAGTACATCCCGTCCGGTGTATCGCGAACGTATTCTCCCCACCCGATAGATAAGCGGCGTTTCCTGCAGGCCCTCCGGAGTGCACGCGAGATCTTCTCGGGGAAAGAGCCGGGACGGGTACCCGGCCCCCGATGCAGGTCGTGCCCCTCGTATTCCACCTGTTTTCCCATGGGAAAGAGGCTCTCGGACATCCTCTGAAAATATCACCTGGCTTGCAGGGACAGGTCCCCATTCCGGAAGAAGATGGAATCGCTGTCCCCCGGGAAAAACCGGGTCCCGCGTCGCGGAAAAAGTCCCGGGACAAGGTGGAGGTGGTGAGGCAGTCCGGTACAGCCAGTTGGGGTGGTACCCTGTATCCGGAAGGTCGGGGTGAATGCAGGTCTGTCGGGGAAAGGATGGAGGGGTCGTCAAAGGGAGAGAGCGAGGACAGGGTTTTTTAATCCTCTCCAAGGAGGGTTAATGACCGGATGAACTCACCCCGTGCCTCGCGGGAGGTCCCCACGACGAGCCAGAGCTCTTTTCCATGTTCTTCGAGGACTCCCCGGGCCTCGATGACCTCCCCCTCGCGTGCCTGCCCGCTGTACGTGTGGGTGAAGGAGAGGACAGACGTGACCTCTTCATGGTCGACGTAGTAGACGGCCGGGCTGTCGTGGGAGAACCGGGCATCGGTAACCCTCGCCTCGATCGTCCGCTTTCCAAGGACGCGACCTTTCGCATGGAGAACACCTGTTGCATCAGCGTAGGACCGGGTATAGAGGATATCAAAGTAGGTCGTGCCAACCTTGCCCCGGTTCCATTTCCTCTTCTCGTGGAGGAGGAACTCGTCGAGATTGAGGTCCGGGTTCCTCTTTTCGTATATCCTCCTCCACGTCGCCTCGTCGATTGGCTCGAGGATCCCCCGTCCGGTTGCATCCCGGAGTCTCTCCACCGCCCGGAACCATTCATCCCCGTAGACAACGAGGTCGATGTCTGAGGCCTCGTTTGCAAGGCCGCAGAGCAATGAACCCGTGCACCCCACGGTCCCGTGAGGGAGGGATAAGAGCGCCAGGATCCTCCTGACCCGTGAGTCCCGCCTCGCGATGCGATCGATCTCCTCCTCCGGCTTGTATACCCTGCGGATATCAGAGAGGGGGACCCGATGGAAAACGTCCAGGTAGCCTGGTTTTTCCCGTGCGACCAGGGAATACGCCTCGTCAAAGTCGACCTTCCGGTACCGCCTCCCATCCCCCGCTACCCGGTCACCCCGCTCGTCCGGGACGTAACGCAACGTACAGCCGGCCCTCTCGCTGTTATCGTACGTCGAGACGGCATAGAGCCAGCCATCCCCGTCCTCGATGAAATCACGCAGCCTGATGGGTTTTGCCACTGTCAGTCCTCTCCCAGTTCCCGGAGGAATGCGACCACCTCTGCCACCATCGCACCCTTCCGGATGATCTTCCGGGTGGTCAGGTCAACGACGGTGCTCGGTGTCCCGGGCAGCCTCCCTGCATCGAGGAGGATGTCGTGCGGGACATGGCACTCGTCTGGCATGACAGGGTCGCGTGCACCATGGATATTCGCACTGGTCGCGGTGATTGGCGTGTCGACGAGGCCGATGAGTTCCAGTGCCACCGGGTGATCGGGTATCCTGATCCCGATCATGCCCATGCCGCCCGTCAGGGATTCGGGGACTGAGTTTCTGGCCGGGATGACCACCGTGACCGGTCCCGGCAGGAACCTCTCGATGAACGCGAGCGCCGTCTCGTCGACGTACCCGATCCCAAAGACCATCTCGATATCTGCCACTGCAACAGAGATGGGCTGGGAAAAGGGCCGTCTCTTGGCCTCAAAGACCTTCTGGATCGCCTCGTCGGAGAGGGCGTCGCCGCCAAGGCCGTAGATAGTATCTGTCGGGTAGACAACGAGGCCATCCTGCCTGATGACCCGGGCGGCCGCTTCCAGCATGTTCATCTCTAGAATTCCTTTCCCCTGACCCTGTTAATGTCAAAAACGGCCTTGCTGCTGACGTGCATCACGGCAAAGACACCGGCCTGGATCGGGTCGGTTACGACCATGTCAGCATGCTCGGGGACGCTGCCTGCCATCTTGAGGGCAATGACCGGTATCCCCGCCTCCCGTACCCTGTCCACCGCCCGGGATATCTCTCCCCCCATCAGGGACCCTGCAAGGACGAGAATAGCGGCCCGGGGGAGGCGTGCGACTGCATCGACAGCCTGGGCGACGGTCTTTTCACCGACGAGGGGTATCGTGTCCACCGATATGCGCTCGCCCCGGATATTGTGGCGGTCTGCCTCGTTGACCGCCCCGAGAGCCACCTGGGCGACCTGGGCCCCCCCGCCGATGATGATGACACGCGTCCCGAATATGTGGCTGAAAGGTTCAACGACGTTTGCTTCCTTGACGGATGGGAGTGCGAGGAGGTGCCGGACCAGTTCGCCGGTATCGGGACACCCGTCGAATTCCATGTACAGCTCTGCCATCCCGTTCCATGGGCCCGAATCGAATATCTCCTGGTGGATCATGAGGATATTTGCGTTGTGCCCGGCAACAACAGTAGCAATATCGCGCAGGACGCCCTTCTCGTTCTGTGCTATGATGCGGAGGGCAAAGAGATCTCTATCCTGGTCATCCATTTCAGGAATGCGATAGCCGGGGATCGAACCCGGGTTAGAGGCTTGGGAAGCCCCTGTCCTGCCGCTAGACTACTATCGCTTGAGAAATATCGCACATACATGTCGCTGCTGTTCGAGATAAAGGTTATTTTTATTGCCGGTCTGATTGCTGGGGGATTCGGGGGCAGTGCATTCCCTCTTGTTTATATCACTCGTGACAAATCCCGCACTCATCCCCCCCTGTTCCTATTTTCTCCCTTTCAGGTCATTGATCTCGCTCATGACCTCGCGGTGGAGTGCAAGCATCATGTCAGAGAGGATACCGAACATGAATATCTGGAACCCGGCGATGACCAGGAGGACGGTGAGGATCGTCAGGGGGAGGTGTTCGACCTGGCGCAGCCACTCGAGGATGACATAGACGCCCGTGAACAGTCCTGCCGCCATGATAAGGAGGCCGATTAACCCGAAGTAGAAGAGGGGGTTGTTCATGCGTGCGAGCCGGACCATTGTCGCAACGATCTTGAGGCCATCGTGGAAAGGGTTGAGCTTGGTCGGGGTACCTGGACGTTTCCTGTAACTGACGGGGACCACGGCAATTTTCTGCCTCTTCCGTACAGCTTCGGCCGATATCTCTGTCTCTATGCCAAACCCCACTTCCCGGAGGTTCATGTGCATGACAGATCCACGGGTGAAGGCACGATACCCCGAGAGGATATCGGAAAGGTAGGCAGAATGGGCGATTTTGAAGAGTCGGTTGATGAGGTAGTTCCCAAACAGGTTGAGACCTGAAAACGCGGACCGGTTCTCATCGGTCAACCGGTCCCCGATAACGTGGTCGTACCCCTCCTCCAGGGGCCGGACCAGCCTCTCCGCATCGCTGGGCGAATAGGTGCCATCCCCGTCGATCATGAGGATATACGGCTCGTCTATCAGCAAAAAGGCTTCAACAAGGGCATTTCCCTTTCCCTTCCCTGACTGGACCACGACACGGGCTCCTTCCCGTTCGGCAATCTCCCGGGTGCCGTCGGTACTTTTGCCGTCGATCACGAGGATACGGGAAAAACCCCTCTCCCGGAACTCGCGGATGATCGGGCCGATGGTCGGGGCCTCGTTGAGGGTAGGGATCAGGACACAGACCTGGTCCCGGGAGATCGACATCGGGATATAATTTTAAAATCCTCGTTCATAAGGTCTTGCATGCACGTCGCAAAGAAAGGCCTCCGGGTGCTTGGCATTGCCGAGAGCTTTTCTTCCCGTGAGACATCCATCCTTGCCGGTGTGGTGATGCGAAAGGATCTCCGCATCGACGGGGTGGCCTTTGCGAGGATTTCTGTCGGGGGCCTGGATGCAACCGATGGTGTGCTGTCGATCTATCACCAGTTGAACCGCAGGGACATCAACTGCATCTTCCTTGGCGGTTGCATCATTGCCTGGTACAATATCATCGATCCCGCGGAAGTGGCCCGGTGTTCCGGATTGCCCGTGATCGCCATTACGTACCGCGAGTCCCCCGGGATCCGTGCAAACATCACCGACCTATTTCCCGGCGATGGGGATCGCCTCTCCCGGTACGACCGGCTCGGAGAGAGGAGTCCTGTGGCTCTCGCGGATGGCCACGTGCTCTATGTTCGCCCTTTTGGCATCGGGTTGAAAGAGGCATCCATCCTGTGCAGGGACTATACCCTGGAGGGAAAGGTCCCCGAACCGCTCCGTGTTGCCCGCCTGGTGGCAAGGGGCGCGATGAGACTTTCGGAGGGACATCGGGGGGAAAAATATCCGGGAGTAAGATTTTCCGGTAACCGGGAGAGCTAAATTTAAAAAAATGGTCCAAACAGGCATGCTCTTATAGAAATAAAACCGATACCCCACCATGGAACCATCGGGAACAGAGGTCAGGAACGGAAAGGGGAGGTGGATACAGTCTCCCGCCCGGCTCCTTGCCGCAATCATTCTCTGCAACATGGCCGGGTTCGTTGGCTCCCTCGTAACGGTGACAGGTCCGGGGTCATGGTACCAGGGCCTCGTCAAACCATCGTTTTCACCGCCGAACTTCGTTTTCGGACCGGTATGGACCACGCTGTACATCCTGATGGGGATCTCCCTCTACCTCGTCTGGATGGAGTCTCTCGCGGGGAAGAAGACCACGGTGGCCCTGGTCTTTTTCGGCGCCCAGCTCGGGCTCAATACCCTCTGGTCATTCCTCTTCTTCGGATTGCAGTCACCTTTCCTCGGACTCATTGAAATCTGTGTCCTCTGGGCCTGCATCGTCGCGACCGTCGTCCTTTTCTTCCGCATAAAACCGGCAGCAGCCTACCTGCTCGTCCCTTACCTCCTCTGGGTCACTTTCGCGTCTTTCCTCACGTACACGATCTGGGTCCTCAACGGGTAACACAACCCCGTGACCTTGCTCCCTTTTTTCACCCCGAAAAAAAGTCCGGGTGAGTGTCCGTTCAAAGGGATATTTTTTTTCCCGGTTATCGGGAGAGGAGGAAGGTCCCTAAAAGGAACATGAATGCGTTATTCCTGGGGAAAACGGGTGGTATGACCGGTTTTTTGAAAGGAAATGGGTGCGGGGTGACCCTGCCTGGAAAGTCCCCCGCGTTGATCTCCCGGGACATCAAAAAAAGCGTGTACCTTTCTTCATCCCCTGTCGGGGGCATCCAGGGCCTCCGGTAAATGGCCGAGATCGTCTGCTGCCCCCCTCCGCGAACGACGAAGTACCATGTATGGGTCCCCCCTGCCCCGATGAGACCGGAGCGGGATGGAAGGAAGGTGCTCCCCGTCAGGGCTATTCCCTCGGACGTTTCCACCTCCCAGTGGTAACCCGTCGTGGGGTTTTCGAAAAGAGATACCGACAGACTGTCACCGGGAACGACAGTGACAGTTCTTCCGTTATCAGGACCAGAAAACGAAATGTGTCCTGCGGCGGCCTGGACGGACAGAAACCCAAGCGCCAGGGATACGATGAGAACGACGAGACAAGACCTTTCCATGGATTATTCCTCCCTTTGCCCCCTATCTTTCCGATGAAAGGGCATCAGGATTCCCTCCCCTGTTAGCTTGCGACACCACCATTCTGGTTTCACGGGAGTACCACGAAACCTCATTTTTTTCCCTCTTCGTCATTTCAAGTGGGTAAATTAAATTCAAGATGGCCACACCTAAGATAAATCATGGAGATGAAATTGTCGGTATTTCTGTATCCTCTTGCAGTTCGTTTCAAGGATTGAATCGTCCCA
>JANIHI010000023.1 GCA_024518585.1 Methanolinea sp. | reverse complement strand
TCCCTTGTTCCCTGAGATATACCTCTGCTCTCTCCTCGTCATTTGTGTATCGTGTAAGTTCAACCAGGTTCATTCATCTGGCCACCTTTGTTTAGTATATAGTTGTGGCCTATATTAAGGAATTACCAAATGAATTGTGAAACCGCCGCCGGGGTACCCTTCTGGGGGGCGGAACTATCCACACGTGGGGGTGTGGAGGTGAGGCAGCCCCCACTTTGGTTCCTATCCACCCATTCACAATAGCGAAGAGCCCAAAGAGATTTATCCACCAATGGAAAAAATGACCAATCCATGAATTTTTTGTCATTTCCTGAAAAAAATTCTTATTTTCCCTTCCTGAAAAAGCCCTGCGGGTCACGCCAGTTTATGCGGAGACTCCCCTGCCTGTTGGGAAAAATTCCTTCCCTTACCGTTTTTACCTCTTCTATGGTAAAGAAAGCGCCCGGCTGGTACTCCTGGATGCAGGAGAGAACACGCTGCAGGTCGTGCCGGCGGGACACGACGAGGAGGACCTTGACGGGCCCGCGGGAGCCGGACGCGTCCATGGTCGTCACCCCGAGGTCCATCCCCCGCAGTGCCTGGACGAGGGGGGCCTCGTCTCTCTGCGTGATCACCCTGATGATGACATTCCCAAGCGAAAGTCTCTCTTCCACTGCCATTCCGACGTAGGTTCCTGCGGCAAAACCCCCTCCATAGGCGATATACGACGCGACGTTTCCGATATTCTGCATGACCTGGCCAATTGCGAGGAGCCAGATGATCACCTCGAAAAACCCGACAAGGGGGGCGATTTTCTTAAATCCCCTCGATATGAAGATAACACGCAGTGTCCCCATGCTCACATCGCAGATGCGGGCAAAGAAGATGAGGAGGGGGAGAACCACCCATGCGAAGAACCCGGGAGAAGAGGAAAAGATCTCCATTCAGAGCGCCTTCCCAGAGGAAAATGGAGGGATATTCCTGTTGTAGTGCAGGACCCGGCAGAGAAAAAACACCCAAGTACCGGAAGACACTTCCCCGGGGGTCATGCCCAGCCCCTCATCCTCATGGCGTTGACCACGCGGGCCACGGCGATCGTGTAAGCTGCTTTCCTGAGCGGTACATTGTTCCTTTCTGCCAGTCTGCTGACTGCCTGGTATGCGTCTTTCATCTTATTCTCGAGCCTCTGGTTGACTATGGAGGCGTCCCAGTGGTCCATGTTGAAATTCTGGACCATCTCAAAGTAGGACACGATAACACCCCCTCCATTGGCCAGGAGGTCGGGCAGCACGGTGGTGCCGGAGTCAAAGAGAATGTCATCGGCATCATGGCTGAGTGGACCGTTTGCAAATTCCGCCACGATCGGAGCCCTCACCAGTTTGGCATTCGAGGAGGTGATTGCGTTTTCCAGAGCTGCAGGAATGAGGATATCGACAGGGAGGGCGAGGAGCTCCTCGTTTGTCAGGTTCGATGCACCGGGAAAATTCCGGACACTTCCTGACTTTTTCTTGTGGGCGAGTACCTGCCGGATGGAGAGCCCCTCGGGGTTGTAGATACCCCCCGTGCTGTCACTGACGGCTACAACCCTTGCACCAAAGACCTCCTGCCCGAGGAGTGCAGCATGAGAGCCCACGTTTCCAAATCCCTGGATGGCAACCGTTGACTGCCCGGTCTCCATCCCCCTCTCCTGCAATGCCTCGCGGATGACATACCAGCCACCGCGGGCAGTTGCCTCTTCCCTCCCCTCTGATCCCCCGAGGGACACGGGTTTCCCGGTAAAGGATCCAAAGGTGGTCTTTCCTGCAATCCGGGAGTACTCGTCCATCATCCATGCCATCGTCTGGGCATCTGTATAGACATCAGGTGCAGGAATGTCCCTGTCGGGGCCAAGGTAGGGGTACATGACCTGGACATAGGATCGGCTCAACCTCTCCCTTTCACCGGTGGATAAGTCCCTCGGATTGCACACGACACCCCCCTTCGACCCCCCGAGGGGAAGGTTATGGAGGGAACACTTCCATGTCATGAGAGCGGCAAGCCCGCGGATTGTGTCGATAGTCTCGCTGGGGTGAAACCGTATCCCTCCCTTCGTTGGGCCGAGTGTATCGTTGTACTGTACCCTGAATGCCTGGAAGACCCTTATTTTGCCATTGTCCATGCGGACTGGTATGGAGACAGAAATCTCCCTCTGGGGGTTCTTCAGGAGGGCTTCGACATTCTCGTCAAGGGAAAGGTCCGCGGAACAGGAACAGAGGTTCTTCTTGACCGATTCAAAGAGGTTCATTTCATCCATACCGTGTCAGCCCCCCCTTTCAGGTCCTTGATTCAAGTATTTTCGTTATCAATGCCGGCCGGTTCATGATCTGTCCCGGCGGTTTTTCCATCCTCTCCTCGAGGGTCGGCCGAAGGGTACGGTAAAAGATACCGATACTGATGGGACTTTCGCTGTTATAGTCCCACTCACGTGCCTTTTCGAACGCCCCCGAAAAATTGTCCTCCCGGTGTCCCTCCCCGAGCTCATAGACATGGCGGTCATAGACGTCCGAGAGGTTGAAATAGGAGGCACAGACCTGCAGGACATCGATGAAGGCAAAACCCCTGTGCCGGATCCCCTCCCCGATGACCTTCTCGAGGTTCTTCTTCCTGCGGGTGCAACCCCTCGCCACGTACGTGGCACCAGACGAGAGCATGATTTCAAGGGGGTTGAAGGGTTCCTCCCTGGTGCCCCCCGGTGTGGAACGCCCCCTGAACCCCAGGGGAGAGGTGGGGGTGTACTGGCCGGTCGTGAGACCATAGACCCTGTTATTGTGAACGATCACCGTGATATCACTGTTCCGCTTGGCCGCAAACACGAGGTGATCCAGTCCTTCGGCATAGGCATCACCGTCCCCGGCGCAACAGATGACCGTCAGATCGGGTCTCGCCATCTTGATGGCAGTCGCTACCGGGACTGTACGGCCGTGGATCGAGTAAAAACTGTTGACATTCAGGTAATCAGCCATCTTGGCGTGGCATCCGATACCCGTGACGAGGACGATCCTTTCACGCTCGATACCGCTGTCAATGACGGACTGGATGGCATCTCTCAACGCAAACTGGATGACGAAGTTACCGCACCCCGGGCACCAGGTGTTCTGGGCATCTGTGATAAGACCCCTGTCTGTCATCATGGCACCCCCGCAATCCGCTCTTTTAGTTCCTCGACAGTAAAAGGTCTCCCGTCATACTTGTGAACACGGCCCGAGGCCCTGATGCCGTGGCACGCCAGCAGCATCTCCATCTGCCCACAGGCATTCTCCTCGACCACCAGGACTCTCTCCGGGTTCCCCAGGACTGCCTTGACCCCGTCTTTTGGAAAAGGAGCAAGTACAACGGGTTGCACGACACCCATTCCAAGGGAGTCTGCAACTTCCCGGCATACCCCTGCCACAGACCCCCAGCATACAATCATGCTGTCGGCCCCCGGGTCACCGTACCGGGAAACCGTGGGGAGGAGTGCCAGTTCCCTTTCAAGTGCCATGCCTTTCCTGACCCTTTTTTCCACCATGAGAGCTGCTAATTCTGCCTTTTCCGTGGTGATTCCTGCTTCATCGTGCGTGTAGCCGTTCACCTTGATAACAGTCTCTTTTGTTGGGGGATACAGGGGAGGGGTCACCCCGTCATCAGTCACCTTGTACCTGAGATAGGACGTCCCAGGTATGCCCGGCGGTTGTGGCTGGATAGTCGGAATTGTCTCCCGGGGGTCTGAAAAGCTATAATAGCCTTCGCAGAGGGTCTTATCGCAGAGAATAATGGCTGGTACCTGGAACTTCCAGGCGAGCTGCAGGGACAGGGATGACCAGAAAAATGCCTGTTCGGCATCCCCGGGTGCTACAACCAGGCGGGGGAACTCCCCCTGGCCTGCATGGAGAGCAAAGTGAAGGTCAGACTGCGCGGTGTAGGTCGGCATGCCGGTGCTGGGACCTGCCCGCTGGCCAAGGACCACAACGACGGGAATCTCGTTCATCCCCGAGAGGGACAGTCCCTCGGTCATGAGGCAGAAACCCCCGCCAGAAGTCCCGACAGCCGTCTTTTTCCCCGTGTACCCCATCCCAAGTGCCATCAGGATCACGGCAATCTCGTTCTCGGGGTGGAAAACGAGGAGATCTCCCCCTTCTCCTACCTCGGCGAGGAAGTGGAGGAGATTTGAGGTGGGGGTCATGGGGTATGCGATATACGCTTCAAGTCCCCCGTGGAGAAGCCCAAGACCGATTGCCTCGTTTCCTGACAGGAGGGGGAGGGGAGGTGAATCGTGCACGGGGACCGTGACATACCCCCGTGCCATATCAAAGCCCCGGCGGGCAACTTTCTTGTTCTGGTCAAGTCCCTTCCGGATGTTTTGTGTCAGGACCTTCTCGACCACTTCCCACCCGATACCTGCCGCACGGGCAAACGCACCGATAATGCACGAGTTCCCCATGACAGGAGGGGCATGCTCTTCTTTGAGGATATCGGGTATGGGAATACATATCCCCTCCGCCCTCACACGGGAACTGTCGCATATCACGACTGTTTTTGCATCAATGCGTGCGGTATGGAGGTCAAGGCAGTCCTGGTTGAGGGCGAGGAGAAAATCGACTTTTGCCCGGAACGCTCCAACCTTCTGCCTTGACGCACGGATGATGGTGAAGTTATGCCCCCCCTTGATGAGAGAGGGATAGTCAAAATACATGTACGCTTGGTATCCCAGCTGGGAGAAGAGGTGCGCAACGATGAGCCCGGCACTGTTAATCCCATCGCCTGCCCTCCCTCCGATAAGGACTGATATCTCGTCCATGGATAGACCCCCTTTAGTCTATCACTCTCGACGCCCGGGTGATATATGTTCTTTTGCCTGTGCCCGTTGGGGATACCCCCTCTCAGGGAGAGGAGGCCGACGATTCCCGCGGGGCACATTTCCTATCCGTATTCACCCGGAATGAGGAAAATATTTCCAGAAGCCCGTGGGAAAATGGAAAGCCCCTGGGAAAAAATAGACCCCCTTCACCTCATTTTCTTGGCATTTTTCTCAGGCGAAGTGCTTCCTCCGGATTCTCGGTGCGGAGGAGAAATGTTCCATAGCACGGTTTTGTATAGGGAAATGTGATCGTATCCCCATCAAGGCCGATGAAAACGGGCGGAATACCAATGATAGGCTTTTCGAAGAGGAGGGTTCCCGGATCCACGGTCAGGACCTCACGGCAGTTTTTCTTTATGTATTCCCTGCACTCTGAAAAGGAAGCGCCTTTCAGGACAATTTCATATTTCAGAGATTCGATACAAGCCAATTCAACACCTCGTCGATCTTTTTCTTGAGCGGCATGGGGTTATGGACTGCCTTTGCAGCAATCTTCTCACAGGGAAAGTCAACAGAGTCGGAAATTTCTGAAAAATGTTCCCCGTAGATGATGAGAACGACTTTTTTCCCCGTGATTGACTGGACTGTTGCCCCATAGGAGACCCCGGCGTCGTTGTGGACAAACACCATGAAGTAGTCATACTTCCTCTTTCCTGCCGCAAGCTCGGTGATACAGCCGTCCAGGTCGACCATCTCTCCTGCATAATGGTGCGCGGGGTCTGAGACCTCGATCAGCATCCGCGCTGCCTGGTTCCCGGCAACGACCGGTCTCACACCGAGCCTGCGCAGGGAATGCATGAGGTAGAGGGCTATTGCGGTCTGCACAGGAACCTGGGGGCAGCCAAGAACGAGGAGAGCTTCTTTTCCTGTTTTCATCTCTGGAATATGCATCCCTTCCCTTTTCACGACAACCACTGCGACTTTTACCCTTATCTGGTTTCCCTTCCGAAAGCTTCCCCCCCGGGGGTAAACTCCGACAATTCCCGTATTCTTTGTGGGTGTGTGTAGACAGTGAACCTGCCCTTGCGGGAGAAACAGATGAGGGTTATCCCGGCAGCCCCCGCAGTCTCGATCCCCTGTTCTGTGGAGGCCGCGCGTGATATGATGACGGGGATGCCGGCATGGGCTGCCTTTGTCACCATGTCACGGGGCTGTCTCCCAGTGCACCCGATGACGCACTCTGAACGGTCCAGACCGTTCAAAACGGCATACCCCACGACCTTATCAACGGTATTATGCCTGCCGACATCGTTTGCTTTCGTCATTATCTCCCCGCCCGAGAAGAGGACAGAACAATGGACAGCCCCGGTCCTGCGCCACGTATCTGTCTCTATTTCGGCGGTAATCCTGTACACATCATCGATGGAGAGCCGGAGGCCGGACCGGACCTCTCCAAATGGCAGCCGGACACCGATGGCGCCTGTCGAGATAATCTCGCGGCCGGGGACTTCCCGGACAGGAGCGCAGACATGGATATCGTTCCCATCGACAGAGACGTCATCGACCTCCCCGGCCAGGCCCTGGCATACGACGAATCCTGCTCCGAGTTCCCGCAGATGGTCCCTGGTGGCAATGATCCCGCAAAAAAATTTCCCGTTCAGGAAGAGGGAGATCCTTTCTTCCTTTATCACCGGGTCGTCAATGCTTACGATTTTTTTCTCCCTAACCTGGATACCCCTCACCGTGACGGTCGTCATGGATGCGTCTCCGTGTGGACCCATTCGAGGTAGGGCGGGAACCCTCCCTCGATTGGGATGACGATCATCTCCGGGAGTTCATAGGGGTGCACAGCCCTCACTTCTCCCATCAGTTCCTCCACCCGCGAGAGTGTTGTCTTTATGACGAGCAGAACCTCCTGGTCGTCGCAGAAATTACCTTTCCAGCGGTAAAACGACTCCACGGGCATAGTATTGACACATGCAGCAAGGTTCCTTTCGACGAGGTGCCGGGCTATCCGGGGCCCATCCTCCCTGCCCGCGGTCGTGAGGACCACCCTGACGGGATCATGGTGCGGAGGCGCCACTCTGACTCCCCCTCCCGGTCAAAAAGAACGTGTCCATGGTATGTCGTGATACTTGAAATCATTTTATACATTCTTTTCCTGTACCCCGTCAGGGGACTAATCCCCCCATCACCCGCCGGTCCCGGGCAACGGTCCTGTCATTGCCATGTGATCCTTAATGTGCGTGCATGCACAAGTACTCCCCGCATGTACGCGGAACGCATGGGAAAACTCCCTCCCTACCTTTTCGCCCGTATCGATGAGCTCAAGGCACGGAAGATACGGGAAGGGGTGGATGTGATCGACCTTGGAGTGGGTGACCCGGACCTTGCTACGCCGCCCCACATCGTGGAGGAACTCTGCCGGGCGGCAAGGGACCCGGCAAACCACCATTACCCCTCCTACGCAGGGATGCCCGGCTTCCGGGAGGCAGTCGCCCAGTGGTACCATCGCCGGTTCGGCGTCGAACTTGACCCGGGAGCAGAAGTACTTGCCCTGATGGGTTCCAAGGACGGCATCGCCCATATCCCCGAGGCTTTCGTCGACCCGGGCAGTTATGTCCTCGTGCCGAGTCCGGGCTACCCGGTCTACCGCACTTCGACGCTCTTTGCAGAAGGCAGGGTCTACGAGATGCCACTCCGGGCAGAGGACAACTTCATCCCTGTACTGGAGGAGATCCCCCGGGATGTTGCTAAGGCGGCCCGGATCATGTTCCTCAACTATCCCAATAACCCCACGGCAGCCGTGACACTCCCCGGTTTTTTTGAAAGTGCAGTCGAATTCGCCCGGGATTACGATATCATCATCGTGCACGATAATGCATACTCGGAAATTTCTTACGACGGGTACCGGGCCCCTTCATTTCTCCAGACTGATGGGGCGAAGGAGGTAGCAATCGAGATGCACTCGCTCTCCAAGACCTACAACATGACGGGGTGGCGGATTGGAATGGCCGTCGGAAACAGGGATATCATTGCAGGCCTCGGGCGTGTCAAGACAAATGTCGATTCTGGTGTCTTTGATGCAGTCCAGAGAGCCGCAATTAGCGCCCTCCTTGGGCCCTCAGACTGCGTCGAGCAGGCATGCCGGGTTTACCAGGAGCGCAGGGATACGCTTGTGAAAGGGCTCCGGCGCCTGGGATTCACCGTTGATTCTCCCCGGGCGACCTTCTACGTCTGGATGCCCGTGGAAGACTGCATGGCTTTTGCCACCCGGATGCTTGATGAGGCCGGGATCGTCGTGACACCCGGCATCGGCTTTGGCTCCGGGGGAGATGGATATGTCCGTTTTGCCCTTACCCGTTCCGTGGAAAGAATAAACGAGGCTCTTTCACGAATGGAGGATGTCGGGGTATGAACCTTCCTCCCCACATAACTGTTCAGGACGGACGCCTGAAGATTGGGGGGTTTGACTGCGGGGACCTGGCAGAACGCTACGGGACACCCCTCTACGTCACGGACCAGGACCGCATCATCGCGCTCTTTCATGCGTACAGGAATGAACTTGCTACCCGGTACCCCCGGGTCAAGGTGCTCTATGCGGCAAAGGCAAACGGGAACCTCGCAATCCTGAGAGCCCTCGCGCGTGAGGGTGCGGGTGCAGATGTCTTTTCATCCGGTGAACTCACACTGGCCCTCTCTGCAGGAATGGCACCGGGGGACCTGCTCTTTAACGGTAGTTCCAAGAGCAGGCAGGACCTTGCCCTCGCTGTTGAAAAGGGTGTACCCGTTTCTGTCGATTCCCTCGACGAGCTCCACGTTCTCGACGAGGTCTCCCGTCAGGCCGGCCGGGTCACCCCCATCGCGTTTCGCGTCAACCCTGCCCTTGATGTCCCGACCCACCCCAAGATCGCGACCGGCCTTGCAACAAGCAAGTTTGGCATCCCGCACGGCATGATCCGTGACGCGTACCGGGAGGCGATGAAATGCGAGGGTGTCCTCCCCGTCGGCATCCACTGCCACATAGGCTCGCAGATACTCGATCTCCAACCCTTTGTCGAGGCAGCACGTGTCATGGTGGAGATTGTGCGGGATCTCGTTGCAATGGGAATACGAATCGAGTTCGTCGACCTGGGAGGGGGCCTTGGTATCCCCTACCATCACCAGGTCGATGAGAGGGCTCCGTCACCCCGGGAGTACGCAGAAGCTGTCGTCCCGGTCATCCGAAAGGGTCTTGGGGAGATTGGTATCACACCCGGGCTCTGGGTAGAGCCGGGCCGTTCTCTCGTTGCCGACTCGACCATTCTCCTGACACGCGTCAACTCCACCAAGAAGGCCCACAAGAATTTTGTGAACGTTGACGCGGGTTTCAACCTCCTGGTCCGGCCGGCTATGTACGAGGCCTACCACGAGGTCATCGTCGCAGGAAAGGCGGACATGCAGCCCGCCGAGACCTACACGGTCGCGGGACCAATCTGCGAGAGTGGTGATATCCTGGCAGCGGATCGCCGGCTCCCCGCCGTGCACGAGGGAGACCTCCTGGCCGTCCTCGATACAGGCGCCTATGGGTTCTCCATGTCCTCCCAGTATAACTGCCGCCCGCGGTGTGCAGAAGTCCTGGTATACCACGGGCAGGCTGCACTCATGCGGAGGGCCGAGACCATCGAAGATCTGACCGCACCCATGCAGTTACCTCCCTGGCTTTCGTGATGGGGTGAAGAGAGGTCGTGCAGTTCCACTATGCCCTCGTCGATGACCTGGTGAGCAGGGAAGAATTTGAAAGGCGCGTGGAAGAGAAGATGGAGGCCTGCGGGGACCTCGTCGATGAAGTGACCGCTGCCATGATGGTTGTCCAGGACCTCGGGCGCCACCATGTGAAGATCGCAAAGCTGGGAGGGAGGTCAAGTCTCTTTTCTTTCTTTGGAAAGGTGATCGCCAAAAACCCCGTCCGGGAATTCGAACGACCCTCTGGTGAGAAGGGGCTTGTCACCAGTCTTATCCTGGGAGATGAGACCGGCCAGGTCAGAGCTATCCTCTGGGACGAGAAAGCGCATGCGAGTCAGGAGATAGAACCCGGCGATGTCCTGGAGGTGATCGGGCGCCACTCGGGGCACAGTGCCAGTGAAATAACGGTATTGGCAATGAGACCTGCCCCTGTCGAGATCGCGGGGCCATCGGAGGTCGCCCCCCACCTCGCACCGCCCCGGCGGAAAGATGTGTGTGTCCGGGTCATTGCCATCGGAGATGCGAGGAAGGTCACCCGCCGCGACGGGAGCGAGGCCGAGATGGTCGATCTTATCGTCGGAAACGGGAAGGAGGTGACGCGAATGGTCTGCTGGGTTCCCGAGCTCCTGGACAGTGCCGTTGAGGGGATGACACTTAAAATAAAGTCCGTGCTCGAAAAGACCCGGAAAAACGGGAAAGAATACAGCATTGACGAAAAGAGCTCGGTCGAGGTCTCTGACGAGGAGGTCCCCGTATCCCTCGGTACCCTTGACAGCATTGCCGGGCCAGGCACCTATTCGCTCATTGCTCCCGTCAGGGAGTGCCATGCGGCCCATCCCTTCACGACCCGGGACGGGAGGACTTCTCTGGTCAGGAATCTCGTTGTCAGCGATGGGACGCATGAACTGAGGGTCGTGCTCTGGGAAGAGCATGCAAAGATGGAATTCTTACCCGGTGAAGACGCGGCCTTTTACCTCTGCACCGCAAAACAAGGAAAGACAGGGGATTGGGAACTCCATGCAGGGCGGGGGAGTCTTGTTCAGGTTATCCCGCCGTCACTCCCCGTCGAGGAAGAGATAACAGGGGACGTAATCATCTCGCGGGGTTCAGCCTACCTCGATACAGGAGAGGATTGCTCCCTCATATCCGGGCAGCACCCCCCCCATGGCCACATGGTCAGGGCACGGGTTCTCCGGGCCGGAAAAAGGGTACGCATCCTCTCCTGGGAAGACGTGGTGCCCGATGCAGCAGAGACTACCCGGATGATCGATGATTTTGTTGCCCTCCCATCCCGGAAGGATACTTTCACCCCGCACGGCCGCCAAGATATATGTGAGTAGGTGTATCTTCTGTCACCAAAGGTGAACATCCAATGAGTAACGGACCCCTGGAAATTGAAGACCTCCCCGGAGTGGGACCAAGTACCGCCGAGAAACTGCGTGAAGCCGGATTTCTCAGTGTCGAGAGTATTGCAACGGCGTCTCCCCAGGAACTTGCCGAGACCGCGGAGATAGGTGAATCCACCGCCAAGAAGATGATCAAGGCCGCCCGCGAGATGGTTGACATCGGCAGTTTCCGGACGGGAAAAGATGTCTTTGAACAGAGGAAGGAGGTACGCAAGTTAAAGACCCGCGTTCCCGAGCTGGACACCCTCCTTGGCGGAGGTCTCGAGACCCAGGCGATTACAGAACTGTACGGCGAGTTCGGGTCCGGGAAGAGCCAGGTGGCACACCAGGCCGCGGTCAACGTCCAGCTCCCCGAGGAAGAGGGGGGGCTCATGGGATCGGCGATCTTCATTGATACCGAGAATACTTTCCGGCCGGAGCGAATCGAGCAGATGGTCCTTGGCCTCGGACTTGATGCAGACCCGGAGGATTTCCTGGAGAATATCCATGTTGCCCGGGCACATACCTCCGATCACCAGATGCTGATGATTGAGAGTGCCAGAGAAAAGGCACAGGAACTCAAGAATTCTGACCGGCCTGTCCGCCTGATAGTAGTCGATTCCCTCACCGCACATTTCCGGGCGGAATATGCCGGGAGGGGCACCCTTGCCGCCCGCCAGCAGAAGCTGAACAGACACCTCCACGACCTCTTCCGGATTGTTGACGAGCATAACGCCGTCGGCCTCGTGACAAACCAGGTCCTCTCAAATCCTGCCGTCTTCTTCGGTGACCCGACGAAACCCATCGGGGGAAACATTGTCGGCCACACGGCAACGTTCAGGATTTACCTGCGCAAGAGCAAGGGGGGCAAGCGTATTGCCCGCCTCGTCGACAGCCCGAACCTCCCCGAGGGCGAGGCTGCTTTCATGGTGGAGGAGGCAGGGCTCAGACCTGCATGAGGGGGAGGCATCTCCCACCCTCTAGGACAATTTTTCCCGGAAAAATCCCGTGACCTTCACCGGGTACCTGTTTTGCTCACAGGGTCACAGTGATATCTCTGGTTCATTTTGTCGGGAAACCGCGAACACGGGTTCGAATAAAACGATAGTGTAAGGAAAGTTCTGTAAATTCCGAGACCCCGTATCCTAAGGAATCAAGACAAGGAGAACGGGGTCATGGATCTCTTTGATGTTGTACAACAATATGTTAGCGATCAGGATGATGGATTAAAAGCACTATTGACATTATTCCTGAACCTGGTCATGGAGTATGAAGCAGAACAGCAGGCTGGAGCTGCGCGGTATCAACGAACACCCAACCGCAAAGCATACCGTAACGGGACAAAACCTCGCACACTCAAGACACGATTAGGAGAACTCATCCTTTCTAAACCCGATTTCAGGGATTTATCGTTTGAAACCACGGTTTTTGAGAAGTACAGCCGCGTTGAACGAGCGGTCATCAATGCAATCCTTGAATCGTATAAACAAGGAGTCTCCACCCGGAGAATTCGATCAATTATGGGCCAATTGGGGATTCAGGGAGTATCTGCAGATACCGTCTCGAGGATGGCACAGGAACTGGATGACAAGGTCCAGGAATTTCTATCGAGGCCTCTTGAACAACCCATCCCCTATCTCGTTGTTGATGCGACCTATCTGTGAGGTCCGCAATGGGTGCCGTTATGTCAACCAGGCAGTATTATTGATTGTCGGTATCCGGGAAGATGGATATCGTGAGATCCTGGGGATCAAGGTTGTGGATAGGGAAGACGAGGGGTTCTGGTCCTCGTTATTTGACGATCTCCAGGCAAGAGAACTTCGTGGAGTCCAGTTAGTGATTTCAGATGGCCATAAGGGGATTCAAAATGCTGTCATTCATAAATTTCCGGGTGCCAGCTGGCAATTTTGTCATGTCCATTATCTCCGCGCGATTATGAAAAATCTCCCGAAAAAGGCGTATCCTGTTGTGATACCTATGGTGAAAAAATGCTTAAATGGAAATGAGGAGATGCTGGGAGACGTTGCATGTGAAGTCGAGAGACTTGGGTATTCAAAAGCCGCCGCGACTATTGAACAATTCATGTTTGACGTAGGGAATTACCGTGCCTTTCCTAAAAAACATTGGAAGAGGATTCGGACGACGAACATGGTGGAAAGGGTTAATGCCGAGATCAAACGGAGAGGTAAAGTCGTTGGTGCTTTCCCGAGTCAGGATTCAGCGATACGTCTCATAGTGTCCGTCATGATGGATATCAACGAAGAGTGGATTACGGGGAAACGGTACCTGGATATGAGTGAATTTGAGGAACAACGACTCGAATCCAGGTTGCCAAATTGTCCCGCGAAGATAGGTGTGAAGTAATCCAAATACCTTGCGATACATGCCGCCGCCCCCGACGGGGCGCCCCCGCGGCGGTTCAGTGACTGTTCACAATGACTGCCGAAGATCTTGTTTTGAGGGATTAATGTCTGAAAGTTCCACTGGAAATAGTGCTTAAGCTGATGGATATAATTCGGTTGGTTTTTCCTATGGGGAGTGTACAGTGACTGTGTAGGATCGGAGTTTCGTTTTTACAGTAAGATCCTTACACTACCTAAAACGCACATGATACCTTTTGGTCACATGCCCCCCCCGATGAAAATGGTTTCACCATTTTCATGCTTTTTGCTCGACCGCACGGCGGTCATGGGTGGTTCCAATGAAAATGGCTTCGCCATTTTCATGCTTTATGCTCGACCGCCCGGCGGTCATGGGTGGTTGGTATGAATAATGCGTCCCCGTTTTTCATCGGGGGGGCATGTGAC
>JANIHI010000027.1 GCA_024518585.1 Methanolinea sp. | reverse complement strand
TTGAGATCACTGTGTTCGCGCGCGTTTTATCTCCAATATGATTCGTTGTTGTATTCCAGAATGGATGAGAGGAGTCCTTCTGAATAACTCTGTCCAACCAATCCTCGACCTCGTTGGACAGGCTCGTCTCTCCCCGTGCCGGGAAACAATTCTTTTAAGGGGGCAGAGCATACATTGTAAAGCACGGGCCGATAGATCAGCGGAAGATCGCTTCCTTGGCATGGAAGAGGCCGCGGGTTCAATTCCCGCTCGGTCCACTCATTTCTTTCCCGCATGGGAAAATCCTCACTTTCAAACCGGAGTATTTTTTTCCTTTCTCTTCAGAACCACCTTGTGATCCACTTTGGCGATAAAGGAATGGATAATCCCGCAGGACGAGGTATTTTTCACGCTCTTCGAGAGACTGGCGGCTGTGGTTGTCCTTGCATCCTACCGCATCGTCGACCTTGTTGACGATTACACGTCTGTCAGGGAAAAGGTCCACCAGATCGAGCAGCTGGAACACGAGGGAGACAAGATCACCCACGAGATCTACGAGCAGCTGAACCAGACGTTCATCACTCCCCTGGACCCGGAGGAGATCTCCCGCCTCGCATCGGCACTCGATGACATCCTGGACTATATCAAGAGCACGGCAACCCGCATGTACCATTACCGGATAACCGAGACCGATATGCACATGGTCGAGCTGGCAAAACTCATCCAGCTCTCTGTCGTCGAGCTCGAGGAGGCTGTCAAGGGGATCCGGTCGATGAAGAACCCCCGGGCGATCGAACAGCGGTGTATCGAGGTGAACAGGCTAGAAAACCTGGCAGACGATGCGCTTCACGCGGCCTACGACGACCTGTTCAAACTCAACGATGCCATCACCATCGTCAAGCGCAAGGACATCTACGAGTACCTCGAGATCGCGACGGACAAGTGCGAGGATGTCGCAAACGTCCTTTCAGACATCGCGATACGGCATTCCTGACGCTTCCCCATGGAACATGTTCTCGTCATCGGGATAGGGCTTGCACTCCTGTTCAACTTTGTCAACGGCTTAAATGACGCGGCAAATTCCATAGCGACCGTTGTTGCAACTCGCGTCCTCTCCCCCCTGCAGGCCGTCGGAATGGCTGCGTTTTTCAACATGGTCGGGCCCTTCGTTTTCACGACAGTCGTCGCGAAGACGATAGGGAAGGGGATCGTCGACCCTGCTTTCCTCATCCCGGAGGTCATCGTCATCGGGATGGCGGCAGCGGTTCTCTGGGTCTTTCTCTCCTCCTACGCCGGGATACCCATCTCGGCGAGCCACGCCCTTGTGGGAGGGCTCATTGGTTCGGCCATTGCATGGGGAGGCATCGGCTCGGTCTTATGGCCGTCATCCGGGCTTTTCGTGGGGACGGTCCTCCTCTTCGTCACCGGGGCCGTCCTCGGTGCCCTCGTCCTCACCCTCATCGCGCGGAAGAAACAGGAGGAGCGCTGGACCGAAATCGCGGGTCTTGGTGCCCTCTGCGGGGCATCCCTCCTTGTACCCCCGGCAGTCATATCCGGGCTCCTTCCCCTCAAGGGGATTCTCGCAATCGTGGTATTCATTGTCGTATCCCCGGTCCTGGGCCTCATTGCCGCGTATTTCCTGGGGATGGCCGTCATCCTCCTCTTCCGGAATGCCCAGGCACGGAAGATGAATGCCGTGTTCTCCCGCCTCCAGGTCTTTTCTGCCGCATTTTACAGCCTCGGTCACGGGAGCAACGACGCGCAGAACGCGATGGGCGTGATTACTGCCCTCCTCTTTGCAGCCGGGATGCTCAACGATTTTGTAGTCCCTCCGTGGGTCATCATCGCGTCAGGTCTTGCCATTGCACTCGGGACCTTCCTGGGAGGGTGGAGGGTTGTCGAGACGATGGGGAGAAAGATCACGAAACTCCGGCCATACCAGGGTTTCTGCGCAGAGACGGGAGGGGGCGTCGTGCTCTCCTTCGTGACAGCTTTTGGCATCCCGGTCTCAACGACCCATGCCATCAGCGGGTCCATCATGGGGATCGGTGCAACGAGGGGGTACTCGGCGGTCCAGTGGGGGATAGTGCGGAAGATCGTGACTGCCTGGATCCTCACGATCCCGCTCACCGCCGCCTGTGCCTACCTCGGTTTCCTGGCATTTCGGTTTCTCTTTTCGGTGTAACCGGAATTCCCCTGCCCCTCCCCGAAATAGCGGCACATCTCCCGGAGCGGGCAGAGGTGGCATGAAGGGGACCGTGCGGTGCAGAGTGACCGGCCGTGCCGTATGAGGAGATAATTGAGATGCCCCCAGGTCTCCCGGGGGAAGAGGGCCATGAGGTCCCTCTCGATCTTTTTGGGGTCATCGTGCAGGGAGAACCCCAGTCGCTTCGAGAGCCGTGCCACGTGGGTATCGACAGCGATCCCTGCCGTGATCCCGTAGGCATGGTTGAGAACGATATTTGCCGTCTTCCGGCCAACCCCGGGGAGGGAGAGGAGGTCTTCCATCGTGTCCGGCACGCGGCCGCCGTACCTCTCGAGGAGGGCACGGGATGCCTGGATGATGCGCGATGCCTTTTCGTGGTAGTAACCAAGGGAATGGATGAGGATCTCCACGTCGCGGGGGTCGGCTGCAGAAAGTTCCTCCGGGCCGGGGTACCGTTGAAAGAGGGCGTCCCGGATGGCATTGACACTCCGGTCTGTTGTCCTGGCGGAGAGTATCGTCAGGACGAGGATCTGGAAAGGGTTTTCGAACCGGAGGAATGTCCGGGGAGAACCCGGGTCGTCATAGAGGTCAACAAGCACAGAATAGATCCGGCAGGCAGTCTCCCTGTCCATGGTAAGGAATGGGGTAGGGCAGATTCGAACTGCCGTCAAAGCGTCCCAAACGCTCTAGGATGGACCAGGCTACCCTACTACCCCGGGAGATCAGATGTCTGTCCCGGACCGGCAAATATGTTATGGTGCATTGCTTCGACGGAAGGGAGCCTGTCCAACGAGGTCGAGGATTGGTTGGACAGAGTTATTCAGAAGGACTCCTCTCATCCATTCTGGAATACAACAACGAATCATATTGGAGATAAAACGCGCGCGAACACAGTGATCTCAAG
>JANIHI010000013.1 GCA_024518585.1 Methanolinea sp. | reverse complement strand
AACCCAGGTATTTCAACCTCAACCAGATTCTGGAACTTGTCTCGTCTGCTAATATTTTCCTCGCTCAACCTGACCCTCATGTGGATTCAGGTTGATCCTATTCCATTTATGATTTACATACCAAAATGGCTTTGCCATTTTCGATATGTATGCCCGACCGCACGGCGGTCATGGGCGGTTCTCATGAACATCGCATCCGCGATCTTCATTTTGTATCCTTGTGCCTCGGAGAGAATCATGCAGGTTTTTTCGGAGAGATCCTAGTACGAGCGGCCGATAAGGGCCGTCTGGCCGTCCTTCCCGCAGATGACACACGGACCGCTCGCTTCAGGGCAGTATTCTGACCTGACCTCTGTCCCGAGCACGCTCGCCCGGGTCGCCTCCTCGATCGCATCGGCGCACTTTCGATCCCCGCACCAGGGCGCAAGCGTGACACCTGTACTGACGGCCTCCCTGACCTCTGCCATGGTCCGCGACACACGGACACGTCCCCGGACGTGCATTTCTGCCCTCTCCCGGAGCGCATCTGCAAATGATGCCATCAGGTCACGCACACCATCCAGGAGTGCGTGACCGGGGATCTGGACCCTGTTTCCAAGGCGCGTGACTGCCGTGACCTGTCGGGCATCAAGGTCCCTTGGCCCGATCTCCAGCCTCACGGGCACCCCCCTCATCTCCCAGTAGTAATACTTGGCCCCCGGCCGGATCTCCCGGGTATCGGTCCTGACCCGGAACCCTGCCGATGCAAGCGTTCCTTCTGCCTGTGCCGCTGCAGCGGTCACCTCTTCCTTCCTCTTCCCGATCGTTATGGGCACGATGACGACCTGGACCGGCGCGACGGCCGGGGGAAGAACCAGTCCCCTGTCATCCCCGTGCATGCTCACCACGGCAGCAATGCACCGCTCGGATATCCCGTAGCACGTCTGGTGCGCGTACTTCTGCTCACCGGCCTCGTCCTCGAACATGATCTGGAACGTGCGGGAGAAATGGTCCCCCAGGTGGTGGACGGTCCCTATCTGGAGCGTCCGCCCGTCTGGCATCACGGTATCGACCGCAATCGTATAGTCTGCCCCCGGGAACTTGTCCCAGTCGGGCCGGCGGGAGATGAGCACCGGCACCGCGAGGTTCCCGTAGAATTCCCTGTAAAGAGCAATGGCCGCTTCAACCTGGCTGGAGGCTTCCTCCCAGCTCGCATGGACCGTGTGGGCCTCCTTAAACGACGTGATCTCGCGGAGGCGGATCAGGGGACGGGTATGCTTGGTCTCGTACCGGAACGTGTTGACGACCTGGTACAGCTTGAGGGGGAGGTCGGCGTGAGATCGGATCCACAAGGCATACATGGGATAGATCGCACACTCGCTCGTTGGCCGGAGGGCAAGCCTCACGTCGAGGGGTGTCGTGCCGCCGTGGGTCACCCAGTAGACCTCTTCTTCAAACCCCTTAATGTGGGCTGACTCCTTCGCGAGCTCGGTCTCGGGGATCAGGAGGGGGAAGAGGGCCTCCTGGTGATCACGGTCAAGAATGGCCCGCATCAGCGAATAGACATTCCTTCTGAGGGCAAAGCCATGGGGATACCACACGTAGAGGCCCTTGACCGGGTAGCGGACGTCCATGATCTCGGCCCGCCACAGGAGCTCGTTGTACCATGCCGAAAAGTCCTCTTTCGGGGGGAGCGGTCCCTGTTCTTCCTCTGCCAAAAAATGCACCTCAAATAAAAATCTGTAGGATTTGTGGCGTAATAAATGCCTCCACGACCGCGGCAAGGGCAACGAGGGGCACGACGCGGAAAAGGAACGTCCTCCCGAGTCCCAGGGCTTCTGCGGCCGCGTCATTGCCGGATACCCACTCGTTCCAGAGGGCACGGGCGAGCATGAACCCGAGGGCGCCCGAGAGGAGGAACGCGGGGATCTCGAAGACCCCGTGGGGAACGACTGCCGCGACCATGAACACAACGCTGTGTTCCTGGCGGACGAGCTCGAGAACGGAACCGATGACAAAGCCGTTCACCGTGATGACAAAGACCGTCAGGACGCCGAGGGAGGCCCCTCCGAGGAACATGACGACGCACGCCTGGAGATTGTTGAGGAAGAGCTTTCCAGCCAGCACGAGACCCGATGTCTCTGCTGTCTCACCCAGGATCGAGTCCCTGAGAATGGTGATGAGCTGCTCCCCGGTCGAAGGGTCCTGCATCGTCGTCAGGGCACCCGACCCGATGGAAAAGGCAAGGAGGATCGCTGCGATGACGGCATTCCTGGCAAGATCAGACATAGAGCACCATCCGTACCATGTCCCTGATGCCCGGGGCCAGCCCCACGGTGACCATGGCGAGGAGGATCAGGTGCCAGAGGGCCTCCGGGGCTTCTTTCCGGAACCTCTCCAGGATGTAGATACCGGGGAACAGGACGATGAGCTTGAGTGCAAACATCGAGAAACCCGTTCCCGTCCAGGCAATCAGGTGCGAGCCCACCACATGCACCTCCATGTACCGGAGGGGGTGGAGGTCAATGCCAAAACTCGTGGCGCTGGCATCCAGCAGCTGCCCAAAGAGGAGTGCACCGTAGAGGGGGTCTGCGACATACTCCCAGGAGAGAGCATAGCGCATAGCCAGGTAGACTGCACCCGACGTAACAACAGCCAGTGCAAGGATGATAGCGAGGATTTCAACGGCAATAATCCCGTTTCTCATGCCAAAGGAGACGAGGACGAGCGCAGTCGTTCCCGCGCCCGCGACACCTGCCCCCGCGTACAGGAGGTGATAGTCCCGGGCAACCCCCCTCTCCTGCAAAGACGCCGAGATGAGGAGAGAGCCAGCGGTATAAAAGAACATCACAAAGTAAATCAGAGGCGTGATGAGGAGGTAGTTCCAGCCGACCGGGACTATCCCGGTATCTTCCACCACCCGGAGGAGTCCACCCATGACCACGAACGGGAGGGTGCAAAGGACAAAGTCACGGTCGATGCGGACTGTGGGAGACCGGGAGAGCCAGCGATAAATCATAAATAGGGAGATGATGAGAACGATCGCATAGGTTGTCGTATCCACGACATTGTATGGCTGTCCATACCGTATCGGATCGATGTAGTATTTCTCTATGAACTCCCCAATCATTTCGGGGTATATATGAGCGCAGACCCGATAAAAGTACTTAAAACCAAGGGCTTTGACAAATCCCGGTGGATGCAGCTCCCCCGGGACGTTGTCATCGGGCACGACGTCCTTTTCCAGGTCCCCGAGGTCTGCGCTGACCTCTGCTTCGGGGAACGGGCCATGGTATTGTATGGGACGAGCACGAGATCCTTTGCCGGTGACCGCGTGGTCTCCCTCCTCGGGGAGACGTACTCGGTCTCCACGTTCACCGTCGGAACGATCAGCATGGAGACGATTGCCCGGGCGGAAGAGGCTTCCCAGGGTGCCGACTTCCTGGTGGGGGTGGGGGGAGGCCGGGTCATTGACTGTGCGAAGATCGTCTCCTACAACCTTGACTGCCCGTTTCTCTCGGTCCCGACGGCAGCCTCCCACGATGGTATCGCGTCAGCGAGGGCATCCGTCCCGATGGGAGACGGGAACGCGTCCCTCGAGGCACACCCGCCCATGGGTATCGTGGCAGACACGGGCGTGATCGCTGCCGCACCCCACCGGCTCCTTGCCGCCGGGTGCGCTGACGTCATCTCCAACTCGACGGCAGTCCTCGACTGGGAACTTGCGAACAGGCTGAAACACGAGGTGGTGAGCGAGTATGCAATTGCCCTTTCCCGCATGACAGCAGAGCTCCTGATGAAGAACGCCCAGAGTATCAAACCTCACAGCGAGGAATCAGCCTGGATGGTCACAAAGGCTCTCGTCTCCTCCGGCGTGGCCATGAGCATCGCGGGCTCCTCGCGGCCGGCGTCGGGAGGGGAACACAAGTTCGGGCACGCTCTGGAGAGACTTGCCCCGGGTAAAGTTCTCCATGGCGAGGCATGCGGGATCGGCACGATCATGGTGATGTACCTGCACGGGGGAGACTGGAGGGGTATACGGGCTGCGCTCCGGGCGATCGGGGCCCCCACCACGCCCGCTGAACTCGGGATCGATGACGGGGTCGCGGTAGAGGCGCTCCTGGCTGCACGCACGATCCGCCCAGAGCGGTTTACCATCCTCGACATGGGCCTGACGCGGGAATCTGCGACAAAACTGGTGAAGATGCTGTATGAAGAGTGAGAAAGTGGCAGAGGCAAAGCCCAAGGTTACCCTTATCGGGAGTGAGATTGCCCGCGTCGGGCTCGAGTTCATCTACGAGGGACCAAATCCTGAGTGCGAGGGGTGCAGCGTGAAGAAGGCCTGCCATAACCTCAAGCCCGGGCGGAGGTACCGCATCATCGGCGTCAGGAAGACACACCATTCCTGCACGGTGCACCTTACCGATGCCTGTGCCATCGAGGTTGTGGAGTCCCCTTTCCGTGCCCTGATCAGCGCCGACATGGCAATCAGAAACAGCCGCATCACGTTTGACTCCCCCTGCTCGCGGACATCCTGCGATAACTTCCCCCTCTGTAACCCTGATGGTGCAATCCTGGGAGAGAAATACGTGGTGGCAGAAATCATCGGCAGTGCTCCCGGGCCGTGTGAAAAGGGGAGGGTCCTCCAGCTCGTGGAACTCCGGCCCGCCTGAACACCGATCACTCTTTTGCGGCTGCCCAGAGGGCCCAGGCGGCAGAAAAGACCCTTTCCCCGGCGGGGAGTCCTGTCAGCCATTCCCGGGGAATCCGGGCAGTGCCGTGGAGTGCCCCGGCGAGGGCCCCGGCGATAGCCGCGACAGTGTCAGAGTCCCCACCCAGACCCACGGCAGCAACGACGCAGTCATCGAACCGCGCCGCCTGCATGAAAACGGAGAGGGCAGCATGGGTCGCCTCGAGTGCATCGATGCCGGGGACGGGAGAAAATGCCCGGTACTCTCCCAGGCAGGATGCGACCTCGCGGTTCCTGCACCGCGTACATGCCCTCCGGTACGCTTTTTCCCGGGGACTCCCGCGGCACATATCACTCACCATCCTGTTGACGAAGGCAGAACAGGCGCCGGCGACCGGGTCTGCATGCGTGAGTGCGGCACATGCAAGGGAGACGGCCTCTACCTCCGGCCCTGAATAGAAGATGCCAATCGGGGGACCACGCATCACGCAGCCGTTGCTCCTGCTCCCACCCATCCTTTCATGGACCAGGGCAGCACTCTCGTACAGCCCGGAGCCTCCCTCCACGAGGGATAGGAAAGCCGACGATGTCGGGCCGTACCACTCGCGGTGAAGTGCGTAGTCCCTCGCCATCCGGGCTATGAAGTCCTCGGGACAATACCCCCGGCATGCCGCAAGCGACTCGGCAAGGGCAAGAGCCTGTAACGTATCGTCAGTGAATTCCCCGGCTTTCCGTGGATTTCTCCCCCCGGCGTAAAAGGTGCGGACGGGACGTCCCGGGGGTGGCCCTCCCTCAAAAGGCGCACCCAAAGCGTCGCCTATTGCAAGCCCCGCGAGGGCGCCTGTTGCGTGCAGAATGTCCAATATAAAGGTCACCAATAAACTATATCTGGTCAGGAAAAAAGTAGTGATTTGAAGAAGGTGATAGTGTGCAAAAGGAAGAACTCCTCCATCTCCACATGCTGATGATCCACATCAAGAAATACTACGAAACCATCACCAACCAGGAAATTCCAACGAAACGGTACAATTCCCTTGAGATCTCACCGGTCCATATTCACAAGAACAAGAAGTGTCACAAGGATGCTATTTTGGCCCTCGGTGAAGAGATCGTCACCCACCTGCGGAACACCCAGATTGTGCGGGTAGGGTATTCCTCTGAGGCAACCTCCGAGAAGGTCGCCGCTGAACACTAATTCTCCATGGAAAAGCCCGATATCTCCCGCGAGATTATCGAGGCTCTCACTCTCCACGCCCGGGGACCGGACGATGTCAACCGGATAAAAATCGCTGTCTGCAGGAAGTACGGTGCTCCTTCTGTCCCCCGGAACTCTGCTCTCCTTGCAGCTGCGGCGCCGGGGGAGCATGCGTTCCTCCGGCGTCTCCTCCTCGTCAAGCCGACGAGGACCCTCTCGGGCGTTGCCCCGGTGGCCGTGATGACATCCCCTGCCCCGTGCCCGCACGGAAAATGCCTCCCCTGTCCCGGCGGTCCGGACCACCTTTTCCAGTCACCCCAGAGCTACACAGGGGAAGAGCCTGCCGCCCTCCGGGCCCGGGAACACGGGTACGATCCCTCTGCCCAGGTCAGGGCGCGCCTGGAACAGTTTGAACTCCTCGGTCACCCGGTCGACAAGGTCGAGCTGATCGTGATGGGCGGAACGATGACTTCCCGGCCAGGAGACTACCAGGAGTCGTTTGTCCGGTCATGCGTCCAGGCCATGAATGAATACCGGGGCGGAGCGGGGGGTAAACCCTGTGACACCGAGTCAGTTTTCCGGGAGAACGAGTATTCCCCGGTACGGTGCGTGGCCATCACGTTCGAGACCCGTCCCGACTGGTGCAGGAAGGTCCATATCGACCGCATGCTTGCCCTCGGGGTGACGAAGGTGGAACTCGGTGTCCAGCACCTGGACGACCGCGTCCTCTCCTTCAACCGGCGGGGGTGCACGGTCGCTGATACCGTGGAGGCGACGCGCCTCCTTCGCGATGCGGGGATCAAGGTGGGGTACCACGTCATGCCCAACCTCCCCGGGAGTGACGTTGCCCGCGACCGCTGGATGTTCCGCGAGCTCTTTGACGACCCCCGTTTCCGCCCCGACTTCCTCAAGATCTACCCGACCCTCGTGACGCCGGGCTCCGAGATCGAGGTACTCTGGCAGAGGGGCGAGTACGCACCCTACACCGAGGAGACACTGATCGATCTTGTGGCCGAGGCAAAGTCCCTCCTCCCCCGGTACGTCCGGCTGCAGCGCATCCAGAGGGACATCCCCGCAAAGCTCATCGTGGCGGGCTCACGGCACAGTAACTTCCGCCAGCTCTGCCAGCAGCGGCTCGCGGAGAAGGGGGGGCAGTGCCAGTGTATCCGCTGCAGGGAGGCGGGGAGGAGAGAGGGGGGCGGGGAGGAGGAATTCTCCTCCTTTTCGTACGCGGCAGGGGGGGGCACGGAGCACTTCCTCTCCATCGTCTCGGGAGATGCCCTCGTGGGGTTTGCCCGCCTGCGCACGGGGGGGGACCGTTGGAGGGAGGAGGTTGCCGATGCTGCCCTCCTCCGGGAACTCCACGTGTACGGGAGCATGGTCCCCCTCGGCAGCTCGCCGTACCCGGAACAGAGGCAGCACCGCCGTTTTGGAAAAATCCTCATCTCTGCCGCTGAAGAAACCGCACGCGAGGAGGGGTACCGGAAAATAGCTGTCATGAGTGGCATCGGGGTGCGGCCCTATTACCGGCGTCATGGCTATGAGCGGCGCGGCCCATACATGCACAAGAAGCTCGCATGAAGGCTGCAACCTTTGAGTTCCTCCGCCAGCGTTTCTCCTCCTACTACGAAAAGGCCCTGCTCACCGTCCCTCCTTCCGTTCCCCAGCGCGAGTGGGCCTTTGTATTCTTTGACCCCTCGTCTCCCGATACCCGCATGCGCAGGCACCTGGGCTTCGAGACGAAGGAGGAGGTCTTCTCCTACATCCGGTCCCTCGTCCCGGCTCACGTCTACTACTCGACGGCATACTATGCCCGGCCTGGTGCACCAACCATGCAGGAGAAGGAATGGCTCGGTGCAGACCTCATCTTTGACCTTGACGCCGACCACCTCATGCGCGGGCCCTATGACAGGATGCTGTCCCGCGTCAAGGAGGAGACACTCAAGCTCATCGAGATGCTCACCGAAGAACTCGGCTTTCCAGAGAGGGAGATCGAAGTGGTCTTCTCCGGTGGCCGGGGCTACCACATCCACGTCAGGGATCCCCGGGTACGCGACTTCGGGAGTAACGAGAGGAGGGAGATCATCGATTACGTGTGCGGGATAGGACTTGACCCCGGCCGCGTGCTCTCGCACCAGACACATTCACCCCGCGGATGGCACTACCGCTATATAGATGCACTCGCCGAGTATTTGCTATGGCTGGAGAGCCTGGAGGAAAAGGAGAGAATTGCCATTCTCACGAGCATGGAGGGGGTGGGAAAGACGACCGCCGAGGAGTTTAACCGGCGTCTGCCCACCCTTCTCTCCCTCCTGTCAACTGATCCCGGCAGGATCTCTCTTCGGGATGCTGTCCTCTCGCGGGTCATCCGTGGCCTCATGGGTGACAGGGAGGGGAAATTCCCTGCCCTCCTCCGGGAAAGGGCAGCTCTTGCCGATGAACCGGTGACGACAGACACAAAACGCCTCATCCGGATGCCCACTTCCCTCCATGGCGGGAGCGGGTTCCGGGTAACCCCCCTCTCACCGGGAGAACTTGCCGATTTCGACCCCCTCGTTGATGCTGTTGTCTTTGGACACCGCGAGGTTGCCGTTGACCTTCAGGTTCCGCTAGCGATGCCCCTGCTCGGGTCTGATTTCCGGCTCGAAAAGGGGCAGGTCCGGGTACCCGAGGCCCTCGCAGTCTTTCTCTGTTGCAGGGGTATTGCCGAATTCGCAGGGGGGAGCAAGGCATGAACCTCGACGAACTCCGTGTCATCCTCCTCTCCGAGAGGGAGACCGGCCGTCTCGTCCAGATACCCGCAGACCTCTTCTCATCTGCCAAAAAAGGACTGGAAACGCTGTACGCGGAACTCTACGCCTGTGAAGATCCCTTCTCCGACGAGGCGAGGGTCCTCATCGAGAAGATCTCTGCAATACGCGAGACACTCCTCGATCTGTTCCGTATCCGTGCCGAGAAGATCCTCTCGCTCGCCCGGACCCAGGAAGACGGCCAGTACATCGACAGGGAAGAGATCAAGAAACTCCTGCCCGAAGAGAAGGAGATGTGCGACCAGATTATCCAGGCACTCGAGCAGGCCCGGTGCAGGCTAGTCGAGGGGATCTCTCCCCGTCCCACGGCACAGGCCCCGCGGACCGGTGAGAAGGCCTGTCCCCCGGCAGGCACCGCAGCATCCGTCGCCACTCTCACCCCCGTCGTGACGAGGGTGCTCTCGGACGTCGAACCTTTCATGGGTGTGGACGGGAGGATCTACGACCTGCGCCGGGAAGATATCGTGACTCTGCCTGAAAGAAACGCCGAGGTCCTGTGTGAACGCAACATAGTCTTAAATATCAACCCGGGCAAATAATACTGATATTCGATATCCGGAATACGAGGCCGATTCCATGAAAATGCCACAGAAATTCAGGACATACTGCCCGTTCTGCAGGGCACACCAGACTCACGAGGTGGAGAAGGTCAAGAAGAGCAAGACCACCGGTCTCCACTGGATCGACAGGCAGAAGGCACGGAGGAGCACGGTCGGGAACATGGGGAAGTTCTCCAAGGTGCCCGGCGGTGACAAGCCCACGAAGAGAATCAACGTGAGGTACCGGTGCAGCACATGTGGAAAAGCCCACCTGCGCCCGGCTTTCCGCGCGGGAAAATTCGAGCTGAAGGAGTGAACGGGATGGTCCAGCTGATACGGGAGAACCGCAGCAGGTTCTTCAAGGTGAAGTGCCCTGACTGCGAGAACGAGCAGGTCATCTTCGAGAAGGCAAGTACACGTGTCGACTGCGTCGTGTGCGGCAGGGTCCTTGCAGAGCCGGCAGGCGGCAAGGCGAGACTCCAGGCAGAGATCCTGGCGACTTTCGAGTGAAGGGTCCGATGAGCAAGGAAGAGTGGCCGGAATCAGGGGAACTGGTTGTCTGCACGGTCAAGGACGTCAAGGACTTTGCGGCTTTCGTCAACCTCGACGAGTATCCCGGCCGCGTCGGCCTCATCCCCATCTCGGAGGTGGCAACCGGGTGGATCAAGTACATCCGTGACCACATCCGCGAGGGCCAGAAAGTGGTCTGCAAGGTGCTCCACGTCGACCCCTCCCGGGGGCACATTGACCTCTCCCTCAAGGACGTCAACGAGCACCAGCGGCGCGAGAAGATCAGGGAATGGAAGAACGAGTCAAAAGCACGGAAGTGGATCGGCTTTGCAGCAGCGGCTTCCGGCGAGAGCCCCGAAGTACTTGAGTCTGCAATTTACTCCCATTACGGTGACCTCTATTCCTTTTTCGAGGAGATCGCCTCGGGTGAATACAGGGAAGGCACCCTCTCCGTCTCCCCTGCTGCAATGGAGGCCCTCCAGCAGGTGGCCAGGGAAAACGTCAAGATCCCGCGGGTCACGGTCAGCGGAACGCTTGTACTCTCTTCGAGCAAGCCAGACGGCGTGAACCTCATCCGGAGGGCACTCCGGTCCGCCGAGCCCAAGATACCGGGAGTCGATATCGAGCTGTCCTACCTTGGTGCACCCAATTACCGGATCAAGGTGACGGCAGGCAACTACAAGGCCGCAGAAAAAGCGATTGAAAAGGCAGCCGCGGCAGCGATCGGTGTCATCGAGAGGGCCGGCGGTGAAGGCAGGTTCCAGAAGAAACCCAAAGCCGGGAAGGTCTCATGAGCGGCAGGCTGAGGCGGTGCCCGCGGGACATGACCTACACGCTCCTTCCCGTCTGCCCGGCCTGTGGCGGGCCGACGGTCCCGGCACACCCGGCCAGGTTCTCCCCCTCGGACAGCCGGGGCCGATACAGGAGGGCTGCACGGGGATGGACGATATAACCGTCCGTTTCACGGAGAAAGACCGGGCGGGCATCTCTGCTCCCGTCCTCATCGAAGGGCTGCCGGGAATAGGGCACGTGGGAAAACTCGTCGCCGAGCACATGATCCATGAGCTCCCGGCACGAAAGATTGCCGAGATCGAATCGGTTTTCTTCCCGCCGCAGGTCATCATCCGGGAGAACGGGATCATCCGGCTTGCAAACAACGAGATCTATTACTATGACGGGGGAAAGACCCGCCTCCTCTTCCTTGTCGGGGACTTCCAGAGCACGTCCGGCGAGGGGCACTACCTCCTTGCCGACACCTACATCTCGATTGCAAAGGACCTGGGGGTCAGGAGGATCTACACGCTCGGAGGGTATGGGGTCGGTCACCTCGTGGATGTCCCCCGGGTGCTCGGGGCAGTGAACAGGGAAGACCTGCGGGACGAGGTGGAGGCTGCAGGGGCAGTGATCAGCCCGGACGAACCGGGCGGCGGGATCATCGGTGCGGCTGGTCTCCTGCTCGGTCTGGGTCTTGCCCGCGGGATCGAGGGGATATGCCTCATGGGCGAGACGAGCGGGTACCTCGTCGACCCCAAGAGTGCGGCACGAGTACTGGAAGTCCTTTGCACGCTCCTTGGCATCGAGGTCAATGCCACAACCCTCCAGGAACGGGGCAGGGAACTGGAACATATGATCCAAAGACTCGTCGACACCGAGCGCACCCTTCAGGACGACGAGCTGCGTTACATCGTTTAAACCGGCATGGAGCTCTCCTGCGACCTCCATATCCATTCCTGCTTCTCGATCGCTTCCTCCCGGCGGATGGTGCCGGCAGCCATCCTCGGTGCATGCAGGACCAAGGGGCTCGATGTCGTCGGAAGTGGCGATGCCCTCCATCCCCGGTGGCGGAGAATGTGGGAAGACCAGGGGGTGCCGGAAACCACCCCGGGAGTCTGTGTCGTCCCCTCTGCAGAGGTGGAGGATAAAAACCGCGTCCACCACCTCGTCCTCCTGGAAGATTTCGCCGGTTTCGAGGACCTGGAACGCGAACTTGGCCTTTCTCCGGCCGCCTCCCAGCCGTTCCAGGGACGGCCGCACCTCTCCCTTTCCGGGGAAGAAATTGCCGCTGCAGTGCATGACGGCGGGGGGCTTATCGGCCCTGCCCATGCCTTTACTCCCTGGACGTCCCTGTACGCGTCCCATGACAGTCTCCACGAGTGTTACGGGCATGAACCGGTTGACTTCCTGGAACTCGGTCTCTCTGCCGACAGCTCCTACGGGGCCGCAATCCCGGAACTTCACGGGATACCCTTCATTTCAAGCTCCGACGCCCACTGCCCGGATCCCTGGCGGCTGGGACGGGAATTTGTTGTCCTCTCCACCACGGGACCAACACCGGCAAGCGTCATCGCAGCCCTCCGGGAGGGTGCCATCGTCCGCAACGTGGGCCTCTTCCCCGAGGAGGGGAAATATAACAGGACCGCCTGCACGCGGTGTTACACGCATTTTTCCCCGGAAGAAGCCCGGGCCCGGGATTGGAGGTGTCCCCATGACGGCGGGAGGATTAAAAAAGGTGTCCTTGACCGGGCCCGCGAGCTCTCTGCCGGGCACCCCGCCCCCCGTCCCCCCTACGTGCACATGATACCCCTTGCCGAGATCCTCCAGAGGGTACTTGGAGTCTCATCGGTACGGGCACGATCGGTCCTTTCCCTCTACAACGAATTCATCGGTGCATTCGGTAACGAGATATCTGTCCTAATGGATGTTCCCGTCTCCCGGTGCAGGACCATTCACGAGGGTGCTGCAGGGGCTCTCGAGGCCCTCCGGAACGGAAAGGTCCGGCTCTCTCCCGGGGGAGGGGGAAGGTACGGAACCTTTGCTTTCTATTGAGAAATACTCCCTTTGCCAAAAAAGCCACAAAATATCGTTTTGGTGCAAAGATTTTTGGTGCTCCAGAGGCGTACAGTACAAGGATGCTGAAGGTTTTCCGCGAAGTGTGCGGGTACTGTGGCTGCTGTGTCTCGGTCTGTCCCCAGGGGGCGCTCGAGCTCATCGACGCCTACCTCGAGGTGGCCGATACCTGCACGGGCTGTGGTATCTGCGCCAAGGTCTGCCCGCTGGGGGCACTGGAGGTGCAGGATGAAACCCCGGTATGACGTCCTTGTGATCGGTGGTGGCCCGGCAGGGGCCCTCGCTGCCCGGACAGCCGCGGAAAAGGGGCTCTCCGTCTGCCTCGTCGAGAAACGCCCTGCAATCGGTGCCCCGGTCAGGTGTGCCGAGGGTATCGGAAAGGACGCCCTCACAGAATTCGTAAAACCCGACCCGTGTTTCATCTCCGCGGAACTGAAGGGTGCCAAGATCGTTGCTCCTGACGGCACCTCGATGAGACTTGATTCCGAGAAGGCCGGGAGCAAAGTGGGGTACATCCTTGATAGGAAAGTCTTTGACCGCGAGCTCGTCTGGCAGGCAGCCGAGGCAGGGGCTGATGTCGCAGTCAAGACGCGGGCAGCTGCCCCGATCATTGAGGATGGCAGTGTCAGGGGTGCGGTCCTCCGGTACTGTGGTGAGACGCGGAACGTGGAGGCCGGCGTGGTGATCGCCGCCGACGGAGTCGAGTCCAAGTTCTCCCGCTGGTGTGGTATCGATACGACGGTTCCTGTCCGGGAAATCATGACATCTGCGCAGTACCTGATGACCGATATCGATATCGACCCTTACACGACCGTCTTTTACGTCGGGAACGAGATCGCCCCGCAGGGATACCTCTGGATCTTTCCGAAGGGGGAGCGGTCTGCGAATGTCGGAGTCGGGATAAGCGGCCTCAAGAGCGGCCCCGGGCACCGGGCCCGCGACTACCTGGACAGGTTCGTTGCGGCCCGGTTTCCTGAGGGTAAGACCATCGAGCACGTCGTGGGTGGCGTCTCTGTCTGCCAGCCGCTCCCCTGCACGGCAGGAGACGGCCTCCTGGTCGTCGGGGATGCCGCACGCGTCGTTGACCCGCTGACGGGCGGTGGGATCTACAATGCCATGTTCACGGGAAAACTCGCGGGCGAGACTGCCGCATCGGCGATAGCACACGGAGACTGCACAAAATCGGCCCTCATGGCCTACGACACGGCCTGGCGCGAGTCCCCGATGGGAAAGACCATTGCACGGAACTGGCACATCAAGGAGTACTTCATCAGGATGACTGACGAGAAGCTCAACGCCATCATCCACTCCGTATCGACGATGAAACTCGAGGAGTTTTCCACCCTGAGCCTGGTCAGGGAACTGATGAAGAAGAACCCGCGGTTATTAGGTGACCTTGCCGCGCTCTCCCTCTCACTCAGGTGAACGCCGCAGCTGCCTGTTGAGGATTGCGAGGCACTCGTCCTCCGCCTCTTTTTTCGTAAAGACTGTAATGGTATCCCCGGGGCGGATCTTGACGGTCCCGCTCGGGATGATCAGTTCTCCCCCGGCGCGCCGAATGGCGATGAATACGAAGTCCTTGACCTTGAGTTCCCGGATCTCGTGGTCGACGATGGGTGCACCCTTCTCGGCAACGATCTCAAAGATCGTCCCACCCGGGATCGAGGCAAGCTGCTGCATCTGGGGATTTTCGGCCCAGTAGTAGAGCCTCTGGGCGACGAGTTCATCGGGGTTTTCTGATATCTTGACCCCCACCTCCGAGAAGAGGTCCGAGTGTTCCTTCTGGTTGACGATCGAGACGACATTGGGAACCTTGAACCTCTTTGCCAGCCAGCAGGTCATCAGGTTCACAGAGTCATCGCTTGTTGTTGCAACGAGAGCATCTGCCCTGTCAATGCCGGCATCCTCGAGGATAGATTTGTCTGTCGCGTTCCCGGTGACCGCCAGCACATCGTAGTGCTCCAGTATCTCGCTGCAGCGTTGCTCGTCGCGGTCGATGATGACCACGTTGTTGCCATGCTCCACTGCGAGCTGGGTGAGACTCCGCCCGATCCCCCCGAGCCCCACGATGATGATGTACATGCGTACGGGTTACGACCATGGGCATTCAAATAATTTGCGGGCTGCACCTGTATATGTGGTACACTGCGGGGTCGACGAGGCGGGGAAGGGCGCGGTGCTCGGTCCCCTTGTGGTGGCTGCTGTCGGGTGCAGGGAGACTGAAGACCTCGCCGGTCTCGGGGTCAGGGACTCCAAGGCCCTCACCCCGGCACAGCGGGAGGCACTCGCGGAGAGGATACGGGACTCTTTTCCCACTGCTATCCTTTCCCTCACCCCCGCCGATGTGGATTCCCGCGGCATGAGCATGAATGTCCTGATGGCAAGGAGCCATGCCCACGTCATCTCCCTCCTTGCCCCCCCGGTCGCCATTGTCGATGCGTGCGATGTCAACCCCGCCCGGTACGGGTCGATGGTCCTTGGGTTCCTCACGGTCCCCTGCAGGGTCATTGCAGAGCACCATGCCGACCAGCACCACCCTGCCGTCTCGGCCGCGAGCATCATTGCCAAGGTCGAGCGGGACCACTCGATCGCGCGGATGCGGGAGGAGTGGGGGGACATCGGCAGCGGGTACCCTTCCGACCCTGCGACTGTCAGGTTCCTGGTCTCTTACTTCCGGGAACACGGGCATTGTCCCCCGATTGCCCGCCGAAGCTGGGCAACTGTCCGGGAACTGGCCGCCAGGCACGAGCAGCAGGACCTGACCTCCTTCCTGCAATAGGCCAAAAGCCCCGGTAAAACCCCTTTTCTCGCAAGTGGGGAGAAAAACCGCATGTTCCACACTTTTATGTAGATTTCTCACCCAGTGTACTGGAATGAACTGGCTCTTTCCCGCGCTCCTGGCAGTTGCCCTCTATACTGTTGCAGCCGGATTTATCTACGTCCGGAAAGCGGCCCACGAACGCGAGAAAGCAGACAGGATTGCGTTTCCTGGTAGGAGTCCGGGAGAGCATAAAAAGTCCCTGTGGGATGCAATTGTTTTTTATGGCCCGATCCTCGCGTTGAAGACAGAGAGGGTCGGGTTCTTTGACCGGTTCGTCCGCCACGCGACATTCTTCCGGGTCTACGCATCGCTCGGTGTTGCCATGGTGGCAGTCATATCGGTGGGAATAGCCTTCATTCTCCTCCTCTCCGTCCGGTTCACATTCCTCCTGCGGCCGGAACCAACCGGCATCTATGCACCCCAGAACATCTTCCTGATACCCGGGATCAACGAGTACGTCCCCTCCACCTTTGCCGTCTGGCTTGCGTTCGTCCTTGCGATTGCCATCCACGAATGGGGCCATGGCATCCTCTGCCGCGTCGAGAACATCACGGTGCGGAGCATGGGGGCCCTCATTGCAGTCGTCCCGATCGGTTTCTTTGTCGAGCCCGACGAGGCCGAACTGGAAAAGAGCAGGGGTATGCCCAAGATCCGCATGTTCGGGGCCGGGATAACCAACAACATCCTTGTTGGGGGGGCCTGTTTCGTTGCCCTCGTACTGCTCTTTGGCCTGGTCGTGCCGGTCGGAAACCCCGTTATCGGGGGAGTTTACAAGAATTACTCGGCATGGGAGGCGGGTGTGACCGGCCCCTCGACGATCCTTGCCATCAACGCCATCCCGGTGGCAGACAGGGACGATGTCGCGAGCATCCTGAATGGGACGCGCCCCGGCGACAACGTGACCCTTACACTCCAGACGGGAGAAGAAATTAAGGATTTCCATCTCACTCTCTCGGCATGGCCGGAGGAACTCGGGGGCCACCCGTCGGGGTTCATGGGGATCCAGTACTATGACGGTGCCCTCGTGATCGAGCAGGTACGCCAGAGCCTCTCGTTTCCGGGACTCATCCGCTTCCTGACGATACCCTTTGACTCCACAGCCGCCGGCCAGGCCCTCCGTGTCCTCGCGTTCGAGACTCCCGAGACGGGGTTCTACCACGCTCCCTTCCCCGGGTTCTGGACGATCGTGCACGTCCTTTTCTGGTGCGCATGGATAAATATCAACGTCGGGATCTTCAACGCCATTCCCATGGTACCGCTGGACGGTGGATATATCCTCAAAGAAGTTGTTGAAAGGCTTTTTGAGCGAAGGGGCCTCTCCAAGTACACGATTTTTGTCGTCTCCCTCATATCTTCCGTGATGATGGTAATGCTCATTTCACTTGTCGCACTGCCCTACCTCTTCCACCTGTGATCCGGGCAGAAATTACGTCCCATGGAGACGGTTTTTCCCCCGGGAACTCCCTGCCTGGCAGCAAAGGAATACATAAGTGCCGACGGTTCCTACCTGTATACCAATAAGGGAAGGCTGGTTCTGCCAGGGAGTGCAATCACCGCATGATTCTCCGGTCCTGCAAAAAGACCTACAATAACGAGACGCAGCGCACGAGGTCCCCGGAAGAGACACTCGAACACGTCGAAAAGGCGCTCCCTGCCGCAGGGATCACCCGTGTCGCAGACATCACGAGCCTTGACAGGGTGGGCATCCCCGTCTTTTCCAGTATCCGCCCCACGGCAGGCAGGGGTGCCATATCCGTTTACAACGGCAAGGGGGCTACCCCCATAGAAGCCAGAGTCTCTGCAATCATGGAGGGGATCGAACGCTACTCTGCCGAGGTGCCCCCGGATGCCATTCTGGCCACAGGGAGATACCCCGAGATCGGCAGGGATGTGCCTGCGCTCGACCCTGGAGATCTCATCCTCCCCCGGCGCACTGACCCCCGCATGGTGATCCCCTGGGTCAGCGGGTATGATATTGTCACGAACCAGGAGATACTCGTCCCGGCAAGCGCGGTCTTTCACCCCCTCCCGGCGACCTATCCCCAGCTCTTCCGGACCTCCACGAATGGCCTTGCGTCAGGCAATACGCCAGAGGAAGCGGTCTTTCATGCCCTCATGGAAGTCATCGAGAGGGATGCCTGGTCCCTCGTGGAAGCGACACGGGACACGGGGCCACGGGTATACGGGATAACAGATTCCCTCTCGTGTGATCTCCTCTCCCGGTTCTCCTCGGCCCAGGTGGAAGTCCACATCAGGGACATCACGAGCGATATAGGGATCCCGACTTTTGCCGCCGTCTCGGACGACCTGCAACTTCGTGACCCCGCGCTCCTCACCATCGGGATGGGGACCCACACGAGTGCGCGGATCGCACTGCTCCGCGCACTGACCGAGGTGGCCCAGAGCCGCCTGACCCAGATTCACGGGGCCCGCGAGGATACGGACACCGCCGACCTCCGGAGGAGGGCAGGCTACGAGAGGGTCAGGCGCATGAATGCCTATTGGTTCGACGGGAAGGCAGAAGAGCCATTTGACCGCGTCAGTTCCTGCGATACCGATGACTTCCTGACCGACATCCATGTCGCAGTGAGACGTTTGCAGGACGCCGGGATGGAGAGGGTCATCGTCGTTGACTTAACGAGGCCGGAGATCGGCGTCCCTGTTGTCCGGGTCATCGTCCCGGGACTTGAGGTCTTTGCCATGGACCAGGAAAGGGTTGGGAAGAGGTGCCGTGACGCCCGACATCGTGGTCTTTCTCGGCCCCAGCTGTGAGCGGCAGGTCGCCGGGGAGCTCCTTTCTGCCGACTACCGTCCCCCGGCGGCACGGGGAGACCTGACACTGGCCGTGGCTTCCGGGGCAAGGATAATCACCCTCATTGACGGCGTGTTTTTCCAGGAGAGCGCTGTTAGCCACCGGGAGATCCTCTCTGCCCTCTCGCGGGGTGTCCGTGTCATCGGGGCGTCGAGCATGGGGGCCCTCCGGGCTGCCGAGCTCGATACCCTCGGGATGGAGGGTATCGGCCTTATATACAGCCTCTACAAGGACGGCACCCTCGTATCGGATGATGAAGTTGCCCTCGTCTATGACCCCGAGAGCTTCATGCCCCTCTCCGAACCTCTCATCAACATCCGGTGCACGCTGCGAAAAGCCAGGGACCAGGGCGTGATCACCCCAAGGGAGGAAGGTGTTCTCCTTGATTCCGCCCGCTCTCTCTATTTCCCCGAGAGGACCTACCCGCAGGTCTGTTCCCGGGCCCAGGCCAGGCTCCCGCAGGAGACGTGCCAGAGGTTCCTTTCGTTCGCGCACGACCACGCGGTCGACCAGAAAAGGGAGGATGCCATTGCGGCCCTCAGGTGGACGCGGGAATGTGCCGTGAGATCCGGTATCCTCACCGAATAGGCCGGGGAAATGAGGGCCATTGGCAAAAACCGTTACTTTGCGGTCTTTGACATGGCCGAGAATGAGTTGCGGAGTTTTTCCATCTGCTCCTCCTGGAAGTGGAGATTCATGGCCATGCTTCGAATCGCCATGACCATGTCGTCCTCCTCCTTGCCCTTCTCCTCTGTGACCCTGTACGTGCTCTCCAGGAGTTTGAGGAGCCTCTTGTTGATGTCGATACTCTTGCGCAGTCGTTTGTATTCCTGGATGGTTGCCTCGTCGACGCCCGCCTCCCGGGCCAGCTGGACATCGAGTTCCATCACCTTCCTGCGGTTGAGCTGGCCTTCGATAGCCTCATAGAGCTCCCTGTGCGTGATGGGTTTCATGATATAGTCCTCGATGTAAATCCCATATTCCTGTGCCTCGTTGGGGGTCAGTTGTTTGGCGGTGAGCATCATGACCGGGATATCCCTGGTCCGGGGGTTGTTCTTGATGTTCATGAGGGTCTCCCACCCATCCATGGGCTCCATCATGATGTCAAGGAGGATTAAGTCCGGCCTGACAGTTTCAAGAAGTTCGAGGGCCTCCTGGCCCCCATAGGCGGCAACAGTCTGGTATCCTCCCCTCTGGAGCATTGTCACAAAAATATCGACAATGAAGGGGCTGTCGTCTATCACCATGACTGTGAACATATCAGAATGACCCCCCGATCTCACCGGCCAGGACCTCGAGCTGCCGGGCACCCGGTGAATGTTCAAACCCCCTCTCACCCACGACGACGACGAGAAGTTTCTCCCCCGCACCGAGGACAACGAGGGACGACGCGCCGCCGTGGACACAGACCACCTCGGGTGGGGCCATCTTCAGGATTCCGGATGCCGATTCCGCAGAGGCAAAAAGGGTTGCACACATCGCGGCAAGCCAGGGCTCGTTGAAATCCTTCTCCATCAACTGGCCGAGCATGATTCCGTCCCGGGAGATGAGTGCGCAGCCCTTTACACCGTCAATAGCCCTTATTTTTTCAATATAACCCTTTACCTTCTCTTTCAGCATGTTTCTCTCACCGGTTGAACCCCCACCTGTCCTTCCATGGTGTATCTTTCACAGTGTATTCACTCTCACTGTTCATATTCCTGATCACACCGTCCCTGGAGGGGCCCCGGGGTGCCGGTTGCAACCCGCTTTTCCCCGGTGTTTTCCTGCTCCGGCAGGAGAGATTCCCGTTTTTCCGGGTTCTGCAGAGATAACAGGATGTTTTATTATGCATCCCTTCCATACATGGTATAACCCAGGATCATGGTATTTTGGGTCCGGAAAAGCAAATGGACAGCAACAATGCTGTTATCTGCAGTTTCCCGTCAATCGTTCCGGGGCCATAGGGTAGCCTGGCCATCCTAGGAGACTGGGGGTCTTCTGACCTGCGTTCAAATCGCGGTGGCCCCATCCAACTCATTATTCTGGTGCGACCATGAAATGGGACGAGAGGTGTTTTTCCTGCCTCATCTCGCGTGTCTCCCTCGAGTGCCGGCTCTGTCATGCGGATCCGTCCCTCGAGGATGAGATCGTTGACGAATGTGCCCGCATCCTCGAGGAACAGAAGGCGTGGCCACTCCCGCATCCCCGGATCGCAAGCGCCCTCCACCGGCATGCCTACAGGAGACTGGGCACCTGCGACCCGTTCCGGGAACTCAAGGAACGGAGCACAAAGGAGGCTCTCGAGGTCTGCCGAAGGGTCCGGCCCCGGTTGAAGACGTGGAGGGATCTCGTGACGGCAAGCGTGATTGGAAACACTTTTGATTTCGGTGTCCTTTCCCACACGGTTGCGGGAGACTTTTCCCAGTACTTCGAGGAAGAATTTGCCGCGGGTCTTTTCATCGATGATACCGACCGGATGCTCCCCCTGACGGACCGCGTCGTTTACTTCACGGACAACTGCGGGGAGATAGTCTTTGACCGTCTTCTCATCGAGTTCCTCTCCCGCCAGGGGTCGAAGGTCACCGTTGCGGTCCGCGACGAACCCATCCTGAACGATGCAACGCGTGCCGAGGCAGAGGCCCTCCACATCGGGAAGTTCGCAGACCTCCTGACCACGACCGGGTGCGGGTGCGAACTGGGGGTTCGCCTCGACTGCCTGCCCAAAGACCTTGCCCGCGCAATTGACTCCTGTACCCTCATCATATCCAAGGGGATGGCCAATTACGAGTCTCTCTCCGAGTACCAGGGCCTCCCGCCGGTCGCGCACCTGATGGCGGTCAAGTGCGAGCCGATTGCAAACGAAGTGGGAGTCCCTCGCGGAAAAAAGATCGCGATGCTGAGAGACTGATGGACGAATGAACCCGTGCCACCAGGGGTACCTCCGGAGAGCAAACCCCTACCCCTGGTGCCTTCCGGAAGAATAGAACTACGGAAACCATCCTGCAGGTCCTGGCAGGGAGGGGCAGGTTCGCCCCTCGCAGGATACGTGAAAAATGGGAGGTTTATGCCGTCATGGAGAGGGATGTAACGACGGCATACAGCATTGCTCCCAGGACGATGACCGCGATCACGGATGCAATCACGACTGCCAGGATCACGGCGAGAGCGGCTTTCGTATCCGGGATGTTGTGGAGTTCCCGAATCCCGATCACACCGATGACAACCGACCATATCCCCCCCACCAGCGGCCCAATGGCGGGTATCCACCCAAGGACGAACGTTGGAGTCAGGTTGTAGAACACTGACTTCTCTGTCTGCCATATACCCTTCCTCCCGCCAACGAGGTAAACGAAAATGTGCAGCCAAAGCCCAAAAATAACGGCCATGACCAGGGTAAAGACGAGGATGACGAAGATCCAGGAGACGATGAGGAGTGGTTCGACGGCCGGCCCGGGAGGAATAAATGATAGCCCTGCAAAGGGATGGACAAAGACATTGAGGGCCGTCAGGAGTGTACTCATGATGGCATAGAAGACAGAGAGGGTGATGAGGTACGTGAGGGTCTCCTTCGCCTCCTCGTCCCTGGCTTTCCGGAATGACAGCGTGGGGCTGAAAAGGAAACCACGGACCTTGTCCAGTACAGACTCGCTCATAATAGGAATTCCGTTGGATCAGGGAAAATTTTAACTTTCCGGATTACCAGGGAGACTGTTTTCCCCCGTTTCCTCCGGCGCGGGGTTCTCGCCCGGCATTTCCGGCATTTCCTCCCCGCGGGGGGGGGCGGGAGTATTTTCTCCTTGCCCGTCGATACAGTCTCATGGTAGAACTGGCAGGTCTCTCCTTTGGCTGGATTCTCGTCGTTCTTGGGACATTCTTCCTCGTCGTCGAGGCCTCGAATCCCGGGTTCTTCATCGCAGTCCCGGGGACTGTGATGATCATCCTCGGCGTGATGATCCTGCTTGGCGTGGATGTCTTTTCCGGGCCACTCGGACTCATTGTCGGGGTTCTTTCCACGATTGCCGTCTCGCTCCTCACGATCTGGTTCTACCGTCGCATCAATCCCGGTGATGCAGTCCCGGTGACCACCAGCAGGGACTCGCTGGTCGGAAAGGAGGGTCGTGTCCTGCGGACGGTTTTCCCCGGCGATCTCTCTGGCAAGGTCCTTGTATCGGGCCAGGAATGGAGTGCAAGGAGTACAATGGGTGAGATCCCGCCGGGAAAAAAGGTCCGGGTGGTCTCGTCTGAAGGGGTTCACATCATCGTGGAGGAGGTAGAGTAAAATGGCTGTTCTTGAGACCATCATCACAGTTTTTCTCATCATTGCAATCGTGATCATCTTTGCCAGGGGCGTCGTGATCATCCAGCCCTACGAGCAGGGGTTAAGCATCAGGCTTGGACGATACATCGGGCGCATGAACCCGGGGTTCCGCTGGGTCTTCCCGCTCATCACGAACGTGGTGAAGATGGACCTGCGGACCCAGGTCATGGATGTCCCCTCGCAGGAGGTCATCACGAAGGATAACTCACCGACAAACGTGGATGCAATCGTCTACATTCGCGTCATAGACCCTGAAAAAGCATTTTTCGAGGTGGCAAATTACCGGATGGCAACAGTCGCCCTTGCCCAGACGAGCCTGCGCGGGATCATCGGGGACATGGAGCTCGACGAGATCCTCTACAACCGGGACATCATCAACACGAAACTCCGTGATATCCTCGACCGGGAAACCGACCAGTGGGGTGTCAAGGTCGAGAGGGTGGAGATAAAGGAGGTTGACCCCGTTGGGGCAGTCAAGCAGGCGATGACGGAACAGACCGCGGCAGAGAGAGCAAGGAGGGCTGCCATCCTGCGGGCAGACGGGGAAAAAAGGTCAGCGATCCTGAAGGCCGAAGGGACCAAGCGGAGCATGATCCTCGAGGCCGAAGGGGACAGGCAGAGCAAGGTCCTGCGCGCAGAAGGTGAACGTATCTCGCGCATCCTCCAGGCCCAGGGCGAGGCCCAGTCCCTGCGCATCCTCTCGGTCGGCGCACGGCCCCTCGACCGCCGGGCGATCACGGTCCTCTCGCTCGACGCCTTAAAAACAATGGCCGATGGCCAGGCAACGAAGATCATCTTTCCCTTCGAGGTCTCGAGCCTGATGAAACAGGCCGCACGGTTCCTCGGTGCGACGGATGAGGAAGGGGAAATGCCCGGGCCGACCGGTGTGCCTGAAACCGATATCCTCGGGACCATTCCCACGGCCGATGAGGTCAGGGAGATCCTCAAGGAGATGGACACCACTATTAAGACCGAGATCTCGGTCGATGAACTCAAGGATATCAGCCGGAGCAGGAAGAAGACAGGCTCGGAACTCGTGGAGGAGATCGAGGGGAGCGTGGGGAAAGGCGAGTAAATCCCCCTCCATCACTCCCCCCGTTCACAAAATTTCCAGGGAAGGAGACGCCCCCATACGCCCGGACGGGGATAGTGCAGAAGAGTTCCCCCATGAAAAGGGGTGCACTGACTTTCCCCTCCCGCGGGGTATACCCGGTATCGGGGCGCTCACTCCGGCCTTATATCTTTTCAACGGTTATTCTTACCCTGTCCCCTGCCCGCACGCCATGTCCCTTGGGCACGTCGATGTTGAACCACAGGGAACCCGGCTGGTCCTGGGTGGAGTCCTGGGACATGAGACAGTCTTTCTCCTCGTTGATCGTGGCCACGAATTCGATGACCGATTCAATTTCTGCAACCTTTTTCATGGGAAAATGGATGATGGAGGACGGGGCCTCCCTATACCGACCGGGACGTCACCATCCAGGTGGTACTGTTTGAATAGCTCCACTTGATGATTGCCAGTTCCTGGCAGATCTCGGAGAGGATTGCCATGTTGGTCCCCACCTCCTTGGGTGAGAGCCCGAGTTCCCGTGCAATGTATTTTGACTTGAAATAGTGTTTCCCCTTCTCGAGACCTCCCTTGAGGTACTGGATAATCTTGGCCTGGGTCTCATTATAGCGGTCACGTATATTTCGTGAAGCGTTCACAAGCGTCACCTCAGCCGTGTGATTCTGGTACTCTTATGCATCTATAAATAAATACCTATTGGCACGGGTCAGGAGAAAGACTATATACTGAACGATATATCGAATTCGGCTATTTATGATGAGAATCTCGACGCTTACCTAAGGGTAAGATTCCGGTCGCCCGGATCGGAGGATGCAGGGTATCTCACGCCGGCAACCCGGTCCTGACAAGCGATATCTTTGCGATGAGGCCCCTGAGGACTTCGTCCCTCATCCCCTCGACAAACTTGATGCTCCCGACCACCAGGTGTCCCCCTCCCGAAATTCCGCCCCCGGGTATCTCCTCCCGCAGTTCCCGGACCATCTGGGGGATGTTCATCATGACCCCCCGTGAACGGAGAACCGCGAAATCCGGGCCAAAACCGATGGTGACGACGGGAGACCCGGAATACTGCTGGCATAACCTGTCATGGACTTCCCCTGATGTTTTGCCCGGCGGGGGAAAGGTGAACTTGTGCGCATGGATCTCCACGTCGATGAGGAAAAGCTCCGCCCCATTGGGGAGCGTTTCATGGCGAACGTGTGGCATGCACGCACTGAGCTGGTCCTGGATGGCAAGGTTCGCCCCCTCAACCTGGTGTGCAACGAGCCTCCTGTGCCGCTCGAAATCCCCGGCAAGGTTGAGCACGTCCTTGACAATTTCGCGGCCGTCATTGAACCGGAGCCAGAACTGGAGGTAATCCAGTGCCAGGGCAATGTCCTTGCAGTCCTGCTCGGTATACGTCTCCCTGACAAGCGCAAGGTACTTTGCCCTTTCCGGTGCCTCGCTCCTGTCACCGACCCCTGCGACGGCGGGGAGGTGCCTGATTGTCGCCTCCACGCCGGGGCTGATGAGTCGCGCGACCTCTGTCCCAAGCATCCCGGCAGTAATCCCAAAATCTCCCCCGACATGGTAGGGATTCACATGCCCCACCAGGTACTGGTCAACGATCGCATCGGGGTGGTGGTGGTCGATCACGACCATGGGGATGCCGTAGACCTGTGCCAGCTTCATGGAGGGGAGGTCTTCCTCTGTCGAGCCGTTATCCATCAGGATTACAAGGGGCATCTTCTGTCCATAGCGCACGTTATCCTTTGTCGCAAAGTCAAGGTCCCTGATGATGTCCTCGATCTCGTAGAACGGAGCCTTTGACGGGGCACGCTTGAAGAGGAAGTAGTCAGCATCAAAGTCTGCCCCTGCCTCCCTCATTAACGAGATGACTGCCAGTTCCACTGCCACCCCGGCGCAGATACCGTCTGCATCAGCGTGGTGCCGCAGGATGATCGGCTGGGACGTAAAGACGGCTTTCCGGATGATCTTGGCGACTTCCCGCATCCGGGGCCGGAGTTTTTCAAGGACAGGCGAATCAATGAGGAGGGGTACTTCCGGGGGCTCTGAACGGAGGTCAATAGCCTTCTCGATTCGCTCCCTGACGGTCTCTGCGTCTTCTCCTGCAAGGATTGTCAGGTCCTCGACCTCGATCTGGAGCTGGTTCTGGCGCATCATGACCTCGCCCACGATCCTTACGAGGTCCCCGCATTCTGCCTCGGGGTAGGCCCGGACGCCCGCCTCCACGAAGGCAGCCGCATTCTCGGTGCCTGACTCGTCCACGATGGTGAATATGGTGGGCCCGCTCGTCTGCTTGATCTGGGCTATCTCGCCCTCGATTCGGACCGTCTTCCCGACTTTGCCCGCCAGTTCCGAGAGCCGGACTGCAGTCGACTTTCTCTCGACCATCTCGACGGTGTAGACCGGGATCGTGACCTCTTCGAGGTCAATGTTCCCGTTACTGCGGATATTGAGAACCCTGACAAGGATACTGTCCTTTTCCCTGTGGTGCGTGCGAACGTTGCTCTTGTGGACGAGGCCCTTGACACGCTCGTTCAGCTGGACGAACGTCCCAAAATTGGCAAAACCCTGGACACGCCCGATATAGGTCTTTCCAACCTCCACGTCCCCAAGATCGCACCCGGGGCTCATGCGGTATACCGTGATATTCGCGTCTTTCATATTACCTACCGGATGAATGCGGGATTTTTCTCCCTTTCTCTCCATACGGTCCCCTTTCTCTTTATGAATAGGTGCGGAAGTATTATGTATGTATGGAATGGAGACCGGGCTTTCCCTTCAGGCATCACTGTCCCGGTAGGGTATCTCGATCATGTCCATGTCGGAGGGGACGATGACTTTTCCGGAAAACCGTGCCTGGGCATCCCGCATGTGACCTGCAACAGTCGTGTAGCGGGAGCTGATGTGGACCAGTGCCAGGATGGAGGCATGGAGGTGCTCTGCAGCCTCCCCTGCCTCTCCTGCCGTTGAATGGAGGACCTCTTCTGCCCTCTCCCGTGCCTCGTCGTCGTAGGTTGCGTCATGGATGAGGAGGTCTGCACCCTCCGCGATGTCAGAAATCCGTCCATGGATCGGCCGCGTATCGCCCGTGTAGACGATCTTTCTCCCGGGGCGTGGAGGGCCCATGACTTCTTTGGGGCTGACTTCCCTCGTCTCTCCATTCTTCACGATGCGGATGGTCTCTCCCCTCTGCAGCCTCCCGAAGAGGGGGCCCGGCGGCACCCCGAGCTCAATAGCCCTCTGCCTGTTGAAACGCCCGGGTCGCGGGTCCTCGCAGAGCGCGTAGCCAAGACCCGGGAGTCCGTGGGCGGTCTCAAAGGCATGGACGGTGTACCCCTCGAAACGGACAGAAGATCCGGGCTTCATCTCAACCGGGACGACGGGAAACTTGATGTTGTAGCGTGAGAGGTTCCGGACGGCTGACGCGACCTCATGGACCCAGTCCGGTCCATAGATGGTGAGAGGCTCGGTCCGGCCCATGAAGGAAAGCGTCTGGGCAAGCCCGAAGAGACCAAGGAAATGGTCGGCGTGCCAGTGGGTGATGAAGACCGCGTCCACGAGGAACCCTGTCCTCGCCCTCATCATCTGCTGCTGTGCGCCCTCCCCGCAGTCAAAAAGGAGTGTATCATGACCCCGGCGGACCATGATGCAGGAGGGGTTCCGGTGTGGCGTGGGGAGGGCGGCCGCTGTCCCGAGGAAGTAGACGTGGAGTGTCTCTCCGCTCATCGTCCCCACCCCCGTGCAATGGCGAGGCTCTTCTTTCCGTCGAGGACGCTGCGCCCCTCTATGACGAGGACTCCGGAATACACTCTCCCGATCTCTCTTCCCACCCTCTCCCAGTCAATGGTCCCCTCCCCGATGGCAAGGTGTTCATCGGACTGGCCGTGGTTGTCATGGACATGCATGTGGGTGGCCTTCCCGATATGGGGCAGGAACGCCTGCACGAGACCAACGGTATGGGCATGACCGATATCGATCGTGATCCCGATCCCCTCGAGGCCCTCCACCATGCCGAGAAGTTCCTGGGGATCTCGGCAGAGGAATTCGCGGACGCCGATCATGTTTTCAAGGCACGCCGTCACGCCATGCTCCACGGCCACCCTGCCGATCTCCCGGAGGGCATCCTTTTGCAGATCCCAGGCGCGACCGGGCATGATCTTTCCGACCGGCGATAGGTAGCCCGGGTGGATCGTCACCCTGTCCGTCCAGCACGACGCGGTCTCGATGCACCTGCATACCTGCCGGACGGACTCTTTCCAGATGGGGTAGTTGAGCGTTGCGAGGTTTAAGTCGGCATAGGGTGCATGGACGGTGATTCCAAGGTGTGTCGATGCGATCGTTTCTCCGATACGGCGCACGTTCTCAGGGTTATCGAGCCTGTAGTTCCCGTCGGCAACCACTTCCCACCCCTGGAACCCTGCCTCCTCGATACCATAGACCCACGAGATCTCATCCCACACTTTCGAGGAGGAGGAGAAGTAAATCCGGTGACTCATGGGTCCTCCACTATCTGCCGGAGGAGGGCCCGGCTTGCACGCACAAACTCCTCGAGGGACCCGGAATTGTCGATGATGTGGTCAGCGCGTGAGAGTGCCCTGTCAAGGCCCCACGCGGCCTCGCGCTTGTCACGCTCCTCGAGAGCCGCCGGGAGAGCCCGATCATCCTCCCGTCCCCTCCGGGAGAGGCGCCTGACCCTCTTGTCAAAGGGGACATCGATCCCGACGAGGACGAACCCCCCAAAAGATTCTTCGAAAAGCCGGACCTCGGCATCACCCCTGATCCCGTCAACGAGGACGACTGGTGCATCTGTTGCCCTTATCCGCGGGATGCACCGACGGGCAATCGCGTCCATGCCCTCTGTCTGCCGTAACCGCTGGGCGACAGCCCCAAGGTTCTGATCCGTGGGCGGGAGCCCAAGCCCCCGGGCTTCGTCCCTGATGACATCTCCCATCACGACAACAGGGATACCCATTTCACCCGCAATGCGGGAGAACTCCCCCTTACCGCTTGCAGGGAACCCAACGACCCCGATCACCTTCATAGTCCACCTCCCCCGTCTCCCTCGTCCTGATCCGTATGGTCCTGCCGACCCGCACCATCCTTGCCGCGAGGGCCGCAAGTTCCTCGAGAGTGAGCGGAGGACGGGGCCCCCCCACCTCGCCGGAAGAAAGATTGTGCCTGCCTTTCTCCTTTGGGGACCTGTCCCAATCCTTCCAGACCCTCTTGTGCACACCCTGCTGGAGGATGATGGTCCCGCGGGGAAGTTCCTTCTCGATGGTGAGTATCTCCTTTTCGTTTCCCCAGAAGACTGTCAGGACCACCTCAAATGACGCAAGCTTCCCGGTCCTGTGGGCCTCCTCGCAGATAGCCAGTGATTGCCTGACCTGCTTTGTGTAATCCTCCTTGCAGACACTGCCGTACCCTTCCCAGCGCTTAGAGAAGCCCTCCCAGCGGCTCTTGTAATCCAGGGCGATGCGGTCGATGAGCGCCCCGGCGATGAGGTCCCTGATTGTTGCAGGGAAGTAGCCGTTTGTCTGGATGGCGACGAGGAGCCCCATGTCCCTGGCCGCCCGGGCAAGGGCAACGAGGGCTTCCCGCTGCATGGTGGGTTCTCCTCCCGAAAAGACCACGCCGGATACGAGGGGGCGGACCCGGGCAATCTTTTCCACCACCCAGTCCACGTCACGCATGTCGCTGCCGGTCTGGATGGACGCGTTGTGGCAATAGGAGCACCGGAGGGGGCATCCGCGGAGAAAGACGGTACATACCGCTCTCCCTGGCCAGTCGATTGTGCTCATGTCAACGAACCCGCCAAAGTTCACCTGCACCCGGGTCACCGTGCTGTACTGGTGGGAAGGGAAGTTTCATCAATCTATGGAACCCCGCAGGCCGGGGCAGGGAGGGGTCCCCCTCTTGCGGCCTGTCGCCTTGGAGAACCCGGCGTCCACGGGACAGGTGCTTTCTCGCCGGGTGAGACGTGCGCGGACGCCAAGAGCCCGCATGCATTTTTTCCCGCATCCCAATCCCGGTTGGAGGGCTCCCCGGCACCTATTTTTCAAATAAATTTGTCTTGGAGCAAATCAATTTTAATTGTTAACTTAACAAGCGTAATTTATTGTCCAATTTGAAAAACAACTTTTTATCTTGTCTTTCTTCCCACTCCTCTCCATGAGTCTTGTCGAAGATGCCCGTGCCGGGAGGATCACACAAGAGATGAGAATCGTGGCCCGGCAGGAAGGGGTGACCGAGGATTTTGTCCGCCGGGGTATCGCCGGGGGCCATATCGTCATTCCGGTCTCTCCGTACCGCAAAGTGAAGATCTGTGGAATCGGCGAGGGGCTGCGTACAAAGGTGAACGCGTCCATTGGGACATCGACCGATATCGTTGACATCGATATGGAGGTTGAGAAGGCCCGCCAGGCCGAGCGGGCGGGAGCTGACACGCTGATGGAGCTCTCGACCGGCGGTGACTTAGTCGAGATCAGGAAGCGGGTCATTGCGTCCACGTCGCTCTCTGTCGGGAGCGTGCCACTCTACCAGGCCTTCATCGAGGCTGCCCGCAAGGACGGGGCCGTTGTCCACATGAAGGAAGATGACCTCTTCCGCATAACGGCCGAGCAGGCAAAGCTCGGGACCAACTTCATGGCCATCCATACCGGCATAAACTGGGAAACGCTCAAGCGCCTCCGGAACCAGGGGAGGCATGGCGGGCTCGTCTCGCGGGGAGGGGCCTTCATGACGGCGTGGATGATCCACAACGAGAAGGAAAATCCCCTCTACTCGGAGTTTGATTACCTCCTCGAGATTATGAAGGAGCACGAGGTCACGCTCTCAATGGGCAACGGCATGAGGGCCGGTGCCGTCCATGACGCGACCGACCGGGCCCAAATCCAGGAGCTCCTCATCAATGCAGAGCTCGCGGACAAGGCCCATGCGGAAGGTGTCCAGGTGATTGTGGAGGGGCCGGGCCATATCCCCATCGACGAAATCCAGGCAAATGTCATCCTTCAAAAAAGAGTCAGTAACCGCAAGCCCTTTTACATGCTCGGCCCGCTCGTGACCGATATCGCACCCGGGTACGACGACCGCGTCGCGGCCATCGGGGCCGCTCTCTCCTCGGGCTACGGTGCCGACTTCATCTGCTACGTCACGCCTTCCGAACACCTGGCCCTGCCAACCCCTGAGGAGGTCTTTGAAGGCGTCATTAGTTCACGCATCGCCGCCCACGTCGGTGACATGATCAAGCTGAAAAAGAGGGAGGCGGACCTCGAGATGGGGCATGCCCGCCGGGACCTCGACTGGGAACGCCAGTTCCAGCTCGCGATGAACCCCGAGAGGGCACGAAAGATCAGGCAGGAGAGGATGCCTGCCGATGCGGATGCCTGCACGATGTGCGGGGATTACTGTGCGTTGAAGATTGTAAACAGGCACTTCTCCTTCTGAACACATTTTTTAAAAAGGGGGTGTACTGGAAATACGAAACTCGGATCCTGCACAGTCACTGTACACTCCCCATAGAAAAAAAAACGAATGATGTTCATCAGGTTAAGCACTAGTTCCAGTGGAACTTTCAGACATTAATACCTCGAAACAAGATCTTCGGCAGTCATTGTGTACAGTCACTGAAACCGCCTCTGGGGCGCCCTTTTGGGGCAGCGGAACTATCCTCCAGTGGGGTGTGGAGGCGAGGCATCTCTCACTTTGGTTCCTATGCACCCACCCAAAATAGCGAAAATCTAAAAAAATAGATAGTGCACCGGTCACCTGCAGGATGAAAGATAATAGTCGGGAAAAAAGAGGGACATACCCTCACTTTTCTGCTTCCGATATCGCAAGTTGGTACATCCAGTCGAGGAGGCGGGGGCACTCTTCCGCTTTGCACTCGAGGTCACAGGCGATGCAGGGGATCAGCTCATCACCTGCAAGGATCAGGGAAGGGTCAACGGGGCACCGGACGGCCTTGAGGACGAATGTCTTTATGCCGTCCTTCCGGAACTCGATTCTCTCGACGAGGCCGTCGTCCAGGAGTTTCTTGACGAGCCGGGAACACTTGCGGCTGTCGACCCCGAGGATCTTCCAGAGGTCACTCTGGAGGACCCCCTCGGCGTGGGACTGTATGACCTTGAGCGCGTCTTCGGGACTCTTTGACATGGCTCACGACAGCGCAGATTTTTTAGACCTGTGGCTGGATGGAGAGGATGTTGTTCCCCCGGATGACGACTGTTCCCAGGGTTCGGCCCCGCACGTTGTTCACGTACTCGGTTGTGTCCTCCATGTGGATATTCAGGTACTCGTCAACGGCAACCAGGCGTCCCTGGAGTTTGCGCTGGTCATCCTTGATTTCAACTGTAATTTTTGAATCCACAAGAGAAAAGACCTTTTTGATAGGTAATACGATACCGTTCACCATCTGCCTCTTATTGGGGAGTGCCGGTATTTATTGGTTTTCAGCCGGCACCCCGGCAGGGTGGGGATGAGTGGGGATCACTCACCGATGGGGACCCAACGGCTCTTTAATGCCTTCTCAACCGCCGGGAGGGTCGTATACTCCATCTCCCCCAGGGAGAGGCGATGCGGCTCAAAGGGTCCGTGTGCCCGGAGGATGTCCGCAAGTTCATTGCAGCGCTGCCTCACCCTGTCAAAAGCCGGGTCATCGAACATGTCTGCCGGCCCAATCAGCTTCCCGTTGCAGACCTGGAAACCGAGGCATATGACTCTTGGAGGCCCGTCGAACCGGGTGCAGTTGGCGTCCGGGAGACCGACGGGCATGAAGGGACCGTGGTGAGAGCCACGCATCCATCCGGCAACGATGAGCGGGGTAGCAAATGGCTCAAGGATCTCCCCGACAGCGGGAAGACCGCTCTGTCCCCGGACTATCATAACCGGGTCATCCTTGCCGACGTACTTGCCGGCGATGAGGGAGAGACGCTGGGTACTCGTCGAGGCGGCCACGAGGCCGTCTTTCCTGCGCACGTATTTGATGACATAACGGGAGGGGGCCCCGATGTAGGCGAGGAGACTGTAGATCTCTTCGGGTGTCCGGAACTCGATCTTGCGCTTCTCGATGACATCATGGACCTCAAAGATGAAACCATCGTGCATGGAGGGGTCAATTACGAGCCCGGCCGTGTTGAAGGGATCTGCAAACATCTTGTACAGGTAGAAATTCCAGGCCCCGGGTTCCGTCTTGTCTGCCATGAAGAGGAGCACGGGGTCTGAGCCCCGTTCCTCGAATTCCATCTCCGCAACTCCCGGCCCCATCCCCTTCACATTCCCGGAGAACGCATCAGAGAGGATGTCCTGGCCTGCACCATAGAGCTTCATCTCTTTTGCCATCCTGGCGCACTCCTGGAAAACTTTCCACGAGAGGGCATGGATCTCTTTATCGTCCTCCCCCCGGGTATGGGTCATGATTAGTTCAAGGTCATCGCCGCAATGGGTGACAAAAGAATCGATGAGGAGCTTTCCTTCCTGCTCCTTGAGGAGCTTTGCTGCCTTCTCAAGGATTACCGGGTGCGTTCGGGAATGCCCTGGAAAACTCCCGATATCTGCTTTGATCAAAGAAATGGTAATTTTCGGCATGAGAGAAACCTCGTGTGTGCTATCCAGATAGTAGGGGAAGAAGATATAAAAAAGGTGTATGTTTGGGGAAAAAAAGGGTTTGTCACGGGGTCGTCGTCTCTCCCTGGTCGCCATCCTCTTCCGGGAGGTAGGTAACCTCAAGGACGCCGTGCCGGAAAGTCATTTCCTCTGACCCTTTCAGGGGGTGAGGCACCCGTGCACTGGATTTGTAGTGTATCTCACCTTCCCGTGCCCAGATATACACGCGGTCATCCCTGAACAGGACCCGAACGTTCTCGGAAGAGACCCCCGGCATCTCCGTGACCAGCATGACACGTTTTCCCACTCTGTGGATCTCGATCCCCGGGTCAACGGAGTCCCCGCGAGCCTTCTGCGGGGGAAGGGGGCCACCTCCGCCGGGACTGACAATGACCTTCATCCCGACGAAGACAGGCTGTATTCGCCCGTCATTCGCCGCAGCCATGAGTTGCCTGACCATCTCCTCGATGGTCTTTTTCATATCGTCCTGTTTCTCGGCCATTTTAAGCGTTCATTGTACCCTTCGCCTCATGGAAGAGGTTTAATTCCTGTTCCTATGCCTTCAGCTCTTCCTCGAGCTGGTGGGTGAGCCGCTTGATCTCGTTCCAGTCTTTCTTGCGGGCAAACGTGCTGGCGCGGAGTGCTTCCGTGTCGTAAACTTTTCCCCGTCGCAATTCAGCCTGTTTTAACGCTGCGACAGCGTTCTCGAGGATGGTCCGCTGCTCCTGGTTGTAGAGGATCTCCCAGGCCTGGCGTTCTGCGGCCTCGAGCGACTCGCGATCCATCGAACCCTTCACCTTCTTGAGGGCCTCGTCAAAGTGTTTCTTCGTGATCCGGACGTTGACGGCAGCATCGGCAATCTCCTGGTCACTCTTTCCGGCCATGACGGTGATGAACTCCCGCATGGCCATCAGCTTTGCCTCCCTGACGAGGGCCTCGATATCGGCACCGACGTACCCCTCGGTCAGTGCGACGAGGTCATCGATTTTCACATCGCCCGTGACGAGGTTTGCCTCGCTCCCGAGGTAGACCTCGAAGATCTTCTTCCTGCTCTCGGCATCCGGGGGCGGGACGTAAATGTGCCTCTCCATCCTGCCGGGTCGCATCAGTGCCGGGTCCAGCATGTCGGGCCGGTTCGTCGCCCCGATGACGGTCACGTCCTTGAGTTCCTCGAGCCCGTCAAGCTCTGTCAGGATCTGGCTGACGACGCTCTCCGTGACATGGGAAGAGCCCGCGTACATCCCCCTCTTGGGCACGAGGGCATCGACCTCGTCGAAGAATATGATGGCCGGTGAGGCCTGCCTGGCCTTGCGGAAGACTTCCCTGACACCCTTCTCTGACTCTCCTACCCACTTGGACAGGAGCTCGGGTCCCTTCACGGATATGAAGTTACACTCGCTCTCGTTGGCGACGGCCTTCGCGAGGAGTGTTTTCCCGGTCCCGGGGGGGCCGAAGAGAAGGATACCCTTGGGTGGACGGGTGTTGAGCTTCTCGAAGACCTGCGGGTAGCGCATGGGCCATTCGACGGCTTCCCGCAACTCCTGCTTGACCTCTTCGAGGCCGCCGATATCATCCCAGGTCACGTCCGGTACCTCAACGAGGACCTCCCGCATGGCACTCGGCTCCACGTGCTTGCGGGCCTCGTCAAAGTCTTCTTTCGTGACCTTGAGCTGCTCGAGCATGTCGGCCGGGATCTCCTTGTCCAGGTCCAGCTTCGGCAGGACCTTCCGGAGGGCATGCATGGCTGCCTCCTTGACAAGGAGGGCAATATCTGCCCCCACGAATCCATGGGTCGTATCCGCATAGTTCTCGAGCCGGACGTCATCTGCAAGCGGGACACCGCGCGTGTGGACCTGGAAGATCTCCAGGCGCCCTTTCTTGTCGGGGATCCCTATCTCGATCTCGCGGTCGAAACGACCGCCCCGGCGGAGGGCAGGATCAATGGCGTCCGGTATGTTCGTGGCAGCGATCACGATGACCTGGCCCCTTGCCTTGAGCCCGTCCATCAGGGAGAGCAGCTGGGCAACAACCCTCCGTTCCACTTCGCCCTTCGTCTCCTCCCTCCGGGGTGCGATGGAATCGATCTCGTCGATGAAGATGATGGCCGGTGCATTTTCCTGGGCCTCCTCAAAGACCTCCCTGAGCTTGCCCTCGCTCTCCCCGTAGTACTTGCTCATGATCTCCGGGCCGGAGATAGAGAGGAAGTGTGCATCCACCTCGTTTGCCACGGCCTTTGCAATCAGTGTCTTGCCTGTACCGGGGGGGCCATAGAGCAGGACACCCTTGGGAGGGTCTATCCCGAGGCGCTCGAAGAGCTCGGGGTGACGCAGCGGGAGCTCGATCATCTCGCGGACCATCTCGAGCTCGCGGGAAAGCCCCCCGATATCCTCGTAATGGACGTCCGTGACCTCTCCCTTCCTCTTCTCCTCCGGCTCGTAGGGGGTCTCCCTAAGCTCAATCTGGGTATCCTCGGTGACTATTGCCACTCCCTTGGGAGTGACCTTAGAGATGACGAGCGTGAGCGGGTTTCCGATGACATCAACCCTCACCGTCTGGCCTTCCATGACGGCCCGGCCCCGCAGGATCCGCGAGAGGTACTGTTCACCGCCGACGAGACGGATAGGCTGGGTGGGGTTGATCACGACTTTTTTTGCATACCCCACCTCCACTTTCCTGATCCTGACGCGTTCGTCGACGCCTGTCCCTGCATTGCTGCGGATGGTGCCGTCGATCCGGATGATGGCCTGCCCGGTATCCTGGGGGAATCCCGGCCAGACGATGGCCGTTGCCTTCTTTTTCCCCTGGATCTCGATGGCATCGCCCGAGACCACTCCGAGCTTCCGCATCGCCTCGATACTCAGACGGGCAATGCCACGCCCTGCATCGTCCCTGGCTGCCTCCTTTACGATGACTTCGATGGTATCTGTATTTGACATTGAATCTGCTCCTGGTTGTTGTCAAGAGTTTACTAAAAGTAAGTGTCCAATAGTATATAAAAATATCACTCACGGCAGGAACCGCACGGCAAGAGAAAAAGACCATTTAATCCTATAAATTGGGCATTGGAACATTAAATAAGACTATTTCTTTCTCAGCCTTTCCACACCAGGGCACTCATTGGGGTGGGCCCCGTTCACCCCAAAAAAACAATGCCCCTTGGCAACCAAGAGAGAGGAGAGAAAACCGGTGCAGGTGGGACGCGGACCATGCTTGACATAAAGTTCATACGGGAAAACCCCGAGATCGTCCGGGCAGATCTCCGGAAGAGGGGGAGGACTGCGGATACCAGGCTCGTTGATGAGCTCCTTGAGAAGGACAGGCAGGTGCGTTCCCTCAAGGTCGAGACCGACGAACTCCGCCGGAGACGGAACAGCATCGCCCGTGAAATCAACGAAGCACGCAAGGCAGGCGAGGACTGCCGTACCCTTCTCCTGGAGGCATCGCAGCTGCCCGGGAAGATAAAGGAGAAAGAGTCTGCCGTCGAGACTCTTTCACAGGATATCCGATCAATCCTGATGCTATTGCCCAATATCCTCCACGAGAGTGTCCCGGTCGGAAAGGACGACTCCGAGAACGTGGAGGTCCGGCGCGTGGGAACCCCGAGGTCCTTTGATTTTCCCCTCAAAAACCACGGGGAGCTCGCAAGCGAGAAGGGGTGGGCAGACTTTGAGCGTGCTGCCCGTGCTGCCGGCGCGGGCTTTTACTACCTCAAGGGCAACCTCGTCCTCCTGGACCTCGCACTCCAGCGGTTTGCCATCGACCTCCTGACGAGAAAGGGGTTTATTCCCGTCATCCCCCCGTACATGATGAACCGTTCCTCGTACGAGGGTGTCACTGACCTCGCCGATTTTGAAAATGTCATGTACAAGATCGAGGATGACGATGCGTACCTCATCGCGACCAGCGAACACCCGCTCTGCGCGATGTACCAGGACGAGATATTCGAGGAGCGGGACCTTCCCCTTCGGCTCTGCGGTGTCTCTCCCTGTTTCCGGCGGGAAATAGGGTCACATGGCCTTGATACGAAAGGGTTGTTCAGGGTCCACCAGTTCCACAAGGTGGAGCAGTTCGTCTTCTGCCGGCCTGAAGATTCCTGGGAGATCCACGAGGAACTGCTCGACCATGCCGAGGAGGTATACCGGCTCCTTGGTCTCCCCTACCGGGTCGTCTCGATCTGCACGGGAGATATCGGGACGGTTGCCGCCAAGAAATACGATATTGAAGTCTGGATGCCCCGCGAACAGGTATACCGGGAGGTTGTGTCCTGTTCCAACTGCACCTCCTACCAGGCCGTCCGCCTCCGTATCCGCGTCCGGGACCCACGGGACTTTGAGTCAAAGCGGTATGTCCACACCCTCAACTCGACGGCCGTGGCGACCTCGCGGACCATCCGGGCAATCCTTGAGAACTACCAGGAGCACGACGGCAGGGTGGCTGTACCGGACGTCTTGAAGCCCTACATGAACGGGATGGCGTACCTGTGATCCTCATTTCCTGATGCGGATGATATCCTGCTCGGTGACGATCACGTCCATGGAGATGTCCCTCTCGCTGGCAGGGATTGCATCGACCTCCTGGCAGGAGAACCCAAGCCCAATCTTGACCATATGGGGGTTCCGGGAGAGGAACCTGTCGTAGTACCCTGCGCCATACCCGAGCCGGTGCCCCTTCCGGTCAAAGGCTATCAGGGGCACGATGGCAACCGGTATCCTGCCCGGGTCGGCGGGGATCTCGTGGCCGATGGGTTCAGGGACAGAGAACGTGCTGGGAGAGAGGTGGAGGGGATCGCGCAGGTACGAAAGGCGCAGGTTTCTTTCTTCCCTCTCGATGATGGGGACAACAACCGACCTGTCCCGTGAGAGAAGCGTGTGTATGAGGCTGTGGGTGTCTACCTCAGGGGGTTTTGAGACATAGACGAGAACGGGGTCCATTCCGTTTAGGATTTGTGCGACCTGTTCACAGATGCGGCTGCTGAAAATCCTCCGCGATTCTTCCGGGAGGGCTGCCCTTGCTTCACGGCCACTGGAACGGAGTGCCTCCTTGGAGGTACACATGTCTGTTCCTACTATCTGCGGGACGGGAGGATTAATGGTGCGGTCTCTGCATTCCGGGAAAGGTGATGGGAGGGGTTGCCAGTCAGTCTGTGCACCTTCTGGTGGAGACAATTTTTTTAAGAAGACATTTAATTTATGTAATAAAAAATTGTAAAAATTTATTAACTTGTAAGTCCCCTCGTACATAGCCGGGCCAGGGGGGATGGTGCCCGGCCCTTTCCACACGCACCTCACGTGCTGCACTCCCTCGCTCATTTTTTTAATTTACCCAAAAAAGATGGGAGAGACCTGATTTTTACGGGTAAAAGGGGAGGATAGGGGTCTAGGACAGCGGTCCAACGACGGAGACCGGGGAGATGAAGAAATATGCAGCAAGAATGACCAGGAGGATGAATGGGATGACTGCTGCAAGGATTACGGCGCCAAGTGCCCTGGCCGTGGAGACCTGCTGGAGCTCGCGGATACCAAGGACTGACAGGACCAGTGTCCACACTCCCCCGACGAAGAATCCCACGAGAGGTATCCACCCGACAAGCAGGAAGGGAGTTGAACCAAAGGCCAGTACCTTGAGCGTCTCTCCATAGCCCTTTCTCCCTCCGAGCAGGTACACGAAGATATGCAACCAACCGGCGGCAACGAAGAGGAAGAGGAAAGAGACGATCACGAGGATGATGGCGGCCGCGACCATCCCCAATGTCTCAACGAGGAAGACCTCTCCCATGCCGAGCTGGCCAATGAGCTGGACGACGAGTGAAAGGATGGCGGTTGCGATGACAAGGCCGACAATGACCGATAAAATGGCATTGATCAGGAGGAGGAGGATGAAGTAGAGGATGGAGTCACTGATACTGACACTCCTCGCCCTCACGAAGGCCACTTTGGGTTCCAGGAGGAATCCCCTGGCTGTAGCAACAAAATCCATTGAAATCCCATTGGTTGTACCCATTGCATCCTATAATAAGGCTTCCCGGTGGGGGAAGTCGCCCTACCGGGATGGTTCCCGCGGTCTTATCCGGATAGTGAACAGCATGGAAAAGGCTATGGTGCCTCCATGGACCAGAAAATGCTACTTTTTGCAGGATTGGTGGCGGGACCGGGAACGGGGGGCATCCTATATATCCCCCGCACGACGGGAATGGGAGGCAATACCATGGAGCTTCCTGCATCAGATAATATTTAAGGGACCCTTTCCCCATGATCACCTGGATGCGGACGTCCTTGGTATGCCTTGTCCTCATTGCAGTGGCTCTTGTATTTCTCCTCGTCCTCCCTGCAGGGGCAGCCCATGGCCTGGGGGGACCACCAGGTACTTCGCCGGGAAATTCCGGCATACCGGGAAATTCCGATATGAGAAGGGGGGAAAATATTCACGGTGAGACGGGGGTCGCCGCCGGTCTCAGCAAGGGAGTCATTGCCGGTCAAAAGACAAGTGAACAGGCTGCCGGTGGTTTTACGGGTGTAGCAGCCATGAGAACAGGTTCTGACTCTGCAGCCGGGAACAGGGACAATCGTGGCCCGCAGGCCGGCCATCACCAGGGACCCCATACCCCCCGCGTACCACCCGGATGGGGAGATGGGGCAGGACGGTACCCGTGCGGACCGGCCCAGACCACGGGACCCCTGCCGGTCTCAAAGGTTCCCGGGGGGGAAAGTAAAGAGGGATTCACCTCACCGAGGCCACGGAAGGAAGACGGGGAAGAGGCAGGGTCCCAAGGTGCAATCGGGGATACATCCCCTATTCCCGCGATTCCCGGTTTATTCCTTCCATCGCTGGGATACCGGAGAATAACAAAAACGAACATTCTCTCGTGTGATTCCCGGAACCGCGTGTACCAGGCCATTGCAGAGCACCCCGGCATTGATGCCCCTACCCTCGCGGCAATCGTCCCGATGAACATCAACACGCTTCGGTACCATCTCTTTGCACTCACGCGCGAGGAGAAGATAACCTTCTTCTCCCGGCCCGGGACCGTGAGGTACTTTGTCAATCGGGGCACTTACCCGCCTTTCGTTCAGTGCCTCTTTTCCTACCTCTGGACGGATACTCCGCGGGCAATCATCCGGCTCCTTGCCCAAACACCTGGTATGACGAGGACAGAACTTGCCCTTGCCCTCGGGCTTGCCGGGCCGTCTGTCACCCGCCACATGCAGAACCTGGCAGCCGATGGAATTGTGGAGGCCAGACATGCGGGTCGGGAAACCCAGTACTCCCTCACAAACCTGGCCCTCTCGGTCCTCCGGTCAGAGACCTGGCTGCCCGAAACACCCATCGTGCCTCCCCTGCCGGGGGAGGGGGCCCCCATGAAAAGGCAGACCAGTTACGCCTGACCCGTAGCTGGGAATGTGAGAGATGCCTTTTACACACGTGCCGACGTCGTACCGGAGACGGGCCAGGACACATACAGATGCCATGGCCCGGACCACACGGAGGAAAGCATGAAGAAAGTTTTCATACTCTGTCTCCTGGGGCTCATCCTTCTCCCTGCCGCCGTTATGGCAGCAGGGCCCCACGGGCAGGGAAACAATGGTGCAAAAGCAGGTTCTCCTGCAGTCCAGGAAGAGTCAGCGGCAACAGCAGATACCCAGGGCCAGTACCAGGCCCGTGCTTGGCATGGTCTCACTGATAGCTCCCCTCGCGGGCAAAGCGAGGTCAGCAGGCCAGGCACATCCACAGGAATCGGTAACCAGGTCCGCACTTTGGCCCATAACCAGACCCGCATACGGGAGGGTATTGGTGACCAGGTGCGCACTTTGGCCCGCAACCAGACCCGGCTCCGGGATGGTTCCTGTGGCCTCTGCCCCCCTTCTGGCAACTGAAGAGGGTGGGGGAGAGTGGAATCCCCCCAATGAACTTTTTTTACGCTGGCCCTCCCAGAGGGAGAGAGAATGCGGTTTCTTTCCTCCATCCCTGGCATTCCCCGGGAGGTCGCCAAGGGTTTTCCAAGGCTTTTCCTGTTTCCTGCGTGCGCCTGCCCGGCTCCGGTTCCCCTTCGAAAACCCGGGAGGAATAAAAGAGGGAAAAGGGGATCACTCCTTTTCCCTCTCCCTCTCCACGGAGTCCAGCACCCTGTCCCACAGGAGTATCAGGCCGGGGATAACCACGTACGCGAGCAGACCGGCGCCCACGAGTATCCCCATGATGATGACAGACCCTTCCATCATCCCCACCAGGAGGCCGTTCCAGGTTCCATAAAGGTCAGGCCAGCGCGGGGACGGTGTCTGCCCACGCTTCCACCAGCGAAACGATCGAATCGTCGGCGTAGGAGGAGACGCGGACCTGGTCACGGGTGAAGGTGATGTAATACGTCTCTCCCGACGGGTCGTGGCACCGCAGCGTGGCAAGGTAACGCTCGTTCTCGGTGTCCCTGACGGCATCTCCTCCCATTGCTGCTGTGAGGTCTGCGTTTCCCATGATCTCCGAAATGCAGGCATTGAATGCTGCCACGCTCGATGACCTGGCCGATATCTGGCCGACAGTCCTGCCTTCGCCATTCTCGTATATGACACGAGAGGTATATGCCTCGCGGCTCCGTGTCACCGGGTCATAGGTGACCCCGCCGACCTCGTAGGGGGTGCAGCCAAAGGGGTTTGTCGTGATGACTGCCTGGATGATCCCGGCAAAGGTGTTCACGTCTGCGATCGGTGCGGCCAGTACCCGGGCCGCGGTCTTCGTTGTGCTTTTTTCCACAAAGTCTCCCATTCTTTTCCTTCCTGCCCCCGGAACCCCGGGGGACGCTCACGAGGTCAGCACCCTGCCGGATAGAGATTCTCAGGGGTTCTGAATACACGTCCATTTAAAGGTTATTTTTGAAAAATAAGCCCATTGGTTTGCATAATGAAGGAAAAATCAAATTTTTGCCGGAACGACGGCATAAAAAGACTGATGGGAGAGTATCGTCCCATCTTCACGCATGGAACGTGACCGCATCAGGGAGATGGACCGTGATGAGATCGTGTCGTACCTCGACTTTCTGCTCTGGCACTACAGGGTCGTGGATGCTTTCTGGTTCATATACGTGGCCGAGATGTTTGGCCAGCCGGTTGCCGAGCGCATCAACGAACAGGTCTGGGGAAGGGTCGCGGGGATGGCGGCCCGTGACCTCAAGACAAGGTTCTTACTTGAAAATAAGGGTTTGCGTGGATTTACGGAAGCTTTACGGCTTTTTCCCTGGGCGCTCATCGTCGGTTATTCGATCGAGGAGCGGGAGGACGAGGTGATCATCCGGGTTCCCCACTGCCCCACGCAGGAGGCCCGCATCCGGAGGGGACTTGCCGAGTACTCATGCAGGGAGATGCACAGGGCAGAGTTTACGAGCTTCGCCCACGAGATAGATCCCCGCATCGTGGTCGAGTGCCTGTTTGCCCCGCCGGACCCCCACCCCAAAGACATGTTCTGCACGTGGCGTTTCACCATCCGGCAATGAGAATCACCTTCCCCGCTCGGTCGGGATTGAGGGGATCGCCCGCTGGATTTCCATCAGCCCTCCCGGGAACACCTCGAAGAACCGGAAACCTTCCCGCCGGGAGAATATCCAAAGCTCCTTTTTACAGCAGCGCGGACCACCGATCCTCCGTAACATGTCCAGGTCCCGGGAAAACCGGGCGTTAACGTCGCGGATATCGCCGGGGGGCAGACGTTCCCTCCTGACCTTGACGAGGACGACCTCTCCCTCGCATATCCCGACGAGGTTCACGGGACTTTTCGTGCCGGAGAACCGAAGGGTATACAGGCCGAGGGATTCAAGTATGCCACGGGCCTCGAACTCTATGGGGCGGGATCTCGGCGAGCTGGTCATTGGAATCCCTGCGCTTCTCTGGTCGGGTCGGATGCGGGACCAAATGATCTCCTGCACGTGCAGCGGCAGGGGTCGGGGTTCTTGAGGGTGTGGTTCGGATTGGAGGGAGTATGGAACGGGGACATGGGGAGTATCCCCCGGGACAGGGTGTGCCTGATCGGTTGGCTTTACCAGGGCTGGCCAAACATCTCGGATTCGGGCCATGGATTTGACTGGTATTACCGACGATGACGCAGGAAAAGCAGAAGTGACAGGTAGGGGAGGGGGGATCCCGACCGGGAGGGGACGTTTCCCTTTCCCGCCGGCAGGTCGTCCCTGCCTCTCATGCCCCCCAGGAGTGTCCCGACCGCAAGGACGGCAAGCGAGATGAACCCGGCGACGGCAGGGGTGATACGACTCGCCCGTATCGGCCCCATATGCCCGTATCCCGCCCAAATCGGGAACATTGGAGAGGTCATGGTGTATGAACGAAGTGAACCCGTAACCCTCATGAACCTTGTGGTCACCGGTGGCAAAAAAAAGGAATATTATCCCCTCAAATCCAAAAAAATCCAATTTCTGATTGATTTTTCAGGGTTCATGGAAGGGTGGCACCCCCATCGCGCAGTCTTTTGACCAAATTCCGTTCAATCCCTGCCCCCTCCCGGTAACGAACGATGGAGACACCCCCGCCTCCCCTGCCTGTGCCATTCACCAGAATACCACGCGAGCTTTTATTCTCTCTTGCCTTCCATACCGGTTGATCAGTGACACGTTCCATGATTGTCCTTCCCGTTCCCCGGTGACCCTGCCCATGATATGGCCCCTCCTTGCCCTCACGGGTGCCCTGGCCCAGGCAGCCTACTCGGCCGGTGTGAAGGTCCTCCTTTCGCGCATTTCTCCGTGGGCCATCGCGGGAAGGAGCTTCTCTGTTGCCTCCCTCTTGCTCTTTTCCCTCTCCCTCCATGCAGGGATACCGGCTATTGCGCCCGGCTTTTTCGAAGCGGCAGCCATCACGGTGGCAATCAACATCGTGGCAACCATCCTCTTCTACCGGGCACTCTCTGTCTCCGACCTCTCGCTCTGTCTCCCCCTCCTCTCCTTTACTCCTGTTTTCCTGGTTGCGACCTCCTGTATCATCCTTGGAGAAGTTCCAACCGCTGGTGGCCTCGCGGGGATCTTCCTCGTAGTCGGAGGGTCATTCCTCCTTTCCGCTAGGGGTTTCGAGCCGGGGCACCGGCAATGGTCCCTCCCATTCAGGAGACTGGGTGCAGATCCCGGAGTCCCCCTCGTGGTGACCGTGGCTTTCCTCTACAGCATCTCGGTCAACTATGACAAGGTCGTCGTGGAAAAAACTGACCCGGTCTTTGGGTCTGCCGTTGTCCTCGGCCTCCTTGCCCTCGCCTTCATCTTCCTGGGAGGCGTGGAAACCTTTTTGGGGAAAAATCCGCAGGCCCGGAAAGACACCGGTAAGAAACGGCTCGTGACAGGTATCCTCCCCCTGGTCCTCGGCCTCGTTCTGACCGTGGAGGCGGTCTCCATCAATGTGGCCTACACCCTCTCGCTCGTCCCGTACGTGATAACCATCAAGAGACTTTCAGTCTTCTTTGGTGTCATCCTCGGCGGCTACCTTCTTGGGGAGGGAAACACACTCTTCCGGGTCACAGGCGCCCTCGTCATGGTCACGGGGACGGCACTCATTGCGCTGTGGGGGTGAGAAAGGAGACCGCACCCGTTGAGAATGCATGCGCAAGGCGGGGTGGGGGGAGAAAGACCCCGCAAACGTCTCCTCATCCGTTATTCTTATCCATCAAAAGAGAATAGATCCCCGGCGAGTGATAAAGAAAGGATGGAGGATCCCTCCTCCCGATACCCCCGACCAGATTCGAACTGGTGTCGCCGGATCCAAAGTCCTGCATGATTGACCGCTACACTACGGGGGTTTTACTTTAGTCTGATATGACACCCCTTGACTGGTGTTTCCCTTTTCTATGTGCTTTTTCGATTCTTAAATCCAACTTTGTTTCTCCCGTCATGGGGGAGATGCTGTTTTTTTGTAGTATCTTCCTGAAGGGTTTTTTATAGTTCTGGTTGCAATTCCAGTATGAAAAAGGAAGGTCATTTCTATGGCGATTCAGAATGCACGTTCGCTCACTTTTTTCCTGGTACTGGTCCTCTTTCTGGCTCTCTGCATCACGCAGGCTGCTGCACAGATAGGCGGTGGGACAGGATACTTTGAAATCACGTCGTTTCCCTCCGGGGCATCGGTGTACTTTGACGGAACGTACCAGGGGACCACGCCGGTCACGGTGCCTGTTTCAGTGACGGGGACTCCGACCCATACGATCCGGGTGACCAAGAGCGGGTACATGGAGTGGACACAGACATACGACGGGAATCCTTTCGAGGGAGAGACGATCCATATCAGTGCGACTCTCCAGCCCGTCCCCGGCGGGGATAAAGGTTACTACTCGATATATTCGAGCCCCTCGGGAGCGTCTGTCTACTTTGACGGATCTTACAAGGGAACAACACCGCTCACAGTGACCGTTTCGACAACAGGAACGCCAGGCCATACCATCCGTCTCGTGCTTTCCGGCTACCAGGAATGGAGCAGTTACCAGCCCGGCAACCCGGGCGAGGGCGAGACCCTCTACGTGACCGCAACACTGCAGCCTGTCCAGACTTACGGGAGCATCACTGTCACTTCCTCCCCATCGGGTGCAACGGCAATCCTCGACGGGGCACAGACCCAGTCGACCCCCTGCACGTTCAACAACGTTCTTCCGGGGACCCATACGATCCAGGTGAGCAAGTCGGGATACCAGCTCTGGAGCACGACGACGACTGTCAGTGCCGGTCTCAATACCCAGGTCTATGCTTCCCTTTCACCGATCCAGCCGGCAACGGGATCGATTTACGTCAGCTCAGTTCCGACAGGAGCCAGTGTCTACGTTGACGGGACGTACTACGGGCCGGCACCCCAACTGGCATCCGGCCTTTCTCCCGGGTATCACCAGGTCAGGATATCCCTTTCAGGTTTCCAGGACTGGATAGGGAGTGTATTGGTTGAGTCGGGAGCGACGACCCGGGTAACCCAGACGCTCTCTGTCGGCCCGACGCCGACACCGGTTCCGGGAACAGGTTCCGTGTCCATCCATTCAACCCCTGCAGGGGCAGACGTCTACCTTGACAATGTCTACATGGGAATAACCCCCCTCACGCTCCCCTCTGTGACACCCGGCACCCACACAGTTCTCCTGACCCTCCAGGGGTATTCAAACTGGGAAGCCACAATTGCGGTCCAAAGGGATCTCCAGACCCCTGTTGAGGCAACCCTCTCGGCATCTCCAACGCCCCTGCCGACGAAAGCGGGGCTATCGGGGCCACTTGCAGTCCTCGGTATCGGGATACTTGCTCTCTTCTTCCTGGGAAGGAGACGGTAAAGAGACCGTCACCCTTTTTTCCTGCACCAAGAGAAAAAAATTCAACCCCTAAACTCCTCCCTGCCTCCCATGCCGCTGAGCAGCCGGCAGAAAGACGAGGTCTGTGGCATGATGAAGTGCTGCGCAGGAATGTTGTGCCAGAAGAACAGGGAAAGACTCCTGTCGCTCTTCTTACCGGAGATCTGCGGGGATTGCCAGTCGCATGGGTGATGGCCGACTGCGACTTCGAGGTGGTGATAAAAGGCTGCCCCCTTGCAATGGAAGGCCGCATGACTGCCGTGCTGAAGAATACGGGTTCCCGCTGGCTTTTCGAGATGGTCAACTTCTCGATGCCTGCCGTCGCGCAGTCACCAGGCGAGTCCTATCCCGGCAGTGCCAAAATCCGCCTTATCCCTCTTTTTCCCCCTGGCACATCACGGGAAAAAAGTTCCAGGGGCCCCTAGAGACCCGGGAACTGGTCTGCCGTGACGGGGGTGAGTTTATATTCCAACCAGGAGGAGGGGGGCTTCCAGTCGATAAATGTCAACGTCAGACCGCTGTTCTCTGTTCCTGAAAATACCTGGGGTATCTCCCACCTGAGGTACCCTGTGCCCCTCACGAAGGACTTTGACCGGGAGTCATAGCGTTCCCCATACATGATATAGACATCGTAATAGCCCTGCGGCACCACCTGTTCGAACCGATGGGAATAGCCCTTCGCAACGTAAACAGCCATGAGAGCCCCCTTTAAACCGTGGGGGACGAGGGCAACGACTAGGTCAGTCGTCCCCCGGGTATTATCAATCGCCAGGAAATGGTTTCCCGGCTGCCATGACCCCCTTACGAGTGACCCACTCGGGATTGTCGGGTACTGGCCAGTCATTGCCACATCGATGTAATGTGCAACCAACCCCGCCAGCGTGGGGTCAAGTGCGACTGATTTTTCGTAATCTGCAAGAGCTTCCCGGTTTAAGCCCATTGCCGCATACGACCTGCCCCGGTTGAAATATGCACGTGCATATCCGGGTTCGAGGGCAATCGCCCTTGTATAGGCATCAATTGCCCTGTCCCACCGAAACTGGTTGGAGAAATTGTTCCCGATATCGTTCCATGCCGCGGCAGTCGCAGCAGGTGATGCATCCCCTGATTCGATCAGCATGTCGGCAGAGCAGGGCAGCGCCAGGAGAAGGAGGATAAAAAACAGGGATGGCAAAACAGTTAGCATAACCTTTCGACAGGTGGCTGGCATTGTGGCATCTCCCGTACAGGAATATGCAGGATGTCTTAAATACTCTTGGCACAGGGAGAGGGAAAAAGGAGACTTCAGTACCCCCCAAGGGGGAGGCGTACTGTATAGCCTTGCCGGACAGGGTTCTGTGACGGGATCATCGACGTATTCATCGTCGGCGTATTGGGAATTGCAGGACTTTTAGTCATTGTCATTCCGGGGCTCCTTGGAGTTGGTCCACTCATTACCTTCTGGAGGAGAACCGTTGGCAGGCGAATCGTCTTTGGTTCATCAATGGAGATACTGGTCGAATAGTCCCTGTACCCCGGCTTTGTAAGCAGGAGAGTGTGGGTTCCCGGCGTCACCCCGGTTAACCTCAGGGGGGTGTTTCCCCTTTCCTGGCCGTCAAGAAATACACGAGCACCCTGTGGGAACGACCTAACCTCAATAGTGGCAAAGAGTGGTTGGAGGGTTGCGGTGATGACTCTGAGCCCTGTCGAAGTGACCCTCACCTGCGTCACATAGTCGCGATACCCCTCTTTTGTGACAGTGACAGTCCGGAGACCTGCAGGGACCTGGAAATTGCTCAACGGGGTTGTTCCATAGAACACACCATCAATATAAACTTGTGCTCCACTGGGACGCGACTGGACCGAGAGGTACCCCTTCGCAGGTGCAGGGGTTCCGACCGTTACCGTATCAGTGAGGACATTGGTCCCGTTCACCTTGATTGTAAATTTCACCTTCCCTTTCTCAAAACCCGAAAATGAGAGGGGTATCCCAAAGGTATCGGGGCCTCCGTTCCCCTGTTGCGGTATCGCCGGATTTGCACCCTTCACTCCCACCCACTCGACAAGGGAGAGGACCTGCTTCTTTCCCGCCTGCACGGTGCCCTCGTTCCGGATGACCGGCCAGGTTCCGTTGATGAAATCATTCCCGTGGAAAGCTGTCCAGACACCATTGACCGACTGCCCGGATAACGTGAGTTCCCGTGTTCCATAATACGGCACATCGTTCTTCAGGGTCACGCGGTTTGTCTCGGTATTCTGGTTGGTAACCCGGAACGAGGCATTGTTCAGGTTAATGGGAAAAGCCAGTCCTTCGACAGACCATGCAAAATCAGGGCCGGGCTCTTCGATAAAGACCTCCCAGCTCATGGAAATCCACGACCCGTCTGGAAGACCGATCACGTTCACGCTAATAGTATCCCCCGGACTCACCTGATGAGGAAACACCGTGACCGTTGCAGCCGAGGCAGTTCCACCAATTGTAAGGAGAACGAGCAGGCAATAGAGATAACTTTTCATGACCTTCACTTCTCTTCAATTCACCAGTTATTATACTAGTTTTCATATGTAGCTGCTTATCTCCTGCTAAAAATTTTCCGGTCTCTCTCCCGACCACCCGCAAGATCTCGTCAGTCTGGACAGCCTCTCCCCATAGAATTCCCGGTAAAGAAAATCTGGTAAAATGTGTTTCACCAGGAACCGCCGGCTCATTACCGGGGAGGGGTGAAACGACCTCTCCTGGTCCTGTAAAATCCTCGTCCCGGGTCACATCTTCTCCATTGAAAAAGACACACATCTCTTGCCCATTAATGACAGCAACAACCAGCATGCCGGACTTTGACACCTCGATCATATCGATGACTACCCTGGGGAACCGACGGGGAAAATACTGCCACAACGTTTTATCTTCCCTATCCAGGGCGATAATCTCTCCATTTTCAGACCCGGCAACAATGGTATCCCCCAGGGGTGTCATTGCAAGGGAACGAACCGGCCCGTTCATATCCCGGGAAAACGTGATGTTTCCATTTTTATCGAAGCACCGAATAGTTCCATCCGCAGACCCCACCAGGATTTTGTCCCCGGTTGTCGATATGTCACTGTCAAGGATCTTCGGAACTCCCTTTTTCCACAGGAGCGTGCCTTTCAGGGAAAAGAGGGCCAGGGTATCCCAACTCCCTTCCCCCGTGATACAGAGGATCTTGTTTCCATCTCCCGAGTATCTCAAAGAATGGTAAGGACTCCCCGAACCCTCTGACCTGACTTTCAGGGTCCGACTTCCAAGGGAGTCAAGGTCAATGAGATAGACGGCGGGCGTTTTCTCATGGAGGGCATAGGCAAGTGAGTCTCCCCCCGGCGAGAGGGCCAGGCTGCTTATACTGTAGGTTTTGAAAATATCAGACTTTTGCCATACCAAAAGGCCATCCCTGTCGTAGAGGGACACCTCACCCTGCCTGTTTCCCACTGCAAAGAGAGAGAAGTCTTCGGCGGACGCCATCCTGCAGATCCATCCCGGGTGAGATACCCAGAGGGGTGTTCCATCGAGGGAAAAACCCCGCAATGCACCTTTGTTACTTTCACGGGACTCTGACTCTCCGGCAATTACCATTGCACCTGCAGGGTCAAGGGTAACCGTCATGATCCCCTTGAAGTGTTTTTTCCAGATGAGGTCTCCTGTCTGATTAAAAAGATAAATTCCCCCTGTCGTTGTGCCGGCGACAATGGAGCTCCCGTCTTCCGAAACAGCAAGGCCGGAGATCTTTTCACCGGGAAAAGTGGCTGTCCAGAGAGGCTCAACCGCGAGGACAGAGGGCATGGAGAGGACCAAAGAGAAAATAATAATACAAAGAAAATCTCTCCCCCGGGTCATTATAGACTCAATGAACGCTTGAAAAAAATATGCCTTGTGGAAAACCAGGTGTATTGATGGCAAAGATGCAAAACATGACGCAGAAATTACCGTCCATGCTCCCGTCCCGTGCAGATTTTCCCCCGTAAAAAGAGGTCTCCCGCTCCATGTATGTCCTGTGTCACCTCCTGGCAGGGCTCCTTGCCGGCATCTTCCTGTCGTGGTGGGGAAAGGACCGGCGGCTTGCCATCGCCTGCGTCTGCGGATCGGTCCTTCCTGACGTGATCGATAAGCCGCTGGGGCTCCTCCTGGCAGGGTCAATGGGGTTTGGGAGGATATTTTCCCACACGCTCCTCTTTGTCACCCTTGTTCTCTGTGCAGGTGTTGTTGTCTGGATGGATTCCCGCAACAGGGCGTACGGGGACGGTATCCTGATTGCAGCTGCCCTGGGTATTTTCCTTCACCATGTCCTTGACACACTGTGGGATGAACCACGGACCTGGTTCTGGCCCTTGTACGGGCCTTTTCCCCCGCCGAAGAGCACTCCACTCATCCCGTACATTCTCGGGGATATTTCCCAGCCGGCAGAATGGCTCTTTGGCATCGCTTTCCTCTTCCTCTGGGCTGGCCTCTTCCGGAGAGTGGAGGTCGGGAGAAGGTTTTCTCCCGCTCTCTTTGCCGTTCTCGCACTAGCTGCTTTTTTTGCCTTTTTCTGTGCCGTTGGCGGATCCCCCTGTGCCGTTACCGGGTGGGACAACCGGCTCGACAATATTTACGTTGGACTCGTCCTCCTAGGGGGTGCCATTGCCATCCTGTGGCAAAAACGGGGTACTCTTCCAGGTGAAGGGGAAAGACCATAAAAAGCCCGTGGAAGGACTCTCCTCCTGGGCCAGCATGTCCTTTTTCCGGGCGGGAGACTCCTGGGAATCCTACTCCTATTTAATTGTGGATTGCCATATCCTCTGCAGGTATGTTTTTCCTCGTCCTGGGGACCCGTCCCGAGATCATCAAGTGCAGTCCCGTCATCCGGGCATTTGAGAACCAGGACGTCCCCTACCACGTCATCCACAGCGGCCAGCACTACTCGTACGAAATGGACCGGGTCTTCTTTGAGGAACTGATGCTGCCGGCACCGGGATTTGCCCTGGAGGCAGGTTCAGGCTCCCATGGCAGGCAGACGGCAAGGATCCTCTCCGGGGTTGAGGAAATCCTCCAATCTCACCGCCCATCTGCCGTCCTGGTGCAGGGGGATACGAATACGGTCCTTGCCGGGGCGCTTGCGGCGGTCAAACTCCATATCCCTGTCGCTCACATCGAGGCTGGTCTGCGGTCTTTTGACCGGAAAATGCCCGAGGAGATCAACCGGGTCGTGGCTGACCACATCTCCCGCTTCCTCTTTGCACCAACCCCCGTCGCCAGGAAAAACCTCCTGTCAGAGGGAATCGGGGAGGAAAAAATTTTCGTCACGGGAAATACAATCGTCGATGCCGTTTACCAGAACCTTGACATTGCACGCGCAAGGCCCCTGAATATTCCTGGAACAGGAGGTATCGGGGAAGGGCGATACATCCTTGCGACGGCCCACCGGGAAGAAAACGTGGATGACAAGAGGAACCTCCAGGGGATACTGGAAGGCCTGGGGGAACTGGCGGGAGAGACAGGGATGCCTGTCATCTTTCCTGTCCACCCGCGAACACGAAAGATGATGGAAGTATTTTCTCTCGTCCCCGACGGCATCCGCCTCATCCCTCCAATAGGGTACCTCGAGTTCCTCCGGCTCGAGTCTTCAGCCCGCCTCGTGCTGACTGACTCAGGGGGTGTCCAGGAAGAATCATGCATCCTTCATGTTCCCTGCGTGACACTCCGGGAGAACACCGAGCGGCCCGAGACCCTCGATGCCGGTGCAAATGTTCTTGCGGGGACCGACCCGGCAAGGATCGTCAGAGAGGGGCTCGCAATGCTCGATAAGCGGCGTGATTGGAAAAATCCCTTCGGCGATGGCCGAGCCGCAGAACGGATAGCGGGGGTTCTTCTGCGAACTGGGGAGGAAATTTCCTCCTTTGAAAAGACAAAGGTTTAGGTGGACCGCATCTCCAGAGATCTCTATGGCAAAGACTATGGCAGGAGCCCCCCGCATGAAGCGAATTCTTCTTGCTCTCCTTATCTCCTCGTTCCTCGTCCTCCCGGCCACACCCGTGTTAATCACTGCCCACCCGGAGACAATTGCAAACGGCCAGCCAGTTTATGTCAGGATCCGTGACCTGCCGGATGGTGCGCACTTTTCACTCCTCGTCGAAGCATCATACGGCGTCTCACCGAATTCTGAGTTCTGGTTCCAGATGAGCCATTTTGGAATGCCTTTCTCCCTCACGCAGGGGAGCATGACAGCAACATTGACCGGAACATCCCAGAACCGCCTCGAGGTGAAGAAAGAAGACACTATCGTGAGCATCTCCGGCAAGTCAATCGAAGGCCGGTTCACCACCACGAAGTCCTACGATATCACGGCCGGGACCTATGATTACTTCCGCCTTTCAGGGATAACAGATCCCACTGCGCGCTCAATATTTACGCAATTCCAGGTGACAGGGGTCAAGAAGGGACCATCCGATTCGGAGATCACCTTTGTCGTTGATGGCCTGCCGTCCGGGTCGGTCACGATTGCCGCCCTTGTTAACGGGTCACAGGTCATGTACAGGACTATCCCTGTCGGGACGGGAGATGCTGCCCCCGCATCGTCGTCTCCCGCGGCCCCGGTCTCCTCCACTTCTCCTGACGGGCTGGTCAGGGTCACGGTGCCGGCAGGATCCCCCGTCAGTATCGTCAAGGTCGCTGCCCCGGGCATCCCGGCAGGCATGCAGGTGGTTGCCGGCCCCTATGCCCTCGTTCCTGGTGATGTCGTATTCCGGCCGGAGGGTCAGATTGCATTCACTCATCCCGGTGGAATGCCAGGGGATGGTGCCACGGTAGCCTTCTTCTCAAACGGCACCTGGACTCTGCTCCCCTCGGTCACGACCCCCGGGGATGTCACTGCTCCCCTTGCGGGAGGGGGCATCTATGCCCTGCTTGCGCCTGTCCCGACCTCGCCAACGACTCTGCTGTCATTACCTCCAACCCTGCTGACACCTGCCCCCGGGACGGCAACGACCCCCCTTGCCACGCCATCGCCACGGGCCGGACTCCCCCCGCTCGTTATCCTGTCTGCCATCGCGGCAGGCATGGTCGCACTGGTGATGAAGAGAACCCGGTGATCTCCCGATGGAAAAGGAGTTCTGTTTCATGGACCGCTCCTCTCTCCATGTATCCTTTCCTTGAAATACGGTGATTCACGGGTGCCATCACAATGTCCGGGGGAGGAGGGCGCAAGAAAAGACTGGTGTGGAGGACCGTGGCCATCACACCGGCGTCGAATATATTCCTGAGCCGACGAACCATTCCCTGTCCACGGGGACAACGTAACAGAGTTTGAGGGCTGTAAGGCCTGTCTTTGGGTCGGGGTACATGATGTACACGAACCCGCCACCATCCCGGGCGACCTCGGTCTCCCATGCAATTCCCGCAACACCATAGTGGTCCTGGAAACCTGTCCGGTTTGTCCCGATGAGTTCAGGCTGGAATGGGAGGGCAAGCGTTGTCCCGTCCATGGCATAGGCGAATATGTAGTCGCTGCCCGCCGCCCACGGTCCTGAAAGGTCATTGAATGCGGAAAGGGCCTCTTCCCGCCCCCTTTCCTGGGCAAAATCGCGGGCTTTTTTGACCCTTTGCTGGAGGGCATCTTTTGCATCCCGGCTGAAACGCGCATCCATGTGCGGGAGGTAAATACCCGACCCGACAAACCAGGTCCCATCAACGGGGAACACCGATGACCGCTTCAGTTCCTCGGCGAACCCCCTCGCAGGGTTGGGGTAGACATAGGTGACATGTCCACCCCCGCGGGAGGCAGCGGCCACCATCGCCCGGATGTAGGACACGCCGTTTGAGTCCTGCACGTCCAGGCGTGATTCCCCGATGAGTCCCTTCTGGAAAGGCAGCGCAAGGACGGTCCCGTTCATGTCATAGGCAAAGATGTACCGGTCTCCTGATACGAACCGGCCCTCCGGGTTATTGAATTCCAAAAGTGCAACGTCTTTTCCTTTTTCCCGGGCAAAGGACACCGCTTCCTTCACAAGGGCATCGAGATCCCTCGCGTCTGCCTTGGTCAGGGTGCGGGCACCGTCATTCCCCGTGGACATCGGGCTTGCATTGCCTGTCGTGAGGACAACACGCCACTCTGCACCATCGATACCTGCCGTTCCCCACGCAACCTCCTTGGAAATGACCCTGTCCCAGTTCCGGTCCCAGAACTGGTAGACACCCCTCCCGGAAGGTTCAGAAATAACCCGCGAGAAGAAAGCCTGTAGTTCCGGGGATTGGTAGGCCGCGTCCGAGAAGAGGTTCCTCCCGATTTCTTCCGGCGAGGTGTCATAGAGGATCCTCCCGTCTTTCTGGACCACCCACACATCAAAGGGTGTCCCTGCGATGATCGGGTCCACAGCCCTGCCGATGAGGACTTCCGGGCGGTACGTCACATCGGTGTACCCAAGGTATGTCCCGTTCGGTGCAAAGACGGGTTCGCTCTGGGATATGCCTGCAAATCCCTCTTCCATCAAAAAGACTTTGCTGACACGGGGGGCTTTTGACGCAAATGCTTCCTGGACGGCATCCTGGTAAGTGACATCTCTGCCGACTATTTCCCGGTAATTTTCCGGGACTGCCGCGACGATAAACCCTTCTGACGAGATGGTGACCGACGAGAGGGCCCAGGGCAGTTTTTCCAGCTTCTCGGTGAGTACTCTTTCGGCATCCCTGCCGGCCAGTCCCACGAGAGAGAGCTGGTTTGCACTGGCGACGTTCTGGTCCCGGACACTCTCCAGTTCTGCATTGATGGCACTGGTGACCTGGGCAAGGGTTGCATTCGCACCGGGACCGAACGATTCCGGGGATTCCCGTGATGTGATACACCCCTGGGAAATGAGCACCAGCACGACGAGGAGGATTGGAATTCGCGCATCCATACGTTTACTAATAATGAGGGGGCTGGATAATAGTTCTGGTACAGGGGTGGGAATCCTAATCCATTGAAGAGAGGGTATCCAGGAGACCCTTTTCGAGGGTATAGGCAGGCTCCCACCCGAGCAAAGAGCGTGCCCGCGAGATGTCTGCGACGGACCGCTTCACTTCTCCCGGTCTTTCTGCCTCGAATTCCGGTTTGCCCTGGTAATGGAACAGGCCCATGAGGATCTGTGCAAGCTCGTTGACGCTTGTCTCCCTTCCGGAACCGATATTGAAGATGCCTTCTGCCGAGCACTCCATCGCCCGGATATTCGCCGAAACGACATCCCTGACATAGACAAAATCCCTGGTCTGTGTACCATCCCCGTAGATGATGGGACTTCTCTTCCGGCGGAGTCGCGAGATGAACCGGGGGATAACTGCTGCGTAATCTGACTGGGGGTCCTGCCTGGCCCCATAGACGTTGAAGTACCGGAGAGAGATGGTCGAGACCCCATAGAGCAGGGAAAAGACCCTGCAGTACTCCTCACCTCCATGCTTTGCCACGGCATAGGGAGAGAGGGGGTCGGTTGGCATATCCTCCCTCTTGGGGTTTTGGGGAAGGTTGCCGTAGACTGCGGCAGACGAAGCGTGCACGACTTTTCTCACACCGGTATCCCGTGCCGCAAGCAGGACGTTGAGGGTGCCGGTGAGGGTTATGTCATGGCTGACCTGCGGGTGCTGGATGGAGCCCGGGACAGAGACAAACGCGGCCTGGTGAAAAACCCCGTCGGCCCCCCGGAACACGTCGAGCAGGAGTTCGAGGTCAAGGATTGACCCTTGCGTGAATGTCACCCGGGGACTGGCAAGGAGCGGACAGATGTGTTCCATCTTTCCCCGGGAGAGGTCATCAATGATCGTGAGCTCGTGTCCGGCAAGGGCGAGGGCCTCTGCAAGGTGAGACCCGATAAACCCTGCACCCCCCGTTATCACGTATCGCATGGTAACCGGCCTCACTTATCTTGCTCTCCCGGGAGCAAAAAAACTCCGGATGCAGAGGTGTAAAAGTTAAATTCCCAGCCAGGAAAAACCTCCCCATGGTAACTCTTGCGGATATCCGGGCTGCAGCCAGTCTCCTCGAGGGAAAGGTGATAGATACCCCCCTTGTCCATTCGCCGACCTTTTCTTCTGCAACGGGAGCAGAGGTCTACCTCAAGCTTGAATGCATGCAAAAGGCAGGGTCGTTCAAGGTCAGGGGTGCGACCTGCCGGATAATCTCGCGGAGAACCGATATCGGAGAGGGCGGTGTGGTTGCAGCATCGGCCGGAAACCATGCCCAGGGTGTCGCGGTTGCCGCGTCCCTGGCAGGGGTCCCTGCCACCATCGTTATGCCGCGGTGGGTCTCCCTCAGCAAGCAGGAGGCGACAACCGGGTATGGGGCACGGGTCATCCTCCGGGGAGAGAGCCTGGAAGAGAGTATCGAGATAGCGAAGAAGATTGCGGTCGACGAGGGGATGACATTCATTCACCCCTACGACGATGACCTCGTCATTGCCGGCCAGGGAACGATAGGCCTTGAGATCCTCCGTGACCTGCCTGATGTGCAGCACGTTGTTGTCCCGGTCGGGGGAGGAGGCCTCATTTCCGGTATTGCTATCGCTTTGCGGGGGTTGAAACCGGGCATCTCCATAACCGGCGTCCAGTCAGAGGCATGTCCGTCGGCCGTCGAGGCACTGGCGGCCGGATTTCCCGTCATAGTCGATGCCGCTCCGACCGTTGCCGACGGGATCAGGGTCAAGAGGATCGGGGATATCACTTTCCCTATCGTCCGTGACCTTGTTGACCAGGTCGTCCTCGTTGACGAGGAGGCTATTGTCAATGCCATTCTCCAGCTCCTCGAGCGGAAGAAGGTCCTCGCAGAGGGTGCCGGGGCAGCCCCCCTCGCGGGGATCCTCCAGGGAAAAGTACGGATGGCCCCGGGGGAGAAGGTCGTGGTCGTGATCAGCGGGGGTAATGTCGATACCTTTCTCCTGGAGAGGATCCTCAAGAAGGGCCTCTATACGAGTGGCAGGATACTCCAGGCGCAGGTTATCCTCGAAGAGGAGGGGCGATCCCTGCCTGGGCTCCTTGACATCGTCACAAGCAAAGGGGGTGTCATCAGCCAAATCATTCAGGAAAGGAGCGTTCCCGGTCTCCCCGTGCACCAGATGAGGGTGACACTCGAGCTGGAGGTACGGGGTCATCCTCACCGGGAAGAGTTGATTGCCGCGATGAGAGAGGCCGGGTACCGTTTTTATCCCTCCCCGGCGGATGGGAGAGGTCAACCTGGAGAGAACCCACGTGGACTGTAGCAACCCGGTGGGGATCGTGAGGGGGAGCCCGGAACGAGATCGTGCCGGTCACAAGGTCGAGCCGGTCCACGAGCCCTAGCGTCACAACCATCATTTCAGGGTCGCAGAGGGCAATGAGGAGGTCCCGCCACGATTCCTCGCGGAACGACTCTGGCATCCGGCCATGGATTCCAAGCCCCGAGAGGAAACGGGCCTGGGGTACTGCCCCTGAAAAATATTCCAGGAACCGCTGGTGCCGGTAGAGACGTCGCCAGTCCCTCTTCCTTTCGACAACCTTGGGGGGACAATTGCACTCGAGAAGCGTCATGCGGGGGTGGCGACGGAAGTTAACGAGGATACCTTCGAGCTCGGGGCCCCTCTCGAAGCCGACAACGAGGTCCGGTTGGAGGAGGTCGATCATCCTGACGTGGAATTCCTGGGCAGCAGGTTCCAGGACCCAGCCGGGGGAGTCGATGACCAGGAACGATGCCCCCCCTTCCCTTGCCTTCTCCTTGAGCCGCAATGCACCGACAAGCTCCTGCACCATGTGCCCGCTCGGGGTAACGGCTCCCACGAACCGGAAGTACGTCGCGAGAGGTTCCCCGGATGTATCCCGGAAGAGGGCAAGTCCCACTGTTGCAGGTGGCCCGAGAGTTGATTGCCCGATGTCACAGTCCAGGAAGCCCGTGATTTTGAGAGAGGCGAGGCGTGCGACGAGCCAGCGGCAGAAAGTGGTCTTTCCCCGGTCAGCAGCCCCCAGGACATACACCACCCCTGATCCACGGTCGCGCAGGAGGGAGACGATCGTCTCCCATTCCGGGGGAACGGAAATCCCTTCCTGCACCGCCATGCTGTCCCGGATCATTTTCCCGGTTGTATCCTCTGAAGGCATCTGCAAAGACGTTCCTTTAAGTAGAATATATCCATTCATTCCATAAGAGTGTAGCGAGATGCCACGGTATTGGACGGGTAACTGCATTATTTCTATTGCAATTTTCCCGTCCATGCCTCATTTTTGTATGCGAAAAATACCGAGAATTTCCTCTTATTTAAAATAAAACCGATTTAAATTGATATTCGTGTTTTCATTTTTATTCTTTTAATGGTATTCTGCTGTCCTGATTTTTTTCCCAGGCGGGTTATCAACGGGATCGAGCATCAGTTCTTGGCGGGAAAGTAGATCCAAATTAATATATAGCATCATATAGTTTATAAACGAAGGCGGAAGGACGCAGCAACTCCAGAGACAGACGACTGAAAAAGTCCACGAGAGTGAGATTACTGTGAATCTCCGCCCCTTTCAAGAGATTTTTTCTCCCTTTTCTCTGCAAGGGGGAAGTACTCCTGGTAAACCCTCTTTCTCTCTTCCAGGTCGGTATGGAGGTATATCTCGGTCGTCTTGATGGACGTGTGCCCCAGGTTCTCCTGGACGACACGGAGGTTCTTTGACCGGCGGTACAGCTCACTGGCATAGCTGTGCCGTATCTTGTGGGGTGTGATCCCTTCCGGGGCATACTTGCGGAATATGTGCTGGACGGACCGTGGCGATATGTGGTGCCCCTGTTGCCCGGGGAAGAGGGGGCCCTCGATGCGTGACCCGATAAACCGGTCCATCTCGCCCAGGGTATCAGGGTCGACAAAGACGATGCGGATTTTTCCTCCCTTGCCCCTGACGCGTATGGTGCCGTCTTCAAAATCAATATCCTCGATGTTGATGCCGCACAACTCCGATACGCGGACTCCGGTCGCGTAGATCGTCCGGACGATGAGGCGGTCCCTTGGGTCCTCGATCGATTCGATCAGGCGGATGACCTGGCTGTGCTTGAGATACCGCAATTCCTGCCCCTTGATCTTGGGGCGTTCCACGCCAATGAGGGGGTTGGTGGAGACTGCCCCCTGGGAGTAGAGGAACCGGTAGAAAGAGCTGAGAGTCGAGATTATCCGGTGGAGCGTCTTTGCCTTGTACGTCCGCATGGAGCTCATGAATGAGAGGTAGTCTTCGAGGAGGGGGGGGTCAACCTCGACGTCGGTTTCAAGCCGGGCCTTTGAGAAATCTTCCCAGTAGACAACGAGTTTCTGGGGGTCGATATTCCGGCGGAGCCACACGTAGTAGGCAAAGTGCTTTACAACCTGCTCGTAGCTCTGGATGGTCCGGGGGGAGTAATTGCGCATCCGGAGGTAATGGCGGTAGCGTCCAATCCACTCGGAGAAAAATCCCCCTGGCATGCTCTATTCTTTTTTTCCTCGATTTATAAACTTTTTGCGCAGAATCTCTCTTCTGCGCAACAGAAACTGCGGACCGGTTGGTTGTCTGAAAGGGATATTCTGTCCTGATACAAAACCACTTCACCACGTCCACGCACTCTTGTAACCTCGTCCCGGGCGGGTCACTTCACAGTCGGGACTGACATGACATGAAAAGACAAAGCCAGGGGCCACTTAAAATCTCAAAAATTCATCCTTTTTATCTTAACGAGGATGCCATTTTTTCATCTAAGTGAGTATAGAAATTTATCTAGTATTATTTTTGGCTTTATTGCACGCTAAAGGGGTTTGTCATGATCCGTCCGGCAAACATATTCTTTCTTATGCGAAAAAGGGGGACGCTCTACCCCCCAGTGACGGCACTTCTTTCTCCCGCAGGTAAAGGGACCCAGAAAACCATGGTTCACCGAAACCAGGAAGATCAATTCTTCCAACGAGTGAAACCAGAACCGCCGCATGGAATATTTTAAGAGTGCAGAGGGAATCGACCGGGAAATCCAGGAACAATGGCTGACGGCTGGCAAATCCCGCGCTGCCAGGGAGAAAGAGTACTTCAAGGGTGTTCTCTTTCGTGCGTATGAAAGACTCGAACACTCCCTAAAACGCCTGAGATCGGCCACGATTGATACATTCCTCGATGATAGACTGGTTGTGTCCAAAGATTAGCCGGGATAGTCCCTCAAGGGATGATCTCACTGGTCACAAACCAAAAGGAGATCACTCCCACCTGATACCGTGCACCCCATGGAAGAAATGGTCTGCATTTCAGAGGACCGGCCGATTCCAATCGAGAGCACTGTCGCATTACTAAAAAGGCTCCAGATAGAAGGCACAGTCCTTGAATACAACTCGAGCCAATGGACGAATATCTCGTCAATTCCCTAGTGTGGCAAGAGACATTCAAGACGAACTCCCATCGACCGATTTGTTCGTCCGGGGCCATTCGGGAGATTCGTGCATGGAATTCTGAAGAAGAAGACTATGACATTGGTATCTTCCCTGACCCGGGAACCAAATAAGGTACGGGGATATTCAAGAGAAAATTTCCGGGAAATTCCTTCCCAGACTCTTATCTCACGTGAAGAGATACCTGCTGATATTGGAGTCATCGTTCGTGAGGGAGGACCCGAACTGAGAGGAACAGAGTGGATGAAGATATCCCTCCACGTCATTTCAGGTGGTTTCGTTTATAAATGCATCAGAGCCTCTTGCTGGATTGAGCTGGTTAATCCAAAAAAATATAGACTTAATGCGAAATGAATGGTGAAACCGCCGCCGGCGCCCCCGTCGGGGACAGCAGAACTATCCTCACATGGGGGCGTGGGGGCAAGGCAGCTCCCACTTTGGTTCCTTTCCACCCACTCAAAATGGTGAAGAGCCATATTTGATAACTCGCCAGAGCCGGGTATCGGTCTCCTGGACTTTCTCACTGATTTGAGAGATTTGCATGTCACCAGCCATGAGAACGATCATAGGCTCAAATAAACTTGTAAATCCACTTGATTTCCTTGACCAGGGAACTTCTATGAGTCGGATCCGGCATTTCCCACACATCACGCGGGGAACCCGGCAATGAATGTATGTTCGGAACTGGAAAAAGTCGAGGTGTCGCCATTCCTTTTCAATGGTATCATGTATCGGGCAGTCTTCTTCACCACATTCCGGACATGGAAATCTTGCACCTCGTTCAAAATCAACCCAGATATCCAGTCGCCTTTCTTCCTTCCTGAATTCAATCCTTGTGATGTACCATGGCTTTTGAATGTTCAGTGCCTGACTGAAGAGCTGACTCTGGATCTCTGCAACCATAGAATTATTGTGATGTTCCAGGTTTTTTATTCTCACGAAACCGCCGCCGGGGCGCCCTTCGGGGGCGGCGGGTCTATCCTCATGTGGGGGTGTGGGGGCGACCAGCCCCCACTTCAGTTCCCAATCACCCACTCAAAATAGCGAAGAACCGTTTATCCTTGTTCGCAATACCAAACACCGGGTGACATCGAGCGATTCCGTCATGAGTTCCTGGGATTTGGGAGGTTTTCATCACGTCCAAATCAAATCCCGTTTGATGCGATCATACATGTAGATTCCATCATAGAACCGGTATTTTTCTCCCTCCACGCGTGTCCAACGGTAGTCCGAGACCTGATACGGGGCTCCCCAGATCCCGGATGGCAGAACCTACAATAAGCCTTTTTCAAGGATAAAATGAGAAAATACGGGGAAATGAGAAAATACGGGGAATTCTTTTCATTGTACTTTTTCGAGGGAGAAGGATCATAAACTTCATTTTGCTATATAGATGGCATTCCTGCAGGAAGGGAGGTGGAGGTCTTTTCATCGGGGAGTATTCCCCGCACAAGTTACGGGCAGAAGATGTCAGAATATCACAAAAAACTCCCAATACCTATTTCAAGAAGAAGGTATCCTAAGTAAGTTTAAGGAAACCGGAATTTTCGGAATAATGGGCCCAATAAAGACGAATGCATGATCACCGTACTCTTTGTGGATGACGAACCCGCACTCTTGGACGTCTCACGGCTCTACCTGGAGAAGACCGGGGATCTCAAGGTCGATCTCTGTTATTCCGCCGAGCAGGCACTGGAGAGATTGCGGGAACGCAGTTACGACGTGGTAGTCTCGGACTACGAGATGCCTGGGATGGACGGGATTTCTTTCTTAAAGGTCCTCCGTCGTATCGGGGACCAGACACCCTTCATCATCTTCACGGGAAAAGGCAGGGAGCACGTTGTCATCGAGGCCCTCAATAATGGTGCTGACTTTTACCTCCAGAAGGGAGGAGATCCCCGTTCCCAGTTTACCGAGCTTATCCACAAGATACGGGTTGCCGTCGAGAGGTTTCAGAAAGAGGGGGCCCTCCAGGTCACCCGCCATTCTGTTGAAAAGGCTGGTATTCCCATATTCTGGGTTGACGTGAGAGGCAGGATTATTTACGCGAACGAATCTGCCGGCAAAATTCTTGGTTATTCTCCTGACGAGCTCCGTCTCCTCTCCATGAGTTCTCTTGACCCGTTCTTTTCCCCCCAGGAATGGTCCCTTTTTGCAGAGAGGTTAAAGCTCCACTTGACTATGACAGTGCACATGGTATTTCGGACCCAGAGGGCAGAAAATGTCCCAGCTGCGGTCGTATTTTCCCATGGGGATGTGGGGGGCCGGGACCTCATATTTGCCTATGCATTCCCAAGGGCATTATCCGCGGCGGCGGAGCCCCTGTTGGAAGTTGTGACTTCCCAATGCCATGCCCTTGCCGATTCGTTATCCTGTCTTTACCTTGAGCTGACGACGGCAGGAGAGATCATCTTCCTCAATGGTGCCGCAAGCGCATTTCTGGGAAAAACGCTCACCGATCCTGGAGAGAGGAGGTATACCATATTTGAAATTACCGCCAGGGGTCAGCACCAGTGGCTCGGTGAGGTACTCTCCCGGGTGGTGGGACCAAAAGAGACAGATTTGCTCGAACTGTCCTTTATCCGCCATGATGGTGTCCCGTGCACATTCCTTTTCAGGAGGGGTGTGTGTTCGGGACCGCGAGGTCTTGGGGCATCCTACCTCCTGGAAATCCCGCAATCTCCCTGATTGGTATTATGTGCGGTGGTGTGTCCCATTGTCACATTTCATCAAAATGCTCTGGTTATTTTTTCCCTCTTCGTCATTTAATGTGGGTCGTTGTATGGATAGGTTATAGCATCTCGCTGGATTGAGCCGGTTAATCCAAAAAAAATATCGACGTAATGAGAAATGGATGGTGAAACCGCCATTGGCGCGCCGTTTTGGGGCAGCGGAACTATCCTCATGTGGGTGTGTTTAGGGCGAGGCAGCCCCCCCTTGGTTTCTATCCCCCCACTCAAAATTGCGAAAAGCCTTTTAAACCTATTATTTTTCATTTTATACGTGATTTTTAATCATTTCCCCGGAGCAACCATTTAAAATAAACCATATGATGCTATATACTAAGAGAATGCACGTGTAAATGGCAGGAAAGAACCCACAGACAGGGTGAGGGGTCCAGAATGGCACGAACGCATTTCCAGCAGGAAGATGTCAACAAGTACAGGAAATTCAAGAAGGTCGATGGAGCAACCTACCACAGGGTCAACCAGTTCCTCCGGAAGAGGACCTACATCACCGCGAGGGAGTGGGCAATTGCCCGGCTCTGTACCGATTTCCGTACCCGGAGCGGTGCCGAGATGACTTTTATCGGACAGAACCTTCCCCAGCTTGTCCCTTTCATGCAAGAGCCCTATTCTCCACAGGCCGTCAACCAGGCCCGCAACTCCTTCAAAAAGAAAGTGTACAAGTCGGGCGCAACATTCTTCTACGGGGCAATGTGCGGCTTTTTTACGAGCGAAGAACTGGATGACCTCCTGTTTGAGGCAAGCGAGGTTGCCAGGTTCCTCCTCGAGGTCGAGAGGACTTCTCTTGAGATCGATGAGGAGATAGAGATCGAAGACCGCATCACCGAGGTCATGCGGAGTGTGGGCAGGGCCGCCACCCACATACTCAACTCGCGGATGGCAGAAACCGGGGAAAGTCCCGTCGAGGACGGCGGGGGAGACCAGACGTGAGGATAATCCACGTTTGTGGTCTTTCCGGATCAGGAAAGACGACTCTCATCCGATCCCTCATCCCCCTCCTGAAAGAGAGGGGGCCTGTCGCTGTCGTAAAACACCTCGGCCACCACGCTTTTACACTCGAAGAAGGGAAGGATACGACATTCTTTATCCAGGCAGGTGCATCGGTATCGGCCGGCATTGACGAGACAAAGGCTGTCATCATCACTGACCAGACACACCTTCGAACCGTCCTTGACACGCTTTGCATCCTTGGCATGGCCTCCGTCGTGGTTGAAGGCTACAAGACACTCCCGCTTCCAAAGGTCATCGTGGGGGGCGTCCCGGGTGCAGAGAATGTCGTCCTGGATAACCCCACCCCGGAGGAGATCATTGACTCGCTCGGTGAGTTCCCGGAATATATCTCGCGGGCCACGCTTGCCAGGGCCCTCGAAACGGGGGAGAGGGTGGTTATGACGTGTGGTATCCCTCTCAATTCCAGGAAATATGCCCCTCCCGTGAGAAGAGAGTTTTATCAGCGCTTTTTACCAATACTATCGGCGTTGTCCAGAGAGGATCCATCCATGAAAGGGGGAGGAGAATCAAGGGTCCACCTCCACCAGGGGCTCTATTTCGGAGATGACGACCGGGTAATCTTTGCTGTGGGGGCCCCGACGGCAAAGGAGGCTTTCCTCGCATTTTCCCTCATGCAGACCAAAATTCTTGCCGCAATCGCGGCATGTGGACCATCTGGACCGGAGTGAGCATGGAGCCAAAAAAACTGGCAAAGAGACTCTTTGGGACCAATGGTGTCAGAGGGATTGCAGGGACGGAGATGACGCCCGACCTTGCCCTAAAGATTGGCCTTGCGCTGGGAACCATGCGTCCAGGAACTGTTGCAGTCGGAAGGGACACGCGTACATCGGGTCCTGCATTAGCGAGTGCCTTAAAGGCAGGGTTGCTTGCTGCAGGGTGCGATGTTGTCGATGCGGGGGTACTCCCGACACCGGCCCTCCAGTTCATTGTCAGGGCCCACTTCGATGCGGGGGCAGTTGTAACAGCGTCCCATAACCCGCCTGAATACAATGGAATAAAAGTGATTGAACCGGATGGAACGGAGATGGCCGACGAGGAGAGCGTCATCCTCGAGAGACACATCTTTGAGGGTTCAGCCCGGATGGCACCGTGGGATAGGGTCGGGCACGAACAGAGCGCTCCAACACTCTTTGAAGAGTATGTCAACGCAATCGTCAGGTCCTTCCCCCCCGACATCGGAGAGGGCCTTGTCGTTGCTGCAGACCCCGGTTGTGGGGCAGCATACCTTTCCACACCCGAAATACTGAGTCGCATGGGATGCAGGGTATTTTCCCTCAACAGCCAGATGGACGGGACGTTCCCTGGCAGGCTCCCGGAACCTTCCCCGGAGGGGCTCCAACCCCTCTCCGACCTCGTGTGTACAACAGGCGCCCGGTTCGGTGTCGCGCACGATGGTGACGCTGACCGTGCAGTCTTCGTTGACGAAAAAGGGAATTTTATCGAGGAGAACAGGGAATTTGGTTTGATCGCAGACCTTGTCTGCCGTGAGAGGAAAGGCGTGATCGTCACACCCGTGAGCACGTCACGGCTCATCGAGGTGATCGCACAGCGCCATGGATGCAGGGTGGTCTATACGCCGGTCGGGAGCATCTACGTGGCAAGGACAATGATTTCCCTCGGTTCCCAGGGCATACCGGTCATATTTGGAGGAGAGGGGAATGGAGGGCTGATCTTTCCCAACCACCAGTTCTGCCGGGACGGGGGTATGACAACAGCAACAATGGTCGCCCTCCTCGCCCAGATCGACAAACCCCTCTCCGTCCTTGTTGATACCCTTCCCCGTTTCACCATGATAAAAGAAAAAATAAGGGAGAAAGACTCCAAAGGTCTCATATCCCGCCTCCGCACCAGGTTTTCCGGCGAACATCTGGACCTTACCGACGGCGTCCGGATCAACAGGGACGATGCATGGGCCCTCGTCCGCCCTTCTGGCACCGAACCACTCGTCCGCGTCATGGTGGAGTCGGTCTCTGATGGGAAGGCCCGGGAATTTTTCGAAGAGATAATGGCAGTAATCCGTGATTAAACGGTAATTAATTTTTATTTTGATTAGCCCCCTCCTTTTTTCCTCAATAAAAATCGCCTGATATACATTTCAATCTACGATTCCGAAGAAATTCATGGACCTAGTGTAAAAGTACATTTCGAAAAACCTCTAAATAGAAAAATAAGCAAGAATAAATCGTAAAATTGATTGTTCTCGAAGGGGAATACATATTTGGTGAAACAATGAATTCCCCCTTGATAATAGATCGCAAGGACCCAAAATGGTTTCTGCTCGAACAAGTG
>JANIHI010000003.1 GCA_024518585.1 Methanolinea sp. | reverse complement strand
TTGCACTCAATCCCCGGAACCCGTCCCCGAAGTCGTAGAGGTACATCGCCGGGTCGCCTGTCGACCGGTCCTCGTACCGGACTTCCAGGGGTACCATCCCTGTCCGGGGGGATGCCGTGAAGTTTGCCACCAGCGGCACCGACGGTTCAGCCGTCACGACGATATACCCCGGCCTCGTGATGCTGTCCCGGACCTGCCTCTTTGTCACAGGATCGACCTTCGATACCGTCAGGCTCACGTTGTACGTCCCCGGCCGCGTGTACGTGTGCACCGGGTTTGCACTCAATCCCCGGAACCCGTCCCCGAAGTCGTAGAGGTACATCGCCGGGTCGCCTGTCGACCGGTCCTCGTACCGGACTTCCAGGGGTACCATCCCTGTCCGGGGGGATGCCGTGAAGTTTGCTTTGAGGCCAAGGGGGACCTCCATTTCCACGATCCAGTAATCCTCGGACCCATGGTTCCCGGAGACGTCGCCATCGTCCGATGTCGAGAAACCCACAAGAGAGAACCTGCCGGCCACTATCGGGTCGGGTTTCAGGCTCTGGCCCGTATCGTCTCCGGAACCGCCAAGGGACTTCTGCCAGAGGATTTTTCCGGTCCCGTCGAACGACACGGCCCAGAAATCGCCACCGCCATGGTTACCTGTGACATCCCCGTCGTCTGAATACGAGACACCCAGGGCCACGTAGGATCCATCCGGGCTCATCTCAAGGTCATAGGCATGGTCGTATCCCGACCCCCCGAAACACGCCACATTCACGATCTCCCCCTCCGGGGAGACGGTTGCCCACCAGTAGTCGAATGACCCATGGTTGCCGGAGATATCGCCGTCGTTGGAGTTCGAAAATCCCATCACCGCGTATTCTCCCCCCGGGGTGACAATGATCTCCCTCCCTTCTTCGTACAGGCTCCCGCCAATGCACTTCTGCCAGATGAGGTCCCCCCCTTCGTCGAGCAAAAAAAGCCACGCATCGTAAGAACCGTGGTTCCCTGAGACGTCCCCGTCGTTGGAGTTCGTGTACCCGACGGCGATGTACCCTCCACCCGGGACGGGAAGGATGCTGTCACCATAATCATCCCCGGACCCGCCGAGGACCTTCTCCCACGCAATCGTGCCGTTCATGTCGGATTTTACGACCAGGACATCGTAACCCCCGTGGTACCCGGGGACCAGGGGATCGGTATACGACTGTCCAATCATCACCATGCCTCCATCGGGGGTCTCCTTTCCATCCACCGCAAAACTCGCACTCCTCCCGGGGTAACACCGCTTCCAGAGGACTGTTCCTGACCCGTCGATCTGCATGTTCCATATCGCGTAGGGGTTTTCATTGTCAGAGAAATCGCCATCGTGGGACCAGGTGAAACCTGACAGGAGCAGTGTCCCGTCACTCAACCGCTCGATGCAGCTGACGTGGTCGTCCATCGACCCCCCAATTGTCCCAACCCACTCCTTCGCCCCGTTGGCATCCAGTTTTGCGACCCATACGTCCCTCATTCCGTACGCCGCCGTGACGTCCCCGTCTGTAGAACTGGTATCCCCCACGACCATGTATCCGCCATCGTCCGTTGGCTGAATGGAGTAAGCAAAATCATCCCCGGACCCGCCAAGAGACTTCTGCCAGGAGATCCCGGGACCGGTTGCACTTGCCGGAACCGTTCCCGCCAGGACCAGAACGAGGAGGGCAAGACATGCCGGAACAGGTCTCATCGCGTCACCTCCGTTACCAGGGACCCCTCCCCCGTGATCCGCTCTCCCGGCACTGCTCCCCCTCCCCCCGCCTTTGTCACGATGGTCCCGGACGCACTGCTGCTCACCCTGACCGTCATGGTAATGGTCAACGTCTTTCCAACCGGCAGGTTTCCGCCGGAAGGCAACCTGTCAGGCGTCCAGACGACCCGTGCCGGATTGATGTTCTGGGGAGGGTAATTTGTATCGATAAACGTTGAACCCGCGGGGGGCAGGTCATAGGCATCGACGCCGACGAGGTCCATTGTCCCGTTGTTGGTGAGCCGGATGCTGTACATGATGACGTCTCCGGGCCGGACGCTCGTTGCATTCGCGATGATCGAGACATTGAGGGATGGCCCGCCCGTGACCAGCATGGGCACGATACGGTTGCCCTTGACCGGGATGCTCCCCGTCGCCAGACCGGCTGCTTCGGCGACAGCCGTGTACTGTCCGTTTGCAGTGTCAGGGAACTTCCCCGTCACCTGGAACGTCCGGGTCTCCCCGGGAGAGAGCGTCCCGGCATCCCAGCTGACCGAATTTCCGGAGAGTGTCCCGTTGGGACTGCTCGAGAGGTACGTCATCGTGTAGGGGAGATAGTCAGATACGACGACCCCATAGACCGGCCCTGACCCGACTGCTGCGGCCGTGATGTTGAACGTCACTGTGCTGCCGGGACCCGTCTTTTTGGGGGCCCCGATGGTCACAACCAGGGAGGCACCAGCGGGGGGAGCCGTGCCCGCCACTGCATACCACCCGGGGGGGACGACAAGGTCATTGGGAAGGACGCCGCCTGCCTGCCCTGCCCTTTCACCGACCTTCCACCAGTTCACACGGACCGGTTCGCTATGCGGGTTCCAGGCAACAAATGTCGTCTGGTTGTAAGGGGACGCAAATGCCGCACAGAACGGCTGGGAAAGCCTCCGGGACGCTGCATCAGGAGAATACCCAAAGTACGAGAAATCGGGAGTCCCATACGCATCGATTGCCCAGAACCAGTTTAAGACCTCGGACGGACTCGTGGAGTCATCGATCTGGTCCTTCATCCTGTTCCACCACGTCCCGAGGTCATATGGATAGTGCCCGGGGGTAGTGTTCCGCGATGACTGGATAGTATTCCAGTACCACCGGTAGGGTGAGAGGGGGACTCCCTGGGCCGAGCTGTCCCGGATACCTGCAAGGGCACGCTGCTGGTTGACGACAGCCAGGTAAGGCACACCGGCAGGGTCCGAGAGGTTACAGAAACCGCCGTTTGGGGCATAGTCAAGGGCACGGAGCGTCAGCTCCACGGAGGGACGGTCCCTCCCGAAAGAGAGGGCATACCCTGCCATCGGGAGCCACATGTTGTACATCGATGACGTGGGTGAAATCCCGAACTGCGATGCCGTCTGGACGACGGACTGGGGCATCTTGGGGGCAAAAGACGTCGCCCGGGGGTACCCATCCGGCATGACCGGCCAGTGGGACGATACCTTGGGATTCCCCCAATTGTACCAGCGGTCCCACATGGTCTCGTTCCCGGAGTATTTTTTCGGGTCGTCCGGGATACTCACCGACGGGATGTAGTCCCCGTTCCGTGACCACTTTGCGGCTGTTGGTTCCGGGATCCCTGTCGTGTCAGGGACGTAGGAGAGTTTTTTGTCGAACCAGTAGGCGTCCGCGTTGTACAGGTTCGTTGTATAGAGGTAGATCCCGGTATCGGCGATCTCGGGCCGGTTCGTGACCGTCCCCCACAAGATGATGGACGCCCAGGCCTGCATCGTCTCCCCGAGCGAGTTATCGTCCTTGCCGTCCTCGAGGAGCGAGCCGATCCCGACACCCCCGCCGGGCCCTGTCTGGGGGAGCCCCTGGGTCCAGGCCTGCCCCGCCCACTGGTCAAAGAAGTTCATCTTGGAATACGCAAGCTCGGGGTGCGAGTAGTAGGCGGACGCCCGGTCGGGGTCATAGGCAATCGACATGACGAGCTGGTCGATGAACGCCCCGTAATTGTCGCGGTCTGCCCAGGCGGGGTCAAACCATGCCGCCTGGGCAGCCGCCGTGATCAGATACCCGTTCTGGTAGTGGATATCGTTCCACTCCGTCACCGTGCCAAAGCCATCCATGCCCCAGGCCCGGGGGAAGGTGACGTTTTCGTCCTCCATGGGCCAGTACCCGTACGCGGGGTGCTGGTCATCGGTGTCCGGTCCCTGGGCAGGGTACATGTGGAGGGTCCCCAGCCGGGGGTCAGAGAGGAAGTAGTAGGGAGAGTACTGGTTTTGGGTACCGCTCGTCTCCCGGGAGGAACGAAAAGCCGTCTCCCGGGTATAGAGGGCAAAGAACTCCTCTATCCCCTGGAGGTTCCTTGATTGGGCACGCTGCGGGTCGTAGGGGTACTTGTATGACGTGTTGTACCATTCGGTCCCGTTCCATTTTTCCGACGGGTTCCACGGCGTGACGTTGAACTCCGAGATCCCGGTGATCTCAGGGTTCGTGGCTGCGATATTCCCGAGTTCCTTCTCGATTGCCAGTTTTGCCGCCATGTAACGGACCTTCTTGGCAAGGTTGTACGCTGCGTCCTGGTCACCTCCATTGATCATGGTGAAGAGGGGAGGGTCCGTGCCGAGCGCCTTCTTTGTGTACCCCTCCTCGTCGTTATTGACAATGTGCCAGAGGGGTACCCCGTCCATGGTCGCGTTCCTGTCCATCAGGGGCATGAAGGGGAGGAAATTGGTAAACACGTAGGTCGTCGAGAACGATGTGACCGCGACGGGGAGGAGCCTGCCCTTGGCTATCCAGTACTGGTAGTGCCCGTTGTTCGTGGCCGGCATCGAGGAGAGCCACTGGCCGGGGGTGGCTGGCCCGACCGTGTCCCGGGCAAGGTCCCCGTCATACACGGGCCTGTTCCTGCCATCGTTGAAGGTCTCGTACTGGTGCCTCTGGAGGAGCATCACCGTCTTTCCTGCAGCCCCGTTCCCGACCGGGCCCCTGACCGCGGTCGTTGCCGTGTAGGTGGTATGGAGGAGACCGGCCGACCTGTCCACGGTGTAGTTTACCCGCGTACCTGTCACGAAGTTATAGGCGTAGGGTGCGAGGGAGACAGCCCAGGCCGCGGACTCGGCAAGGGACTGGTTGAGGGTCGGGTTGAAGGGATCGGGGTTGGCCGTGCCCCGCGGGTACGTGACGACCGGCAGACCTGCGACCACGAAGTGGCGGGGCCCTTCCCCCGACAGGGGGATGAGCGAGATTCCGTGGTCGGGAAAGGCCCGTGCCTCGAACGATGCCATGTCGTAGAAGACGGCAAAGAAGTTCCAGTTCGTCACTGTCTTGTCCCTGACACCCCCCAGGAAGACCTTGTCCTGGTTCGTCCCGACCAGGTAACAGCCAAGACCGGGGACCCCCGTCTCCACGGGTGCGACATGGACGTGCCCCCGCTCAAGGTTACTGGTATTGAACGGGTTTCCGGTGTAGAACTGGAACGCCATCGACTCGTTGGAGGCAATCTCCTTCCACGTAAACCATGCAAAGGGTGACCCCTTGGCCATGGTCAGTTTTATCTGCTCACCCGAGTCTTTCCGGTCCAAAACGAAGTCAATATCCCAGTCTCCCATCCGGTCAGCAAGGAGGTTGTCAGGAAACGCTGCCCCCCATCCTGGTTCCGTGTCACTTTGGTTCCCGGCCGGAAAGACCCGGAGCCCCGAGACCCACTGCCCCTTCTGGCTGATCTCCCGCATTTTTCCATCCGGGGAAAAGGTCGTTGCTCCCGGCGTGCATGAATTGGGGCCATAATCGGCCCCGTCAGCAGCAGCAGGGATGGGCATCGAGAACACCAGCCCCTTGACCCGGCCCTGCCCGTCGACGTTGGCATACCGGTTCCGGAAGGTCAGGGAGAGGGGGTCTGCATAGAGCGTGGACTGGACAAAGGGGGTCTGGCACTTGACGAAGCGTTCACTTGGGGACTTGACGTACGCACCGACGTAATCGAGGGTGTTGTTCCCCCAGATGGTATACCCGGCCCAGGAGTGCAGGCCGTGCACGAGCCGCCCCTCGCGCATGTTCTCTGTCACGGAGGCGTACTCGGCGTATATTGGTGTCGGGTTCAGGCACCAGTTGCAGGGGAAGAGGTCACTTCCCCGCCACCGGCAGTTATCCGGCCGCTCGGTCTGGACATAGGCCTTGCCGAGCCGGATCGGCCCGGCGGCAACGAAACAGGAAAAAACGACATTGAGGAGGAGGAAGATGGCAAAAACGAGGCTGGATCGCGACAACGGTGTCGGGGAGAAACGGGACATAGCAATGGTGAAATCGGGCTGCGGATTTAAATATGTGCCGGAAGGATGCCCGAGAAATGTGATAACGCCCCGGATGCCGTATTCCTGCTTCTGGTCGTGTTCCGGGACGACTCAATATGGTCCTTTTATAATCCACCTCATTGACTACTACCTGTTTCCATCATGATATCCAGGTTTATCCCCCTCTTCCTCCTCGGCCTTGTCCTGGTCCTTGCTGCAGGGTGCATGCAGCCTGCAGCCGAGCAGCAGAATATACCCAAGACCACCACAGTAGCCATGGCAAGCCCGTTTCCTCCCGTGCCTGTCGAGAGCCAGAACGGCGTCAACATCGCCTACGAGCTCGAACTCCGTGTCCCGGATGGCATGACTGTTATGCCGGAATCGATCGAGGTCACCGATCCCGCGACGGGAAAAACGCTGTATTCTGCCGACGGGGACCTGCTGGCAGTGCTCTATCATCCCGCATCGGTTCCGCCACCCACAGCTTCGGACCTCGAGAACGGAACCGGGAAGGTTCCCGTTCCCCGGATATCCCTCTGGTTCGTAGTTCCCCCCGGCTCGGTCCCGGACCGGCTCTCCCACCGTCTCGTCCTGAACGTGACTGGTACTGCCGGGTCTTTTTCCACGACCGTTACCGGAGGTCTGGTGACCGTCAGGAAAGACCTTGCACCGGTGGTTGTCGGGGCTCCTGTGAGTGGTCCCGGCTGGCTTGCCATGGAGACAACATCCCCCTTCACGCATCACTTCAAGGCCCAGATTACTATGAACGGGACAACCCGTGTCCCCCAGCGGTACGCCCAGGACTGGGTCCTGGTCGACCCGGCGACGGGCCGTCTAGCCAGCGGCGATGCGGCGATCGCCAGAAATTACTTCGGCTTTGGCAGGGAAATTCTCGCGGTCGGTAACGGCACGGTTACAGACGCCTTCGACGGCCTGCCGGACATCCCGACCATCTATTCCGCTCCCCCGGCGACGTTGGCAACAGCGGCAGGAAACTATGTGATCCTTGATCTCGGGGATGGGAAATACGCCTGCTACGCGCACATGGTCAACGGGTCCGTGAGGGTAAAGAAAGGCGATGTCGTGACGGCGGGACAGGTGATAGGCCTCATGGGCAACAGTGGCAACTCCGATATACCGCACCTCCACTTCCAGGTCGTGACGGACCGTTCCACATTCCTCGGTTCCGAGGGGTATCCCCATGTGTACCGGACATTCGACGTGATCGGCATGGTGAACCAGACCCTTGCCGAGGAGAGACTTTCCGAACCGGGCTACTCTCCGGGACGGTTGATGGCAGAGTTCGATCATTACGTTATATTTATAAAGGACCCTGTCCGCCAGCAGAACCGGCTGCCGGAAAACAACGTGATCGTCAGGTTCCCCTGACCTTTTTCCCTGGCCCTGGTAAAGTCTTATTTTTCATTTTTCTGTGGAAAAAACGGCAAAATCCGGGCTTCCACGGTCATGCGGCCTGCTATGCGGGCCGGGATTGGGGTCCCCGGGGAGGAGATGCGCCAGGCACTTGGGGAAAAAAACGAAGCAGTAACTTTTTATTCCCTTCCCCCGGTGTAGTGGGTACTGGTCTGGAATGGGTGCATCATGAAAAGGATAGTCTGGTTAACCCTTGGTATCAGTGTTCTCGTCGTCATTTCCGTTTTTTCGGCAGGCTGCCTATCCGGAAAAACAACTCCTCCCGGGCCGGCGGGCGGACGGCCGGTCTACGTCATCGGTGTCGATACCGATTACCGGCCGTTTACCTACCTGGACGAGCAGGGAAATTTCACGGGTTTTGATACCGATGCCGCCCGCTGGATTGCTGCCCGCAAGGGGTTTGACCCAGTGTTTGTTGGCGTTCCCTGGGACGAAATCATCCCGGCGCTCGAGCAGGGGAAGGTCGACATGGTCTACTCGGGGCTGACGGTCACACCGGAACGGGAAAAGAGGGTTGACTTCACGCGTCCCTACTATACCGTCAACCAGAGTGTTGCAGCCCGCGAGGGATCCCACATTACCATGCAGGACTTCCATGCGGGCAGGCTCCGCGTCGGTGCCCAGGCCGGGTCGACCGGGGCTGCATGGGTCGGGGAGAACCTCGTCCGGGCCGGGCTCATGCCGGCAGAAAACCTCGTCCTTTACCCGGATCTCCCTTCCCTGACCAGGGGCCTCGAAGAGGGAGCGGTCCAGACAATCATCGGGGATTCTCCCTCGTTTGGGCTCATGACAAGAAAAAAGCCCTTTACCATCATCGGTGAGGTCCCGACGCGGGAGAAATACGCCATCGCTGTCCGGAAAGGAGATACCCGTACGCGTGAGATGATGGACGAGGGTCTCTCCCAGCTGATGAATGATCCCTCCTGGACCCTGCTCCTCGAAAAGTATGGCCTTGGCGGAGCAGGCAGCGGGGGTGTCCGGGCCCGGGGGCAGCCGGCAACCACAGAAGAATTGAAAGGCTACGTGGACGAAGCCGCATCTTTTGCGTTGAGCCATGGCAAAGAGGCGGCAATTGCCGCGTTCCAGGACCCGGACGGGCCCTTTGTCACCGGCGACACCTACGTCTATGCCCTCGATTATACCGGTGTTGCCCTCGCTCTGCCCTTCCAGCCCGGCATGGTGGGCACGAACTTCCTCCCGCTGCGGGATTCGGCAGGTAAGGCCTACACGGAAATCGAGGTCAAGCTTGCCAGGGCCGGCGGGGGGTTCATCCTGTACCACTACCCGAAACCCTCTGAAAACGGGACGAGCAGGCTCAAGATCAGCTACGTCCGGCCGGTTGACGACACCTACTGGATCGGGGCCGGCGTTTACATGAGCGGGGATGCACTCATCGACGCGGAACTCAGGGAATTCGTCGACAGGGCACGGATGTTCGCCCTCTCGCACGCAAGAGACGATACGCTTGCAGCATTCAATGACCCTGCCGGCCCGTTCATCAGCGGTGACTTATACATTTTTGCCTACGATTACAACGGCACGGTGCTCTCCTGGCCATACCGGCCGGACCAGGTCGGGAAAAACAGGTACAACGAGACCGATGCCATGGGGTCCCACCACATCCGGGAGATGATTGCAAAGGCCCGCCGGGGCGGGGGAATGGTGGACTACTATTCAACGAACCCTTTTACCAACAGGACAGCGTTGAAGGTCAGCACCGTTGTGGACGTGGACGGTTCATGGTTCCTCGGGGCCGGCCGGTATATCGAACCGGGACCATTCCCCCTCGTCTCCTGATATGAATCCCTCGAGGGACCTGAAAAATCATATTTTCCCCTTCCTTGTTTCACAGAAGGGAACGGCATGTGTGCCTGACAGCCTTTCGCGGTTCCGTGTGGATTGATCCGGGTAAGGATGTATTTTTTTTCGCAAAATTATTGGCTGTATCACGAGATCGGCTAAAATAGCACCAATACAGGAAATGGTCCAATTTATCCCAGCGGACAATTACTTCGGTCACCAGAAAGAGAGCAAACAGATCCACCGCCGAGTGCCCCATCGGGGGCGGCGGGACCATCCTCATGCATGGGAGTGGGGCGGGGCACCCCCTGCATTCGTTTCTCACTACCCACTCAAAGTCGCAAAGAGTTATCTGGTTTATCCTGGGCATCAAACGCCATTGGAGTGGCGATTTGGAGAATTGAAAAAAAGTTTTAGCCCCCATCCTTACGCAGGGGAGAAGTGAATCACGCCATCATAGAGGATTTCGTTAAAAGATGGCCCTATCCCTGTCTCCTTCTCGATATAGGACCGGAAACCGATGCGGACCGGAATATCGGGGGGTATTCCCAAGCCACCACAGCACGTCGGGACCTCGGTGCACCCCTCCTCCCCGTTACAGTTCCGCGCAAACTTCCAGACGTAGAAGAGGCCGGCATTGGGGTCCCCGGGGAGGTAGGAAAGGGCTGTCCCTTCGTACTCGGCATCGGTGACGGCAACAACGCCGTTCAACGCTTTCGTTCCATAGAGCGCGACATTGGTATAGATGGCCTTACCGCTGGCCCTGTGGTTGACCCCGTACACGATGATGAAATCATCCATAGCGAGCAGGTAATCACCATTTCGGAGGTAAAGTGCATCCCGGTTATCCCCGAGCGAATCGGTTTCCCTCTGGAGGGAGTCATATCCCTCGAGCACCCAGATATCTGTTTTATTCTCGGTTACGATCATCCCATCCCCATACCGGGCGATGATGGCATCCCGGAGTGCTTCCTGGTCTTTCAGCAGGTCGAGCTCGTGGCAGTCCCCCGTTCCCCTCACGATGAGCCGTGGAACACCATAGGGTTGCGGGGCTTGCGATATGGTCGGGGTGAGCCTGAAGACATATCCCGGGGTACTGTTGACGTAATCATTCCCGAGTGTTTCATTGGCAAAGAACGCGAGGCGGTGAACGAACGTGATGGTGTCCGATGTATTCCCCAGCCCCATCCGGATGAGCCCGGAAGGGATGATATCGTCGTTCATCATGCCTGTCGAGTAACCGGCCCTCACTGCGGCCTTCTTTACCCGATCATTTGTCCCCTTGTCCGCGGTGGTGATGATCATGATGGGCTTGTTATAGGGACCGGTTGATGTCTGCCCGGGTACAATGCCGGTCCTGATGCGGACGTTGTTGATGGTATCCCCAAGGCTTGCGAAGATCCGCTGGTAGGTATTCTGGTCGGGGAACCAGCGTGTCCCGATGTAGCTCCGGTAGCTGAAATATTTCACTTCGGGAGGGGTCGGGCCCACGTACACGATTGCCTCGTCCGGTTCCATGAAGTAGTCGAGCCAGAGGCCTCTGTTCTCTGGTTTGACGGGGGCGTCAGAGACCCTGCCCCCCCTCTGGCCAAGCCCCGGGTACGCGGGGAGCTTGTAAGCAAGGTAGGGAGTGCTCGGGTTATTTCCATAACAACTGGGAATGACGTGTGCATCGTACATCGCGAGGACATCGAATTTCTCGAGCTTTCCCTGCTGGACAATGAAACCCTCTGCCTGGAGTTCCCGGACAAAGGCGTCTACCTTTTCCGACCCGTCCTTCTTGGGAGAGAGGGCCACGATGACGAACTTTTCCTGGCCGGCACTGACCGTTGCCATTCGCGTGGCATTGACATACCCTGTCTTTGAGAGGGTTACCGTGTACTCCCCGGGAAGGAGGTCTCCTATGACGAGTGGGGTGACCCCCGCCGCTGTCCCGTTCAGAAAGACTGCTGCTCCCGACGGTGTTGACTGGATGCGCAGGCTCCCGTAGAGCCGTGCCAGGTTTGCGACCACGAATGCCGGTCTTCCCGGGGAAAGTATCACCGTTTTTTCATAGGGAGCATATCCGTCCTTTTCGAGAACGACCTGGTGCTCGCCGGAGTCAAGCCCGGAAATGGTCTGCGATGTCTGCCCCCTGTTGATACCGTCGAGGAGGATGGTTGCACCAGAGGGGACCGATGAGATACTCAGAAAACAGCCCTTTGCCGGGGTGACCGTCGGGCCGGGGCCGGGTTGCCGGACGGAGACGATGAAGACTGAGATGGGCTGGATTCCCGACATTCCCACTGGTAAGCCCGGGCAGAGATTCGATGATGCCTGGCCTGATACGAATGTCACGGAGATACCTGACCCGTCATGCGGATCATCGTAGGCCATTTCACCATAGGGGAGGAGTGTTCCGTTCCAAACAGGTGTTCCCTCCCGCGTGATGGTCACGTTGGCCCAACGGGCCGTGCAGACCGACCCGCTGCACTCCCCGCAGTCGGGTTTTGTCGTGGCGGAGATGCCATAGCCGGCGACGAGGGGGGCAGGCAGAAGGCCAAGGTCCCCGAAGAGATGGGTCGCATGGTATGGCTCGGGTGCAGCAAAGGGGGTCAGGGTCCCGATACTGGTCCACCTCTCCCCCTGGGTGCCTATACTCCCTGCCATCACGGGTGAACCAAATCCAATATGGTCAAAGACCTCCGGAACGGGGACAGTCCCGGTGAGAGTCCGGGGCGTTATGGGTATCCAGGAACAGGGATTTTCCCGGCCATCATACACGCACCCCCACTTGTGAGTCACGAGGATGGTGACGGTGTTATTCGCCCTGGAATAGTCAACCACTGATCCCCGTAAACTGTAAGACGGAAGGAGAGCTCCCGCTGGAACACAACAGGCGCAGAGGATCAGGATGAGGACAAAGAAGAGAAGGGTGCGGTTTTTCACGATTGAACCAACTCCGCCGGGGAACCCGGCAGTTATGGGGAGAGATTACCTGAATGGGTAATAAACACATGGGTTGATCGGGACAAACGGGAGTCTGTCCACCGAGGGCCACAGGGAGGTGATCCTGCGGTTCATCCCTGCATCCCTGACCATCGGATGTCACCTTTGATCCATCGGCAAGATACCCGGGCCTATTACAAATGCCCGCACTGCAGAAGGAGGAAAGACGTTTTCTTCCCCCTTGGCTGATACCCCCTGTTATTCAGTTGATCCTTTCCCGGGGGTTTCTGCTTCTCCCCCCTTCCCGCAAGTCACGGGCCATCCTCTCGAGTGACCGGGCCACCCTTTCGCGGAACACTTCCCGGTCGATTGCATGGGCAACATGCCGATCGAGGACCATGATCCGGTCTGCCTGTGCGACCAGCATGTCCATGGCACACGCAGCAAAGACGAGGGTCGTCTCCTTCATCCTTCCCCGGTCATGGCAGAGAATCCCGGTGAGGGGTGTTACATCCTCCTTCTGGAGAGCGCTCCCGACGAGAAGGTTGGGTGCAGCCCGGTCCTCGTCGATGATGAGCAGCGGGCAGCCCCGCCCGACCGCCCTCTGCACCTGGTATGCCATGGTCATCGAGCCGCTCCCCATGCCGGATGCTGCATGCACCGTCCCGCTCATCCCGGGCGGGAGCGCCGAATAGAACATGCTCACGTCTGCACCGGTCAGGATCGCGTTCATGGCCTCCGCCGTGCAGAGACCCTCCACGGTGACCACCATCTCCCTGCCGTCGCCGGGGGCATGGTCATCCATCCCGGCGATGATCCCCTCGAGGAACGTTGTCTTTCCTGCCGCGTTCGAACCGGCAACCGCAAACACCTCCTTCTTCCTGATCCCAAGGCCGGTTTGCGTCCTGTTGCTCGCAGGGAGGTCTATTTCGACGGGGGAGAGATCGGGGGGGCAGGAGAACGGGATATTCGTCCCTTGCTTTGGCCCGGCCGTCCGGAAGTAGCACCTGTACCGGGAAAATGCCCGGGCAAGGCGGGCTCCGTCCCCGACAAACGAGACAAGCCCCATCTCGGGGAGCATCTCCCGGAGGAGCTGCTGGTCGAGAACTGCCATCCAGGACGCTTCCAGTTCCCTGGCCGGGACCGAGAACGTCACATCCGCAACCGCCTCGCAGAAGCGGGCAACGGTTTCGACGACCTCCGGGACCTCGTGGTGCGAGAACGCAGCCGGGCACGGGACCGCCCCGCCAATGAGGAGGTGGACACCCCTGTCGTCTGCGTTGTTCCGGCCACCCGCGTGCCAGAGGTGCGATGCGAGCGCTGCCGGGGACGATACCACCGTGTAGGGCTCGGTCAACGCCGCGAACTGGTGGGGAAAACGGCAGCCCCGGCCAACCAGGGGACCCAGCGCCACTTCAGAGGCTGCCTTCTCCTTGATGCGCTCGATGATGCAGGCAACAGCCCCCGCCGACCCCCGGGGGTCGAGGTTGATCTCCGCACGGAGGGGACGGACCACGAGGAGGGGGAATGAAAAGACGAGTGCACTACCGTCGAACGACCGGACCACGTATGCCGTGACGTTTTTTGCCGCGTGGGCCCTGTCGATCTCCCACCGGTCATCTCCGGGAAGAGAGAGGATTCCCTCCAGGCAGGCATCTGGTCCTGCATCTGTCATACAATGCGGGTATGGTGCGGAAGGGGTAAAAGGAGAATGGTGGGGTGGTCGTGGAAAAAGGGGGGGAGGAAGAGTCCCCGGCAGGGGACAGTCTTCCCTGCAGACATCAGGAAAGGGGGGATACACCCCGGGGATTCACCACGCCTTTGGCCTGAAAAATCATTGGTGACAATCTCATGAAGGCCCGAATGGAGAAGCCCGGTCACAAATCACCCCAGACCGACCGCCGGACCGTACACGATCGCGATGTAGTACACCCCGGTGCAGATGAATACTGCGGCAACAGCCCATTTTACCCATTTCTCCATATCCTGCACCTTCTGCATCACGTTTGAGAGCCGGTTCACGCCCCTGACAAGGATAAGGGAAATGACGATGACCGGCAGTGCCGTCGCAATCGCAAAGACAGCGGGGACAAAAAGGGCGTCCCCGGTCTTCAATGCTATCGGGACCAGCATGCCGAAGAAGAGGACTGCGGCAAACGGGCAGAGGGCGAGAGCAAAGATGACGCCCAGGAAGAACGCCCCCAGGTACCCCTTTTCACCAAGGGAGAGCTCAATCTTCTGGAGCCAGCCGTGACCACCGGAAAATGGGACCTCGACAATTTCCAGCATCAGGATCCCCATGAGGACGAGGAAAGGCCCGATCACTTTCTCCCCGTATTCCTGGAGGAAAAACGAGAGGGCCTGTATATTCAGGCCGGCATGGACAATAAGGGCCGTGAGTGCGATGTAGGCTGCCATTCTTCCCAGGCTGTAGAGTGTCCCGACGAGGACCGTGTGCCTGCTGTCACCGATCTTCTTCGAGATGAAAGCAATGGCGGTGATATTCGTGGCAAGCGGACAGGGGGAAAACGTCATCAGGAGACCGATGAAGAACGCCGCGACAAGGGGGATGCCACTGGTCCCGAAGGTCTCCATGGCACCTGCAAAGTCGATCACGATAGGTCTCCCGCGAGCCTCTTTTCAATCACTCCCCTCAGGTACTCCATATACTCTTCCTTGTTCCCGATCTTGTACCATACCCTGATGTTCTCCTCCTTGGAGAATTCACCTTTGTTGTAGACCCCTATCCAGAGAGAGGACCCGGTGGGACCGTACTTCTCCACGATTGCCCTGTTCTCCGGGAGATCGACATTGATGTGGCCAAAGACCAGTTTTCCTGACGCAAGCTCTTGTCCAAAATACGTCTTTGCCGTCTCCTCTGCGTATTGCCCTAGGACAATGCAGGAATAACACTGGCGGGTCGCGTGGAAGTGGTAGACCTCGACCTTTTCGACGGATGAGAGAGACCTGTTCACGGCACTCTCCCCCGTTTTCACCTGCGTCAGGCACCCTGCCACGAGCAGGGATGCGAGGACGAGGAGGAGAACGGGTACATTGGCAATACTTCTCTTATTCATGATTCTTGTCCAGGAGGCTCCCTGTTCATTTATTCACCGTCGTTTTTCAAAATTCTTATGATTAGGTTTGACAGCTTCTGGATCTCGTCAAACCGTGGTTCTTCCATCCCCCGCTTTGTAATTCCTTCTGCTGTTGCAACGAGGTGCTTGTCCATGACCTTGCCGGTCAGGAGAACCCTCTTCCTGGCACAACACTGGTCGCATCCATCGACGACGACCAGGCGTTCGTCACCGTCAAGTTCCTCTTCGAGGGGACGTGAAAGACTGGTAAGAACAACGTGGCGCGAGAGGAGGGCCGGGTGCATGCTCCGGAGAAAACGCCCCATCAGTGTCGTAAGCTGCCCCGTGTGGGATATCCCCGAGCATGTCAGGAGCAGGACGGGGCGGTCCTCCTCCGTCATCCGGTCTCTCCTCCCGCGAAATACCCGTCAATCCATCCCACAATCTCGTCCCTTACCTTTCGGAAAACGTCAATTCGGCTTTCCCCTTCCACCTCCTTGTCGACCGGATCAGGGAATGGAACATGGAGGGTCTCTTTTGCCCAGGGAAAGAAGGAACAGGCACTCCGCGCAGAATCGCACACGGTCACCACGAGGTCCATCTCTCTCCCGGCAAATTCCGTGATCTGTTTCGAGCGCTGACCCGATATATCGATGCCGATCTCTTTCATGACCGCAATGGCAAGGGGATGGACCGATGTTGCCGTTGTCCCGGCCGAAAATGCATCGAAACGGTCGCCGAACCGGGCCCGCAGGTACCCCTCTGCCATCTGGGAGCGTGCAGAGTTGTGCGTGCAGATGAAGAGAACGTTTCTCTTTTTCTCCTGCTTAAACATGCACGTCCTCTCAGTGCATTTTTCCGGGCATTTTCCGCGGTAGACTACGGGAGTGTCCTTCAGGACGGGCCATTGCATGCACAACCGCAGTTACACGTTCCTTTCTCTCTCTCCACCACATCGATAATCACCTGTTTCAGCAGGTCCGGCGAAATCGCCTCGTAGCGGCGCCCTGCATACTCGATCGCACGGCAATAGGCCTCGTCCTGTCCCGTGATACAGGCACAGGAACAGCAGGGGGTCGCAACCACTTTCGCGCCGGCAAGGTAGTCCTCGAGAGGGACGCCATCCAGGAGAACCTGGTTCGATACGCCGATCTCCGCATCGGGCAGGACAGTCTCCCGTAACTCGGGTGTGACGTCTTTATCCCTGAAATAAGGTCCAAGGTCATTCAAAACATCGCGAATCGCATCGCCGGTCAGGCTGCAGCGTTCGCACGTGCCGGACACATCGTTCCCGATGTGCTTCCATTCAATGATGAGTTTCCTTCTCGTGAGAAACCACCTCTTCTTCGCATTCGCACTGTCCTTCCCTCCCCACCGGTGTGCCAAGGTCCGGGTCTTTGTCAAGGAGCCGGGCAAGATCCCTCGTAAAAAACCGTATAGCAGGAGGTCCCGGGTCCGACCTCCGGTAATAAATCCAGAGTCCTTCCCGTCGGGCTGTGACGAGGCCGGCATTTCGCAGGACACCGAGATGGCGTGAGACCTTGGTCTGGGTTGTCCCGAGTGCTGCCTGGATATGGCAGACGCAGAGCTCCCCCCGACCGAGGAGGATATATATCCGGAGCCGGGTCTCATCAGAGAGCGCCTTGAAGATGGCGGTATACCGCGACAGGGACGATCCCCGGTGCCGGCCTGTCCTGCCCGTCATGTACATACCTCCATGGTGTACCCGGATAAACCCAGTGGTCTTCACCCCAGGAGTCCCGACGCCTGCAGGACCTGCAGGATGACCCCCGCGCTGATGGCGACCCCGAGGACGACTAAAACGAACGCTGCAACGAGCCTCCGCTCAAAGATGGATGCAAGGAGGGTCACCTCGGGAATGCTTGCCCCAGCCCCTCCGATGATGAGCGCCATGACTGCACCGAGGCCCATCCCCTTCGCGAGGAGAACCGCACTGATGGGAATTATCGTCTCTGCCCTGATATACATCGGGATGCCGATGATTGCAGCGACCGGGATGGCGAGGGGGTTTTCCGGACCCGCGAGGGAGACAATCAGGTCTTCGGGCACGAAACCGTAGATGAACGCCCCGATTGCTGCCCCGAGGACGAGATAGGGGATTAACTGGCGGAAAAGGCGGAAGGAAAAACCCAGGGCGGACTTTATCCTGTGGGCGTGGAAGGAACCCGTTGATTCATTCTTTCCGCCCGGGTCTGCACCCAAAGAGGTTTTCGCGGGGACATCCGCTGAACCGCACGAACACCCGCATGCCGGGGCCTGCACGGTTTTGCCCGCATTTTCCTTATCCGGTGAAAAGGGGTTGCCCGGACAGCATCCCGTATTTGCATTCACAGGAAAAACAGGGTTTGCGGTGCAGCACCCCTGCCCTGCACCCGACGGCTGCGCATTCTTTGCCGGCCCAACCGGTTTGACGAACCGGATGTATCCCCTTTCCTCGAGGAGGATGCCCGATATCACTGCGATGCAAAACGTGATCGCGCAGTAGATGATGGTCGGGATTGGTCCGAAGAACGCCAGCATCATGAAGACGATGACCGGGTTCAAGAGCGGGGATGCCAGGAGGAATGCCATGCAGGCGCCGAACGGGACCCGGGAATTGATCAGGCCGACGAGCACGGGAATTGTCGAACAGGAGCAGAAGGGCGTCAGGGCTCCAAAGAATGCACCAAGAGATGTCCCCGTGACCCTGTGCCGCGAGGAGAGTGCCCGCCGGATCTTCCCTTCGGGGATGTATTCCTGGATGAGTCCCACGAGGAAGCTGATCGCAAGGAAAAGAAGGACCAGTTCCAGGGTGATGACCAGGAAAAACTGCCCGGCCGTGAAGAGGTCATTGATTGCCGTCATAGTGGTATTACTATATTCGATTATTCAAATATAATAATTTTGAATCTTCATGTCCATCTGCGTTTTTTGTGTCACATAAGCGCATAAATTGTTCCAAAATATTATAGCAAAAAATGCCGAATTGTACTGACCCATGCCATGCAGCATTTGTAGCACGGTCCGCAACATTACATCCCTCCTCGTCCGGCATCCCGCGTTTCTCGGTGCATTAATCGGGATGCTTGCTGCATTATCACAGTCCCTCCTCATCAGTGCCGGAGGCCCCGAAGCCTACGGGTTCTGCGTCGCATGCCATACGCGGGACCTCGTAAACGGCGTTTTCAATATTCTCACCGGGACATCCCTTGCCCTTGCCTCCATCTCGAAGAATTCCGTTCTCCCCGTGATGAGCGTTGCCGGTGTCCTGATCGGTGCATACGTTTCTGCACGCCTTCACAGGGAGCATGCCGTGAAAAAAGGATCCTTCCGGGACTACCTGATCTATTTTCTTGGAGGTTTCCTCGTGCTCATCCTCGCGATGATCTTCGGGGGGTGCCCTTACCGGGCGGCGCTCCGGACCGGGTACGGTGATCTCATCGCCCTGATCTTCATCGTGGCAATGGCCCTTGGCGTCATTGCGGGCACGGCCTTCATGCTGAGGCGGGCCGAAAGGGAGGATGCCTGATGGCAACCGGTGTCCTGCCCATGGAGACTGCGATCTACGCGGTCCCTGCATTGACCCTTCTGCTCGGTGTCCTGATCGGATACCTTGCCCAGCGCTCAGGTTTCTGCTCGATCGGGGGGTTCCGTGACTTTTTCCTCTTCCGCCACACGCGGATCCTTTCAGGGTACCTGGCCCTAATCGCCTTCTCCTTCCTCGGATATCTCCTCTTCTGGACCCTGACACCTGCGGCAATGGAACACTTCTTCTGGGCCCTCACGAGCGGTCCCTTGACCCCCGTGCCGGGAGCCCCTGCAGGACTGGGCCTGGCAGCCTCCGTCATGCTCGCCGTGATTCCCGGTTTCCTCGTCGGATTCATCTGCGTTCTCCTTGGGGGATGCCCCATCCGCCAGGCCGTGATGACGTCTGAGGGGAATTACAAGGCAGCGTTCTTCCTGCTCGGGATGGCTGTCGCTTCCCCGGTCTTTGCAGCGTTCGTATCGGGGTGGGTTGTTCTCATGGTGAAATCTCTCGGGCTGGGGGCATGATGCACGTGTCCTCCTCGACCTTCTTCTTTTGCGAACCCGTCACCGGGGAACGGATGAGATGGCTCAGCGGGGTGATCAGCGCGGCAGGAGGAGAGGGAGCATCCAATGAGACGGGATCTGTAAAGATCTTTCTTTCGGGAGACGCCCTCTTCAGCCTCCTGGATGCTCGTACCCGCCCTGGTTGGGTCACGCTCTCCCGGATGCCATCCGTGCGGATTACTGCAGACGGCGATGTGCTTCTCCTGCAGGGACTCTTCGACCCTGTTGCATCCGGGATACCGGGTATCCGGGTTACGGGGGCAGGCAACGGGCGATCTTTCTGGGGAGAACTCGTCTTTGCCCTCGAAATGGACTGGAAAGGGACGAAGAACGCTGCATTCCTCCTTTGCAACTCTCCCTACATGAGCAGGGTCCCGGTCTACATGCTCAGGTTCCTTGCCAGTGTGGTCGAGGCGGGGCTGCACCCCGAGCTCTACTGCTACCTTGACGGCGTCCACGTCCTGCATGATGGCCAGCGCCCCTCGGAGTTCGAGAACATCGGGAAAGGTGTTTCCGCACTCGCGGGAGAGACCGTCCGGTCATGCCGCGACCCGTGGTTTGCTGCCTGTTCGCGGTGCGCAACGGCAAGGGGGTACTACCAGATGAACCCCGGGACGGGTTTCTGTGAACCGGCATCCTGCATCCAGGATATCGCCATCAGGCCACTGAAAGAGATTCTCGCCAGGTTTCCCGGTTTCTACCCGGTTGCCTCGCACATGGGCGGCTGGACTGTTCCTGCGGGATGCGAAGGCGGGGGAGTTCCGGGCTTAAGCGTGTTCATCACGCACCCTCCCTACTGTTCGGAGTGGACGTTTGGGGGTCTCTCGCTTGCCATTGCCGCAGCCATGGACGGCATACCGACGAACGTCATCTTCATCGAGGATGGCGTGTACGCCCTGCAAGAGATTCACGAGGTGCCCGGGAATGAACGGATCTTCAATGTCCAGGAGATGATTGCCGTCACGACAGACATCGAGAGCCTTTCCTACCATGTCCATTCCCCCTCGCTCGAGGACAGGGGCATCCACCGCACGGGGGATTTTCCGCTGGTGGGAAAGGTTTCAGACGGGGATTTGCCCCGCATCCTGTTCCCGTCAAAGGACGGTCCTGCATCTGCCACTGCGATGCGCATGCTGTTTTTCTAAGAGAAAAGTGATACCATGGAGACCACAAACGCAAAGGACTTCACGGAACTGACCTGCACTAACCTGATGATTAAGCTGAAAATTCTTCTGAACAAGCTTCCCCCGGGGGATGCCGTGGCATTTTACGCAACGAGGGAACAGGTGGACAATACATGCTCCCCCTTTTCGGGCCAGGGATACCAGGTCTCGTGGACCGCAACCGCCGAGAACAGGTACCTCGTCCGCATCGGGAAGTAAGAGGCCTTTTCCTAGATGGGTGAGGGAAGATCTGCAAAGGTGGACGGTTGCGTCCCGGTTGGGCGGTTCGCCTGTCTGGGTTGAGGAACACCGGGTCCCAGCCTAGTCGCCCCCCCACGAGTCCTCCCTCTCTGGCCCGCTTGCCAACAAACTTCTTATTCCCTTCCCCCCCCCACAATCCCTGCATGGACCCGGTCATTTCCCTTATTCAGGAGGAATAGAAAAGGCACGCTGATTCCCCGGGTTCCGGAAGGGTTCCCAGCGATTCTTCAGAAACCTGTCAGGTGCTCTGGCATGAAGACTGCGACCGCTACCGCTATCGCGAAAAAGTAATGGGCGGAGATCCGGTCCCGGGATAAACGGCAGATCCTCCCCCTCTGCGATGAGATGTATCGGACCGGTTACCTGGAAGGTCCTTCATCGCCTCGGAATGGGCTCGCCGTCTCTTCCGGCGTTATTCCCGGCAGGATATCGCGGTCTTCCGGCACTGGATCGACACCTCCATCACCAACTGGGCGTCCTGCGATGGTTTCTGCAACCACACTGTAGGAAATTTCATCGAGCGGTTCCCGGCCTCTATAGGCGAGTTTGAGCAGTAGGCACAATCAGAAAACCGCTTGTTGCGGAAGGCAGCGGACGTTTCGCTCATCGTGCAGGCAAAGCACGGAAAATTCCTTGAGGAATCGATCTCGATTGCGAAATTCCTCCTGACCGATGGCGACGATATGATAGACATGGGGTACGGGTGGCTCCTCAAGGAGGCGAGCAGAAAGCATACGGATGAGGTATTCTCGTTTATCATGGAGCATAAAGGGTAGATGCCGAGAACTGCACCCTGGTACGCGATGGAACTTAGGCCAGTGGTTCTGAAAGCCAAGGCGATGATAAGTGATCGGTGTTAGTCTCTCTTTACCTGGGCCCCGCCTGCCTGTATGGTATTCTCGATAGTGGTGAGCAGTTCTTCATCGGCGAGTGAAAAGTCGATAAAATAGTACCCATTCACGAGGACGAGGGGCTTGGGAATCGCGACCGGTCTTTTCCATCTCTTTCATTTCTGTCCCTGCATTCCTGGTCGAAGTCACATTCTCTAGATCTTGACAGCATGGCGACCTTTTAATTGCAGCTGCTTCCACCCCTTCCTCCGCGGTACTATACTGTCCGCAGGGTATGTCAGTCATGAGAGCCAGCGGGGGAGATGGGGAAAAATTCCGTCCTCTCCTTCTCCCCTCCATGACCGTTCCCCTTCCCATCACTCTTTTACCCTGAAGGTGTCATGTCATGAATGGGAGGACCCATGACCGAGTCTATAGCGTACGAAGTAACCGGACGCATGGGAGAGGTCGAATTCCGCACCTATCCCCCCCTTATTCTCGCCACCGTTTCCGGAAAAGATGAAAATGAGGCATTCATGATCCTCTTCCGCTACATCTCTGGAAATAACCAGTCCAGGAAGAAGGTCCCTATGACCTCCCCTGTCATCACCCATGAGAAGATTGCCATGACAGCACCCGTGATATCTGGTTCAAATACGATGTCATTCGTCATGCCTGCAGCCTCCCGGAGGGATGATGTGCCAGATCCCCTTGACAGTCGGATCAGCATCCAGGAGATACCCCCACGGGAACTGGCGGTCATCGGGTTCCGGGGAAATGCATCTGACCGCGATGTCTCTGTCGTTTCCGAACGGCTCCTCAAGACCCTCGGGGAAGCGAACATTCCCACCGTGGGAACACCATTCCTGATGAGGTACAATTCTCCCATAACACCGGGATTCCTGCGGAGAAATGAGGTTGGGGTTGAGATCACGAGAAAGCCCCAAGTACGGTGAACAGTTCCCGGATGCGATGAGAAGAGGAGACTTGGGAGAGGATAGGGGTATCGTTTCGGTAAAAGCCCCAGCGGGTTTGGCAACGGAGCCCTTATTCCAGTTATTTTTGTGCTCGCGCTCAAATATAGTTGAAAATGGGTACGGCTAAGAACATCAGGTAATCCTATAGAAAGAGTCATCGTGACGGAGCTGGAGTCTGAAAATCTCACTTCGATACCTACTTATCAGGTGTCCTGTTTACACTGGTCTATGGAAAAGCACCGCTTTTCTTCCTGGGACGTCCTTCTCATTGTCAGCCTGGCGGTGTTCATCCTGGTCATCGATACCACCACCATGGAGGTCTCCATCAGCGCCCTTGTGCATGACCTGAATACCGATGCCTCAACCATTCAAACCATCATCAGTATCTATACCCTGGTGAAGGCCGCCTTCATGCTTATAGGAGCAAAGCTTCAGGATTTCATCGGGAGGAGAAGGGCGTTCCTGATCGGTGCTGCCGTGTATGGCGTCGGGATTTTTACGGCCGCGACCAGCCAGAATGCAGCCATGTTCCTCGTAGGCTGGTCAATACTTGAGGGGATAGGCACGGTGCTGATGCTCCCGGCAACGGTCACTTTCATCACCGGGACTTACGAGGGGAAAGAACGGGCATTCGCCTTTGGTGTATGGGGCGGGATCGCAGCGGCGGCCAGCATCTTTGGCCTTGTCGTCGGCGGATATCTCACCACCAACTATTCCTGGCGGGGGGTATTTGCTCTCGAGATGGTCATCCTTCTCATCATCTTTGCCCTCCATAAGGTATTGAATGAGACTCGTCCCACCGCATCCTGGAAGAGCTTTGATGGTGGAGGAGCACTCCTCTCGGTTCTCGGCCTCATGTCCCTGGTTTTTGGGATCCTCATGGTAAAAGTGCCTTCAGAATGGGTGATCGTTCCCATTCTCATCTCCGGGGGGATCATCCTCCTTTTCGGGTTTTACTTCTGGGAGAGGCGTCAGATCAGGAACGCGAAAGGGGTCCTTATAGATGTGACCATCGTTCCAACACGTTCCTTTCTTGCCGGGAATGTGGTCGCCATCGGACAGAAGTTTGTTAGTGCCGGTTTCATGTTCATCTTCCCCCTCTTCTACGAGATGGTTACGGGTGCAAGCGCGTATGAAACCGGTGTCGCCCTTATGCCCATGACCCTTGGGGTCGTCGTCTTCTCCATCCTCGGTGCCAGGCTCGCATCGTTGTTCGAACCAAAATACCTGCTCCTTTTGGGAATAGCAGTCACCGGAGCGGGACTGGCATCCCTGAGGGACATCTTTTCCCTCACCACCACCGCCCATGATATCTTCCCCGGAAGTCTCCTGTTCGGGATCGGGCTTGGCCTCGTCCTTTCCCAGGTGACCAACCTCACCCTCTCCTCGATTCCGAGCGAGCGCCAGACAGATGCGTCAGGTATCTATAACACCACCCGGCAGCTGGGAAGCTCTCTTGGGACGGCACTCATCGGGATCGTCCTGGCCATTGGTTTCGTCCGAGGACTGCCTTCCGGTCAACCATCATCCTACCTTCCCGGCCAGCCCCTGTTGTCAATCGGGATCAGCGATGCCGCGGTTAACCAGGGGATGGAGTGGGCGTTCGTAGCGATGATGCTGGTGGTTATCGGCATGTTCATTGCAGGCCTGTTCATCCGGAAGACGGGGAAGATAGAGTGAGGAGGTGAAGGGGGAGGATAAGAAAAATTCAGTAATGGGGAATGATTGGCGGATTCCCAGACCTAAAAGGAAATTTTTCAGGTATGTTCAAATCAATAATAATACAATTAACAAAAAGATAACCATTATCTGTTTTATTTTCCGAAATAGAGGGTAATTTAGCATTCTATCCAAGCCATGTTCAGAGCCCCAGCCGTGATTTGAACACGGGACCTGCTGATTACAAGTCAGCCGCTCTGCCAGCTAAGCCACTGGGGCGCCATATAGTGTTGCAGCCGGAATGTGAAAAAGATGGCGACGTGATTATTCCAGACTCCCCCTCTTTGCTCCCCGTTCCCACAGCACCATTCCCCGGTATATAATCCGGGTGATGCGGTGATAGGGAATGAAAGACGGCTCCGGCTCTTCCCCCACAACCATGTACTGGGAGTCGAGGGCCACTATCCTCTCTCCCCCGATGCATGACTCGTTGCCCGGCGCACCACGGTCGATGAAGCAGACGGTGACATCGGAGAAGACGAACGCCGGGTCATGGTAGCACCGGAGAAGGATCTCGCGGCTCTTCCTCATTGTTCCTCCCACCCCGGGAGCATGATACGGGAGGGGTGTGCCCGGTCGTGAAAGACCAGGTTTATAGCTACCCGGATGTCCGCGTATGTGTCCCGTTCCACGATCGATCCCGCAACCCTCTCTCCCAGGACTCGCACGCTCCCTTATCTCACAAGGGGATTCTCACCTGATATGCCCTTTCCCTTTCCTGCCCGCAACGAAGGGGGATCCGATACCCGCAAGCCCGTTGCCCCGGAAAACGGCGCGACCAGAAAGGGGGAAGATCCGACCATGAGGGAGCATTATCGCTCCAGGGCAGAGACACCAGAAAGGTGAGAATAGCCTTCGCGCTCGCGATCTCCACTGTCATCACTTTGTTGCTCTCCGCAGGCTGCACCTCCCTGGTGAGGGAGATACCCCCGGCGATATCCACCCCCGCACCACCCGCACCATCGACTGCAGGGATCACCCTCGCACCCGGCCAGCCGGACATTCTGATAAAGGCTGCTCCCGGTCGTTACAGCCCCCTCATGCCATCGACCATCGGACTTCGCGTCTTTCAACTGGGTTACTGCACCCGTCCCGGTGGTCTATAACTGGACTGTGGACGACGGACATCTCGTGACGGGGAACGCCCCGGACTACAGGGTCATCATCGACGGCCGAAATATCGTCACGGACCAGCATTCCGTCTACTGGTCATACCCGCCTGATGACATGGGGACACAGAAACCCCCTATTACTGTCCGCCTCGTGATAGAGACGGCAGGGCTGACACACGGTGGTAGCCGGGACACAATCGCCTGCAAGGACATCCATATCGTGTGGGGAGGCAACGATACCGCCTTTGTCCTCTCCTGACGATTGCCCCCACCCAAAGGCATTAACAACCCCGAAAGAAGACAGGTACTGGAACAATGGCACACCTTTCCGTCGACATCGGGGGACGTCCCGGTGTCGATTGCCGGGGCTTCTGCGAGTACTGCTACTTCAAGCACGTCAGGGACACACCCCCCTTTGGCTGCCGGTACTGCCCGCCCTTCAGGAAAGGGTGCGACTATTGCAGCCGGAGCGTCCGCGAATACTATAGCGGTTTCAAGGACCTCCGCGACATTGCCGACGATGTCCTCGCACGCCTCCAGGCCATCCCTGACGAGGTGAGCCGCATCACCATCAGCGGCGGCGGAGACCCGAGCTGTTATCCCCGGTTCCGGGACTTAATCGAGCTCCTCGCGAGCATGGAGGCCCCGCTCCACATCGGGTACACGAGTGGAAAGGGGTTCGACGACCCCGGCATCGCAGATTTTCTCGTTGAGTCCGGCCTTGCCGAGATCTCGTTCACAGTCTTCTCGGTCCGCCCCGAACTCCGGAAGCGCTACATGCACGACCCGACGCCGGAAGCGTCCCTTGCGGTCCTCGAAAGGCTGTGTGGAGAGATCGACGTGTATGCTGCATGCGTTGTCCTGCCGGGAGTCAACGACGGCCCCGTCCTCGAGGAGACGTGCCGCTGGCTCGAGGAGAGGGGTGCAAAAGGCATCATAATGATGCGGTTTGCCAACCGGACGGACCAGGGCCTGATCCTCGGAAACGCCCCCGTGATTCCCGGCCACCCCGTGCAGGAGGTCGCAGGGTTCCGCGACATGGTCACCGCCCTCTCCCGGAAGTTCAGGATGAAGGTCAGCGGGACCCCCCTCTGGGACCCCCAGATCGGGTCGCCATTTGCCCTCGCCGCAGAACCTGACCTGGTCGCAAAGCTCCCCCGGCTCGAGAGGCGGGCTAGTGTCATCACCGGCAGGATTGCCGCTCCCTTCATCGAGTCCATCCTCTCCCAATGCGGGAAGGGGGCACAGGTGGTCCCAGTCGAGAAGGAGATCGCCTGCCTGATCACGATCGATGACCTCCGGTCCCTGGACCCGGGAGCCCTCGAGCCCCTCGTCATCATCCCGGGCAGGGCATTCGTGTACGACCGGGAGGCAGAGTTGGTCCTTTCGCGGGACGGCGTGCCACGGACGGTCATGAGGGGCCCCGAGACCCTCACCGCCGATGCCGAGACGAGCATGGGTATGGAGAGGGGACAGGTCCTTGCACTCGAGATGGAGGCATTTGCAGACCTTGTCCGTCTGATCAACAGGTACGGCTCCGCCTGACCGCCTCCTCTCCCGATATCATTAATACTGCGCCGGCCCCATTGGTATCCAGCACTGTTCATACGGGTGCTGGCAGATGTAAGTCCGACGTGCAAGCCTGCACGGGCCTGGAACCAGGCCTCCTGGGATTACGGAGAGTCAGCCTATGGCTCTTTTCGGATTTACATTTTGTTATATCGGAGGTGACAGAAGACAATGGCACGAATGCATGCACGGCGCAGGGGACACTCGGGGTCGGTCCGCCCGTTCCGCAAGGAAGCCCCGTCGTGGGCGAACACGGATGTCGCGGCCATCGAGAAGATCATCGTCGACCTGCGGAAAGAAGGCCTTTCTGCGAGCCGGATCGGTCTAATCCTGCGGGACCGCCACGGCGTCCCCGACGTGAAGCTCGTCACGGGAAAACGGATCGGCCAAATCCTGAAGGAGAAGGGCATGGAGCCCGAGATCCCCGAGGACCTGCGCAACCTGATCGCAAAGGCTCTCGGTCTCCGCAAGCACATGGCGGAGAACAAGAACGACCTGCACAACAAGCGGCAGCTGCAGCTCACTGAGTCCAAGGTCCGGCGCCTCGTCAAGTACTACAGGGGAACGGGACGCCTGCCTGCCGACTGGAGCTACAAGCCGGAGAGTGCCGAGATCCTCCTGTCCCGGTAAATCCATGCCCCTTGCCGAGGCCGCAACCAGGCTGGCCGGGCACCTCTCCCGGCAGGACTTCGTGGACGTGTACGCCCACCACGATGCGGATGGAATAGCGGCCGGTGCGATTGCCTGCACGGCCCTCCTCCGGAAGGGGGTCCGGTTCCGGCTCCGCATCGTCTCGCACATCAGCCCTGCCGCCCTCTCCCCGGAGACCCCGACACTCCTGTGTGACCTCGGGTCAGGGACAGGCGACCTTCCCCCGGAGGTGATGGTCATCGACCACCACATCCCCCGGTTTACGGGAGAACTCCAGGTCAACCCCCGCCTCTGCGGCATCGACGGTGAACGCGAGCTCTCCTCGGCGGGGGCCGCGTTCCTGGTTGCCCAGGCAATGGGCGATAACCGCGATCTCGCCGGGCTTGTCATGCTCGGGATAATCGGAGACGGCCAGGATCTTGCAGGCGAGAACCTCGCCATCTTCAATGATGCCGTGGCGCTGGGCCTGGTCTCGCCGGATAAAGGTCTGCTGCTCCCCGGGAGGGATGACCACGAGAGGCTCTACGGTGCCGTTGCACCCTACCTCCACCAGGTGAGCGGCGATGAGGTGGCAGTCTCGGACCTCCTGGAGAGTGCGTCTGATGGGGAGAAGGTCTCCCTGTCAAAACTCCTCTCCCTCGTCGTCCTGCGGGTCGCACCGTTCGCCCCGGCAACGACACTCGAGTCCCTGTACGGCACTTGCTACACCCTCGGGAGGGAGGTAATTTCCGATGCCCATACCCTCGCAGCGGTTGTCGATGCCTGCGGGAAGTCGGGGTACGGGGGGCTTGCGGCATCCCTCTGCCTGCGGTCAAGCACGTGCCTTGCCGAGGCCTATGACCGCTCGTTCCAGCACCGGCAAAACGTGATCAGGGCTATCCGGGCTGCATGCGAGAAGGAGAACCCCACCGGCGTCATCGAGGTGGAAGACCCCGCGGTTGCAAGCGACGTTGCCGATGCCCTCTCCCGGGACTGCCCGCGGTCAGAACCGCTCGTTCTCGTTGCCGCTCGGAGTCGGGACCTCGTCTTTGTCTCGGTCCGCGCCGTGCAGGGCCAAAAGACCGAGCTTGGCGATGACGTGCACGAGGTGGCACTCCAGCTCGGGGGATTCGGAGGGGGACACAGGAACCGGGCGGGAGCAACAATCCCTGCCGGGCGCCTCCCCCAGTTCGTTGATGCGCTCCAGAGGACGGTGGCTGCATGATGGAGATCAGGGGCAGGATATGTACCGTCCACTCCCGGCCCGAGTGCATTGCCGCATCCCTCTCGCCCGACAACCTCCAGAACATGCACACACGGGCGGGGAAGGGGTGCGTCATAACCGACGTGGAGGGGACCTCCCTCCGGTCCTTGATCGCATCGGTCGATGACTACCTGATGAACCTCGCCATTGCAGAGGAGCTCTGTTCTCTGGCAGGGGAAAGAAACCGGCGGGAGGATGCACCCCGGGGATAACCATGGCTGGATGGGGCCGCAGGGGAATTGTGGCCTGCAGACAAGAGAACACAACTGGTTAATGGATTAATGGTGAACACATGGCAAAGAAAAAACAGGCTGGAAGAAGAGTAGAAGGCTGGAAAGCCAAGAGCTGGTACAAGGTGTACGCGCCCGAGGTCCTGGGAAAGACCTACATCGGGGATACCATCGCCAATGATCCCGAGAGTGTTGTCGGGCGGATTATGCAGACGACACTCGGTGAGATCATCAACGATTATGCGCGGCAGAACGTGAAGATGAAGTTCAGGATCGCAAACGTTGCGGGAGACTCTGCCTATACCGAGTTCGTGGGGCATGAACTCACCCGCGATTACCTCCGCTCGATGATCAAGAGGCGCACCTCGCGCATCGACTGCCACGTCCCCATCACGACAAAGGACGGAAAGAGAGTTGACCTCACCGTGACGTGCTTCACGCTGACGCGGGCAAACCTCTCCCAGGAGCACGAGATCCGCAAGCTCATCGGGGAACTCGTGGCAAAGATGGGTGCAGAGGCCGACATGAACGGCATCATCAGCGGGATCGTGAACGGGGACTTCTCCCGCGAGGCCTTCAAGGCGGTCAAGCCCATCTTCCCCGTCCGAAGGGTCGAGGTCATCAAGTCCAAGCTCGGCGCCATCAAGGTTACCTGACACCCGCCGTCTCACACGGGAGGGCCTGCCTGCCCTTCCATTTTCTCCCCTTTCGCCGGCCGGTGCAGGTGCAGGAGGGATGGGGAGACTCCACTTTTTCGTCAGCATCTCCCTCAATAACCCCCCCTCCGCACGGGGGGGCCATATATCCCGACCGGGCAAGCCCCCTGATGGTCAAGCATAAGTCAGCGCAGGACCAACCCTCCTCCCGATGACGGCCCACAGGATCCTCTTCATTGTCCTCGATGGCATCTCTGACCGCCCCTGCCCCGAACTCGGGAACAGGACACCCCTCCAGGCGGCACTCACCCCTGTCCTCGACCGGGTGGCGCACGATGGTATCTGCGGGATCATGGACACCATTGCCCCGGGAATCCGCCCGGGTTCCGACACGGCGCACTTAAGCCTGCTTGGCTACGACCCGAAACGGTACTACACCGGCAGGGGGCCCCTGGAAGCAGAGGGCTGCGGCATCCGGATGGAACCCGGGATGATCGGGTTTCGCTGCAATTATGCGACAGTCGACAACGAGGGGAAGGTCATTGACCGCCGGGCCGGGCGGATACATGAGACAGAACCACTCTCGCAGGCCATCCAGGACGGTGTCGACCTCTCCTCCCTCGGAGTCCAGTTCGTCTTCCGGTCGGGAGCCGGGCACCGGGCGGCTCTCGCGTTCCGGGGGGAGGGGCTTGGCGTCTCTGTCACGTCGAACGACCCGAAGAAGGAGGGGGTCCCTCCCCTCCCCTTCCTCCCGCGGGACGGGGACGAGGCAGACAGGAGGACTGCCAGGGCCCTGGGCGAGTTCGTGCGCCAGGCAGGCGAGATCCTCCGGGCCCACCCCCTCAACCTCCGGCGGCAGGCAGAAGGCCTCCCGCCGGCAAACACCGTCCTGGTCCGGGGGGCAGGGGTTATGGGGCACTTTGAGCCGTTCGAAAAAAAATACGGGCTCTCAGGGACCGTCATCTCTGCTGCAGCCCTCATTTCCGGGATCGGGACTGCCGTCGGGTTAAAGCGGGTGGATGTACCGGGGATAACGGGGTCGGTCGACACGAACCTTTCCGGGAAAGTGAAGGCGACCCGGGAAGCCCTTGCCTCGTCGGGCTTCGTCCTCCTCAACATCAAGGGAGCAGACGAGGCAGGACACGATGGGAACCCCCGGGCGAAGATGGCGTTCATCGAGAAGATCGACGCGGCCATGGCACCGCTGGCGACGCTCGAGGACACCCTCCTTGTCATCTGTGCCGACCATTCCACCCCCTGCAGCGTGAGAGACCACAGTGCCGATCCCGTCCCGGTCGTCATAAGAGGCGAAGGTGTCAGGGTCGACCGCGTGACCGCCTTCGACGAGGTCTCGTGTGCCGAGGGAGGGCTCCACCGCATCCGGGGGTCATCCTTAATGCCCATCCTCCTCGACCTCCTGGACCGGTCGCCCAAGTACGGGGCGTGAGGGACCATGGAGGGACCTTTTTTCGGAAAAAGGCCGTTGCTGGCAGAGGTCATGGAACTGGACCAGGTACGCTGCGTCGAGCCCTCGTTCGCAGACCTGATCGACGACAGGTACACCGCGTGGCTGGAGAGTCTGCCTGCCGACGAGGGCCGGATGCTGGTCGACGAGGGGGACGCCCCCCTTGCAGTTGCCTTTCACACCGGGGAGGGGTGGCAGCTTGGCTCCTTTCACCTGCGTGCGCCAACCCTCGCCGTCATCGAGCACTTCGAGGAACTCCCCGGCGAGATATTCCAGGAGGAGAGGGAGACCTACGAGGACGCGATCAGGGAGTACTACAGCCTTCTCCTCGGGGGGAGTGTCACCCCTGCTCTCGATGACCTCAACCCCGAGAGGGTAAAAAAAGCCCGCGACCTCCTCTCCGAGTACTGGGGAGACCGCGGTGGGGATTTCTCCTGCCTCGACTGCTGTTGCGGGTCAGGCCTTGGCTCGCTCCTCCTCGCAGAGAGGGGGATAACGCCCCTTGCCTACGACAACGATCCCTCCCTCCTCTCCCTTGGCCTCTCAAAGGGCCGGCTCCTCCCCGAAAAGACGATGTGCATCGACGGGACCCTCGCCCACCACTACTGCCAGGGTGCCGAGGCGGGTCTTGGCCTCATGTTCGGGGAGATCAATGCCTTCACCGAGCAGGTCTGGGAGATGGTTACTGCCGAGCTGCTCGGGCTCACGGAGTTCTGCCTGATCACTGTCGGGACAGAACGGGAGGCAGAGCTGGTCCGGAGATGGGCCGAGGACAGGGGGGCGAATGTCTCAACCGATGAAAACACCCGCGACCCGTTCTACGACCGGTGGGTCTGCGACGTGGAACGGCACTGAAAGGTCAACCCCATTCCAGGGTGATTGTAATCCCCCGGCAAATCCCTGGCTTTTTTCGCGGGGAGAAGGGGGGATCTATCACCAGACCCACGACACGTCCCCCCCTAGCCAGACAGGTCTTCCTTCTTCTGCCACATGCCGGCAGGCACCCTGATCTCGAAGCATGCCCCCTTCCCCGGCTCCCCGGTCTCGCGGATGCTCATCCCGGTTATGGCCAGGATATCCCGGACGAGGAAGAGGCCAAGGCCAGTGTTCCTCCCGTAATGGCTGTCAAAGATCCTTTCCTTTTCTTCAAAAGGAATGCCGCAACCGTTGTCCTCCCAGGCAATGACCAGCTCGTCCCCGTCGATGACGCAAGAGACGTGGATCCGGTCCATCGTGGGCCCGCCATGGCGCAGCGAGTTATCGAGGAGGTTGTCAAAAACCCGGCGGAGGACGGGGTCGGCAAGGACCGAGACCGGGCAGGAGTCCCGAACGAAAGAGACTGACGGGGGGACCTCGATGCCATCGAGGAGACCCTCGATGCACTGCCAGGAGGGTTCCTCCTCCCCGAGACTCTCGCATTCGTTTGTCGCCTGGATCTGGCGGGCAATCTGGGCCAGGATCTGTCCCAGCCTCTCACGTGCCAATCCTGGCTGTCCCGGGTCAGCATTCTCCATCAGTTCGAGGTACCCCTGGGCTGCCGTGACGCTGTTCCGGATATCGTGCCGGGTGATGCTTACAAGGAGATTTAACTGCCTGTTTGCCTTTTTCAGAGCGTTTTCGGCTCTCTTCGTCCCCGTGATGTCCTGCACCGTGCCATGGAGACCGGTGATGGTCTTGTCGACATCCCGCACGGGCCCGCCCGTCGCCCGGGTCCATAACCTCTCCCCATCGGGGCGGATAACCTCTAGTTCCAGGTCGTAGGGTTCACCGGACGAGACTGCCCGCTCGACGGCCGAAAAAAGCTTCTGCCAGCTTACGGGGGTATAAATCCGGGAAAGGTCGCTATAGGACGGCGGAGGTTGGTCAGGGTCCCAGCCAAGTATCTCGCAGAGCTCGCGTGACCACCAGATTTTGTCCTTTCCGATGTCCCATTCCCAGAAACCGAGTCGTGCAAGGTGGATTGCTTCGCGGAGCCTCTCCTCGGCTTTCTCCCGTTCCTGCTCTAGGATGACCCGGTCCGTTATGTCTTTAAAAAACTGTGACAAATTGGTCTTTCCTAGGCGAGTAAACCGAGATCCGGAAATACTTGGCGAGGGGAGAGAAGAATGCCTGGAATGATGTGGGCTTCCCGGACTCTGCCACACCTGCGTAGATCTCAAGGAACGGTGGTTCCCCGGTCTGGTAGACCTCCCGGGCTCTCTTTCCTACCACGGCGTCACGTTTCAACCCGAGGATCTCCTCGTAGGCACGGTTCACGGCAAGGATGCGGTAATCGACGGCACGGCCCCCGGTATCCCGAAGGACCCTGTGGAGAGCAAGTCCCTCGTGCATGGCCTCGAAAAGCTGCCGGAACCTCCTTTCGCTTCTCTCAAGATTCCTGTGGCTTTTCTCCAGTTCCCGGAAGTTCTGCCTGAGTTCCTCCTCGGACGCCGCAATCTGTTCATACGCGGCATGGAGTTCCTCGTTCCTCCTGACGAGCTCCTCTTCTGCGACTTTCCATGCGGTTATGTCACGGATGGATTCAATGGCGCCGGTGACTTTTCCCTCCGAGTCGTGGAGGAGGGTTGCGATCCCCCAGAGATGGATTCCTTTTCCCTCGTTGAAGTGGGGGATGAATGTCTCGGCAACGAGACTGTCCCCGTTCTGCCTGACGTATTTATACTTCTCCCCGATGTCCGGGTCATTCCGCAGGGCCAGGTCGATGAGGATGGGGCGCCGCTCTTTATAGAACGGGATGGCATACTCGTAGTTCCCCTTCCCCAGGATATCCCCGGCAGGGATGCCGGTCATCTTCTCGATTGCCCGGTTCCACGTGATGACGCGGCCTTCTCTGTCGATGGCAAAGGTTGCATCCGGTAAGAAATCGATGACCTGCCGGAGCCTGTCCTCGTTCTCTTTCCGGTATTGCTGCGCCCTGTAAAGTTCATGGGCCAGGACGATCTTTTTTTCCAGTTCCGCAAACTGTGCCCGGAGGTCGCCACCCTTCTGGAGGTAGAAATCAGCGCCGTTCTCAAAGGCCAGAACTGCGATCTCCTCGCGTCCCTTACCGGTGAAAATGATGAACGGGATGGTCTTTGCTGATTCCCGGAGTGCGCGGAGAAATTTTATACCGTCCATCGCCGGCATCTGGTAGTCAGAGACAACCAGGTCGTAGCTGTTCCCTGAAATCTTCTCAAGGCCTTCATGCGCCGATATTGCAGTATCAACGGTGATACGACCTGAGCGCTCGAGAATCTTCTTTATTATTTCAAGGAACGCGGGTTCGTCATCGACCGTCAGGACTGAGATCACATTACTTCACCGATAGCCACAGATCTGAATTTTCCCTCTCCGTTATATAAAGAGTAACCTTGAGTGCCGACAGGATATAATGCCCGAACAGGAAAAATAACGCCTCCTTTTCATTGCAACTCTCTGCATTCTGATTAAAGGGCCGGAGTCGCGACAGGTCCCCTCCTGTGCCATTCATGGCCGCACGGCTGAATCACTTTCCCTTCCTCTTCTCCCTCTCCCTCTCCTTCCTCTTCTCCATCTCTGCCAGGGAGAGGTCTGCCACGATCTCGAGGGGGTCGTCCACTTTTTTTGCCAGTTCCCGGATCTCGAGCAGGCGTTCCACCCCGATGAAGTGCTCGGCCATCACGCGTGCGAGAGGCGAAAGCACGATCTTTTCCTCCTCCCGGGCCACGAGGCCCTTCTCGAGGAGAGTATCGAGAACAGGTTCCATCGATCCCACCATCGTCCTGTTGATGAGTTCCAGGTCGGCAAGTCTCCCCCGGCAGACAACCGCGTTTGCCACGTACTCCTCTGAGCTCTGTTCAAGGTCATGCTCGGGGGCGACCTCCTCCATCTCTCCCTTCAGCAGCTTCATGGCGACCTCCTCCTCGGTCGTCCCTGATGCCCGGGAATAGGACGCCCCGGGTTCGGCGAGGACAACGACCTTTCCCAGGTCATGGAAGTCGGGTCGTCCCGCCCGACCCGCCATCTGGCTGAACTCCTGGACCGAGAGCCAGGATATCCCCATCGCGAGAGAGTCAAATATCACCTGCGATGCCGGGAAGTCCACGCCCGCTCCCAGTGCCGCCGTCGTGACCACGGCCTTTATCTTCCCGGAGAGGAACCTGGCCTCGATCTCGCGTTTTTCCTGGGACGTGAGCCCGGCATGGTAGGCTGCATACCCCGGGCCGAGGGCATCGGCAATGACGTGGGTCCGGGCCCGTGAATGCGTGAAGATGATCGTCTGTCCGTGGTACCCCTTGGAGGAGACCTTTGCGTATTCCTGGGTGCAGAGCCGCTTGATCGTCGGGATCTTCTGCTTGTGTTCGAGGAAAATGAGGTACCGTTCCAGGGGGACCGGCCGGTCGTCGTACCGGACGAGCGTGGCATGGAGTTTCTTTGCAAGGACCGTGGGAACCCCGATTGTTGCGGAGAGGTACAGGAACTGGGCACCGGGATAGAGGTACTTGAGGCGGGCGATGAGACCATCGAGCCGGTGGCCACGGTCCGGGTCGGTGAGCATCTGGACCTCGTCGATGACGACAGTCCCAACCGGGGGGAGGACGCCGCCGGTCCGGATGAAGTGGTCCACGCCCTCGTAGGTCCCGACAACCAGGGGGGCCCTGATATTCCGGTCTCCCGCTGGTCGGTTCTCGGGGATATTGATGCGGGCCTGCCCAACGAGGAGGCCCACCCCGGCGATCTCTCCATACCGCTCTTCGAACCGCTGGTATTTCTGGACAGCGAGTGCAACGAGGGGGACGAGGAAGAGGCAGTGCCCCCTGCCTTCCCGGTAGTTCTTGAGCCCGGCCATCTCCCCGATGAACGTCTTTCCGCTGGCTGTTGCCGAGACGATCAGGAGGTGCTTTCCGTGGAGGAGCCCGGCGTCCACGGCCATCTGCTGGACGGGCATGAGCTTCTCGACGCCCGCAGCATCAACGAACTCGGCGGGGAGGGGGAGCTCAACGATCTCCTGTGTCTTCTGGACGGGGTGTGCTTCTAGCCGGTCAAAGAGGGTTGCAGAGATCCTGACCTTCTCGGGTTGGACCGAGGCAAGGACCTTCTCCATGTCACGGAGGGTCCGCAGCAGCTCCTCGAGGTGCCCCACGGCCCCCTTGCCCACCTTCCCCATGGTTGCGAGTTCCCGTCGTAATTCCCGGCGGGCACAATCGAAGCATATCCTCTCTCCGGTCGTGTAGCGGACGCTGTTTTTTTTGTTAAGGGGCGTGACGCGGTCTTCCATCAGGCAGATCCGGCACACGTCGGTGATCGTGTAGGGGATCTGGAAGTCCTGGAGAAAACCCTCGAAGGCTTCGTCTTTGCCGGTCAGGTACACCGAGCCCTTCCGCAGTGAGACGACGAGTTCCTTGGAGGGGGTGTGGCGGAACTGGCGCTTGGTCCCCCAGCGCAGGCGGTACTGTCCCGGCCTGTACCCCTTCGCGGTGGCCTCGACCTGCGCAATTCCCACGGCAACGACCGTGAGGTTGTCGAGAAAGAGGATCTTGTACTCCCCTTTCTGCGGCTGGACAACGATGTTCATGGGGCGGTGAGGTCGTGGAGGGTATAGGAAAGCCCGGCACCCTCCAGTCGCTTGAGAAAATCGGTAAATTCCTCGTCAACGATGAGGATGGCTGATGAGATCCCGTGGAACGCCGCCTCGATGACGCCCTCCCGGGCACCAAAGAACATGTCCGGTTTTCTCCCGACCTGTTCCAAGGCGATGTAGCCCTCGACGCCTACTGCCGCCACCATCCCGACGTCCCGGATGAGGTCCCGGAGCCGGTCTTTCTGGATTCGGCGGGAACCACCCCTCTCGATCCGGGGGACCTTGCAGACGCGGACGCACCCCTCTGAATGGTCGATCAGTCCCGAGAGCCGCGTGACCCCCACATCCTCGCCTGCCCGGGAGTCCCGGACAACAGTCCCCATGGCGCTTCTCGGTTCCCGGGAGGCATAGAGGAACCCGTCCTTCATGTAGACGCCGACCTGGTCCCCCTCCCGGAGGTCAACTGCCGCGATGGCCGTCCAGGTCGCGACCTGCTGGATGACGTCACGCCGGATGTGGCGGGCATACGCCTCAAGGGTCTCTGCCTGGGACTGGATCCATTCGATCCCGCTCCGGGTCACGCTATAGCGTCCCCTCCCGTGGGCTGCGACCATCCCCTCGTCGACCAGCTCCCGGATGTACTCGGATACCGCCTGGGGCGTGACACCCATCTTCTGGGCGATTTCCTGCTGGCGGACGGCGGGCTGGTGTTCTGCGATCTCGACGAGAATCTGCAGCCGGGTTATTACCCTCTTGCTCCGGAGGAGGGTGGAGAGCGGGTCAGTACGTGTTTCGGTCAAGGAGAACCAGCCCCTGTCCCTTCACGTCGAGGTGGGGGATGCGCTTGGCCAGCCCCTTGATGAAGACAGGATTGACCCCGAACTTGCGTGCGATGTCATTGATGGACGTGTTGCCTGCACGCAGCTCCTCTTCGACCCTGTCGACCAGGGACCGGAGGTACTCGTCGTTGGAGACGGCGATAAAGAGGAGGTCGGAGAGATCGTTGAAATTGCACTGGAAATTTGCCCGGAACCGGTTGTAGGTCGCCCGGTATTCCTTCAGAGGTTTCTGGCCGGGACCAGGCATCCTCCATTGCTCTTCGACCAGGCTGCCCTTCTTGAGGACCATGAGGCACTGTCCCACGTCCCCGTCGGTGACATGGGAGCAGAGCTCCTCCTCTGTCATCCAGGACCTGGTCAACAGATCGTAGACCTTCTTGTAGGTCGCATTGTGAAAAGTGATGAGAAGGGGCACGAGGTCCACGGGATCGTTGACTATCCGTATATGGCCGGTCACTGGTAAAACCCTATTATTATATGGCAGGATAAATCAATAAATCTTTGTTTGAACGGCATGCGCAGGAGCGGACGGATAAAAATACGGGGAATCGTGCAGGGAGTCGGTTTCCGGCCCTTCGTGTATGCCGCTGCAAAGAGGCTGGATATCGTCGGTTTTGTCAAGAACAGGGGCAGCGAGGTCGAAGTGCAGGCCGCCGGCGAGAGGTTCGAGGAATTCCTCTCCCTCGTCTCGCGGGGACCGCCCCTGGCCCGGATAGACCGGGTCGAGGTCCTGCCTGACCCTGGACCATTTCCCGGAGACTTCGTGATCGCAGAGAGCGACCCCGGTTCCCTTACCGGGATGATACCGCCGGACATTGCCACGTGCGACGAGTGCCTCTCGGACATCACCACCCCCAGCGGGAGGTACGAGGGGTACTGGTGCACATCGTGCGTCAACTGCGGTCCCCGCTACAGCATTATCCGCGACCTGCCCTATGACAGGGAGAGAACATCCATGGACGCGTTTCCCCCCTGCCATGCCTGCAGGGCGGAGTATACCGATCCCGGCTCGCGTCGTCACCATGCCCAGACAATTGCCTGCGCGAAATGCGGTCCCTCCCTGCGCCTGCTTGACTCCGCCGGCAACGATGTGACGTCCGGCGATGTCATCCGGGAGACGGCCGCGTTGCTCGATGCGGGCTCGATCGTTGCGATACGGGGGATGGGGGGATTCCACCTGGCCTGCATCGAGAACCTTGCGGGGGAACTCAAGAAGCGGCTCGGGCGGTTCGAACAGCCCTTTGCTGTCATGGTCAGGCCCGACCATGTCGACCGGATAGCCACGGTCTCTCCCGGGGAATGGGCGCTGTTGAAAGGCCACGCAAGACCTATTGTAATCCTGAAAAAGCGTGACCCCGAAGCCCACCAGGACATCTCGAACCTGCACACGATCGGGTGCATGCTCCCCTACACCGGTCTCCACCACCTCCTCTTCTCCCACCTCTCGCACCCCCTCCTGATCATGACGAGTGCCAACATGCCGGGGTACCCCATGATCACCGAGATCGATGCCGCCATGGCCCGGATGCACGACAAGGTCGACTTCTTCCTCACCCACAACCGCAGGATCCAGAACAGGTGCGACGATTCGGTGGTCCGGGATGGTTTCATCATCCGCCTCTCCCGGGGGATTGCCCCGCTCCGGACGGCAATCGATCTTGGGAAACGTTCGATCCTCGCCGTTGGCCCGGAACTGAACGCGAACGTGACGGTCTACCGCGATGGCTTTTCCACGACATCCCCCCACGTGGGCAACGTGCGGAACCCCCAGACCTATGCCTACCACCGGGAGACAATAGAGACCTTCTGCCGTTTCCTGGGGGAGGGGTTTGAAATCATCGCCCACGACGCCCACCCCCAGTTCCTCTCAACCCGGTCTGCACGCGAACTTGCAGACCGGTGGGGAGCAACCCTCGTCCCCGTCCAGCACCACCAGGCCCACATCGCGGCGACAACCCGCGAGACCTGCGTCGGGATAGCGATAGATGGTGTCGGTTACGGGGAAGACGGGACTGTCTGGGGCGGAGAGGTCTTCGTGGGTTCGCCGGCCTCGTACGAGCGCATCGGCCACCTCGAGGTCGTCCCCATGCCAGGCGGTGACCTCGCGACGCGGTACCCGGAGAGGATGCTTTATGGGATTCTCCCCGAACCGGAGGTGACCGAGATCCTTGCCGCGAGGGGGTGGACCGATGTCGAGCTCTCGTTCCTCGAGACCCAGCTCCGGCAGAACCTCAACGTCGTCCCGACGTCAAGCACCGGCAGGGTTCTCGATGCCGTGTCGTCGCTCCTGGGAGTCTGCCGGGAGAGGACCTATGACGGCGAACCGGCAATGAAACTTGAGTCCTTTGCCATCGGGGGAAGGGTCGAGGCATGGGACCTCGCCTATGAGAGGGAGGGGCGAAGAGAGGTCCTCTCGACGAGGGGCCTCCTTAAAAAGGCTCTTTTGGAGGCGAAGAGGGCAAAGGACGGGGCTGACCTCCGGTCGATCGCGGCCTCTTTCCAGTTTAACCTCGCCCGGGGGATCGCGGGCCTCGCGATCCATGCGGCAACAGAGAGGGATATCCCGCTCGTCGCCCTCTCCGGGGGCGTTGCCTATAACAGGGCCATCCGGGAGACCATCCGGGACGAGGTGACGGCGGCGGGACTCACCTTCCACATGAACCCCTCCTACCCGCTCGGCGACGGCTGTATCTCCTTTGGGCAGTGCGTTGTTGCTGCAACGCTCGATCGGGATGACTGAAGAATATTTCCGTCACACGCCTCTTCTTCTCAAGGGAAAGAATCCCAATAACTCCACTAGCCCACCCCGGGCTCCATAAGGAACAGCTGGCCAGGGACACTGCAGGGGGCGTGCCTGACGGGATACCCGCGAAGCCATTTGATAACAGACCGGGGACTGGAAAGTTCCCTCCTGAGATCCTGACCGACCCGCACGAAAAAGCGGAGAGAGTAAAAATGGGGTAGTGTATCAGAACAGCCTTTGCGGAGAGAGGACAATCAGGGGGAGTGTCGTTGTTATCCCGGATTGTATCCGCACGGTCCGGACACTCGTCTTATACCCCTGCTTGATGAGCTTCAGCTCGTGGTCCCCGGCGGGGATGTTGGAGATCGTTGCGGGGGTTGTTCCTTTCGGCTGGTTATCGAGGTAAATGAGTGCCCCCGACGGCAGGGTCTTGACCGTCAGACTCCCCGTGCCCCCTCCCGTGACCGTTGGCGTCGGGACGGCGGTCGTGGCGGTGCCAGACGCCGTTGGTGTGGGGGTACTCGTTACCGGGATGGTCGGTATGGTCGTCGGGGGACGCGTCGGCTGGCCCTTTAAGAAGATGATGAGGGGGAGCTTGAAGTGCTGCCCGGGACTGACCGTGATGGTTGCTGAGTAGTCCTGGTAGCCGGTGTACTTTGCCACCAGGGTGTGGGTGCCGGGATCGATACTCCGGTCCTGGAGGGGGGTTGTGCCTATCACCACGTCATCGAGGTACACTGTTCCCCCCAGGGGATAGGAAAAGACAGTGATGTACCCCGGGTCGACAGGCGTCGGAGTGGGAGTGACTGTCGGTGTTGACGTAGGAGTCGGTGTTGGTGTGGGTGTGGACGTCAGTGTTGCAGTCGGTGTCGCAGTCGGTGTTGACGTGGGGGTCGGTGTTGGTGTGGGTGTGGACGTCGGTGTTGCAGTCGGTGTCGCGGTCGGTGTTGACGTGGGGGTCGGTGTTGGTGTGGGTGTGGACGTCAGTGTTGCAGTCGGTGTCGCGGTCTGTGTTGGTGTGGGTGTGGACGTCGGTGTTGCGGTCGGTGTGGGGGTCCCGCCCACGGTGACCGTCCCTGCGACAATGGTGGGGAGGATCGGATCACCAGCACCGTCCGGGTCCATCTTTTTTACCACCACGGTGATGGGTGTCGAGCCTGCGGCCTTGCCGCGGACCGTGACCGTCACCAGGAGAACATTGGATGCCCCTGGCCCAACCGCCTGAGCAAGGTCAGAAGCACGGACCGACACTTCACCGGATGGGAGGGGGGAATGGATGCTCAATGACGCCCATGAAGGGAACGTCACTCCCGTTATTTCTGCAACGGCAGGAGATGCCACAGACACGTTCATGCTGTACCCCGAAAGGCCGTTGGGGAAGTTGTCGGCGGTCACATTGATGGGAACAGTCGTCCCTGCTCCAGGAACCGTGGCGGAACCGACCGTCACGGTCGTTGCCAGCCCGGGAATGGCAAGCATGCAGATGCATGCTGCCACGAGTGCCAGTTTTTGCCATTCGGTGAGTATCATTGCTCCCTCCTAGACCATCGTAAAGAGGATGAAGAGGTCATCAAAGTCAATCCGGCCGTTGTCGTTGTAGTCAAACAGGCTGATCGGTTCGTTGTCCTGGATCCACTCGAGGAAGAGGAAGTACTGGACGACGTCATCGAAGTCGATACGCCCGTTCCCATTGACATCCCAGTAGACTCCGTCATGGAACGGATCCGTTGGGGGATTGGCATGGCCGGGAAGCGGGAGGAGGGCAACGATCGTGACCTGGGCAGGGTTGAGGTAGGTATGGACGATATCCCCTGTATCGGTGTCGATCTGGGTCACTGTCACGTTTATCGTCGTCGCCATGGGCGTCTTCCCGGTGCTGTTGAAGAGAGCAAGTTCGACATTCGTTGCCCCCGGCCTGATGACGTCAGCGATATCCGAGACCTTCAACCAGACGGAGGAGGCGGGTACCGTGCTGTTGAGGGCAAACGCAGGGTTGACCCACGAAGGCAGGTGGAACGCCACCATGTCAGCCGCAGAGGGGTTCACGAAGTAGATGGTGATATTGTAACCCGAGAGGCCCCTCTCCGCCTTCTCAAGGATGAGCTTCATTGCCGTCGTGGAGTTGGTGGGGATGATCGCAGACGACGGGACAAATGTCAGGTTTGCCACCGTTGCGTTCCCGGCTACGAAGATGTAACGTGGCCGTGTCTTTGTGCTGCTCCCGAACTCGTTTCCGGCCGTCAGGGAGACGGTGTAGTTCCCCGCATGGGCATACGTGTGGTTGAATGTGAGGTTACCCGTCCTGTTCTCTGTCTGGCCGTCGCCAAAGTTCCAGAACCACCAGGTCGGGTATCCCGTGGAGAGGTCCGTGAAATTGACCGCCTGGGATTCAACGATGCTGGTTGGTTCAGCGGTGAAATCGGCCACGGGTATCTCGCCGACCCTGATGTACTCGAACCGGGACATCGTGCCGTTGCCCCAGAGGTTGCGGACCGTGAGATTGACGGTATAGTTCCCCATCGCTGTGAACACATGGACAGGGTTCTTTGTCGTCCCGTTGGGTGACCCGTCGCCAAACGTCCAGTTCCAGGAGGAGATTGCAGGAATTGCCGTTGAGAGGTCCGTGAACTGGACTGCGAGGGGTGCGATACCGGAGGTCACGTTGGCGGTGAAATTGGCGGTCGGGACGTCTCCCGCTTCGACGAGTCCCCACTTCGTTGTGCTGTTGGAGCCATAGTCGTTCGTCGCGATCAGGGTGACATTATAGAGCCCGGGGATGTGGTACGTCCAGTTGGTGTGCTGGTCCGTGCTGAAGTTCCCGTCACCGAAACTCCAGTTCCATGCGATCGGGGTATCGTTCGTGAGGTCGGTGAAGTTCACGCCGAAGGGGACCTGGCCCTGGCAGAAGGTGCAGGGGACACCCGAGACGTTTGCCGCCGAGAAGTTCACAATGAGTGGCGCACCGACCTGGATGTACCAGTACTTGCCTGTCGAGTTGCTCCCGTCCAGGTTACTTGCCGTCAGGTTGACCGTCCAGTTCCCGGTGTAATACGTGTGGCTCGGGTTCTGCTGGGACGAGGTATTCCCGTCTCCCAGGAGCCATGACCAGGCTGTCGGTTCACCGGTGGAGAGATCGGTGAAGTTGACACGCAGCGGGGGCAGACCCTTGATGAGGGTATAGTTTTCCACGCCGTTTGCCTCGGCGGTGAAGTTTGCTACCGGCGGGACAGAGACGATCCGGGCAACGAATGCATCAGAGACTCCGGCAAAACCCGACTGGATGGCATTTTTCACCGGGAAGTTCGCAGATTCTGTCCACCCGGCAACGGTTGCATTGCTCCCCAGGAGCGCGATCCCCATGGCCCTGTCATCCAGCCTGCCGCCGAGGTACGTCGAATACATGACTGCAGTGCCATTGGGATAGAACCGGGAGACGAAAGCATCGTAGGTGTAGGAGTTGAGGGTCGACTGGACCGCATTTTTCACAGGGAAATTCAGGGAATCGGTATAGCCCGTGACGTATGCAGATCCCATGCCGTCAACCGCTATTCCCGTGCCCTCCTCGACCTGGGACCCGCCCAGGTACGTGGAGAAGTTGAGGGATGTCCCGCCGGGGTTGAACTTTGTCAGGAAGGCGTCCTGGAGGCCGCCAAGGCGTGACTGGAAAGCCGTGCCATAGGGTGATTTGGGGAAAACAGGGAAATCCTCTGACCTCGTGAACCCTGTCACGTACATTGCCGTTTGGTTATCGACGGCAATTCCGTTTCCGCTCTCGTCGTTAAAACCTCCAAGGTATGTCGACGAGATGATGTCACTGGCGTCAGGAGCCAGACGGGTCACGAATGCGTCCTGGGACCCCGATAAGAACCTCTGTTTCCATAATTTCACGGGGAAGAACATCGACTGGGTCAATCCCGTAACAAAAATATCATTATTGGGACCCAGGGCAATCCCGAATGCTTTATCGGTGTTTTCTCCCCCCAGGAATGTTGAGAATCCGATGGTGGATACCGATCCATCGTAGGATATCCCGGTAACGAAGGCGTCCCACGTCCCATTCAAGGTTCGGTCATATGCTCCCGTCGTAGTCGGGAAGTCCCATGAGCCGGTGTATCCTGTCAAAACTGCCTGGCCCGTGCTGTTGAGAGCGATTGCCCGGCCGACATCGGTCATGTTCCCGCCCAGGAACGACGAAAACTCGAGGTCGTTGCCCTCGGGGGCAAGAACAGAGATGAAGGCATCAGAAGATGAACAACAACTCCCGCTGTAACTTATATTGTCCTGAAAAGCTTTTAAAACGGGGTAATCCGGCGATATTGTATATCCTGTGATGTAGGCAAAACCAGATTCGTTCACGGTAATCCCGAATCCCACATCATCGTTGCGTCCCCCGATGTACGTCGAGTAATTGAGGGCAAGGCCGTCGGGCTCGATCTTGGTGACAAAGACATCCATGGCTCCCCCGGGGAACTCCTGGTACCGGGCCTTCCATGACGGGTAGGGAAAGTCGATCGACTGCGTGCCGCCCGTGACATACGTGCTTCCCAGGGAATCGACGGCAACGGCATACCCGCGGTCCTCCCGGGCTCCTCCCAGGTACGTCGAGAAGTCAAGGTAAGGATCGATGACAAGCGGCAGGGCAGGGTCGTAGGTCCCGATACTGAAACCAACAAGACCGTCACCGGAAAGGACATACCTGCACGAGACGGGCACTTCCTCTCCCCCCTTCAACTGGTAACAGAGGGGTGCCGCCTCCCTGATCCTGCCCCCGGTCGTTTCCACGAGGAGGTTTCCCTCGTCGTCAAGGGCGAGGGTCTCCTGGCCGGTGTAGCGGAACCGGATGGTGGAGGGGTCAACGCCCGGTGCGAGGATGATGTCCCGTTTCAGGACACCTTGTGTGCCGTAGTAGACAATATCAACACCGGGGAGGATGCCACTATACCTCACTTTCCCGTACGTGGGGACATTCCTGACCCATGCCTGGGGGTCATTGCCGACCAGGAAGTTTGCCGTTCCCGGGAGCTTCTCCTCTGCCGTGACCGAAAGGAGGGGGTCATACCCGTCGAGGCTCACCCTGATGAGTGCAGGGGCACCCCCTTCTTTTCGCGGGAGGAGACAGACCATTGCATCCTTCAGGAAGTAAATGGAATGCCCGGGAGCGTTTGCATGGTAGAGTACTTCCTCGCCGGCCTGTCCCTCGTTTGCAATGAACACGAGGGGTATCCCTGAGACATCGACAGAGACAGGGGTACCGGCAGGGACCGCAATGACGGTCGCTGACAGGAACAGGGCGAGGACACCAAATAGGATTATACTGCGCAGACCTAATGACATGAATTTAGCCTCCGATATCACCGGGACATGGCAGACCATCCGGGGAAGTACTGTCCCGCCACCTCGAGAGGACCCCGACTTCCACCCTCGTGGCACTCCACGTCCGGCTACAGGATGGATTTTTCTGATCAGATTCCTGTTTAAAAACCCTCTCCTTTTTTAGATTATAAATTTTTCCCCCAAATTGCCTGAAATTTTCCTCCATTTCCCCTGGAAAACCAAAAAATCCAGACCGCAGGTGCCCATCCCGGGAAAGTGAGTCTATCCTTCCCGGCAGGAATGCCCCCGCCTGATCCCGGGGGTCCCCCTATCGGTTTCCCGGGACTGATCCCTTTCGGGACGGGCCCTCCCTATTATGGGGGGAAGTCACGGCCGGGGTGGAACTTGTTTTTCCCCTGAGGAAGGATACCGTGAAAAAAGGTCCTATTCACAGAATGGAGCCACGATAGATTAATTATTGGGTAGGGAGATATAGTGAGGAAATTTAGTTAGGGTGATTGAACATGTTATGGGCAAACGCAGTCATTGGTATTATACAGCTTGTCATTGCCATCCTGCTGGCAGTCGTCGCGTTGTATATCGGGTTTTCCGTGCTCTCACGGATCACCAAGGGTATCGATGAAGAAAAGGAACTTGCCAAGGGCAACGTGGCGGTCGGGATCATCGTTGCATCCGTCTTCTTTGCCATCGCCCTCGTGGTACAGTCCGGTGTATCGGGCATCTCGGTCGGGATCTCCAAGGCCCTCTCGGTGGGTCTCCTCTCCCTTGACGGGATCACGGCAATCGGCGTTGCCTTCCTGCAATTGATCCTCGGGATCGTCCTTGCCATTGGTGCGATCTACCTTGCCCTCTCCATCCTCGACAGGCTTACGAAGGGTGTCGAGGAGTTCGAGGAGATCAAGAAGGGCAACGTGGCGGTGGCACTGGAGATGGCCGGGGTCATCATCGCGACTGCCGTCATCATCCAGTCCGGGGTCATCGGGATCACCACCGCACTCCTCTGAAAAATACATTTTTTTGTAAAAAAGGGAGGGCAGTGCTCCCCCTTCTTTTAAAAGGAATAACACCCTTGGTATCCTTCCCGGCGATACCCGGGCCGACTCTTCTGGATGGGTGAAGGAGAGTGACTGATCAGGTATCGGGGGAATCTTTCCTCTCGGAGGGTTCCGGTTTCAACTGGGGAAAGAGGATGACCTCCTTGATCGATGTCCTGTTGGTCAGGATCATGACGAGGCGGTCAATACCGATGCCGACTCCCCCCGTCGGTGGCATCCCGTAGCCAAGGGCATTGATGAAGTCATAGTCAAGCATCTGCGCTTCCAGGTCTCCCGCCCGTCTCTTCTCTTCCTGGCGCTGGAAGCGTTCGAGCTGGTCAACAGGGTCGTTTAACTCCGAGAACCCGTTTGCAACCTCCATCCCGCAGATAAAGAGCTCGAAACGCTCGGTGAAACCCTCGCGTGAGCGGTGCTTCTTTGCGAGCGGCGAGTTCTCGACCGGGAAATCATAGATGAAGGTTGGCTGGACGAGCTGTTCCTCCACGAGTTCCTCAAAGAGGAGGACGAGCATCTCCCGGGTTGTGCCCACGTTCTCCCACCCCTCCACGTCCTTCTCCTGCGCGATCCGCCGGAGCTCTTCCAGGGAGTAGGCCCAGACATCGATCCCTGCCAGGTCCCTGACAGCCTCGTCCATGCTCATCTTCTTCCAGGGAGGGGTGAAGTCAAGGGTGGTATCTCCAAAGGAGATGACCTGCGTCCCGTGCACCTCTGCGACGAGGGTTGTGATGATATTTTCGCATAGTGCCATCATGTCCGTGTAGTCACGGTAGGCCTCGTAGATCTCTACCATGGAGAACTCGGGGTTGTGTTGGGTATCGATGTCCTCGTTGCGGAAGTTCCTCGCAATCTCAAAGACCTTCTCAAAACCCCCCACGATCAGCCTCTTGAGGTAGAGCTCGGGGGCAATGCGCAGGAAGAGTGTCTGCTGGAGGTAGTGGTGGAATGTGGTGAAGGGACGCGCATTGGCTCCCCCGTAGACCGGTTGCAGGATCGGGGTCTCAAACTCGAGGAAACCCCTTTCCGTCAGGTACGCCCGCAGGGAAGCAATGATCCGGCTCCGTGTCCGGAATGTCTCCCTGACATCCTGGTTGACGATGAGGTCGACATACCGTTGCCGGTACCTCTTCTCGACGTCGCGCAGTCCGTGGAACTTCTCGGGGAGGGGACAGAGGGCCTTGGCAAGGAGCGTGATCTCCTCCACCCAGAGGGTCAGCTCCCCCAGTTTCGTGCGAAAGATATACCCCTCCACACCCACGATATCCCCCCTCTCAATACAGGTCAGGAAAAGGTCGAACTTTTCTTCCCCGATGTCGTTTTTGCGGATGTAAATCTGGATCTTTCCACTCTCGTCCTGGAGGTCGGCAAAAACCGTCTTGCCATGGTTCCTGACAGTAGAGAGTCGCCCTGCAGCCCGGACCCGCTTTGTCCCCTTTTCATGGCCAGCATCCGCGTTTGCCGACCGGATGGCTGCGATGGTCTCCCTTTCCCCGTACCGGTAGGGATACGGGACTATTCCCCGCGCGAAAAGCTCTCGCTGCTTCTCCCAACGGGACTGGTCAAATGCAAGGTCCGGGTACCTGTTCTCCATTGTCTTCTCCCTGTCACTTTCGTGTTATTCGGCCTGGATGGGGGGATATTTCCCAAAGATGCCTGTCCATTGTCCATCGCCGGGGGACAGGCTGCCCCCGGGCCACGGGTTTTCCCAGAGAATTGGCGGGATAAGGTAATAAGGGTATATTACCCGCGGCGACCGGGGGAAAGATACAATCTTTGGGGGGAATTTTACCGTCCTTCGGCAGGCGGGCGCCTGCGAATCGATGAGAGGGCTTCCATGATCATCTCGCGGACGTCTTCCTTCTCGCCCTGAAGGGCCCTCTGGAGGATGGGGATGGCCCGGGCGTCACCAACGACGCCCAGTGCCCAGGCCGCCTTCTGGCGCACCCTCCAGTCCTCGTCAGAGAGGGCCTGGACCAGGAGGGGAAAGGCTGCCGGACTGTCCATGCGTGCGAGGCCTTCGACTGCCTTCCAGCGGCTGACCGGGTTGCCGTCTGAAATCATCCGCTGGTAATGGGCAAGGATTTCCTCTTCCGAAGGGGGACCATCTCCTTCCATATGACAGGTACGCAGGGTGGCACAGGCATAAAAATCTACTTTTTTGGCGGGGCCAAAAAAACCCCCGTGCCGCCCAAAAGAGCGGAAGCGGGGAAAAAAGGTCCCTCCTCTCCCCTCCCCTCCGGCCTTTGACCCTCCATACCTAAATAAGAAACAAACGCAATCTTTCCTGGAGAAATCTGCGTGAAAGTCGTACTGCTTTCGGGGAGCCCGCGACCAGGGGGAAATACGATCCAGGTCGTGGAGGAATGCGCAAGGGTCATCCAGGAACAGGGACTGGAGACAGAGATCATCTCGCTTGCGGGGATGAAAATTGAGTCCTGCACGGCGTGCAACAGGTGTGCAAAGGAGGGGACCTGTGTCCTTGATGACGGGCTTTCCAGGATCATCGAGAGCGTCCGCGATGCCGAGGGATTCATCGTGGCATCCCCTGTCTACTTTGGGACGGCCCGCGGGGACGTGATGGCAGCCCTCCAGAGGATCGGGATGGTCTCCCGTTCCACCGACCGGTTCCTCTCGTGGAAGGTCGGGGGGCCGATCGCGGTGGCCCGCCGGGGGGGCCACACCGCCACCATCCAGGAGATGCTCATGTTCTTCCTCATCAACAACATGATTGTTCCTGGCTCCACCTACTGGAACATTGTTTTCGGCCGGGACCCCGGGGAAGTCTGGAAGGACGTCGAGGGGATGAACACAGTCAGGGTGTTTGCAGAGAATGTTGCACGTCTGATCAAGAAGATATCATGAAGAAAACACGTGGAACCGGAGTGTGAGGATATCTGAAGGAGATAGACCCTGTCATTGTCGTCAGCGGCCTCCGCCACCGGTACGGGGATTACACTGCAGTGGATGGAGTCTCGTTCCACGTCGTTGATGGGGAGGTCTTCTCGCTCCTTGGACCCAATGGTGCGGGCAAGAGTACCGTCATCAACGTCCTGACCACGCTCCTCCCCCTCCAGGAAGGGCACGTGACACTTGCCGGTTGTGACCTTGCGACACAGCCAGCCTGCGTCCGCAGGTCCATCGGGATCGTGTTCCAGGAGGTGACACTGGACCGGGACATGACCTGCAGGGAGATCCTCGACTTCCATGGAAGGCTCTACAGGATGGATAAGAGGGAGAGGCAGTCCCGGACAGGCGAGCTCCTCTCCCTCGTCGAACTGGACGAATGGGCCGATACCCTGACAAAACACCTCTCGGGCGGTATGAAACGGCGCCTCGAGATAGCGCGGGGGCTCATGACACGGCCCCGTATCCTCTTCCTGGACGAGCCGACAATCGGGCTTGACCCCCAGACCCGGCGGAAGATCTGGGACTACATCAGGAATGTCAACCGGGAAGGGACGACGATCGTTCTGACCACACACTACATGGACGAGGCCGACAGGCTGAGCAACAGGATCAGTATCATGGACAGGGGGAGAATCATCGTGACAGGTGAGGGCTGGGAGCTCAAGAACCGCCTGGGACAGGACCTCATCTACCTCGAGACAAGTGACGATACCCGTGCAGGAGAGGTCCTTTCAAAGGCTCCCGGCGTGGAAAGTGTCCAGGGCAAGGCCCACGGGCTCCTTGCCATGGTCCGGGAAGACGGCACACACCTCCTCCCGGCCCTCATGGCTGACCTCCAGGGTGCCGGGATCCGTGTCCAGACCGTGAACCTCAAGAAACCCTCGCTCGAGGATGTCTTTCTCTATTACACCGGGCGCGACCTCCGGGACGGGGGTGTCGGGAATGAAAAACGTGCGGCCATTCACCCGGTGGGGAGGTGATGGCATGAACGGGACGGGATTTCTGACCATCTACTGGCGTGACATGCTGCGGTTTGTCCGGTTCAAGACACTCCTCTTCTCTTCCCTTGTCCAGCCGGCGCTCTGGCTCGCATTCTTCGGGATTGCGATGTCAGCAAACTTCTCCCGCCTCTCTGCCGGACTGCCGGCTATCCCGGGCGTAACCGTGGTCGGGTACCTCACTTTCATGGCGGCAGGTGTCATTGCGCTGACCACGCTCTTTACGAGCCTCTTTGGGGGGATCGTGATCCTCTTTGACAAGAACTGGGGGATGATGCGGGAAGTGATGGCAAGTCCCCTGCCCCGTGAGCATATCATCATCGGGATCGCCCTCTCGGGGATGACGAAGTCCTTCATCCAGGTCCTCATCATCACGGCCTTTGGTCTCCTCATCGGTGTCGGGTTCTTCCCGGGTTACTCCCCCGGCCAGGCTGTCCTGGCGTTCCTCGGAGTCCTCCTCTTCTGTGGGGTCTTCTCCCTGGGTTTCGTGTTCCTCTCCTCCGCAATAGCCGTGTCACTCGAGAGCCCCGAAGGCCTCCAGGGTATCATCACCCTCCTTTCCCTCCCGCTCTTCTTCGTGAGCAACGCTCTCTACCCGATAAGCGCTTTTCCCCCTGTCCTCCAGGAACTGTCATGGGGAAATCCCCTCACACACCTGGTCAACGGCGTCCGTTACTTTGCTATCGGGCCCGACTTCCAGGTCATCGGCGTCCGGTACGTGACGTCCCCGGAAGACCTCGCCGTTTCACTGGGTTTCCTTTCTGCCTTTGCCCTCGCAACATTCGGGCTGGCATGGTGGAGGTTTCACGAGGCCGTGGTCACGTGAGGGGGAATTGCCCGGGGGGGCCTTGCACCCGGTAGAGCGGCAGGGTCGAAAATACCTGGATGAACTCCTCGATATGCCATGAATCGAGGGCTGCCATTTCCTTGAGCAGGTCTGGTGGTAGTGCCATCCCGAACTTCCATGCCTGCGGGACGGGGGGTGGGAGCATGCCCATCATCTCGGACACCCCGAGGGCCTGGATCTTCCGGAGGGCAGACATGACTGAATCTGACGATCCTTCCTTTCCGAGACCGGGGAAGAGGAGGGAGAAATCGTCGTACCTGACGCGGGTCTTTTCCCCCAGCTCTGCCCTGACGAGATGAGCAAGCAGGGCGTTTTTCTCCCGTGACAGGAACGAGAAAACGATGACATCGACATTACGCTTCCCCCGGGTCTCAAGGACATGGATACCGCGTGCGTGCAGGGGAGGGAATGCTGCGATGCAGGAGGAGAGCCTTTCTTCCTCGGGGGGGGCGAGGGGAAGCAGCGTCCGCCCCCGCGAGAGGACCCGCTGGACAGCTGCGCACACCTCTGCCGAGAACCCGGCCTTTCCACCGGTCCAGAACGCTCTGCCTGTCGCGCCTTCCCCCGGTACCACGACCACGAGGTCGTGGTGGTCGTCCCTCTTGACAAGTGTCCAGTCTTTTCCCCCGAGGGAAAAGCTCTCCCTTCCCCTGCCTGCCAGGAACCGGGCGTCGAGGCGGCCGACGGATTCTCCCTCGGGCGTGACTGCCCGCACTTCACCCCCGCCCTGGATAACCGAGTAGAGGTCCTTTCCCTGTCCCCGCAGGAGCTGGTCCTCCAATCGCGGGCCCGGCATCAGGAAGTCCCCGTCCCTGACGCAATACTCCTCCTGCTCGAGGAAGGAGAGGAGGCGGGGCAGGACGCCGGGGGTGAACTCCCGAAAGACTGAGAGGGCCCCGATCTCCCGTAAGAGCCTTCTTACCGTGACCCTCCTGTGGCGCACGAGCCCGAGCAGGACCTGCTGGACAAGGACGTTGTAGGGCCTTTTCATCGGCACGAGTGGCTCGACTACCTTTTTCCGTGCGCTCTCGATGACGCCAGCACACACGAGGAGGTCGAGGGAGGACGGGAGGACAAACGCCATGTACGGCGAGCTGCCCCTCCGGCCGCTCCGGCCCATCCGCTGGAGAAAGGAGGAGACCGAGACCGGTGCTCCGACCTGGACCACAACGTCAAGGTCGCCGATATCGATCCCGAGTTCCAGCGTGCTCGTGCAGATGATGCAGGCACTGTCCTGCCCGGCAAGGGACTCCTCGGCCTCCCGCCTCATCTGCGGCGAGAGGGATGAGTGGTGGACGAAGAGCGACCTGACGCGGCCACGGAGTGCCCGGCCCAGCTCCTCTGCCTCGCCCCGGCTGTTGACAAAAACGAGCGCTTTCCTGGCGGCAACGAGGCGGGACACTGCCTTTACCCGCCCCGACCAGTCTTCCTCCACGTGGAACGAGAACCTCTTTTCCCGTGTGGGTTGCGCCACAGAAACGAGCTCTTTTTCCCCCCCGGGTCTCAAAAGCCAGTCGAGGACCTGTTCCGGGTTTCCCACCGTTGCCGAGAGTCCAATCCGCTGGACGGGGGACCTGGCCGTGGCGGCGAGCCTGTCGAGGAGGACTTTCAGGTGGACTCCCCTCTCAGACTCGACGAAGGAATGGAGCTCGTCCACGATGATGAAGCGGACACGGGAGAGGTCCCGTGCAAGCTGCCTCTCCCCCATGAGGACTTCGAGAGACTCGGGTGTTATCATCAGGATGTGCGGTGGCTCCCCGTCGGTCCAGGCCCGGTCGCCCCGGGGTACATCCCCGTGCCAGACCCTGAGGTCAAGCCCGGTCGGGACACAGAAGGCGGAGAACCGGTCTTCCTGGTCGTTGATCAGGGCTTTCAAGGGAGATATATAGAGGCATGCAACACCCTGCAGCCCGGTTTTCAGGATAGCGTCAATGACGGGGATGAGGGCCGCTTCTGTCTTTCCCCCCGCGGTGGGAGCGATGATGAGGGTATCCCTGCCGGCACTGACTGCATCATATGACCGGACCTGGATCTCCCGGAGGTCAGACCACCCCAGCCGGTGGGAGATGACGTCCTGCAGGGACTCGTGCAGGCCATAAAAGACCGGGGATGCCATGGGGTACCTCCATGTTTTCCCTGGCGCCGGTTATCTCTTGTGCTGCGACAAAGAAAAAACCATAAATAGGATGCCATTTTCACTTATGATCAGGTAAACCAGGATGACGACGACGCACGTGATTGTCTCTTCTCGCACTGGCGCCGGCGTATTCTTCTTCCTGTTTAGGTAGGGGACCAGGCAATTTTTCTGGTTCCCCTGTACTGGCATCAATCCTGGAGTTTACCGGAGGTTTCTCTCATGCTCGGAATTCCTGACCCTCAAATCTGGATCGCGTACATGCTCTGCATAGCCCTTGCTTTTGCCTGTGTCGTCTATGGATACCTCAACTGGAACAAGGGTGGTGAGTGAGGAATGGCAGCAAGCCTCTTTTGGATCGCCCTCGTCACCGTCATCTACCTCGCGGTCATCCTGGCACTCGGGTACATCGGGTACAAAAAGACTCGCGAGGCAGAGGACTACCTTGTCGCCGGGCGAAACGCCCACCCGGTCGTCATTGCCCTCTCCTACGGCGCAACTTTCATCAGCACCTCGGCCATCGTGGGATTTGGTGGCCAGGCGGCGAACCTCGGTATGGGCCTGATTTGGCTGACCGTCTTCAACATCGGGGTGGGCGTCCTGCTCGCATTCGTCATCTTCGGGAAAAAGACCCGGGAGGTTGGCCACCGGCTGAAGGCCATAACCTTCCCGGACCTCATGGGAAAAGTCTACCAGTCGACTTTCATGCAGGTCGCTTCCGGCCTTGTCATCATCGTGGGGATGCCCCTCTACTCCGCGGCCGTTCTCATCGGAGGGGCCCAGTTCATCAAGGAGACCCTGGGGGTATCATACAGTATCGCGCTGATCGGGTTTGCGGTTATTGTCGCCGCGTATGTTGTCTTTGGGGGCCTGATCGCGGTCATGTATACCGATGCCGTCCAGGGTGGCATCATGCTCGCAGGGATGACCTTCCTCCTCGTCTTCACCTATACCATCCTCGGGGGTGTGACCAGGGCTCACGAGGCCCTCACCGCGATGGCGAACCTGGTCCCCGCGAAGCTTGCCGAGCAGGGAATGCATGGCTGGACGGTCATGCCGGACCTGGGATCCCCGATATGGTTCACCCTGGTCACAACCCTCGTCCTCGGCGTGGGGATAGGTGTGCTCGCCCAGCCCCAGCTGGTCGTCCGGTTCATGACAGCGAGGGACAGCCGTTCCCTCAACCGCGCTGTGCTTGTCGGGGGCCCCTTCATCCTCATGATGACCGGGGTCGCATTTACCGTCGGTGCACTCACGAACGTGTATTTCTACGAGACGCAGGGAAAGATCGCCATCACGGCTGCCGGGGGAAACGTAGACTCGATCATCCCCCTCTTCATCAATCTCGCAACACCTGACTGGTTCACGGTCCTCTTCATGATAACCCTGCTTGCGGCCGCGATGTCCACACTCTCCTCGCTCTTTCACGCCATGGGCACGGCTCTCATCTGCGATGTATGGGGACGCGGGAGGGAATGTGCCCTCTCGCTCAAGGCAAACCAGGCCGGCGTCCTCGTGATGATCGGTGCGAGCGTCGTCGTTGCGTTCCTCATGCCGGGGAGTATCATCGCCATCGCGACCGCCATGTTCATGGGCCTGTGCGCCTGTGCGTTCCTCCCCGTTTTTGCCGTGGCGGTTTACTGCAGGCAGCCGAGTGCCTTTGCGGCGAAAACAAGCCTCGTTGTCGGTGCACTCGTCTGGACCCTCTGGGCCCTCTTCGTCAATTCACGCTACGCGGCGGTTTTTGGCGTCTCAAAGGCACTCCTGGGAACGCAGGCCGTCCTCCCCTATCCCTGGAGCGCAATCGACCCCCTGGTCATCGGGTTGCCCCTCTCGGCCGTCACGGTACTCCTCCTCCAGCACCTCTCGTCCCGGGGCCAGGGGAGAGGAAACCCATCCTGACAATTTTTTCCGGGAACTGACCCGGACATACACATTTTGTGCAGGCCCCTCCCGGCTCGTGGGGATCTTCGAATGGATCCCGCCATTCCCGGAAGAGTGGGGGAGGCACGATGCTCCTCTAATGCCCCGCTTTTCTCATCTTTTTCCGGTAGAGCACGTAGGCTGCTCCCAGGGTGCCGAGGATGGAGAGGGCGAGAGCGACCCCGAGGGCCGGCCGGGTGACGATGATCTCCCAGACAAACGCCGACGAGAGGGCGATCAGGTAGCAGCCGAGGAAAGCCCCCAGGACGATGGCAAAAAAAACGGACCTCTTTGACATGCCGAGTAACCGGCCGACGAGCGATGCCCCGATTCCTCCCGTCCCCTGGAGGGGGAACATCACGAAGAGGACGACACCCGTGAAGCAGAATTTCCGGAGCCAGGGGCGGTTGGACAGGAATTCCTGGCCATGGCCCATGAAACGCTCGACCCATACCCCCAGCAGCGGGATATGGAACGCCATCTCGAAGTTGAGGGCCATGAACAGGCCGGCAAGGACATCGAGCAGGGCAATCGATGTCCCTATCAGCCACCAAGGGAGCCCGAGCGCGACGCCGAGGGGGATCACCGTCTCCTTTCCTGCCGGCGGGATGACGTAGGCAACCATAAGGCCGCCGAGGAGGAGGGCCTGGTCGCGGGGGAGGAGGAGGAAACAGACCCCATAGTAGAGTGTCCCCAGGGCGAAGGGGGCCAGGACCTTCATGAGAGGGTGATCGACCGCTGACAGAGGCTCACCCGTGCCGGATGGCATACCTGTGCATTGATATCTCTCGGTGAATCTACATAAATGCGCCATCAACCTGCATTTTTTCGCCCAACCACCCCCTCCTTCTCCGGGGCCGCGTTGAAGTGTGGTCTCCGGCGGGGGGGACCGGGTTTCCCTCCCCAAAAGACCACCCCGTGATTTTGCTTTAACCAGGACGCTGACGGGGCCTCTGTCGCCCCCCGGACAGGCGATCCTTCAGACCCTGTCTTTGACCCTTTTTGTCTCGGCGTAGAGAGAGACGAGGGAGAGGGAAATCAGGTTCAGGGTGGTTGCCCCATACCACAGCCACGATTCGAAAGTCCCAAGGAGGGTGATCCAGCCTGACCAGAGCATGGCACAGATGATGGTGAACGTCACGAGGGTATCGACAGCAAGGAAGACGGTGGACATCCCAAAGATTGTCCCCATCTGGGCTATCGTGCAGTATTCAAAGGGCGCCTCCCGGCCGAAGAGATCGAAAATTGCCCGGCCGGCATTCATGGCCAGGTCAGCGAAGGCCCAGGCAACGACCGCTCCCCCGAGAACGAGGAGGGGAGAAATCCCCGGGAGTCCGGCAACACGGACCGCTGTGATGCCAAAGAGGAACTTGAACGTGCAGAAGGGGATGCCGATGGTGAGAGAGAGAAAAAACGGCCTCTGGAAAAACGGGAGACGGGATCTCCCGGGAGCCTCACCCCTTAACTGCTCGTCCTGTTCCATTCATCAGCCCGGAGTTTCGTCCTGTCTCTCACCGGGGAGGGGAGATCCCCGGCCCCGGTCACATGACGGCGGATGCACTGCCCCCTGGTCGGTTATCCTGTATCTCCTTCCCGCCATTTCCTGTAGAGGCGATGTTCGATCGAGAGGATATCAAAGACCTTCCCAACGACGTGGTCGACCAGCCCCTGGATGTTCGAGGGGCGGTGGTAGAACCCCGGGCATGCCGGGAGGATGACCGCCCCCGCCTCCGCAAGCACGAGCATGTTGCGGAGGTGGATGACCGAGAGGGGGGTCTCCCGGGGGACGAGGACGAGGGGGCGGCGTTCCTTTAAGGTACAGTCAGCAGCACGAAGCAGGAGATTGTCGGAAAAACCGCTCGCAATCCCCGCGACAGTCTTCATGCTGCAGGGGATCACCACCATACCCTGGTGCGGAATCCCTCCTGATGCGAGGGGAGAGGTAAAGTCGAAGCTGTCGTGGACCCTCGTGGCAAGCGTTGTTACCTTTTCTGGCGATAGCGAGGTCTCGATCTCGATCATCTTCGCGGCCAGGTCCGTCATGATCAGGTCTGTCTCGATGCCGAGCTCGCGGGCTGCCTCGAGAAGACGGATCCCATAGACAATCCCACTCGCACCAGAGAGTGCGACAATTATCCGGTTTTTGGCCATTCACTGAGTGATGTGACGCTCCGGGCATTAATATGGTTGTGATGACAGAGGCTGGATGCGAATGGGTCTGCCGGCCCCCTCCCCGCCATAGGATCCCGGCAATCAGGGGGAAATACCGTATGCACGTGCGATCCGCGCCTTCAGCGCCTCCCGGGGATACGCCCCGGTAATCCTGTCGATCAGCCTGCCATCCCTGAAAAGGAGGATGGTGGGGATTGCAGAGATCCCGAACCGGGCGGCCAGCCGGGGGTTCTGGTCGGTATTGCACTTCCCGAAACTGACCCGCCCTGCCATCTCCTGGCAGAGGTCTTCGATGATGGGCCCAACCATGCGGCAGGGGCCACACCATTCCGCCCAGAAATCAATGACAAGCCGCGGGTGCTGCGAGAGGAGGGGGCGGAAGTTCGCCTCGTCCACAGGGATGACGTGGACGGGCACGGTGGGTTCTCCGTCGCGGTTCCGGAGAAGCCGGGCTTCGAGCTCGCGAAGCTTCTTTTCCCTGATTCGCTGCAGTTCCTCGTCTTCCATGTATACTGATATGGGGTGCAGGGGAGAGATAATCACTCTCCTGCAGCCCGGCATTCCCCTGGCTGTGCAATCGGGGCAAACTATATCTCTGCAGATAGTGAATAGATCACGCACCATACCGTGCAGCGAGGTGGGGTAGTCAGGATATCCCGACGGGCTCATAACCCGTAGATCGATGGTTCAAATCCATCCCTCGCTATGAGACCTTTTCTTCGACACTAAAAGAAGACAGACGTCCCTCGTTCCCGGATACCATTGGAAGAGAACGAAATCCCCCCGGCCATGTGAACCATTTTGAGGGGAAAAGGCCATTATCCTCTGCTCCCGGCGGGGTAGAACAGCTGTTCATGTCCCGAAGGTCTCGAGTTTTGTCTGGTAGGTCCCGTCAACGTAATCGACTGCAGGGGGAGCACTTTTTTCCCCGGCAATCTCCACGGGGTAACACCCTGTCAGGCACCCGGTACAGAGGTTTTCCCTGCCCAGGCCGATTGCCTCGACGAGTGCATCGATCGTGACGTGGTGGAGAGTGGTTGCCGTGATCCGCCGGCGTACATCCTCCTCAGCCCTCCCGTTTGCGATGAGTTCCTCGCGGGTGGGCATGTCAACCCCGAGGTAACAGGGGGCAATGATGGGGGGAGACCCGATTCGCACGTGTATCTCCCGGGCTCCGGCGTCCCGCATGATCCCGATGATGCGGCGTGACGTCGTCCCCCGCACGATGCTGTCATCGACCAGCACAACGGACCTGCCCTCCAGGTGTTTCCGGATAGGGTTGAGCTTGATCCGGACAGCCTTCTCCCTCTCGTTCTGGGTGGACATGATAAACGTCCTGCCCATGTACCGGTTCTTGAGGAGGCTTTCAACGAAGGGTATCCCTGACCCGGCCGAGTACCCGATGGCATATGCCGTCCCCGAGTCCGGGACCGGACAGACCGAGTCTGCACACACGGGGGCCTCCTCGTGGAGCTTTTCACCGATTTTCAGCCGCACGTCATAGACGAGTGCCCCGTCCAGGACGGCGTCTGCACGGGCAAAATAGATATACTCGAATATGCAGTGGGCCCTCTGGGACGACCGGGCGATCTGCAGGCTCCGCATCCCCTCGTCGTCGATGCAGATGAGTTCCCCCGGGAGGACGTCCCGGAGGAATGACCCGCCGAGGGCATCGACGGCAACGCTCTCGGATGCAATAATGATCCCTTTCTCTGTCCTGCCCAGGCAGAGGGGTTTTATTCCCAGGGGGTCACGGAACCCGTACAGGACTCCGTCTATCATCATCACGACGGAATAGGACCCCTTCAGGACCCTCATGCACCGGTGGACGGCGTCCTCGATGCACCCCGAGGTGCTCATCTCGTCGGTGATGACCTTGGCGATCAGTTCCGTGTCCGTGGTGGAACAGAATATCTGCCCGCGACGCTCGAACTCCTCCCGGAGTTCGCGGCTGTTGACCAGGTTGCCGTTATGGGCAATGGAGATGATGCGGTCACGGAAGACAAAATTGAATGGCTGGGCGTTCTCCGGGCGGTTTGCCCCCGTCGTCGGGTACCGGACGTGGCCTATCCCGACGTTTCCCTCGAGTGCCTCGAGGATTGCCGAATCAAAGACCTCGGCAACAAGTCCCTGGCCTTTGTGCTTGAAAAGTCGTGTCCCGTCGAACGTGGAGATCCCTGCACTCTCCTGCCCCCGGTGCTGGAGTGCATAGAGTGCATGATATATGGAAAAAGAAACACCGCCAGCATCCCTGATGCCAACGATACCGCACATGGTAAGACTTTAATGGGTGGGGACCTTCGGCCGTTTCATCGTCCACTTGTAACTGCGCAGTTTCGTACTCTTACCAAAACCACAGGCAGAACAGGTCTTGTGCCGTACATGATAGGAGACATGCCCGCACCGCCGACATGCGATGTGGGTCTTGTTTTGCCTCTTTCCCATTGATGGAGTTCCCTTTGACATGGTTCACCACTTTTTTGTTTTTCCTGTTATTCCACGGAAGGAGATATGTAAATCACGTTGTCGCCACGCACGATCAGTGTCCCGACACTCCGTGCCTGGCCTCCCTCGATCTCTTCTGCCTTGTCCAGCACGAGGTTCATGTGCACATCATAGCCCTGCAGGACCCCGCGAAGTTCCCTTCCGCCCTTGAGAGATACGATGACAGGCTGCCGGTTCAGCACCTGATCCAAAATATCCAACGGCCGTTTGGTCATAATCGTACCCACTTTCAGTCAGTCTGGGGTACTATATGTGCGCAACGAGGATACATAAAGGTGCTGTAGAGGACCAACAATCAGGATGATCCGGGAAATGACGGTACTTCATGCCGATTTACCAGAGATTCCGGGGGTTTTTCACCTTGCCGGGGCAAGATTTTTTTGGTGTCGGTCACCGACATAGTCATGGAGAACAGATGGCAAGGATTACAACACGGAAACGTCACATGCTGCGGAAGTCCCAGGTAGAAGACCTCTTTCGGAGACTCAAAGAGGAGATCGGGGATTCGGCAGCCCTCTTTTCAGAGGAGGGGACCGAGATAGTGGAGACGGACGCAGACCTCACCATTTACCTCATCGGGAAAAAACCGCTCCTGATGGAGACGAAGGGGGTTGTCTTTCCCACCCTCCGGGGCCTGCTGGAGAGACCGTTCCCGGAACGGAAAGTCGTTGTCGATTCCGGGGCAGTCCCCTTTGTCGTCAAGGGTGCCGACGTGATGCGGCCGGGGGTCACCGCGATCTCGCCGGATGTCAGGGCCGGACGGCCCGTCCAGGTCGTCGAGGAACGCCATGGAAAACCACTTGCGGTGGGAATTGCCCTCTTTGACGCAGCCGGGATGAAGGAGCAGGAGAAAGGCAAGGTCGTCCGGACGTTCCACTTTGTCGGTGACGAGGTCTGGGCACTCGAGCTGTGACCGGGAGAATCCCGGGGCAGACCTGCACCACCATTCCCAAATCAAAAAATCCGGGCACCGGCAGGAGAGATAATGAAAAATGCATAGATACTATTAAATAAATGACAATAGACAAATTTTTCATGGTAAAATTCCTGGATACCCTGCTTGGGAGGAGTTCCCCGTCAACAGAGGACGATTACATGGACCTCGACCTTGAGGCCATCGAGGCGGCAGAGGAAGGGGCCCCTGCCCTCTTCGTGAAGATCGCATCGGTGGGTGATATCAAGGACAGCCCGCGTGTCAAGGACGAGGTCTACAATGGCAATATCGTGATCGTCGACATCGCAAAGCTGAAAGGTGACAAGGTCATGTACGAGCGCGTCCTCAAGGACCTCAAAGAGGTCGCAAAAGACGTTAATGGGGATATCATCGGGCTTGGAGACCAGCGGTACGTCGTGATTACCCCCAATTCCGTCAAGATATCGCGGGAAAAGATCGGCGGGGTCAGCTGAAGAGTGCGGCAGGTCGTCTGTGGGCCGTGTCCTTCGTGTAACAGCGAGATCGAATACATTTACCAGACAGAAGATATCCCCTACTTTTTTGGCCTGCTCATCATCAGTGCACGGTGTCCCTCGTGCGGCTACAGGTTTGTCGATACCCAGCTCCTGAAGAACGCCGAGCCATCGCGGTGGGAACTTGCCGTCGAGTCCCCTGCTGACCTGAATGCACGGGTCGTCAGGAGCATGAACGGGACTATCAGGATCCCGGAACTCGGTGTCCAGATCACACCCGGCCCTGCGTGCGAGGGCTTTGTCTCCAACGTGGAGGGGGTTCTCGACCGCGTTGACCGGGTGGTCGCCGGCGTGCTCCTCTGGGCAGAGGATGAAGAGGAACGGGGACGGGCGTGCGCCCTCCGGGAAAAGATTGCGAGGGTCAGGGAGGGGCTCCTCCCGGTTACTCTCCAGATCGATGACCCGACGGGGAACTCGGCAATCCTGGACGACAGGGCACGTGTCTTTCCGCTCGTTGCCGTCGATTATGAGGAGAGCAACTGACAGAGACGACGGGGTGCACCGCGGCCGGACCGGCGAGGGGGCAGTTTATTTTTTCGTTACCGGATCTCCTGGCCGAGCAGCCGGACACCGGGCGTCCGGCTCACCTCCCCGACGACGCGGCTCCCTGGGACGCGGGAGAGGACGGCGGCCGCCGAGCTTTCGGGAACGATATACGCATACCCCATGCCCATATTGAACGTCCTGTACATCTCTTCCCTGCCGATCCCCCCCTTCTCCTGCAGCCACATGAAGATCTCATGCGGGGCCAGGGGGTCGGTGATCTCGAACCCGTATCCCGTCAGCCTCCTGAAGTTGAGGAGACCTCCGCCCGTGATGTGGCACATGCCGTGGACCTCTGCCTCGCGGGCGATGGCCAGGGCCTCGGAGTAAATCCTCGTCGGGACGAGGAGTTCCCGGGCAATGGTCCGGCCTGACGAAAGTTCCTCGTCCCACGCATCACAGCTCTCGACGACCCGCCGGGCCAGCGAGAGGCCGTTACTATGGATCCCTGAGGAGGGAACCCCGATCACAAGGTCCCCGGGGCAGATCCTGTCCCCCGAGATGACCTTTTCCTTTTCCTGGATACCAAGGCACGTCCCGGCCAGGTCGAGGCCGTTGACGAGACCTTTCAGCGTTGCTGTTTCGCCCCCCACGATGCTCACGTTCGCCTGCCGGGCCCCCTCGTTGAGTCCCTCCCCGATCTGTTCCATCTGGGAGACGGAGAGGTAGTCTGTCGCGATGTAGTCGACGAAGGCCACGGGCTCGATATTCATGACGTACAGGTCATTGACGTTCATGGCCATGCAGTCGATGCCGACCGTCCGCCAGTCCTGCAACCGGTCGGCAACCTTCATCTTCGTGCCGACGCCGTCAACGGTGAGGGCAAGCACGTAACTTCCGCATTCGATGAAGCCGGCGAAATGGCCGACGGGAGAGACCATCCGGAACCTGCCTTCCCGCCGATAGGAGAGCTTTTGGACCAGTGCAGCTATGGCCCGTGCCTCGAGATCGATGTCGACCCCGGCCTCGCGGTATGTCCGGGGAGGCTTCTCACTCATCGTCCTCCTCGGAGAGCCGGAACTCGTCGTGGAGTATCCGGACTGCCCTGGGCCCGTCTGCCTTCGTGACGACGAAGGAGATGTTGACCTCCGACGAGCCCTGGGAGATCATCATCACGTTGACGCCGCCCTTTCCCAGCGCCGAAAATATCCTTCCCCCCGTCCCCCTCGCTCCCGCCATGCCGGCGCCGACAACGGCAACGGCACAGACATCGGTGTTGGTCGTCACCTCCCGGACCCTGCCCTCGGCCACGAGGACCGAGAGGGCGTCCGCCGCGGCCTCGGCCTGGCTCTCGTCGATGACAAGCGTGATGTTTGCCTCTGATGAACCCTGGGAGATCATCATCACGTTGATGTCCCTGTCGGCGAGCAGGGTAAAAATGGCCTTGGCGACGCCCGGCCTCCCGATCATCTGCGCCCCGCAGATGTTGACGAGGGCGACCTTCTCGATGTAGGTGAGCGCCTTGACGACCCGCGTGTCCTTCTTCTGGCCCCGGACAATCGCTGTCCCGGGGTGGTCCGGGTGAAACGTGTTCTTGACACGGACGAGGATGTCCTTCTTCATGGCAGGTTCGATGGACCGTGGGTGCATGACCTTGGCCCCGAAGTAGGAGAGCTCCATCACCTCGTGGTACGAGATTGTCGGGATGACGCGGGCATCGGGGATGATGCGCGGGTCCGATGTCATGATCCCGTCCACGTCGGTCCATATGATAATCTCGTCGGCATCGATTGCAGCACCGATGATTGCAGCCGAGTAATCGGATCCCGACCTCCCGAGGGTCGTGACCACCCCTTTTTCCGTGCACCCCATGAAACCCATGATCACGGGTACAGAGCTGGTCAGGAGCGGGAGGACCCTGCTCTTGATCCTGCCCTCGCTCGCCGGGATGGCGACGGCCTCCCCGTGGTTTGCCGTGGTCACGATCCCGGCTTCGCAGCCGTCGAGCGTGGTGGACGGGATGCCCCTCTGCCTGAGTGCCGCCGAGACGACGAGGCTGTTGAGCCGCTCGCCAAAGGTGATGATGTAGTCACGGGACCGGGGGGTGAGCTCCCGCAGGTTTTGCACAGCAGAAAGGATGTTTTCCAGGTTGCAGAGCTGCTCCTCGAGGAGGAGCCCAACCTCGTCGGCATAGTCCTCTGCCGTCTCGAGCAGGACCTTTCCATGCCGGACACGCAGGGAGTTGATGAACGGGTCGATCTCGTTGGAATCGGGGGTGTTGGCCAGTTCGGACGCGATGGCAATCAGCTGGTCCGTCACCCCCCTCTGGGCTGAGACAACGACTGCAACTTCGTTTCCGGCCCGGTAACAGGAGTCGATGATGTCCACGACGCGGGAGACACTTCCTCCATCTGCAACGGAAGTGCCACCAAATTTCATTAAAAACCTCATTTGGGCTCACACTGTCCTTTACAAGCTCTTTATGTACGTATATGACGCACCTTATAATAAGATGCGGTCAGCCGAGGTTATGGATTGCCACGTCCTCGTGATCGGGAGTGGCGGGGCCGGGGTCAGGGCGGCCATCGAGGCGTCGGGATATGGGAAGACCATCCTCCTCTCCAAAACCCTCGCCGGCAAGGGGGGGTGCACGCCCATGGCCGAGGGCGGCTACAACGCTGTCCTCCGGGAACAGGACTCGTGCGAGATTCACTACGGGGACACGATGAAGGGCGGATCGTACCTCAACGACCCTGAACTCGTCCGTATCCTCGTTGCTGAAGCCCCGGAACGGATGGAAGACCTCCTTCGCTGGGGTGCTGTCTTTGACGTGACAGACTGCTGTGAGGTCGCCCAGAGGCCCTTTGGAGGCCAGAGTTTTCCGCGGACGTGCTACGCCGGTGACCGGACGGGCCACGAGATGATGGTGACACTCATCGAGCGGTTGGCATCCACCGACGTCAAGGTCATCAGCGAAGTGACGGTTCTTGACCTTGTTGTGGAAAGCGGCAGGGTGGTCGGGGCACTCGGCCTCGATGGAAAGGGCAACATCGTTGCAGTCCGGGCCGATGCAACCGTCCTCGCAACGGGGGGAGGCACGCAGATCTACGATATCTCCACGAACTCGTCAAGCGGCACGGGTGACGGGTTTGCCATCGGGTACCGTGCAGGGGCCGAGCTGATAGACATGGAGATGGTCCAGTTCCACCCGACCGGTGCTGTTTACCCCTACGACGCGAGGGGGAGACTCATCACGGAAGCGGTCCGTGGCGAGGGGGGTGTGCTGAAAAATGCCCTCGGCGAGCGGTTCATGGAGAAATACGACCCTGTCAAAAAGGAACTCTCGACGCGCGACGTCGTTTCCCGGGCTATCGCCACCGAGATCCTGGAGGGACGCGGGACTGCACACGGGGGCGTCTACCTCGATGTCACCCACCTGCCACGGCAGCAGATCGAGGAGAGGCTGCCCGTGATGCTCGAGCAGTTCCTCAAGTTCGGGGTTGATATCCGGGAGGAGCCCATGGAAGTGGCCCCGACCGCCCACCACATCATGGGTGGCCTGCGCATTTCACCCCACGGAGAGACGACTCTGCCGGGCCTCTATGCCTGCGGCGAGGTGACGGGGGGCGTGCATGGGGCAAACCGCCTGGGTGGAAATGCCCTTGCTGACACCCAGGTCTTTGGGAAACGGGCCGGTGAATCTGCAGGGAGGGCACCCAGGCGGGACGTGCGCATCGGTGAAAAAGCTATTGAAGCACAGGAAGAGCGCCTCTCTCTATTCCTCGGGGGAGAAGTCCCTCCCTCAACCGTGGTCCGGTCGCTCAGGACGGCGATGTGGGAGGGGGCAGGGATATTCCGGACGGCACGGGACCTCGAAAAGACCCTCGGTGTGATCGCCCACCTCTCTTCCCTGCCCCTCCTTGCCCGGACACGGGAGAACCTCGGCGAGTGTTGCACAGTGCAGAACATGCTGCTGACCGCCACACTGGTCGTCCGGGGGGCCCTCCTGCGCAAGGAGAGCCGGGGAGCCCACACGAGGAGGGACGTCGTCCAGGCCTGGGACGCCCAGACCTCTCCGTACGGCCATACCTACCAGTCGCTCACGCGGTCGGGTATCGAGACGGTGGTGAGGGAATGATGAAAGTTCATGCCCGCGTCTTCCGCTTTGATCCTGAAGAAGACGAAAAACCCCATTACCAGAACTACGTCGTGGAGGTCAACGAGGGTGCCCGTGTCCTCCACGTCCTCCAGGCCATCCACGACGAGATCGACCCGACCCTGGCGTTCCGGTACTGCTGCGGGGCTGGCCAGTGCGGGAGCTGTGCCGTCCGGATAAACGGCGAACCCGGCCTGGCCTGCATGGAAGAGGCACGAGACGGAATGACGGTCGAACCCCTCGACCTCCCGATCAAAAAGGATTTGGTCGTTGACCTGCAGCCGTTCCTCGCGACACTCCCCCGCATATGCCCGCGCGGAGAGCCGGAGGTCCCCGACAGGGAGAAGGTCGAGCTCCTCAAGCCATTGCGCAGCTGCATCGAGTGCGTCTGCTGTGTCTCCGTCTGCCCGGCGATGGATGTCGCGTCATTCGACGGCCCGACGGCGATGCGCCAGGAACTGCGCCTTGCGCTCGACCCGCGGGACAAGGGGGGAGACAGGGTCAGGGAGGCAGTCTCCCACGGCCTGTTTACCTGCACCTCGTGCCAGGCCTGCTGGAAGGTCTGCCCGAAAGATATCGAGATCCCTGGCAAGGCCATTGAGAAACTGCGGGCGCTCGCAAACAGGGAGGGCCTGACGCTTCCCCGCCACCAGGAGGTGGCCCGCCTGGTCCGCGAGACAGGGAGGAGCATCGTCAGGACAGGCCCGACGTTCCTCGAGGACGCCCCCGAGGTCATCGAGCCCGACGGTCCGGTCAAGGCAACTGTCGGCTTCTTTGTCGGCTGCATGTACAACGGCCGCCTCCCCCAGACTGCCCGCGATGCGATGGAGGTCCTCAAAAGGAACGGTATCCGGGTTATCATTCCCCGGGAACAGGTCTGCTGCGGGTCCCCCCTCATCCGTACCGGCCAGGTCGACTTCCTCGACACGCTCAAGAAGAGGAACATCGATGCCTTCGTCTTCCGGAAAATCGACACCGTCCTCACGATGTGTGCCGGCTGCGGGTCGACCCTCAAGAATGACTACAGGACGCCATTCCGGGTCATGGACATCAACGAAGTCCTGACCAAGTTCGGGATCGAACCCCCGGCAAGGCTCCCTGTGAAGGCGACCTACCATGACCCCTGCCACCTGCTCCGCGGCCAGGGGATACGGGACCAGCCCCGGGAACTTATCACCCAGGTGGTCGAGCTGGTCGAGATGCCATCCATCTGCTGTGGCTCCGGTGGCGGTGTCCGCTCCGGCATGCCGGAGGTGGCAGCGGCCCTCGCAGAGAACCGCCGGAAGGAGATCGAGAAGACGGGTGCCGAGATCGTGGTAAGTTCCTGCCCCTTCTGCGAGTTCCACATCTCCGAGCACACCGACCGCCCCGTCAGGAACGTCACCTCCATCCTCCTCGAGGGGTACCGGGAAAAGGACCGGAAGAAGGCAAAAGGGACCGTTTCTTCCTGAACACAACCATTTCCCCCCATCACCGCCAGGATATTCCTGGGCATTTGGACAAACCTTCCCCGGGAATTTTGCTGGTAACAACATTTTTCGTCCCGGGGACCAAGAGAGGGGTTGGATTCCCATGACCAACCCGTGGCTTCCCTTCAAGGTACCTCCCCTCCGGGCATACATCCTTGCTCCCGGTATCGTACAGATCGAAGACGTTGTTTACAACCTGCCGGAACGGACCGTCACACGCGGCCGTCCCCTCCCGGAAAGACCGGAATTCATCCTCCCCGTGAATGAAAACAGCGAAAGCGCCGCCCGGGCTGCAATGGAAGCGCTCTACCGGATCGTCTTTGACTGAATGCCCGGCAACGCGGGGTCTGACTCCAGCCCTGGCCTCTCCCGTTTCCCGAAGGAGTCGAGGGTTGCCTGGCGACCCTTTAACCGCTCGGCAAGGAGCGTGCTTTCAGCAATAAACCTCCCGACAGGGAGAGCCATCCTGCAGGAAACATCGGCAAGGGCACTTTTGAGGTCCTCGAATTCCCTGGCGGGCTGGAGCATGGCATGCCGGACATTCTCCCGGACATTGAAGACACCGAGAGGGATGTAGCCTTTCCGGGCTTCACGAAGCACGATTGCCCCTGCCTGGAGGCCTTCCCGGGCAAGGGCCTCGAGCACTGCCATCTTGCACGAGTAGTAGCACCCGCCGACTTGGGAGTATTCCCTCTTTCCTCCCGGCCCCTCGTGGTCCGCGAAGATGACCTCTTCCTCCCCGCGGACCCGGAGAAATGCCTCCATCCACTCGTACTGCCAGGGACCGGGGACGAGGATGACGGCATAGTGGTTGTTGAGGCTGGAGAACTCGTGGACCCTGACGGAATCGATGGGGCTGTTCCTTTTCACCGACCGGAGGAAGTGGTCGGCAAGAACCATGTCACAGGCGGTGATCGACCACCGGCTCGGGACAAACCGCCTCTTCCGTCCTACTCCCAGGGCACCGACAGAGAGGGCCTTTTGGATCCGGGAGAAGGGTACCCCCCTGGACTGGAGGTCGACGATTGCCTCTCCTGCCGAAAGGTCCCCGTCATAGTAGCAGCGTTCCAGGTTCGGTTCAAACCGGCTGCTCTCGGCATGGAAGTCCTCCAGGGGGGCACTGGGACCAAAGGGGATGAACTCCTCGCTCAAAGAAGATCCCAACGGGGCCTGGAGGAAGGAGACCTCGCTCTCGAGCGAGGTGGATGAGAGGACGACTTCCTGAAGCCGGAGTGCAAAAGGGTCATCGACACGGCTGACTTCGTGGAACTTCTTTCCCCGGACGAGGTCGAGGCGGCAGGAGAGGATCTCCTCCTGGGACCAGCCCGACGGGATCCAGGACTCGGGAGTGTCCATGATCCCGCATTCCTCCTGCACGGGTGCAACGAGCGGCCCGGCGTAGACCTTGGGGTAGTTCCAGCTCCCGATGAAGACGGCGGGGGGCGTGGCCCCTTCCATCGTCTTTCCCACGGGACGGGACCTACCCATGGCTGGCCTGGTGATCGACCGGAGGTAAGCGGCCTTTCCCGTTGCCATTGCTGTGGGGTACTTACCGGCACGGAGAGATAAACATGGAGGATGCGGGGGGAAAGTGCACCCTATACCCCGGTGAGGACAAGGATGAGGGAGACTGCGGGGGGGATGAGCAGGTTGTCATCCAGCGGCCCGAGGACCTCGACCACCCCTGCGCAGAGCGAGGCGAGAAATGCCCTGCCGGGGTCGAGGAAGACGAGGAGGGCAAGAGTGTTGAGGCATACCCCGGCCAGGAAACCCTCGGCCGTCTTTTTCCCGTTCACCCTGTACCGCCCCCAGCGCATCCCGGCAAGGGCCGACACAGAGTCAAGGACTGCGAGCGTGAGGACCCCTGACGCTGCAACGGGGGCAGGGAAGGCGGCGGCACAGAAGAGGGAACTGACAGTGAACGTGATGGCGCCCTTCCCGGGGAACTCGCCCTCGCGTTCCAGGCGGGCAAGGAGGAAGGAGACGAGGGGCACGTGCCAGCCGGACCTCACGAGTTCGACGAGGACGAAACCGCCAAGGAGACCGGCCGCAAGGAGCGTCACGGCAGAGTCCCGGGGGAGCAGGAAGATGGCAGCCGCAATGGCCACGCCAAAGACGAGGTGCACGATCTTGCGGGCCTGCTCGTTCATTACAAAGAGGGATGGTCTCTTGCACCACATAAGGGGGATGGCCGCCCCGGGAGACGCGGGAAAAAGGGTGATCTTTATCGGCTGGGAATACCCCATACCCACTGGAATGACCCTGCATACCTCCCTGTCCGGCGCCAGGCTCCCGGAGACAGTCACGACGAGGGAACACCTGGACATCTGGGGGACACGGGTGGAGAGGATCCATGGTGAGTTCTGGACATCGGGGCAGAGGCAGGCCTCCTCGATCCACGAGGTCTCCTACAGGGGCTGTTTCAAGCCCCAGCTCCCGGCTTTCTTCATCGAGATGTACACCCGCGAGGGGGACTGCGTCTATGACCCCTTCAGCGGGCGTGGCACAACGGTCATCGAGGCCGGACTCCGGGGGAGGCGCGTCATTGCAAACGATATCAACCCGCTCTCCCGGTTACTGACCCGTCCACGGTTCTTCCTCCCCACGGTGCCCGAGGTCGCCGCACGGCTGGGGGAGATCCCGCCCGGTGACCGCGGGGCGGGAACCGGGCCTGACCTCTCCATGTTCTACCACGCACGGACAGAGGCCGAGATCGTTTCCCTGCGCACCTACCTCCTCTCCCGCGAGGAGGATGGGTCCCTCGACACCCTCGACGAGTGGATCAGGATGGTTGCAACGAACCGCCTGACAGGGCACTCTCCCGGTTTCTTCTCGGTCTATACGCTCCCCCCCAACCAGGCTGTGTTACCGGAACGCCAGGCAAAGATCAACAGGGAACGCGGTCAGGTCCCGGAATACAGGGACACAAAAGAGCTCATTGTGAAAAAGACACGATCGCTCCTGAGGACCGTGACGCCAGAAGAGAGGGCCCGGCTCCGTGTGGCGGGAGAGACGGGCCTCTTCCTCTCGAGTGACGCACGGGAGACCCCACCTATCCCTGACGGCTCCGTGCAGCTCACCGTCACATCACCCCCGTTCCTTGACGTGGTCCAGTACTCGAAGGACAATTGGCTGCGGTGCTGGTTCTGTGGGATCGACACGGAGGCAACCGAGAAGCGGATCACGGTCACCCGGTCGCTGCCCGAGTGGAAACGCGTGATGCAGCAGACGTTCCAGGAGCTCTTCCGCATCACCCGGGAGGGGGGATACGTCGCCTTTGAGGTGGGGGAGGTCCGGCGGGGAACCCTGTGCCTCGACGAGGTTGTTATCCCCCTCGGTGTCCGGGCCGGTTTCACCTGCGAGAGGGTCTTCGTCAACACCCAGCCCTTTACGAAGACTTCCCACATCTGGGGCGTAGACAACAATTCCTCCGGGACGAACACAAACAGGATTGTCGTCTTCCGGAAAGGGGAAGCGGGGGAAAAATAAGGTCACCGGGTGAGGTAGGCATAGGCCTCGAGGGCTGCTTTGGCACCCTCCCCCGCGGCCGTAATAATCTGTTTTGTCCGGATACTTGTCACGTCCCCTGCTGCAAAGAGGCCGGGGGTCGCCGTGGTGCAGTTGATGTCGATGATCACCTCTTTTTGGTCGTTGAGGGGCACGAGCCCGTCCAGGAAATCGGTGTTCGGGATCCAGCCGATCTCTGCAAAGACCCCGTCGAGGGGAATCGTCGTCTCTTTTTTGCTCTTTTCGTCCCGGACAGTGATACCGGTCAGCATCCCGTTCCCCTGGAGGCCAGAGACGGTGTGGTGGAGGTACGTCGTGATATTCTTCCTCTCCTCGTACTGCTTCACGTAGGAGGGGTCAGCCTTTATCGTGCTCCGGACGATGAGGTGGACTTGCCGGGCAATCTTGCTCATCTCGATTGCCGTCTGCAAGGCCGAGTTTCCACCCCCGACAACGGCAACGACCTTGTCGCGGAAGAGGGGGCCGTCACATGTGGAACAGACCGAGAGCCCCCGCCCGAGGTACCGCTCCTCTCCCTCGACGCCGAGCTTGCGGGGTCTCTTGCCCTGGGCAAGGATCACTGTCTTTGCGAGGATTGTCCTGCCGGTCGCGGTTTCTGCGACAAACAGGTCCCCTTCTCTTTGGAGAGACCGGACGCGGTCCAGTTCGAGGTGAATGTTCTGTTCGCTCCTGACCTGTTCCTCGAACTTCTGCATGAGGTCGGCCCCCGAGACCATCCGGTACCCCATGTAATTCTCGATGGCCCAGCTCTCCAGGGCCTGCCCCCCGATGTTCTCAGAGACGACTGTTGTTTTCAGCATCTTGCGCGAGCAGTAGACCGCGGCGGTCAGTCCTGCGGGCCCGGCACCGATGATGAGGACGTCGGTGACGTCCTCTCCCTTTGCGGTACCAAAGAGTTCGTTCAACCTCTGGGCATCAAAGCCGATGATGACCTCGTCATCAACGGTGATGACCGGAACACCGTACTGCCCCGAGAGCTCGACCATCTTTTTGGCCTGTTCCCGGTCGGAACCAACGTCGATCGCCATGTAGTCGACGCCGTGTCGTTCCAGGTACGCCTTTGCCATGCGGCAATAGGGGCAGTTCTGGGTGTAATAGACAGTCACCCTGGGCATGTCTGGGGGGTTTGAATGGAATGGCTAATAAAGGTGTCACACCGGGATCCGGGTCTTCCCCGGGTCCCGGGTATCCGGAGAGCGGGCACAGGGAAAAATTAGGTTTTGGGTTACTCCACTGTCTTGAAGACCTTGCGCACTGCCATGCAGATAGGGCACTTCTCCGGGGCGTTGCCAAGGAAGATGTTCCCACAAACGGGGCAGAGGTAAACCGTCCGGTTCGACATGTCCTGGCCATGGTTGAGGTTGTTCTGGGCCTCCCTGTACAGTGTGGCGTGCACCTCCTCGGCTTTCATCGCGTAGGTGAAGACGAGGGCAACATCACTCTTCTTCTCGGCCTCGGCCTGCTTAAGGAATCCGGGGTACATCTCGGTATATTCGTGGGTCTCCCCCGAGATGGCGCCGGCAAGGTTCTCCTTCGTGGAATGGATCTTTCCCATCGCCTTGAGGAGCTTCTTTGCATGGATCGCCTCGGCCTCGGATGCAGCCCGGAAGAGGCGTGCGATATTCCTGAACCCTTCCGACTCGGCCTGCTCGGCGAATGCAGCATACTTGCGGTTTGCCTGCGATTCGCCTGCAAAAGCCTCCATTGCATTTTCCATCGTTGCCATGGTCATACATCGGGAGGGGCGGTGTAAAAACATATCCATCCCGGTGGGGCCAGGGAGGGGTGGGCCAGTGGTCATGGTGCCACGTGATGACCGGGTGAAGAGAAAAACCGGGTTACATGGCCGGGATCCACGGGGGATGAACCATCCCCTTTTTTATCGTCAGGCTCCCACCGTTCTTTCCACGATTCCATGAAGCGGATGCGCGAGCTTGCCAGCTGTGACCGGCCACGGGAAAAGATTGCCCACAAGGGCGCCCGGGCCCTCTCGGACAACGAACTGATCGCCGCGATCATCGGCCACGGGACGCCGGACCGGGACGTCTTCTCGCTGGCAAAGGATATCGCACGCCTCTTTTCGCAGCGGGGGGGAGATATCTCGTACGACGACCTGGTCAGACTCCCGGGGGTCGGGCAGAGCAAGGCCTCGCAGATACTCGCATCGCTCGAGCTCGCACGGCGGTACCTGCGCAATGAGGAGGGGTCGCGGACACGCGTCCAGTGCCCTGCCGATATCCTCCCCCTGGTTGCAGATCTCAACGGGAAGAACCAGGAACATTTCGTGTGTATCACCCTCAATGGTGCCCACGAAGTGATCGAGAGGAGGACCATCACCGTCGGTCTCCTGAACCACAGCCTCGTCCACCCCCGCGAAGTATACGCCGATGCAGTCACGGACCGGGCTGCGGCAGTTGTCTGTGTCCACAACCACCCCTCCGGGTCCCTGGAGCCGAGCCAGCAGGACCTTTCCATAACGAGGCAGCTGAAGGAGGCAGGGGAGATCCTCGGGATCAGGCTCCTCGACCACGTGATCGTGGCCCGGTCAGGGTACACGAGCCTCCGGGAGAAGGGCCTGCTCTGATTCAGGGGCCTTCCTGGTGGAGGAGTTCCCCGAGGCGAAAGCCTTTCCGGTAGGCCGCGTCGAGGATGTCGGGGCGGGTGGAGATGTCGCGTATCGTGTCCATGTCATTCGTCAGCAGCTCGTCCCAGTATTCCACGTCGATTATGGAGAAGAAGGCCTTCATCGTGAGCTTTGCACCGTCAAAGACGTACGGGACTGCCATCCCCGATATACCGATGTAAAGGCCGCGGCGATGGGCCCTCTTCTCCTCCGGGACGAGGGGTTTTTTCCTCATGTACTTGGCCATGAAGAAGACCTGGAACCGGTCCATGAAGGATTTCAACGCTCCCGGAATCCCCATGGTCATGACGGGTGTCGCCACGATGAGGCTGTCCAGTTCCGCGAACTCCCTGTACACGGGGATCATGTCGTCCTTCATGGCGCAGGTCTCGTGTTCGCGACAGTAGAAGATCTCCCTGCACGGACGGAACGTAAGGTCATACACGTCGATCCGTTCGACCTCGCACCCGGCGTCCCGGGCACCTGCAAGTGCCCTTTCGAGCAGCTTTGCCGTGTTTCCGCCGGCCAAGGGGCTGCCGAGCACCCCCACGATCCGGAATCCCATGGAACGAGATGGAACGCCTCCCTACATAATCCCAGTGGGTGCGGGGAGGGGAAATAAGGAACTGCCAAATCTTTCCATAAAATGCGATATTTCGCGATTAGAGGGGCAAGAACAAAAGTGATAAATAATGTCTGCTACTATGTAGTTCCGTGGTGATAGATCTGACCGAGAACGTGAAAGCCGGGCAGAAAGTCGGTCCCGGCAAGTATGTCTGCCTTGACTGCGGGCGTGAGTTCGTGCTCGACAAGGCAGAACAGGATCTGAGAAAATGCCCCCAGTGTGCCTGTGAAGAGTACCAGTGTTTCCCGATGACCCACATCCGCCCGGACATCAAGACCCCGGAGGATGCGATGAACCCGCCCAAGCGCGGAAAGAGTAACATTTAACCCCCATTTTTTTACCTCTTCAGCACCCAGGGGGTGTAACGCAAGAGGAAATGCCCCACCAGGGCAGGAAATAACCCCCGGGAACCATGTCTGCGGGAGCGGAAAGGTACCGGGAGACCAGGGAAGAGATGACGGAGATGAGAAGCAAATGGTAAACGTGACAAAGGAAGGGCAGGTCTTTGAATGCGAGATCTGCGGAAACGTTGTTGTGGTCAAGGAAGTCGGCGGCGGAGAGCTTGTCTGCTGTGGCCAGCCGATGAAACTCGTGAAGTGATGGTCCCATGGTAAAGGACACAAAAGACCTGGAAAGGATGATCGGCAAGGTCCCGAAGTTCTTCAAGGAACTGGCAGAAAAGGACCCCCAGATGTACGAGATGGTGATGAAGCTGGAAGGTCACATCTGGGACGATGGTGCCCTGACGCGGAAGACGAAGAAGCTGATCGCGATCGCAATCGCGGCGTCCCTGCGTGACCAGCATGCGACGAGGGCACAGCTTGCCGGGGCAAAGAACCTGGGGATCTCCAAGAAAGAGGTCGAGGAAGCCCTGCGGGTCGCCTTCCTCCTTGCAGGCATGCCTGCCTACGTGTACGGAAAGGCACAGCTCGACGAGCTCATGCCGGAGTGAGGCGGAATGTGCGGCGAAACCGGGTCAATGCCAATCCTTGGCGAGCCGGCCCCTGACTTTGAGGCCCTCACCACGCATGGAACGGTCAGGCTCTCTGACTTCAAGGGGAAATGGCTTGTCCTCTTCTCGCACCCGGCAGATTTCACCCCGGTGTGCACCACGGAGTTCATGGCCTTCTCCGCGATTGCCGAGGAATTGAAAGCCCTCAACGTCCAGCTGATGGGACTTTCCATCGATTCGGTTTACTCCCACCTCGCGTGGATCCGAAATATCAAGGAGAAGATGGGAGTCGACATCCCGTTCCCTATCATCGCGGACCTCGACATGAAGGTTGCACGGAAGTACGGGATGATCCACCCCGGCCAGAGCAGCACGGCGGCAATCCGGGCAGTCTTCTTCATCGACGACAAGGGGATCCTCAGGGCCATGATCTACTACCCGCTCACGGCCGGGCGGTACATGCCCGAGATCGTCCGCCTGGTAAAGTCCCTCCAGACCACCGACAAGTACGGGGTTGCGACCCCCGCAAACTGGCAGCCGGGAGACAAGGTCGTTGTCCCCGCACCAAAGAACAAGGAAGAGATGGACCGGCGCCTCTCAGAGGGGTACGAGTGCAAGGACTGGTACCTCTGCTTCAGGAAGATCTGATCCTCCCCCTCCCCCTTTTCCTGCTGCCATCCCTGTCGGTTTCAACACCCTGTCGATTCTAACACCTTGTCGATTCCAACATTTTTTCAGCTCCGGGACCAAAGAGGGTCAGTGATGGAGATAAAGGTCCTTGCCTTTGCCGGCAGCCCGCGGCGGGGCGGAAACTCAGAAACGCTGCTTGACTGGGTCATCTCTGCCATGGAGCAGGAGGGAGGGGTTGCCATCGAGAAAGTCGCCCTCACAGAGGCAAATGTGAACCCGTGCAGGGGATGCAACGCCTGCGAGAAACTGAACAAGTGCGTCCAGCGCGACGGGATGGACTACCTGCACGACAGGATCATCGATGCCGACTGCATCATCCTCTCTGCCCCGATCTACTGCATGGGAATCTGCGCCCAGGCAAAGGCCCTGATCGACCGGTTCCAGGTCTTCAGGTCGAGGAAATACGTCCTGAAACTCCCGATCGTCCCCCCCGAGCGGAAGGGGACGCGGATGGGGGTCTTCCTCTCTACGGCCGGTCAGAAATGGGACCACGTGTTTGACGGTGCCGTCCCGTCGGTGAAGTGTTTCTTCCACGTCGTTGATATTCCCGACCGGGACATCCGTTACCTGATGGTCAACGGCGTTGACGAGAAGGGTGCCATCCTCTCCCACCCGACCGCGGAGCGGGATGCCGGGCAGCTGGGGCGGGACGTTGTGGGAGAACTCCGGAAGAGACGGGGAGAGTGACATGCCCGTCCGGGTGATCGGTCTTTCGGGGAGCCCGCACCGGCACGGGAACACGGAGCGACTCCTTGACGCCTTTTTGGCGGGTGCAGAGGAAGGGGGAGGAGACGTCGAAAAAGTCGTCCTCAAGGACCTTTCCTACACCCCCTGCCGAGGGTGTAACGCCTGCCACAAGACAGGGGAATGTATCGTCCGGGACGATGCGATCCCCCTCTTTGACCGCATCCTCTCTTCAGACTGCCTGGCCGTCGCATCGCCCATTTACAGCATGGGGATAACGGCCGAGTTGAAGGGGCTGATAGACAGGGCCCAGTTCCTGTGGGCAAGGAAGTTCATCCTAAAGACGATGTACTTTTCTGATGACCACGTCAGGAGACACAAGGGCATCTTCATCTCGACGGCCGGCCTCTCCTGGGACAACGTGTTCGATGCGGCATTCCCTGCTGTGACCGCATTTTTCAACACCCTCGGTTTCGAATACTATGACAACATCATTGCCAATAACATGGACCAGTATGGGGGGATCCAGGGGCACCCGACCGCACTGGCAGAGGCCCGGAAAAAAGGCCTCTCGGTCGTTGGGGTGATCAGGAAGCTGAAAGGAGACTCATGATGATACGAAAACGGCCTCCTGCCCCGAAATCATTCCCCTTTCTGAATTTTACTCCTCCCCTGCTATATTGACCGGAATCTCGATCCTGTTCTCCCTGCCAAACTCGCGGACCCTCTCCTGGACCCTTCCGACCATGCTCCCGGTCGTGACAATCAGGCTGTCCTCCCCGAGGAGGGCCTTGAGGATGCACTTGTCGATGACACCGTACGTGAAATCGAGGGGTATGTTCTCCTCTGCAGCCCTCTGCTTGGCCCTCGTCCCCATCGCCCCGATGGCGACACCCGCGTGGCCCGCCTTCCAGTCCGCGAGCGAGAGCCCGCAGGGGGCGTCCACATCGTACACGGTGATCCGGCCCGGCTCCGTGTAGCAGGGCCTGTTCCGGAATGCCCGGTCGATGACGTTGAGCATGTCGAGGACGGTTCGGGGCTTGCGTTCCGGGAGAGAAAAACCCCGCTTTTTCAGCTCCATGTAGAGCTCAAGGAGGGTGGGCATGGAGAGACGGGCAAGCTTTATCAAGTCCGGGTCGCCGAATGCGACGTCCGGCACGTCCTCCTGGAGGATTGTGCCATTCGTCAGGAGGACCGCCCTGTCAGCCCAGGGGTAGGCGAGCTCGATGTCGTGGGTGGAGATGATCACCGTCTTCCCCTGGTGGGAGAGCTCCTCGAGGAGCTCCATGATGTCCTCGGAACCGGAGGGGTCAAGACCCGTCGTGGGCTCGTCGAGGACGAGGACGTCAGGATCCATGGCAAGGACACCGGCAAGGGCAACCCTCTTTTTCTCTCCCCCCGAGAGCTGGTGGGGCGGTCGCCTCTCAAAGCCCGAGAGACCGACCTGGGCAAGTGATCTCCCGACTGCGGCCTGGACTTCCTCCGCGCTGAAACCGAGGTTGACCGGGCCGAAGGCAACGTCCTGGTAGACCGTCGGCGCGATGATCTGGCGGTCGGGGTTCTGCATCACGAACCCCACTTTCCTGCGCAGGTCCCGAAGAGATGCCCTGTCGTACTGGATGGGCTTGTTATCAAAAAGGATGACACCGCCGTCCGGCCTTATCATCCCGTTGAACATCAGGAGGAGCGTAGACTTCCCGGCACCGTTGGGGCCGACGAATGCGACCTTCTCCCCCCTCCGGATGTGGAAGCTGATCCCCCTGATCGCATCCATTCCCCTCGGGTACCTGTACCAGATGTCCCTGGCCTCGAGGATGACCGGTCCCATGTGTGGATGCCTCCTAGAAGAGCGTGACGTCTGCAGTGGTTACCGCCACGGCGCCGGTGAGAACGAAGAAGGTAGCCACTGCCGCCAGGGAGAGGGGGTCTGCCGGCCGGTCTTTCCCGAGGACCGCAAACTTCCCCGCATAGCACCGTGCCTCCATGGCCCTGATGAGGTCTTCGCCTGCTTCCCAGCTCGAGATGAAGACCGCCCCGCACAGCCTGGCAAAGGAGTGGAGGGACTCCCGGAATGTGCTGTAACCCAGGCGCATGACCTGGGCCCCGTAGACCTGCACGACATGGGCCATGACCATGAATATCGTCCGGTAGATGATCATGGCGAGGTCAATGACCTCATCCGGCACGCGGAGACGCCTCATCACGGAAAAGAGGTCGGTCATCGGGGTTGTCAGGGCGATGAAGACGAGCCCCGTCGTCCCCCCGATGAAACGGGCGAAGACCAGCACTCCCTGGTTTATGCCGGCACGGGAGACCGAGAGGGAAAACCACGGGGCCGGTTGCCACTGCCAGAAGGTCTCACCTCCCCCGGCGACAAGGACGATGGCGGATACGCTAAACACCGCGAAGAGTGCAGGTGCTGCATACACGTGGCCCAATGTCGAGACATCGACCCGGGCAAGGAAGACGAGCGCCATGAGGAGGACGGCCGCGACGAGGAGGGGTGCGAGGAACCCGGGGGAGAGGAGGCAGAGGATGATCGCCCCGGCACCGGTCACGATCTTGACGCCTGTATGTGTCTCCCGCAGGGCACTCTTATGGGCAATATCCTCGAGGAGTTCTTCGTACATGGTGGAGCGGAGGGGGTCCTTTCACCGGTTCCCGGCAGCCTGGCCTTTCCAGTACCCAAACACCCACCCGACGACGATCCCCCCGATTGCTGCCTGCAGGGCAAAGAGGCCGGACTCGACCTCTCCGCTCGGGGGTTCCCACTGGGGGATGAGGGGGTGGAACTCCTCGAGGGGGATTCCTGATAACTCGCTGACCCTTTCTGACCCGACCGTGTCCGAGCCGGAAAACTCTGCGTTTCCTCCGAGCGTACTCGTGTAGAGAAATATGCCACAGAACGCTACGACTGCCACGACGGCGAGTATTTCAAGGGTATACCCTTTCTTCATTGCACACCACCCCCTGCGGCCCGGATCTTCTCCTCGGGAAACACCCGGAGGCGGACAAGGATCTCCGGCTTGAGGGAGACGATGTACTTGAAGACCAGGGCAAGCACGATTCCCTCCACGATCGCGAGGGGGACCTGGGTGATCGCAAAGATGCCCAGGAAGAGGACAAAGGAGGAGACGACCCCTCCCACCCCGGCGGGATAGGCGAGGGCGAGCTCGAGCGATGTGACAACGTAGGTCAGCAGGTCCGCGATTGCACAGGAGAGGAAGATCGTGAGGGGGAGAGAGACCCGGGTATCCCGCAGGGCCCGGTAGACCACCCACCCGGCGAAGGGACCAACGACCCCCATCGAGACGATGTTGGCACCGAGGGTCGACAGTCCGCCGTGCGCAAGGAAGAGGCTCTGGAAGAGGAGGACGATGGCACAGACGACGGACGTGACGAAGGGTCCGAAACAGACCGCCGAGAGGCCCGTGCCGGTCGGGTGGGAACAGCTCCCGGTCACGGAGGGGAGCTTGAGGGACGAGAGGATGAAGATGAAGCCCCCCGTCACCCCGAGGAGCGGGAGCGCCTCCCTGTCGGCAGAGAGGGTGCGCCGCAGCTGGTAGATGCCAAATACAAGGCAGGGGATGGCGACGGCCCACCAGAACGCCGCCCATTCCAGGGGCAGGAAACCTTCCATGATGTGCATGAACAATCACCTATTCAATTTAATTTTATTTATAGCAAGTTTATTTGTATTTTTATTTAATGCTTGCGTTTTTTTTTTGAACCTGGCCCGAAAAATTCAGAGGATGGCCGGGAAATAGGAGGCCAGCAGTATTCCGAACGCCGCGACGATCATGATGGCAAAGACCACCGGGTTCCAGGCAAGGATCTTCTTTCCATCGAGAACGCTGACGGGCAGCATGTTGAACGCGGCAATCATGGCATTCACCTGGAGCCCTACCATCCCGATGAGGGAGAGCAGGTTCCGCGAGAGGAATGGCAGAAAGACCGTCCCGGAGGCCCAGAGGAGGAGGGCGAATATCCCGCATAACGCGAGGTTGACCGCGGGTCCGGCCGCTGAGATCTTGCCGTTCTGTTCCCGCGAAATATAGGTTCCGTAGATGAGGGTGGCACCGGGAGCGGCAAACACCACCCCGACGAGGGCTGCCATGGCGACTGCAACGAGCAGCATGAGGTTGTCCTTCTGGAACTCAGCCCAGAACCCGTACTTCATCGCCGTGAACTTGTGGGCCATCTCGTGGAGGATGAACCCGATGCCCACGGTGACCATGGAGACGAGGAGGAAGACGAGGAAGAGTTCCAGTGTTACCCCTCCCCTGATGAAGACCAGGGAGAAGGCGATGGAGATGGCCAGCCACGCGATCAGGAGGTCAGACCTCTCCCGGCGTGTGATTCGCTCAAGCATGTTTCTTCCGGTACCATGGTTGGCGCTTGCAGGCCTTATGCCCTTTGGAGCGGGGCCGGGTCCACCACCTTTAAATCTCCCCACTCCCCGTAGGTAAAGTGTATGCCCATCGACGCACTCAGGACCGAGATCGACAGGATTGATGAACAGATAATTGACCTGATTGCAAAGAGGCAGCAGCTAGCAGCCCGCATGGCCCACATCAAGATGGCAGAAGGCCTCCCCGTCCACGACGCGGAGCGGACCCACGATGTCCTCGAGCACGCCTTCAACTATGCCGTGGAAAAGAGCATCAACCCCGTCTCTGTCCAGAAGGTCTTTGCCCTGCTCATCGAGATGAGCGAGGAGAAACAGAGGGAGTGCCAGGGGGACGGGAACCTCCCCTGAATAGAATTACACAGGAAGGGGAAGATGGTCCCCCTCCACAAGGGAGGGGAGGGAGATATCTTTCTACTCGTGGCCGGAGATCATCGTCCCGACACCCTCGTCCGTGAACATCTCCAGGAGGAGGTTGTGGGGAATGTTCCCGTTGATCACGTGCCCAAACGAGACGCCGTTGTTGACCGCCCGCACGATGGATGCCACTTTCGGGATCATCCCCTCGGACACGACCCCCTTTTCCATCAGGTCCTCGGCATCCCCGATTTCCAGCCGGCGGAAGACGTGCTTCCTCTCTCCATCCATGATCCCATCGACGTCGGTCATGTTGATGAGCTTGTAGGCCTGCAGAGCGATTGCGATCTCGCCCGCGGCGGTGTCTGCGTTGATGTTCAGGCTCTGCCCCCCCCGGTCAATGGCAATCGGTGCGATGACCGGGATGTACCCGCTGTCGAGGAGGGTATGGAGGACTGCGGGGTTTATCTCCTCGATCTCCCCCACGTGCCCGAGGTCGACTTCGTGCTCCTCTCCCTCCACCCGAACGCGCCTGGGGACCATCTTCCGGGCGATGATCAGGCTCCCGTCGTTCCCGGAGAGCCCGATCCCCTTCCCGCCGCTCTTTGCGATCAGCGAGACGATGTTGCTGTTGATCTTGCCCACGAGGACCATCTGGGCGATCTCGAGGGTCTCCTCATCGGTGATGCGAAGGCCTGAGACGAAACGCGGCTCCTTGCCCATCACCTTCATCTTCTCCGTGATCTCGGGCCCCCCGCCATGGACAAGGACAAGCCGGACCCCGACCAGCTGGAGGAGGACCGCGTCCCTGATCGCCATCTCGAGGATTGCGGGATCGACCATCGCGTGCCCCCCGAGCTTGATCACCATCGTCTTTCCGTGGAACTTCTGGATGTAGGGCAGGGCCTCCATCAGGACGTCTTCCCGCTTCATGTCGTGTACCTCCCGTTGATCTCCACGTACTTCTCGGTAAGGTCGCAGCCCCATGCCGTTGCCTCGTCCTTCCCGGAACCGAGGTCAAGGACGAAGACGACCTTTTTCCCCTGCATGAGGGACTTGGCCCGGGCGAGGTCTACGACGATCTCTCCCCCCTTGACGAGCGGGACCGACTCCTTCCCGTCCCCCATCCAGAGGTCGACGTTCTCCGGGTCAAACTCCACGCCTGCCCTTCCCGCGGCAGCGATCACCCTCCCCCAGTTCGGGTCGGCCCCGTAGACCGCGGTCTTGACAAGCGGGGAGGAGACGATGGTCCGGGCAACCGTTGCTGCAGCCTCCTCGCTCGTGGCGCCCCTGACCGTCACTTCCAGGAGTTTTGTCGCCCCTTCCCCGTCCATCGCGATCTGGACGGCAAGATGCCTGCAGCACTCCTCGAGCGCCCGCGAGAATTCCGGCAGGGGCACTTTCCCGGCCATCCCGGTCGCCGTGCAGAGCGCGATGTCGTTTGTGCTCATGTCCCCGTCGACGACGACCCTGTTGAACGTGCGGCGTGCAGCCGACCGCAGGGCATCGCGGAGCTGGGGCGCAGGGACCTCTGCATCCGTGTAGATGAATGCAAGCATCGTCCCCATATTAGGGGCGATCATGCCCGAGCCCTTCGTGATGCCGCCGACCGAGAACGTCTCCCTCTTGACAAGGGCATGTTTCTCGGAGAGGTCCGTCGTCATGATGGCCCGGGCCGCCCTCGTCTCCGCCTCCTCGTTCCGGGCAAGGAGCGGTGCAATACGGCGGCTCTGGTCCCGGATCAGGGGGAGGTCAAGATACCTCCCGATGATGCCGGTGCTTGCCACACCCACCTCTTCCGGGGACACGCCCAGGCATTCTGCACCGATGGCCGCCATTTCCCCGGCGTCCCGGTAGCCCCTCTCGCCCGTATAGGCGTTTGCACACCCGCTGTTGGCCATCACCGCAGCAAGCCTTCCCCTCCTGATCCGCTCCTCCATGAGCCGAATCACGGGCGCCTTCATGAGGTTTGAAGTAAATACCCCGGCTGCCTCTCCCTCTGCCCGGATCAGGGCCAGGCCGAACTTGCCTTCCTTCACACCCCAGGCGGCCACCCCTTCCACGCCACAGATACTCTTCATTAGACCGGCACCCCTCATTCACGCACCCGGCTTTGCCATGCCACGGATGATGTCCGACCGGGCCACGATCCCAACCAGTTTTCCCTCCCGGACGACAGGGAGACGCGTGATCTTCCGGGAAAGCATCAGCGAAGCCGCCTCCTCGATATCGGCGTCCTCGCCAATCGTCACTGCCGGGTGGCTCATCACCTTCCGCACCTCAATGTTCCCGATCGAGGTGAGTGCATGCCGTGTCTTTTCCCAGTTGATGAATTCCCTGATGGGGACCTCGATGACCTCGAGGGGCGAGGGGAGCCAGAGGTCGTCAGATATCTTCCCGGTCTGCAGGAGTCGGAGGATGTCTGACTCGGTAATCATGCCGACGAGGGTCTGTCCCTCCATGACCGGCAGCCCGCCTATCTTATGCTCCCTGATGAGGACTGCAGCCTCCCGCACGGGGGCCCTGGCCCCGATCGTCACGGGGTCCTTTGTCATGATGTCTCGGACACGCATTGGTATCTCACCTCACGGGAGGAGTCCGGCCTGGGCGAGCCCGTCGCGCTCGTCAAAGCCACAAATGATGTTCATGTTCTGGATCGCCTGGCCGCTGGCACCCTTGCCGAGGTTGTCGATTGCCGAGACCACGACGACTCTCTCTCCCTCGCTCTCCGCCCGGATATCGCAGAAGTTCGTCCCCCTGACGGCGGCGAGGACGGGATTCTGGAGGCGGACGAAGAACTCCCGGCGGTAGTAATCCCGAAAGAGTTCGTCCACCTCGGCCTGGTCCATGGGGGTATCAAGGAGGATGTGGGCCGTCGTGAGGATACCCCGGTTCACGGGGACGAGGTGGGGGGTAAAGTAGCACCGTGCCCGGGAACCGAGTGCCTCCAGTTCCTGCTTCATCTCCGCGAGGTGGCGGTGGGTCGTCCACTTGTAGGGGTTGACGTTGTCTCCAACGTTTGGGTAGTGCGTTGTCGCCGAGGGGTTGTCCCCGGCCCCTGACACGCCCGTCTTGGAGTCGTAGATGACCGTGTGGGCATACCGGGCCAGGGGTGCCGCAGCAAGAGTTGCCCCCGTTGGGAAGCACCCGGGGTTGCTCACGAAATCGGCATTCCGGTACGAGTCGCGGTGTATCTCTGGTATCCCGTACGGCGCAGGGAAGTAGTCCGTATGGGTCACGCCATAGACCTTCTCGTAGACCTCCCGGGGGAGACGGTAATCGGCCGAGAGATCGATGACCTTCATCCCCCGCGCCAGGAGGGGGCGGACGTACGCCATGGCCGCCGTATGGGGTACGGCCAGGAAGGCGACATCGGCGTCCATCTCGTCCGGCGACGGGTTTGTAAAACGGAGGTCTATCAGTCCTTTCAGGTGGGGATGGACTGACTCGATAGGTTTTCCGGCCAGTTTCCGGGACGTGGCACACACCACGCGGGCGTGGGGGTGGGTAAGGAGCAGGCGGATAAGGTCGCCCCCGGTATACCCAGAGGCGCCGACGATGGCAATATCCATAGATCTCTTTTTTAATTCGCAGATGTTAATCCTTCTTTCTTCCAGAAAACAGCTGTTCCTCCCGATATGCAGGGTCCCGGCCGGCATCCCGGGTTCCGGGAAAAGGGGGTACTATTGAGCCCTTTGTTTCTCCCCGGGAGTGCCATTCATCGCACGGCACCCACCCCTCCGGGGTTCGATCGGGACTCACGCGGCAGATAGCGACTGTATCAGCAAAACATCAGGTTTAATAATTATAATGATTAATCATTAAAATATCAACACACGGGGAGGGATCAGGAAAAATTGCTTTATAAACAGTTCATTCATGGAATTCTGGTCTGTGGAAGCACCCAGGGAACAGCACGCAAAACACCCGCCCTTATGTGGGAGAGAGGACAAAAAAAGAGGAACAGCAGGGAGAATAATTCCTGCCCCAAAGAATAGAAAACACCGATGGCTGATCGAATGAGTCCAAACGGAAAGGTGCGATAGAATGGCAGAGTCGTTTGAGGTGCCGCTGGTCGAGGCCGAGAAAGTCTACGTCCCGGACCCATCCTACAAGCAGAACGCATGGACGAAGGATTACAAAAAGGCATACAGTGAATTCATCGCAGATCCCGAGGGTTTCTGGGAGAAGCAGGCCCACCACTTTGAATGGATCCGGAAGTGGGACCGGGTCCTGGACTGGGATTATCCCTATGCCAAGTGGTTTGTCAACGCCAAGCTCAACATCACCGCGAACTGCCTTGACCGCCACGTGGCAAACCACCGGAGGAACAAGGTAGCCCTCGTCTGGCGGGGCGAGGAGGGCGAGGAGAGGATATTCACCTACAAGAAGCTCTTCACCGAGGTCTGCCGGTTTGCCAACGGCTTAAAGCGGCTCGGCATTCGGAAAGGCGACCGGGTCTGCATTTACATGCCCCTCGTCCCCGAGCAGATCATCGCCATGCTCGCATGTGCCCGCATCGGGGCCATACACAGCGTTGTCTTTGGCGGTTTTGGGGTCAACGCCCTCAACATGCGGATCAAGGACGCTGAGGCCAAGCTGGTAATTACCGCAGACGTGACCATCCGCCGCGGCAAGACCATTCCGTTGAAGACCATCGTCGAAGAGGCCATCATCAACGCACCCAGCGTGGAGAAGGTCATCGTCCTCTCCCGCGAGATTGACCAGCCTGTCGAACTGCACCGGGAGATGGAGGTTGATTACTACGAGATCATGGAGGGTGTCCCTTCCACCTGCGAACCCGAGGTGATGGACTCCGAGGACCCCCTCTTCATCCTCTATACGAGCGGGTCGACGGGGGCTCCCAAGGGTATCGTCCATACCTGCGGGGGTTACATGGTCGGGACGGGCTACACGACCCAGCACGTGTTTGACCTCAAGGATACCGATGTCTACTGGTGCACGGCAGATACAGGCTGGATCACCGGGCACAGCTACGTGGTCTACGGCCCGCTTGCAATCGGGGCAACCGTCGTGATCGGTGAGGTCGTGCCTGATTACCCTGACCCTGGTGCGTTCTGGAAGATCATCCAGGACCTTGGCGTCACCATCTTCTACACGGCACCGACAGCCATCCGGATGTTCATGAAGGTCGGTGAGGAATGGCCCAACAAGTACGACCTCTCGTCCCTTCGAATCCTGGGTTCGGTGGGCGAGCCGCTGAACCCCGAGGCATTCGAGTGGTATTACAGGGTCATCGGGAAGCAGAAATGCCCGATCGTGGACACGTGGTGGCAGACAGAGACGGGCATGCACATGATTACCACGATGGTGGGGGAGCCCATGCGCCCGGGATTTGCAGGAAAAGCCATTCCCGGTGTGGTCGCCGACGTTGTGGACAAGGCAGGGAACCCTGTCGCTCCCGGCAACGGGGGATTCCTCGTCATCCGAAAGCCATGGCCCGCCATGCTCCGGACAGTCTACAAGAACGATGAGAGGTACCGCACGTACTGGAACACCATCCCCCACTGCTATACGGCAGGGGACCTTGCCGTCAAGGGCAAGACGGACGAGTACATCATGATCATCGGGAGGGCCGATGACATCATTATCGTCGCCGGCCACAACATCGGCACCGCCGAGGTCGAGAGTGCCCTCGTGTCGCACCAGGCGGTCGCTGAAGCCGCCGTCATCGGGAAACCGGACCCGGTGAAGGGCAACATCATCAAGGCATTCGTGATCCTGCGCGTGGGTTTCTCCCCGAGCGAGAAGCTCAAGACAGACCTGATCTACCACGTCCGGATGACCATCGGGCCAATCGCGATGCCCTCCGAGATAGAGTTCGTGGACAAGCTGCCCAAGACCCGGTCCGGAAAGATCATGAGGCGGGTCCTGAAGGCAAAGGAGATGGGAATCGACCCGGGTGATGTCTCTACCCTGGAAGAATAACCCCTCCCTCTTTTTTGGATTGATCCTATGGCTGAACCGGAAAAAGTCCTGGGCATGCCGGCCGAGAGAGGGCGCTGGCTGCTTGTCGCCATCGGGCTCGTCATCAACCTCTGCCTCGGCACGATCTACTCGTGGAGCGTCTTTGTCGGGCCCCTCACGAAATACTTTGCAGAAATGCTCGGCCAGGCCGTCACCCCTAACGAGATCCTGATGCCTTTCTCCGTATTCCTCGCCTTCTTTGCGATAGCGATGCCCCTGACGGGGAAGTATATCGAGACGCTCGGGCCCCGGAAGGTCACCGTCATCGGCGGGATTCTTACAGGTTCCGGATGGCTGCTCGCCTCGACCGTGACATCCGTCTGGATGCTCTACCTCGTCTATGGCATCATCGGCGGGGTCGGCGTCGGTATCGCCTACGGTGTGCCGGTCGCGGTGGCGGCGCGGTGGTTCCCGGACAGGAGGGGGACGGCTGTCGGCCTGACACTCCTCGGTTTCGGGTTCTCGGCATTCCTGACGGCAAACGTTGCGGGTTACCTGATCGAGACGGCGGGTGTCATGGGAACGTTCCGGGTCTTTGGGATCGCGTTCATCGTCCTCATCCTTCTCCTTGCCCTCCCCCTGCGGTTCCCCGTGCAGGGGTGGAGACCGGCGGGCTGGACACCCCCGCCGGTGAAAAAAGGGGAGGAGACCTGCGAATGTGACCGTGCTGCCATGGTCAGGACACCGGCATTCTATGGCCTGTGGTCCTGTTACTTCATCGGCTGCCTGGCAGGGCTGATGGCTATCTCGATTGCCAAGCCTGTCGGGACGGAAGTCGGCATCGAGACCGGGCTTGCGACCCTTCTCGTCGGATTCTTTGCGATCTTCAATGGAGGGGGAAGACCGCTCTTTGGGGCATTGACAGACCGTATCTCTCCCAGGAACACGGCAATTGTCTCCTTCGTCCTCATCGCCACTGCTTCCGTGGCCCTCTGGCAGGCCCCGTCCGTACCGGTCTACGTCGTCGGCTTTGCCCTCCTCTGGGGCTGCCTGGGCGGATGGCTCGCCATCGCCCCGACGGCGACCGCCTCGTACTTCGGGACCTGCGACTATCCCCGGTGCTACGGTATCGTCTTCCTCGCCTACGGTGCAGGGGCAATCGCCGGTCCGCAACTGGCAGGGTTCATCAAGGCGACGACAGGCTCCTACATGGGCGTCTTTCCCTACGTGCTTGTCCTCGCACTCCTCGGGTTGACCCTCGCACTCGTCCTGATGAAACCGCCGCGAGACAGATCGGGACAGCGCTGACGGGATGCCGCTGTCCCCGAGCTTTTTTTCCAATTCCTCCCGGCACGGGAGAGCCCTTTTACCTGATACGCACCAAATCTCCCTGTGTAAAGTGTGGAGACGATCTCCATGGAGACGATAGGAAAGTCCCGGCTCGAAGCACTGAGTGACGGCATCTTTGCCATTGCAATGACACTCCTCGTCCTCTCCCTCACCGTCCCCGAGATCCCCCCGGACCAGGCACCCTCTCTCCTGCCGGGCCGGATCGCATCACTCTTCCCCGAGTTTATGCTCTTCGTGATCGCCTTCTTCATCCTTGCCGGCTACTGGGCCTCTCACCACCGGATACTGGAAAATGTGAGGTGTGTTGATGGGCCCCTCGTCCGGATCAACATTTTTCTCCTCTTTTCTATCGTGCTCATCCCTTTCACGACGTCGATCTCCGGCGATTATACCAATGTCCTCGAGGCAGTCCTCCTCTTCCACGCGAACCTCCTCGCATCGAGCCTGCTGCTGTCGGGTATGGCAGTCTATATCGTGAGGAAAAAAGGCGTGCTGGCACCGGGAATGGATTCGAGGGAGGCGTTGGACCTCTCCCGCTCGGTGATCATCCCCCTGGTCATCGCGCTTGCCATTGCAATCTCTTTTTTCGATCCCCCCGGGAGCATGTGGTGCTATGCCCTCATCCCGTTCATCCTTCTGGGGATACGTTTCCATGCCGGAAGAATTTCCCGTGAGGGAGAAAACGAAAAAGAGAGTTTCGTTGGAAAAACAAGGTTATAGAAACCGGTTTCTCCGAAGCCAGTCGACCTGCGGTTTTGTGTACCGGTAGGATATATCGCACTTTTCGTCCTGGAAGCTCCAGGGAGTAACGATCAGGGTATCCCCTTCCCTGATCCAGGCCCTCTTCTTGATCTTGCCCTTGATCCGGCCCATGCGCGTGACGCCGTCGATACACCGCACGCGGATATGGTTTGAGCCAAGCATCAGCTCGGCGATTGCGAACTGTTCCTTGTTGCGTTTCTTCGGGAGGCGCACCCGGATCGTTTCCATCCCGTCCGGTGCCGCCTGGTCAACAACAATCTCCTCGTTTCTGTCGGTCCTTGTATGATTACTAATAGGTCAGCAACTCCACTGGGAACAATTTCCTCATCCCCGTGGGATATCTATTGGTTCTCCTAGCATATACCACTGATCATGGAAAAACCCCCTTCTGTCACCCGGCCTGCTCTCCTCCTCCCTGACGGCAAAAACCCCCTCTCCGGTGCCTCATCACAACCATTATCCTCTCCCGGACAGGAACTTTATTCATGAATTCCCGGGTCTTTTTACCATTTCCGGTAATATTTCTCGTTGCATCTCTCACCGTCGCGGGATGCCTCTCCCCCGCCGTAACCCCATCAGTGCAAGAGGCTACCCCCGTTCCCACCCTGCCGCCCCTCCCCGATACGGCGGTCACCGTGACAGAGACGCCCGTCATCGCGGCCTTCACCCCCTCCCCGACCCTGCTCTCCAGCGAGGACATCAACCTCCACTTCATCGACGTGGCGTTCGGAAGTGGAAATATCTTCCTCGAACGTCTCCCGCTCTCCGACAGGCGGACGACAATATCCCTGAACGCAGGACGTCCCTCTGACAGGGAGATCATCGAGACCTTTATCCTGAAGTTTAACGCCCTTTCCCAGTCAAACAGGCTCTTCGAAAATACAAAAACGGGCCAGTCCGGTGACATACGGATAAAGTTTCTTTCGCCGGACGGATTGAAGGCAATCGACCTTGCTTCAGAGGTGGGATGGCTGAACAGGGAGTTCTCTTCCGGTGGTGTGACGTTTGCCAAGATCAAGGGCTATGACATCTACATCAACGACCGGATGGAGGGGGACCAGAGGTCACATTACCTCCTTCGTGCCCTCCTCTACACCCTCGGTTTCAAGGGAGACTCCCTCCGGTACCGGGACAGCATCTTTGCCTACCCCGAGAACAATGCAACATCACTGTCTTTCCTGGACGAAAAGGCTGTCCAGGTCATGTACGGTCTGGGAATGGATAACGGGATGACGGTTGATGATGTCAAGAGGGTCCTCTTCTTCAGGTCGTGACCGGCATTCTCCAGGGAAAATCCTCCCCTGTTTTTTGCGAACCGTCCCCTGTACCCCTTTCACCAGCAGTTTTATCCTCCCCGCCCGCTGATTCCAATTTGTATGCCGCAGACAGGGAAGGCCCCGACGGTGCTCGGGCTCATTGCAAGCCCGCGGGGTAAGGAAAGCAGCACTCTCCGCCTGGTTGAGGCGGTGCTGGAGGGGGCCCGCGGGGAGGGGGCAAAGACAGATCTTGTGGATATCTATTCACTGCGTATCGGGTACTGCACCGCGTGCGGGACATGCTATGCCACGGGTGAGTGCACCCTGGCAGACGATTTCCCAGAACTCTTCGAGAAGATGATGGGAGCGGACGGGATAGTGCTCGGGGCTCCTAACTACATCGACTCAATCCCGGCACCAATGAAGGCCGTCTTTGACAGGATGGCCGATGCGATCCACTGCCGGATGTTTACAGGCAAGTTCGGATGCTCTGTCTGCACGGCAGGGGGGAGTAACCATGACAGGATTGTTGAATACATGAACCACGTTCTCAATGCCCTCGGGGCAATTGCCGTCGGGGGTGTGGGGATCGCAATCGCCGGCGACCCGTCTGCCCTCGGGAGAGCGGGGAAGGATGCCAGGAATCTGGGAAAGACCCTTGTCCAGGCAATCCGGGGTGAGATCTCGTACCCCGACCAGGAGGAGATGCTCCGCCAGAGGCGGGACTATTTCCGCCAGCTGGTCCTCTGGAACAAGGACCGCTGGCCCCACGAGTATGACTGGTACGTCCGGATGGGCTGGATAGACCCGGGAAAGTAGGAACCGGTGGTGCAGGGGTGGCCGCTTCCCCCGGCGCCGGGAGGGGAGAGGCCCCTGCCGATCCCCCACCGTATCTGCCGCAGGGATTTTCCATGCACGCCCACCAGCACGAAAATTCGCTGATAATCGCGGTCCTGGTCACGTTCGCGTTCTTTGGAGTGGAACTTGCCGGAGGGTTCCTCACCGGGTCACTGGCCCTGATAAGCGATGCCGGGCACATGCTGGTCGACGGCTCGGCCCTCCTCCTCTCCCTCGGTGCTGTCGTCGTTGCCCGTTCGCTGCCCACCAGGAGCCGCACGTTCGGGTACCACCGCATCGAGGTGATGGTCGCCCTGATCAACGGTCTTGTCCTCATCGGGCTCTGTTTCCTCATTGCCAGGGAAGCGGTGCAGAGGTTTTTCAGCCCTGCCCCGGTTTATTCCACCGGCATGCTGGCCGTGGGGCTTGCCGGCCTCTCCGTCAACCTCCTCCTTGTCTGGCTGCTCCACGGGAGTTCTGACCTCAACATCCGGAGCGCGTTCATCCATGTCCTCGGGGATACCCTCTCCTCAATTGGCGTGGTCGGTGCCGCTGCCTGGATAGCCCTGACCGGCCAGGTCCTTGCCGACCCCCTCATCTCCCTTGCCATCGTCCTTGTCATCCTCTCCACGTCCCTCCTCATGGTCCGCGACTGCATGGTGATACTCCTCCAGTTCGCGCCCCGCGACGTGGATTTCGAGCAGGTGGTAAGGGATATAACGAGCGTCGAGGGGGTCGAGGGGGTGCACAACGTGCACCTCTGGACCCTCTGTTCCCACATCAACGTCCTTGATGCCCACGTGTACAGCTGCGAGGAAGACCCCCGACGCATCGCGTCGATACGGTCAGAGATCAAGGACCGGCTTGCCCGGTACAACATCCACCATTCAACGCTCGAGTTCGAGTGCGAGGAATGCCCCGACTGCCGCATCGTCAGGGACATGGCGCATCCCGGCCGGGAGAATCCCCCTGCCAATCACTAAACCCCTACCAGGGATCTGCCGGTATCCCTCCGAATACTTTAATGTGCCGTCCGGGGAACCCGCTCCCATGGATCCGGAACTGCGTGACAGGTTCATGGGACTATGGAACAGGTATTTTCCCTCGTGCGAGCTGCCGATAACGTTCGAGCTCTCCAACCGGGACTATGGAATCCCGGAAGCAAAGCCACCAGGGACGTGGCGGTGTGTCGTCTGCGACCTGGCCCGCGTCAGGAAAGGCCGAAGCCTCCTCCTCGGCCCTGGCTCCCTCTCCTGTAGCGGGGCACAGTATTACCTCGGTTATGTAAAGGAGAGGAGCCCGGACTTCCGGTATTTCCTCTCGACCGGGAAGCCGGGCTCTGTGCGTGGAGAGAGGTACAAGAAATCACCGGAACTCGTGGATGAGCTGACATCCCGCGGGACATTTCTCCCTGCCGGTGACCGGAAGTACCTTTTCCGGAGGTGGGACACCCTCACGGCCGCTGACTCCCCGGATGTCGTGATCTTCTTTGCACGCGGGGAGGCCCTTTCCGGCCTCTTTACCCTCGCAAACTTCGAGAGCCCGGATCCCCACGGCGTCACCTGTCCCTTCGGGTCAGGGTGCAGCTCGATCATCCACTACCCCCTGCTCGAGGGGCAGGGAAAGAGGCCCCGGGCTGTCCTCGGGATGTTCGATCCCTCTGCACGCCCCTGCGTCCCGCCCGACATCCTCACGATGGCTTTTCCCATGCGTCTCTTTTCCCGCATCGTGGATACAATGGAGGAGAGCTTCCTTGCAACCGGAAGCTGGGGACGGGTGATGGAGAAGATACGGGGGGGCGCTCCCGGGGGGAAAAATGACTGAATTTCTGAACGCTCCGGGAGCCCTCCTCCTTATTCACCCGAGACGAGAAATGCGAGCTCGCCGGCCCTGCCCGGCGGCCCGGAGAAGAGGAGGGTATCTCCCTCCTCAAGCACGAAGTCCCCGGACACATCTCCAAGGGTCCTGCCTTTCCGCCTGATGGCGACGAGTGAGACCCCGGGTGGCAGGTGAGCCTCGATCTCACCGACCGTCTTTTTCCCAGCCCGGGCCCCCTTCCCGACCGTGACGCTGAAAATGCGGTTGTCTTCGAACCTTTTTTCGATCTTTGTCTGCGGGAGACCTTCCGATGACCGGGGAGAGATCCCCCGGTAAGTGTGAGTACGGATGCGGGAGAGGAGGGGGTCGATCTCGTCCCCGGTGAGGCCAAACCGTGCAAGTGCCCTAGCAAAAAGGCGGAGAGCCCCCTCGTACTCGGAGGAGACCACCTCGTCGGCACCCGCTGAAGAGAGGACTGGGATATCGTCGGGGGGTCCTGCCAGCGCAACGATGGGAAGCCCGGGAGCGAGCCGCCGGGCCCTCCTGACGATGATCGCTGCCTGCTTTGCCGGGCGGACTGTCACAAAGAGGATGGCGGCACGCCCGATCCCGGCATGGGAGAGGATTTCGACCTTTTTTGCATCCCCGATGGTGAAGAGGACCCCTTTTTCCTTCTCCCTCCTGGCCGCATCGGGATCGAGGTCGATGACGTGGCACTGCATCCCGGCAATCTCGGCCGCCCTCGCGACGGCCGCACCCGCTGTCCCGAACCCTGCAATGACGACGTGGCCGGATATTTTCAGCCTCGGGTCTTCCCCAGGCTTTTCCCTGCCCCCCGTCCGGACCGGTTCCCTGCAAAAAAGGATGTCTGTGACCGGTTGCGCGGCCCCCATGAGGAAGGGGGTTGCAGCCATCGTGACGATTGCACCCGAGAGGAAGATCTGGTAAGTCGAGATCGAGATGAGTTCTGACTGCAGTCCCGAACTGGCGAGGACGAAAGAGAACTCGCCTATCTGGCAGAGGGAAAAACCTGCAAGGATTGCAACCCGGGGTGGCAGTCCCATCGATGCCACGGAAAGCCACCCCGTCAGGAACTTGACCGCAAGGATCGTGACGATGACGAGGAAGACGAGGGGGAAGTACGTGAGGATCACCTGCATGTCAAGGAGCATCCCGATGGAGAGGAAGAAGAGACCGGCAAAAAGGTCGCGGAACGGGAGGATATCGCTCAACGCATCGAGGGAATACTCAGACTCCCCGATGACGAGGCCGGCGATGAATGCTCCGAGCGAGAGCGAGAGGCCTGCTGCGTTCGTGAGGTACGCGACGGTAAAGCATATCCCGGCGATGGTAAAGAGGAAGAGTTCCCGGTTCCTCTCCCTCGCCACGCGGTCGAGCAGTGCGGGAATGAGCCATATCGCCGCGACGATGATGACGGTGATGATCAGGATGACTTTTGCGACCCCGAGGGGGAGGTGCTCGAAGGAGGGTCCTGTCTTTCCTATCAGGAGGGGGGTGATGAGGATCATCGGGATGATCGCGAGGTCCTGGAATATCAGGATACCAAGGAGCGTCGTCCCTTCGAGTGTCTCGACGGCCCCTCTCTCCTGCAGTACTCTCATGACGATGGCCGTGCTCGAGAGGGAGACGAGGAAACCGAAAAATACTGCTTCGTTGAAGGGAAAACCGAGGACCGACGTGATCGAGGCGATGACGATGATCGTTGTGCAGACCTGCATGAACCCGCCGACGAGGATGATTTTCCAGAAACGGGCGATGTCCTCGAAGGAGAGTTCAAGCCCGATCGTGAAGAGGAGCAGGATGATCCCGATCTCCCCGAAGGTCGAGATCAATGCCTGGTCCACAATAATCGCAAGGCCAAACGGCCCGACCAGCATCCCGATGACGAGGAAGCTCACGACACTCGGTAATCGGAATTTCTGCCCGATGAAGAGGAAGACAAGGGATATCAGGATGAGGAGAGATACTGCAGGGATAAATTCCACGGGGAAGCCTCCAACCGGGTCTCTGTGCGATAGTATCTCCCCGGGGTGGCTTTAGTTTTTGCAAGGGAAAAAAGGTCGAACAGCCCCGTGGATTTTCCGCGTCCTTTCTTCATTTTCTGCCGGGAACGATGCTCTATCCGTTCCGTTGATGCACACTTTTGTTTCATTCTGCCCTGAGTGCTTCTACCGGGTCGAGGCCTGCCGCCCTCCACGCCGGGTAGACTCCCGAGAGAACGCAGACCGCGATGCCGACCAGCATGGCGAAGGGGATGTACCAGAGGCTTTCGGGCAGGAAGAAGTAGTCGGTGCTCCCGACCATGGCCAAAACCACGACCCACCCGATTGCCAGCGCGAGGACTGCCCCGATGGTCGCCCCCACGACACCGAGCACGATGCTCTCGTAGAGGAACATACGCCTTATTTCCGATTTCTGGGCCCCGATGCTCCGCATGATACCGATCTCCCTGACCCGCTCGGTGACAGACATCATCATCACGTTGAAGATAGAGGTCGCGGCAACGAGGAGGGAGATCCCGGCAATCGCCATCACGAAGGTCGTCATCGTCCCCAGCGACGACGTGATGCTCTCGAGCATCCTGCTGCTGTCCTGTACGTTCACTGTCGTCTCTTTCCTGTTCATCTTATCGAGGATATCGGCCCGGGCCTTCTGGGAATCGTTGATATCGTTGAGAATCAGGTTGACCTGGTCGTATTCCCCCTCGTTCCCGTAGATTCCCGTGAATAGCTTCTCGCTGCCGATTATTGCCATATCAGAGTTGATGTCGTTTGACATTCCCCTCTCCTCGAGGATGCCGACAACCTTCACAGTGTTGGTTATCCCCTCGTCCTCGTCCCCGATCTTGATCCGGCTCCCAATCTTGAGGTCATACCGCTCGGCAAGGGTGGGCCCAACGAGAACAGAACTGGTGCTTTTCGGAAAGACGCCATCGGACAGGGTGAATATTTGGCGCATGACGTCCTCGTCAAGGCCGTAAATTGTGGATCGTCCTTTAACATCTCCGACCTTAATGGTATCCGATTCCCGGTAAACCACGTATACGAGGCCGTACTTCTCGGCAATCTTCTGGATATCCCGGAACTCCTCCTCTGATATCTTTTTGTCACTTGCGCCGCCAAACCCGCCAGGACCCCCGCCGGGCCCGCCACCGGATCCGGATGCCGCCGTGATGACCACGATGTTGGCCATCTTTGAGAGTTCCTCGGTCACCGAGAGGGTCATGTTTGCACCCATCATCCCCATGGAGGAGATGGCAACGACCCCGATCACGATACCGAGTGCTGCAAGCACGGAGCGGAGGAAATGTATCCGGATGCTCCGGAGAGAGATCTGCAGGATGATATCCTTCATGTCACCCTCCCGTCCCGGACCTTGATGATCCGCTGGGCATACCGGGCCACTCCCGGATCGTGCGTGACGATTATTATCGTTCTTCCCTTCCGGTTCAGTTCGGTCAGCATCTCCATGATCTGCTGCCCTGTGACCGAGTCGAGGTTCCCGGTCGGCTCGTCGCAAAGGAGGATCTGCGGGTCATTGACAAGGGCCCGGGCAATGGCCACCCGCTGTTGCTGACCCCCGGAAAGTTCCGGCGGCTTGTGGGTTGCCATCGCCCTGTCTATTCCCACCTGTGCGAGGAGATCTCCAACGCGACCAGAAGAATCCGGTCTCCTGTGCTTCATCAGGTAGGGAAACTCGACGTTCTCGTATGCCGAGAGGAGCGGCAGGAGGTTGAAACGCTGGAAGATGTAGCCTATCGTGTTCAACCGGAGGCTTGTCAGTTCCCTGTCGTTCATCTCCCTCGTGTTCCTGTCGCTGATGAAGAGGTCCCCTGAAGTCGGCCGGTCGAGGCAACCGAGCTGGTTTAAGAGCGTCGTCTTTCCCGAACCTGAAGGTCCCATGATCGCAACAAACTCGCCGTCGCTGATCGTCATCGATACACGGTCCAGGGCAATGACGTTCCCCGCGGGCAGGGGATAGACCTTTGTCACCTCGCACAGTTCAATGATCGAATCTCCCGGCACAGTCCTTCATCCCTGCCTGCGCTTCCGGATCTTCTCTGCTGCGGATGCAAGGTATCCCTTACGCCAAGCCACAATCACCAGGACTGCTGCAACGATAATGACCACAATCTCGGTCACGGGTATCTTCCCGATACCGTTGCCAAACCCGAATAACCCTCCCGGTCTGCGCTGGACCGTTGACGATCCCTGGGAGATTCCTGACGGGTTTCCGCTCCCCGGTGAACTGGCAGCACTTGCCCGGATCGAGATTGGTGTCGTTTTTTCAAACAGCATGCCCTCGGAATCGCGGTACTGGATGACCAGGGGAACGGGGTCATCTCCCCGGACCGTGCAGGTGACCTCGAAACTGGAGAAGTCATCCGGCTCAAGAGACCCTATCACATATACAGGGTTCGGGTCGGTGGGGTCTGCGGGGCTCCCTACAGTCACCTTGACTGCCTTGGCGTCTTCAAGCCCTGCGTTTGATACGTCACCACTGATCGTGACCAGGAATCCGTTCCGGCTCACCTCCACGTTGTTTACAACGAGTTCGGCTGCGGTCTCCCGGCCCCCAATTGTAACCGGTATGGTGATAACGGAATGGTGGATATTGAGGCCGTTCCGATACGATACATCGAATGCAAGTGCCGTCTCCTTCTCGGCCCAGACCTCAAAGGTCACGCTTTTTGCCTCGTCGGCCGCGAGCGTTCCGATGAAGGTACTCCCCTGCGTGGTCCTGATGCCGTCTCCGCCTGGCGTCACGGTCACACTGCTGACGGTATTCTTCCGTGGGTTGTTCACGGAGAGTATGACCTTGTTTTTCGTCCCGGGTGAGAAGGAAGCCGGTGCATCAACCACGCTGACCGAAACTGGTGTGGACTCGACTTCCAGTGCAAAGGGATAGCGCAGGCTTCCTGCATCCGTGAAGTCCAGATAGAACATCGGGAAATAGACACCGTCCCTGACGCCTGCCCGGACATGGAAAGTGAACTTCATCGTATTTCCCGGCCCGATTGTCCCGACCGAGTCGTAGGTCTGGTAATTGAGAACCTCAATATCGCTGGAGAGGATTTCTGCCCGGGCAATCGATACCGGGTCTGAACCACTGTTCTTCACCTCGACGACTATTGTCCCTGTATCGTCCTGCATGAAAACCCCGGGTTCGATAGAGACAGATGTCACCCCTACGTACGATGCTGCCTTCTCAGCCGTCGTCGCTGCGGCAGCAGCTCCTGCAAGGACCAGGAGAACCACCGCCACGAGCAGACATCTTGAACGACGGGTAATTTTCGTATCCTGAAATATCATCCTGTTTTTCCCTCCCGAGTTCCTTTTTCCCGGGAATATGTCAAATATGTTTTACATATTGTTATATAAAAATTACTGGTCCGACATGTACATGGACAGAACCGGGGACCCTTCTTTCCGGAGAAGGAATTGTGGAGGCTGTCAGGAAACGGAGATCAGCCCGGGATGATTGCCTGTTATGCTCTTTCCGCCACGGGGAGTGACGAGGTAAGTGTTCTCGATTCCGACCAGCCCCATGCCCGTTACTGCGTATTTAGGTTCGAGAGCAATCGCCATTCCCTCTTCCAGTGGTTCATCAAAACCCATGGCAATGACAGGTGGTTCATCGACAACGAGACCGACACCATGGCCAAGGAACCGGACCTTCGGCTTGGCGTGCCCCATGAAGTGTTCCAGGAAATCAGGTTCCTGCTTCCCCATGATGGACGAGTAAATCATGGAAGGAACTGCACCCGGGACGAGCATGGACGCCATCTCCTCCATGATCCCGGTACACCTTTCATGCATCTCTTCGGCCTTCCGGGGAATGCTGCCACGAAAGACGTAATTCATGGTCTTGTCCGTCTGGTATCCTCCCACCATGCAGGCATTGTCGATGAAAACGAGATCACCCGGTTTCAGCTTCCGGTCCGGGTCTCCGAGGACGGGTGCTGCAGGGCCCATCCCGTGGCAACCGCCTGGCCCGTTGAAATACGCCGGGTACAGGGAATTCTCCCCGAATGCCACCTGTCCCACCTCGATCTCGGTATTGAAACCGCCGAAACGGACGATTCCCTGGTGGCCGAGGGAGACCATCCGTTCGTAGACTGCGGTTGCAAACGCGGCTTCGCTCATCCCCTCCCGCAGGATGGAGGGGACATCGTCCTCGAGGACTCGCCTGTGGATCTCCCCGGCCCTCCGGAGGAGGGCGATTTCATAGGCGCTCTTTTTCGCCCTTGTCATTGCCACATCGGCATCAAGGCTGGCCGCAGCGCGGACAGGGAAATGTTTCCTGAATAGTTCCCAGAGGCCGACTGGGACAATTCCCGTCTCGATGTGGACCGTGCCAGGCACACGGGCAATACCTTTCCTTGCATCGCGGAATGATGCCATCTGCCTGATGACAGGAAAGTACGACTCGGCACATGCGCGCACATAGCTCCTCCTCACCCAGAACTCCTCCTGGCCGTCCCTGGGTACGGTGAGCATACCGTCCTGTATCGTTCCCGTCAGGTAATACAGGTTGACTTTCCCGAAAAAGACGGCCATCTCCCAGTCAGGGTGCACGCGGTCCATCCGCTCACGGAACCTGCGCATGCGGTCTGCCAGTTCGGTCACGGGGACCTGGTCATCCATCGACAGGATTGTTTCTCTGCCAGGTGTATTTACCTGTCTGCCCCGGAAAAATACCGGGTAACGCCATTCCGCATGACAGGACATGCCACTACCCTCATGTGCAGGGAACGAGAATAGCTCATTACCCTTCACCGGGGCGGGCACGACCGGCCATTCCCCGGCAGTGAACTTCCGAAAGGTGAGCGAACACGTACCGGACAACTTCGTCTTCCCGTCCACTCCTCCTCGAATGTGCCAATGTAACGGTCATGCGGGGTGGTCAGCGGGTCCTTGACCATATCAGCCTCGCAATCCATGAAGGAGAACATGTCGCCATTCTCGGTCCGAATGGTTCCGGAAAGTCGACCCTGGTCAAGACAATCACGCGGGAGCTCTACCCTGTCCTCGATGATGCCGGTGACGTCACATTCCGCTTCCAGGGGCGCGAGGCCTGGGATGTTTTTGCCCTCCGGTCATCCCTCGGGGTGGTCTCTCCCGACCTGCAGCTGCAGTACATGCGGGGCGTCCTGGGCCATGACGTGGTCATATCGGGGTTTTTCTCGAGCATTGGCCTCTTTCACCACCACGTAACCCCGGAGATGGAAGAGCGGGCGGCGAGTATCATGCGCTTCCTCGGAATCGATCGGCTCGCCGGGCGCCCGATGGACACCCTGTCGACAGGAGAGGCCCGCCGGTTCCTGATAGCCAGGGCACTCGTCCACGGTCCCCGCACACTCATCCTCGACGAGCCCACAAACAGCCTCGACCTTACCGCACTCCATGCATTCAGGAAAGTGATCCGCGACATCGCCCGGTCGGGTGTCGGGATCATCATGGTCACCCACTCCCTCCATGACATCATCCCCGAGATATCCCGCGTCATCCTCATGAAGGAGGGGCGAATCAGGATGGACGGGAAAAAGGAGGATGTCCTGACCGAGAAGAACCTCCAGGATCTCTACGGTGTACCCGTCACGGTCCGGCAGGAGAACGGGTATTACTATGCAAGCGGGTATTGACGGGTAGGTCTTCCTCCCCCTTTTTCGGGCTGCATCCCACGCAGGGTTTTTATACATTCCGGGATATCCCTGCACGGGAGCAAAAGGACATGTCCAGACAGAAGATTCTTATTCCAATGGTTATCCTGGTGGCTGTGGTCTCCTGTACCGCAATGGCTGCAATGACCATCCATGCATCGATCGAGACCGGGAAAGGGTTCTATCAGACAGGCAGCATATACGTAGCCTCTACGCCTGCCGGTGCATCTGCTATCCTCGACGAGGGTGCGAGATCCCTCTTTACCCCCGGGACTTTTACCGGTGTCGAGCCCGGCACGCACTCCTTGAAGATCTCCCGGCAGGGCTTTTTTTCCCGCTATGCGAGCGTGAAGGTCACGGCCGGATCGACCGAGAATGTCATCGTCACCCTCGACCCGGTTTCAAACCCCGGTGGCCTCTCGATTGGCTCGGAACCCCGGGGCGCATCGCTCTATGTCGATGACAGATACATGGGAAAGACGAACCAGGTGGTCGGGAACCTCGCACCGGGAACACACGCGGTCAGGATAACCGAAGCCGGATATGTGGCATGGCAAAAGGAGGTAACAGTAACAGGAGGGACAATCACCCCGGTCTTTGCACGACTCGACCCGGAAGTCAGCCCCCCTTCCGGAGACATCCTCGTCGCATCGATACCCCCCGGTGCAGCGGTCTTCATCAATGGTGACTACAGGGGTTCCACGACTCCTGACGACCTCCTTGACATCGATGACCTCTCTCCCGGGCAGTACGTTCTGGTCGTCAGTAAACCGGGATACCTGGACTTTACAAAGACAGTGTCCGTCGAAGCCGGCAAGGTTGTGCAGGTAATGGCGCCACTTGCCGGAAGCAACCAGGGAATCGCGAGCGCAGGGATAGCATCCACCCCCGCCGGCGCAGATGTATTTATCAATTCCATGTATGCAGGAGTGACACCGCTCTCTGTCAATGACATCCCTCCCGGGAATTACACCGTGGAGATACGGCTGGATGGCTATTCCCCGTTTTCAACCGCTGGAAACGTGATGGGCGGGCAGGATCTCCAGATCTTTGCAGCCCTCCAACCCCTCTCCACACCCACTCCCACCCAGAAGGCAGGTCCCGGGACGTTTTCTCTCCTTGTAACTGCCTGTATACCAGGAATTCTGGGGCTTTTTTTCCTGAAAAACCGGGGGAGGACGGATTAAGGAGAGGACAGCGGCAAGGGTGACCACCGGAGACGGCGCAGGAAAGAGGCAGGGTTATTCATTCTTTTCTCCCGTTTCTCCCCCGAGCGTGAAGAGAAATGTAGCACCCTTATCCGGCTCCGATTCGGCCCAGACCCTGCCACCATGCATTTCAACGATCCGTTTCACGATTGCAAGGCCAACCCCCGTCCCCTCGTATTCCTCGGTGTCACAAATCCTTTCAAAGACCCGGAATAGTTTTGGAGAGTACCGCATGTCAAACCCAATCCCATTGTCCCTGACGTAGTAGACCGGTATCCCTCCCTGGGAGAGAGCGCCAATCTCCACGAGCGGCCTCTCGCGTGACCGGGAGAATTTTATCGCATTTGCCACCAGGTTATAGTAGACCTGCCTGAGGAGGCCCCGGTCGGCACTGCACGCCGGCATGCCATGGACCCTCACGCCGACATTGCGCTTCTGGATCTCCCCGCGGAAGTCCTCAAGTACTTCCCGGACGACTTCGGCAGGGTCGAGAGCCTTTTTCTTCAGGGCCTGGCCACCAAGGCGTGCGAAGGTGAGGAGGTCATCGATCAGTTCCCCCATCTCGTTCGAGTTGCGCTGGATCTGCTCAAGGTGCCGCTTCTCCCGGGGAGGGAGGTCGCCAAGCTCGGAGAGGAGGATGGACGAGTACCCCGAAATGGCACGGAGGGGTGCACGGAGGTCATGGGAGACCGAGTAGGTGAAGGACTCGAGGTTCCTGTTGACCTCGACGATCTGGCGTGTCCTCTCGGCTATCTTCTGTTCCAGATGGGTGTTCAGCTCCTGGATCTCCCGTTCTGCCTGCTTGAGACGGGAGATATCATTGCCGATAGAGAGGACCTCGGGAGGTTTCTCCCGCCCGTACTCAAGGGGCCTGTGCGTCCAGGTCACCCACACTTCCTGCCCGTTCCGCTTCTGCATTGCACACTCTGAAAGGGAAAAGAAAGGGGCAGGACCTTCCCGTAAACCTTCTGCACCGGTCACCTGCCCTTCAGGCGGGGTATATACCGTTTCCTGGACCTTTTTTCCGGTGATCTCACTCTCCGCGTACCCAAAAAAGTCGAGGCCAAAGGGGTTCATGTAAAGGATTTTCCCGTCCGGCGTGCACCGCATGATAATACTGTTTGCACCTTGGACAAGGTTCCTGAAGTTCTCCTCGCTCTTCTGGACGTCTTCCAGTGTCTTTTTGAGCTGCATGACCATGCGGGTGGTGCTCTCCTGCAACTGGAGGAGGTCCCTTCCCAGCGGTGGGGTGATGGGATGGTCAAGATCCCCGCGGGTAATCTGGTCGAGGTCCCCCACCATTCTCTCGATGGGACGGGTGAATTTTCTGAGGGTGAGGAAAGCCACGAGGGCGCATCCCGAGAGGAAAAAGACGCCGACAAGGACGTGGAACACGAGTGCCTTCTCCAGTGCCTTCGCGATGGGGAGGTTTGTATAGCTCAGCTCGATGATCCGGCTGACATCCGACCCTGTCGTGGTATCCCGCAAGTCCACGAAAAGGTAGCGGGTGAGGGTCCCTCTGTCCTTTCCGGTCACGTCCATGCTGCTCCGGGTTGCAAGGACCTGTTGCAATATGCCTTTGAGTGCCGGGTCACTGACCTCGACAGAAGTATCGTTACTCCTTTCCCGCAGGGTCGTGTCAAAGACCCTGACACCGGTCAGGTAGGGATTTGCCTTCTCGACCTCCATGATGAGGTCCCTGTCAAGGTACCGGAACGTCGTGACCTCCGGCATGGTGACAGGGAGACCGAGTTCCAGGACGTGGGAATGGTCCGGCGTGGGCACATAGGCATACTTCTTCAATGCACCGGTCGATTTTTCACTCACGATACGGTCAGGGAAGAACCCATCCGAGAGGCGGATGTTATTCAGGTACTCGGCAAAGTAGGGGGCATAGTCACCAAAACGGAGCCCGAGTTCAGGGGGATATGTTGTCGCAACAATCGTCGCATTGGCATCGATGACGTAGAGCTCCATTTCATCCCCGATCCCGTGCTTGACTGCCGCAAGATCCATGCGGGAGGGGTCTCCCCCAGCCCTCTCGTATTCCCCGAGAAACGGTACAAAAGCCGTCTCCATCTTCTTGTTCAGGCTCTCTTCAAAAAGCCGGAGACCCTCTTCCTTTGCCTTGAAGACTGCGACAAGGTTGTTCTCGGTCTGGAGCTGCACGGACCGGGCATTTTCAGAGAGTGTCCTTTCCATAGAGACGTAACTGATGACGACGAGCCCGGCAACCGCAAAGACAAGAATGCAGAAGATAGCAATGGCAAGGTAGGTGGAAAGCGGATATTTCCTGAATAACCGGTCAATCATCTGTCTCTTTCACGAGATTCGTTGGAGCCATACACCATATGATACTTTCCCATTGTCGCGATTGCATGCAGCCCATCCCGGCCGGGAGGGGAACGCAAACCTTTTTGATGGGGGCAAGAGAGGCATATCGGTGAGAAAAGGAGGTCTTGCACGTGACTTCAAGGCTCGTCGAATACTTCAACAAACAGCCACGCCTTGGAACCCTGTCCACCTCGAGCAGGGAGGGGAAGGTTGATGTGGCCGTCTTTGGTTCTGCCCATATGACCGGTGAGAATACTGTTGTCATTGGACTCGGGAATAACAGGACCCTGGCCAATCTCTCCGAAAACCCTCACGCGGTCTACATGATCATGGAGCCGGGCAGATCGATTATGGACTGGAAGGGAATCAGGGTCTACCTGGAGGTCAGCGAGATCGCCCGGTCAGGCCCGGGGCTGGAAAGACTCAAAGACCAGATCGGAAAAGTTGCAGGAAAGGATGCCGCGGCTATGATGGCAGCTGCCGTGACTTTCCGGGTCGTTGAGGTAAGACCCCTCATCGACATGGGCCAGGGGTGGGAAAAATCAATTTGATCCTGCCCCCGGAACCCACCGGGTTTATCCATTGACCCTCATTTTTCCATCATTTTCCGGCGCGGCAAAAGAGGTCAGGACTCGGACAGCCCCTTTCGTATCTCCTCCATCTCCCACCCATCCGACATAATGACGTAGAGGGAGAGGCCGTAACATGGTTTCCTGAAGGGAACCAGCAACCGCCTGTTCTCTTCGTCGATTCCCATCAGCATCGGGGCAGGTATCTGGATGGGTACACCCCGAAAGACGTACCCCGGGCTGATGGTATAAAATTCCCTGCATACCTTCCTTACCCTGTTATCGGAGCGCCGTGGCGTGGTATTCTTGAGCAGGATTTCACTCCAGAACCGGTTGAAACAGAGTTCTTCTGGCATCCCCGGCAAGATGTTGTGCCTGCCGGGACATGAGTCTTCCCGCTCCCCGCGGCGTTCATAGAGGTAGGGGCGCGCCATGCTTTCGTCCCCGCCTTTCGTACCCTCGAGGAAGAGAGTAAGTTAGTTTTATATAACAAAATGTTATATAAATATCATATATGTTAGAAATTAGTAACAATAGTGGTCAATATGGAGAGAGAGAAAAGGGAGTATAGTCAAAACCCTTGCGTGGGTTATGGGGATGTATTTTGCGGGAATTCTCCTGATCTTCGCAGGCCTCATCCCGGCGGGGGTGTTCCAGGTGGACTTGTTTTGCAGGGGAGACGTGGAGTAATAAGGACCTGCCGGGTGGAGAGACCATGAAGACCAGGATACGCGAGTTCCGGGCAAAGAGAGGCATGACCCAGGCGGAGCTTGCCGGGCGTGCCGGTGTCCGGAGGGAGACGATTGTGTTCCTCGAGTCCGGGCGGTACAACCCCTCCCTCCGGCTGGCCCACCGTGTGGCAAAGGAGCTTGGGACCACTATCGATACCCTCTTTTCCTTCGGAGACGAGGACGATTACGTCGTGCGGGAAGAGTGAGTTACCTCGTTTTCCATGCCTGCGGAGGGACGAGTATCTCGAACCGTGCCCCCCTCCCCGGGACACCGGTTTCCCTGATGGAAAGCCCTGTGAGGGCAAGGATATCACGCGATATGGCAAGGCCGAGTCCCGTGTGATTCCCGTATCCGTACTCGAAGATGAGTTCCTTGTCTTTTTCCTCTATTCCCCTGCCGTTGTCCTCAAAGACGATGGTCAGCGTGTTATCCTCCCCTTTTTCAGCGCGTATGCATATCCTCGTTGCACTTCCCGCGTGCCGGATGGTATTATCAATCAGGGCGTAAATGACTCGGTAGAAGAGACCATCCGCAAAGATCTCCACGTCCGGGACATTGGCCGAGACCTCCAGTCCTTCGGGGTGTACCTCCCCGATCGCCCGCGTGACTATCTGGGGAAGCAGCTGCCACTGGGGCTGGGTCGAGCCGATGTCCTGGTACTGCCGGGAGAACTGCAGGTACGCTGATATTTTTTGGACTGTCTTGATTGCAGGTTTGAGATACCGCTCGCAGTCCTCTCCCATCAGTTCCAGGTACCCCGAAAGCACCATGACGAGGTTGCTGATATCGTGGCGTGTCAGGCTGGTTAGGAGCGAAATCTTCTCGTTTGCGATACGGAGGGCCGATTCCTTGGCCTTCCTCTCTGTGATATCCCTGATCACGAGCACGACGCCGGCAGGTTCCCCTTCGGGGTTGTTCACCCTGACACCCGAAACACTGATGAACCTGATTCGGGTGCCATCGATTTCGGCTTCCTTATCGATGACCCTGCCCTGCCGGAAAATTGTATCCATGAGATCCGCTCCCTGCTTTCCGCCGATGATATTGCCGATATTCTGGCCGGAAAGGTCGCCGCCGGATATACCAAGGATTCCCGCAGCAGCCCCGTTGACACTCGTGATCTTTCCTTCCCCGTCGGTGATGACGATAGCATCCGGGATCAATGCCATGATTTGCGCCATTGCCATCTCGGGTGTCAGCACAAAGAGGCCCTGAGTGTGAATGGCGGTTGCCATGAGGAGCGAAAAAAAAGCAATCCCGATGAAGACCATGTTAGGTGTGTATATCCCGAGAGCCGGGAGCACGAGCGCTGACAGTATTCCGGAAAAAATGATGGTGAGTACCCCAAGACCCACGAGGCGCTTCTGGTAGGCTTCTTTCCCCTGCTTTTCTGACCGCCACGAGGCAAAGACGATGGAGAGGGAGATGAGCATGAGAGCCAGGATATACCCTGATTAGAGGAGGTTGGCGTAACTGCCCGTGACGGGTGTGTACACGTATCCATACCTCTCCCGGTATATGGCCCTGTACAGGTCGTCAGTCAGGAGTCCAATCAGAGAGATTGCAAGGGACGGTGCATAGACACCCAGGATAAGGGCCCACAGATTTTCCTTTCTTGCAAGCGGGTGGTCGCAGAAGACAGTAACGAAATGGAAGAACACGCCGATGACAATGGGCCAGAACGCGCTTACCCGGAGATACAACCCGATATTTTCCGGTGTCCTCACCTGCCATATCAAAAACTCTCCGAGTGCCTAGTATGTTGCCAGGATCATCGAGAGGAGAAAGAGCCTGTTGACGAGTGAATGGGGATTCCGGGCGATAACGTATATACCGAGGCCAAACGTGATGAATGCGCATATGAGGCAGAAAAAAGCCATGAGAGTGAGAATTACCATGTGTCCATGCCCCCCTGCTCGTTCCCTTGGAGAGGTTCACGTGCACGCGCCCCCCTCCCTTTTCACTTTTACTTATCCCATTTCCTCATGAATATCTCTTCCTTTTCGGCTTCACTCTCCTGTTTGTGCACTGGCAATTCAGGAGACCCGCATCACCCAGCGGGGTGTAATAGCCTTTGTCGGGCAGAATGTGCGGCACTGGAAACACCCGATGCAGAGATACCCCCGGGTAACTTCTGCCCTTTGGGTCTTGCTGTTCATGGAAAAGACACCCATGGAACACATCTCGATACAGACTCCGCACCCGTTACAGAACAGCCTGTCAATGCAAACCTCCATCAGGATGCTCGGTGAAGGACTTATCTCCATGGCTGTATGGCAGCGGGTTTCGTGATACAATGGATAAAATTACTGCTGGAAAGAAAGGTTTCCAAGAAGGTACTTTGACGATCGTGAGATTCCTGTTTCACAAAAGAGGGGGGACTGCCGGAGACGTATTCTGGAACGAAAATTTTAAATAACGGTGTCTCTCCGTTATGGAGAGATACCTGGATACTAGTGGAGGTATCCATTCCCGCATGACCACCCTCCCTTATGGATAATGGATGGTGCGGCTGTGGAACGTAGCATTAACCCTTTAAATAGACGGAAGATGGGGACCTCAGCCCGGGTGCACCGGGGGTAAGCCCGTTCACCCTCCCTTCTGGATTCCCCTGACCCTCTCAATCTCCGGGATCTCCCACCCTCCGAGTGCCTCCACGATCGCCTGGACATAGGGCTCCTGTCTGGTCATGCTGAGCGAGGAACAGGGATTTTCCCGGTCTCCCTTCCTTCCCATGCCTGCCTTCCCGGTCGAGATGAAATGGAGGAAATCCTCCCTGGGCAGCGTCCACGTGACATTGACCCGCAGCCTCACCATCGCCGGGTTCGAGGGGTGAGGGATCAGGACTGCCCGCGTGGGTGGCAGGGGCACAGGATCACCCTTGCATGAGTGCGCAAGAGAGACCACCTTCTGCCACAACACCTCGCAGGCGGGGCAGTCGCAGGACCGGCAGAACCGGTTCGTCGGCGGGTGACCATCTCCCCTGTAACGGGCGCAGAACCGGATGTCCATCGGGTACATCCTGGGGTGTTCTGCAGTAAAAGACTGTACTGTCTTTTTTTGGACCGGCACCATAACCACTCTCCATGTATCAATTCCGCCCATTGGTCATTGTCCTCGCCTTCCTGCTCGGAGCATCGCTGGTCTGTCCCCTCTCTGCGACTGTTGTCGCCCGCGATGTGCGTGTGGAACCCGGAGGAGCCGTCCTTTCTCCCGTTAACGTGACTATCAGGGCTTCCGTGGAGATCATCCCGTCCGGGGCAACGACATTTTCAGAGACCCACACTCTCGTCCTCTTCACAACTCTCACAGACCCCCGGTGGGTGGTCACGGTGACGGTGGACGGGAGAGAGGCCGCCGTCTTCTCCCGGGAGGTGTCACGGGTCTTCATCAACGGGTACCTCCTCTCCTACCCGACGACGCGGGACGTTGCGGTCAGGGTTCTCCTGGAGGGAAAAGTCGATCCCTCCCTGGCAGGAGGGAACGCCATCCTCCTCGAGTGGGAGGAACTCAACGCCCAGGGTGAGGTGGTCACGGGGTCCGGGTTCCAGGTCACACGGAATGTCCAGCCATCCCCCGCTGCCCGGACGCCGGCGGAAACTCCGCCGGGATACACGCACCCGGTTCCCACGCCGGTCGGAATACCATTCCCGGTGTGGATCGCCATCGGGGCGTTCTGCCTCGTGGTTTTCGGGTCTGTTACCCGGAGGAGGGGCTGACGGGTTTACCCCCTCTCCCGTTCCACTGCCCTGGACCGGTACGGGAATCGGTGGTTCTCCTGCATGCCCGTCGCTTTTATTTCCCGCCTTTCCCATTCCCTGACCATGGATTCCATTGGTAAGGCATTCATGGAACTGACCCGGTACGAGCACCTCTCCCCCTCGGACCAGTCCCGTGGTCTCCCCTCTCCCCCGCTCGAAAAACCGTCTCCTCCTGAAGGCCCGTTCATCTCTCTCCCTGCGCCGGAAACCATCCGTGTCCCGCCGCTCGACCTGCGCCGGGCGATTGAGGCGAGGCGGTCCGTCCGGAAATACGCTCGAAATCCCCTGACAGCCGGGGAGATCTCCTACCTCCTGTGGTGCACGCAGGGGATAATCCAGGTCGTCGAACCCTACTACACCCTCCGGAACGTGCCCTCGGCAGGAGGGCGCCATGCCTTCGAGACCTATCTTCTCATCAACAGGGTCGAAGGAATAAAGCCCGGTATATACCGGTACCTTGCTTTTTCCCACCGGCTCCTCCCCGTGGACCTTCGGCCCGGGACCGCGGACAGGGTCATGGCCGCCTGCCTCGGCCAGGCCTTCGTGCGGAGCGCTGCGGTCACGTTCATGTGGAGCTGCGTCGTCTACCGGATGGCATGGCGGTACGCCGAGAGGGCGTGGCGGCTCGTCCACCTTGATGCAGGGCACGCCTGCCAGAACCTGTACCTGGCATCTCTCCAGGTCGGGTGCGGGACGTGCGCCATCGGGGCATTCGATGACGCCATGATGGCCGATCTCCTCGGCCTCGATGGGACCGACGAGTTCGTGATCTACTGTGCTGCCCTCGGCAAGCTCCCCCGCCCAGGCCCCTCACCGGAGGGCTGATGCCAGTTCCCTAACCTTTGCACCCACCGCTTCCCTGGCGCGGGAACCGTCGCCGAGGGTCCGTTCAACCTCGCTGACAATGGCAGACCCGACGATCACCCCGTCTGCACCCGCCCGGGCAAGTTCCCTGATCTGGTCGGGCGTCCCGATGCCAAAACCAGGCACCACGGGAAGCGGGGAGACCTCCTTTACCTTCCCGAGGTACTCCCCTATTCCCGCATTGAGACTGCCGCGCACCCCGGTCACCCCCAGGACCGCCACCAGGTAGAGGAATCCGCTGGCCCGGTCTGCTATTTCCCTGAGTCGTCCGGGTGACGTCGTCTGGCTGACGAAGAGAACCGGGTCTATCCCTGATTCGCGTGCCGCCCGGCAGAAGGGGTCTGCCTCCTCGAGCGGGACATCGGCAACGGCAACGCCGTCAGCCCCTGCCGCCCGGGCATCGCGGTAAAATGCACCAATTCCCCGCTGCACGACGATGTTGGCATAGGTGAGGATGAGCAGCGGTGTCCCGGACGACGTCCTGAAGTCCCGCAGGAGGGAGAAGAGCCCATCGGGGGTCATACCGGCACGCAGGGCCCTCTGCATCGCTTTCTGCATCACGGGCCCGTCTGCAACCGGATCGGAATAGGGCATCACCACCTCGATGATATCGGCACCGCACCTTTCTGCTTCCCGCATCAGGGAAAGCGAGACCTCCCTGTCAGGGTCGCCCGCGACCAGGCATGCCACGAGGAGGGGCCTTTTTTGGTGGGAGAATGCATCCCCTATCCGCGAGATCACAGGGCATCCCCCACGAGCTCGGCCACCTGGGCGACGTCCTTGTCCCCCCGTCCCGAGAGGTTGATCACAAGGACGTCGTCTCCAGCCAGGCCAGGGGCAATGTGCCGGGCGAGGGCCACGGCATGGGCTGACTCAAGGGCGGGGATGATCCCCTCGGCACGCGAGAGGTAAAGGAAGGCGTCCAGTGCCTCCTGGTCGGTGACCGGGTGATAGGACACCCTCCCGGCATCCCTGAGGAAGCTGTGCTCGGGGCCGACACCCGGGTAGTCGAGGCCGGCCGAGACGCTGTGTGACTCGAGCACCTGCCCGAATGCGTCCTGGATCAGGTAGGTATACGTCCCGTGGAGGATACCGGGGCGCCCCCTGCAGAGGGTTGCCCCGTGTTTTCCTGCCGGACCCTCTCCCCCGGCCTCCGCACCAAAGAGGCGTGTCTCTTCCCCAAGAAAGGGGGTAAAGATCCCAATCGCGTTTGATCCCCCTCCCACGCACGCAACGATCGCGTCCGGGAGTTTTTTCTCTTTCTCCATGACCTGTGCCCGCGTCTCGTTCCCAATCACCGTCTGGAAGTCCCTGACCAGGGTGGGGAAGGGGTGCGGGCCGACGACCGACCCTATCAGGTAATGGGTCGTTTCCACGTTGGTAACCCAGTCACGGAGCGCCTCGTTGATTGCGTCCTTGAGCGTGCAAGAGCCGGAACTGACCGGAACAACCCTTGCACCGAGCATCTTCATCCGGGCAACGTTGAGGGCCTGGCGCCGGATGTCCTCCTCCCCCATGTACACGTCCACCTGCATGGCGAGTGCAGCCCCCGCGATGGCTGTCGCAACGCCGTGCTGGCCGGCCCCTGTCTCTGCAATGAGACGCTCCTTTCCCATCATCTTTGCCAGGAGTGCCTGTCCCAGGGCATTGTTCAGCTTGTGTGCCCCGGAATGGAGGAGGTCCTCCCTCTTGAGGTATACTCTGCACCCGAGGTCGCGTGACAGGTTTCTGCAGAAGGTGAGGGGGGTCTTTCGGCCGGCATACTCGTGGAGGTAATACTGCATCTCCGCCTGGAATTTCTCGCCGGGGACGATCGTGCGGAACGCGTGGTCCAGTTCTTTGAGGGCCGCCATGAGGGTCTCCGGCACGAATCGTCCCCCGTAAACCCCGAACCGGGACGGGTCACCCATGGTATGCCCCCTTTGCCTCCCGGATGAAGGCCTCGAGGAGTTTTCCGTCCTTCCTGCCGGGGTATACTTCCACCCCGGTCGCAACGTCCACGCCGTAGGGGCGGACCTGCCGCACGGCCCCGGCCACGTTTGCAGGCGTCAGTCCACCGGCAAGGATGACCGGGACCGGGCTCTCCCTCACGACCGATCCAGCAAATGCCGCATCAAAGAGCCTGCCAGTCCCCCTGCTCGCATCGACGACGATGGCATCGACGTGACGCGGCAGGGGACCGGGCGAGTCGACAACTCCAATCGTGCGGATAGGCAGCCTCTCCGCGAGGGGCAGCGAGAGCTGGACGGCGTCAGGGTTTAAGTCAATGATCGTCTCAAGGTCACTTTGCGCTCCCGTCGTTGAGACACAGACCCTGGTGATGAAGGGGCCGACCGAGGAGAATATCTCCTGGGCGGCCTCCGGTGTCACCGAGCGGGGAGACTCCGAGAAGACCACCACGCCGATAGCGTCCGCTCCTGCTTCCTCTGCCATGCGTGCATCCGCCGGGGACGTGATCCCACAGATTTTTACGCGAATATGAATCCCTCCAGTCTCTTTCCCGGGTCTCTTGCTGCCATGATCGACGACCCGATCAGGAACCCGTCCACCGAGTACCGAAACCTCCTCACGTCACAGGGCCAGAGAAAACCACTCTCTGACACCGCCCTGCACCCTGCCTCCCTGACCCGGGGAGCGAGCCGCCGGGTGACAGAGAGGTCAATGTGCATGTCCCGCAGGTCCCGGTTGTTGATCCCGACCATCCGCGTCCCCGACGAGAGAGCGAGGTCAAGGTCCTTTTCCGTGTGTACCTCGACGAGAGGTTCAAGGGAGTGGGATTTGGCCAGTTCCACGCAGTCAGCGAGGTTCCTTCCGAGGACTGCTGCGATCAGGAGGACGGCGTCTGCCCCGAGCGCCCTCGTCTCGGCAATCTGGCGGGAGTCGATGATAAAGTCTTTCCGGAGAATGGGGACCGGGACACTGCCCCGGACGGCGGGGATGAATGCCTCGCTGCCGTGGAAGAAACGGGGCTCTGTGATGACAGAGAGGGCAGCACACCCTGCATCTACCATGCAACGGGCACATGTGACAGGGTCGAAATTTTGCCGGATAACGCCGCGGGACGGGGATGCGGGCTTTATCTCTGATATAATCGCATTCTTCCCGTCGCGTCGCCTCACCGCTTCCAAAAAACCCATTCCTGCCCGCGGTGCGGGGGAGGTGTCTTCAATTTCTTTCGGGATACGGGCTACCCGCTCGGCCGTGGCAGCGACAATTGCATCGAGGATCATGTGCCCTCCCGTGATGCCGCAGCAAGCCTTTCAAGCACCAGGGCAGCCCTGCCGGAGTCGATCGCGTCGAGGGCCTGCTCGATGCCATCGCCGATGTCGCGTGCCCGCCCCCCGGCATACAGGGCCGCCCCTGCGTTCATCGCGGTCACGTCCCGGGCCGCTCCTCTCCGGCCCCCGAGGATACCGCGGATGATCGCCACATTGCCATGCCTGTCACTGCCCTGGATCTCGTGGAGGGGATACTCGGGGATACCGTAATCGGCGGGAGAGAGCGTGTACTCCTCCACCAGCCCGCCCTTCACTTCCACCACGCGGGTCTCTCCCGTCACCGTGATCTCGTCAAGGCCTGACCCATGGACCACGATGCCCCGTGCGACGCCAAGGAGGCGGAGTGTTTCGGCAACAGGGCCGAGCAGGGCCGGTGAAAAGACGCCGATCAGGCGTGCCGGCGCACGGGCAGGGTTCAGGAGTGGTCCCAGGATGTTGAAGACAGTGTAGCACCCTATCTCGCGGCGGACACCGGCGACGTGCCGGAAGGCAGGGTGAAAATGGGGTGCAAAGAGAAAACCGATGCCCGTCTCCTCGACGATCCGGCAGACATCTTCCGGGGACCGGTCGATGGCAACGCCGAGGGCCTCCAGCACGTCGGCAGAGCCGCACCTGCTGCTCACGGCCCGGTTCCCGTGCTTCACGACCGGTGTGCCGGCACCGGCGGCAACGATCGCGGCGGCCGTGCTGATGTTGAACGTGGATGCCCCGTCCCCTCCGGTCCCGCACGTGTCAACAAGCATTCCCCTCACCCGGGGGGCTATTGTGATCGCGTGCTCCTCGAGGATCCTGCAAAAAGAGGCGATCTCCTCCGGGGTCTCTCCCTTGAGACGGAGGGCAGCAAGAAAAGCCCCCACCTGGGCTTCCGTCGCCTTCCCGGACGCAAGGAGCCCCATTGCCTCCCGTGCCTCACCCGGCGAGAGAGGGATGCCCCTGGTAAGAGCCCTGATCGCGTCCTGCATCATGCACCACCGATCCAAAGGAAGTTTGCCATGATCCGCGTCCCTTCCCGTGTCATGATGCTCTCGGGGTGGAACTGGAGACCATAGAGGGGATACTTCCTGTGCATGACCCCCATGATACACCCGTCGTCCTCCGAGACGGCTGTCGTCTCGAATTCCGGGGGGAGGGTATCCTGCCGTGCGGCGAGGGAATGGTACCGCGTGGCAACGAGGGGACTTCGCACACCCGCGAGTATCCCCTTCCCCGTGTGGTGAATGGAACTCGTCTTCCCATGGACAGGGACTTTTAACCTCTCGATCTCACCCCCGAAGGTGTGAATGAGTGTCTGGTGGCCGAGGCAGACACCAAGGACTGGGACCCGCCCTGCGTACTCCAAAACGACCTCGGGACAGACCCCTGAATCCTCGGGCGACCCCGGTCCGGGCGAGAGGATGACCCGGTCGGGAGATTCAGCCCTCACCTCTGAGAGAGACCTGTCCGAAGTCAGCGTGACCGGCGATGCTCCGAGCGTCCCCACCAACTGGTAGAGGTTGAAGGTGAAGCTGTCAAAGCAGTCGATGATGACGACTTTCACGATACTCCCCCCGTCCGCCGGATGGCCTCGACCATGGCACGGGCCTTTGCCTCGGTCTCCAAAAATTCCCTCTCCGGGACAGAGTCTGCAACGATGCCCGCCCCCGTGGAGAACTCGACCTGCCCGTCCCGGACAACGAGTGTCCTGATGGCAATCGCAAACTCCAGCATCCCGGTCAAGTCCGCATAACCGACCGCCCCGGCATAGAGTCCCCGCGGATGGGCCTCGAGCTTTGCGATGACCTGCATTGCCCGGAGTTTCGGTGCCCCGCTCACCGTCCCGGCCGGAAAACAGGCGGAAAGGGCGTCGAAACGGTCGCACCCGCTCCGGAGTCTCCCGCAGACTCTCGAGACGATGTGCTGCACGTGGGAGAACTTCTCCACCTCCATGAACTCCGGGACCTGCACCGACCCAAAACCTGCGACCCTCCCGATGTCATTGCGGGCCAGGTCGACGAGCATCAGGTGCTCTGCCCTCTCCTTTTGATCGGCGAGGAGGTCTGCGGCAAGGGCGTTGTCTTCTGCCGGGTCTTTCCCCCTCGGCCGTGTACCGGCGATAGGGACTGTCTGGACCACGTCGTTCTCGACCCGGACCAGCATCTCGGGACTTGACCCGACAACTGCCTCGTCCCCGAACCCGAGGTAATAGAGGTAGGGGGAGGGATTGATCTCCCTGAGTGCCCCGTAGAGGGCGAGGGCGTCACCCCGGTAGGGGCACGAGATCCGACGCGAGAGCACGACCTGGAAGATCTCCCCTGCCCGTATGTACTCCTTTGCCTTCCGGACGGCCTCGATGTAGTCCTCCTGCGACAGGCTGGATGAAAGCGGTGGGAAGTCCCCGACGGGAAGGTGATGCTCCCCTTCCAGGGGACGGGGGCAAACGGAGGCTACGGCCTCTTCGAGTAGGTCGAGCCTCTTTTGAGCACATTCCCGCGCCTCTTCTCTCCCGCTCTCCTGCAGGAGCAGGTGGTTATCAAAGAGGAGGCAGGTCGAATTCACGTGGTCATAGACGATCCCGCGGGTGCAGAGCATGAACCGTCCGTCGTGCCCATCGCTTCCCGCCTTGACAAGGCCCCCCGTGAGGGGTGTGACGGCATCGTAACAGAGGTACCCGACCAGGCCCCCCGAGAAGTTGGTCGCCTTTTTTTCGGGAACGGAGAACTGCCTGCAGATCGCCTTCAACTGCTCAACCGGGTTATCCACCCGGGGAACAGATATCCTCGCGGCGAGTTCCGGGTCACCCGTGCATCTGCAATCTTTTCCGAGTGTAAAGACCAAGGGTGGTTCAAGGCCGATTATGGACCGGACTGCCCTGCGCGGCACACCCTCGACAGACTCAAGGATGCACCCGCACCCCTTCCCGAGCGCAGAATAGAGGGTGAAGGGGTCTGCGGCAGGGAGCGGGACGTTCCGGGTTTCCTGTAGTACCGAAATGCCGGTGGCAGACCCTGCACTGGTCGTCAGCACACCGGGACGGGTCCTCGGAGCCGCCGTTTGGGCGGCAGTCCCCAGTCCACCGGCATCACCAGGGAAATCCTTTCATTCTGGTTCATGTATGTTAATGTACATTATTGCTTATATTTATACATTGACCCTGCGCTCCCCGGGTGCCAGGAAGACTTCTTTCTCTTCCCGGCCGGGCTTCTCGTGTTTCCTCATCCCCATTCTCCATCCCAGAGCACCAAGCGACAGGTTGATGCTTCCCCCTGCCCCTGCCTCCTGTGTGATCCTTCCATGGTAACCGAAAATCCTGACCCCCTGCTCGGCCGCCCGGCACCACCTTTCTGCCTGCCGGACTCCCTTGGAAACACCGTGTGTCTCCACGCATATCGCGGGAAATGGGTCGTCCTGTATTTCTATCCCCGGGACAACACGCCGGGGTGCACACTCGAGGCCCTCTCCTTTTCCAATGCCCTGGAAGAGTTTGCCGCTCTCGGGGCGCAGGTCCTCGGCGTGAGCACAGACCCCCCGGAGAGTCACCAGAGGTTTGCCGACCGGCACAACCTCTCGATCCTGCTCCTGTCTGATACGGACCATTCGGTCATCGAGGCCTACCAGTCCTGGCACCCTAAGAAGATCTTTGGAAAAGAGGTCATGGGGACGCGGCGGGACACCTTCCTCATCGACCCTGATGGGATTATTGCCGCCGTCTTTCGGAACGTCTCGCCAAAGGGTCATGAAGAGGCAGTAAAATCGGAACTAATCAAGCAGCAGGAACGTAAAAGGAGTTAACCGGAAAATTCCGCGTCACTTGGAGAGGGGGTCCTCCGCCGGCCTCCTCCCCACAAAGACGCAGAAAGTTCTGTTCTTGTACACGATATCCACGTCGGCAAAACCTGCCCCTTTCAGCCAGCCCACCTGGTCGGAGAGGCGGGCATTCCTGTCAAGCGTGTCCCGCCGGGCAATGGCTGCCTTCACTTCATCGCTCTCAATGGGGGCGCGGGCGAGGAATGCGTCCCACCACGCAAGGTTTTTCCTCTCCAGCCATCCGGACTCTGCGGCGACCTGGTCTGCGTTGACGAATACGCCACCGGGGTTCAATGCCCGGTATATTCTCTGGAACAGCCGTTCCTTCGCGATATCCTCCAGGTGGTGGATGGAGAGGGCCGAACACACGATGTCGTACTTCCCGGGGAGATCCTCCCGGCTGTAATCCAACACGAGAAAATGGACCCCGGGGTGACGGGCAAAGCGCCCGCGTGCCACCTCGAGCATCGGGAGGGAGAAGTCAAGGAGCGCCAGCGATGCCCGGGGATACCTCGTGAGGAGGAGGGCAGAGAGGAGGCCCGTGCCTGCCCCTATGTCGAGGATGGAGGGGTCAGGGGAAGGCCAGTCGGCTGCCCAGACCGCTGCTTCGTAGAAGTCGTCGATACCAGGAATGATGAACTTCCTCTGGCGGTCGTACCGGGACGCGACGGCATCGAAGGCTTTCCTCACGTGCTCCATCGCTCAAAATATGGGCGTCCCGATCCCATAACAGTGCATCCTCAAAAGACGGCTTTTCCCGCGAACCTTTTTCAGGTATGCTCCTGCTCCGTGATGTCCCGGAATATTCCCCGTGTGTGCTGGGGCTTACCGTCCTGGATGAAACAATTCACCCTTCCCTCCAGTAAGACTTTCTTTCCTGATTTTGCCCTGAAAATGGTTTTAAAAATCCCGACATCCTCTCCTTTCAGGACACGGGTGAAAAGATCCTGGCAGTGCCTGAGGGAGACAGGGTCTATGATATCAAAAAGGGTGATCGTCCGGAGGTCTTCGGCGGTGTACCCGAGTTTCTCCCTCCAGGTCCTGTTCACGTAGAGGAACTTTCCCCCAGGGTCGACGCTCTGGATCAGGTCACTTGCATTTTCCAGGAGGTCGCGGTAGAGGGCCTCGTTCTCGTTCAATGCTTCTGTTGTGCGGGAGAGCTCCCGGAGAGTGGTGAGCCAGTGCTGCACCTCGAGAGAGGGGAGGTTGTACCGTTGAGCATCAGCGGCTTGAATATAAAAGAGGTTTTCGACCACCCTGCCATCGAGGATCACGAGGGGATGGGTTCGCAGGATATCCTGGAGGAACAGCGGGGGTATGCCCTCGAGCTTGTAGACACATACCATCAGCATGTCCCTTTCCAGGAAGAGGGGCGCGAGGTCTGCCATATCACTGACTAACCGCTGGCTTGACCGAAGCGTCGGTTGGTGGATACCTTCCCTCATGATGCAGAGTGCAGTGTACCCCATTTCCTGCGCTTCCCTGACCTTTTCCTTGATATAAGCACGGACCGTTTCCGTGGTCGAGAAGATACGGTGGAACTTTGGGTCTCCATGGGACAGGAGACTGATGCCTCTATCTTTTAGGTCTTTTTCCCCATACTTCCCTATGGCAGGATTCTTTTCGGGAAAGCGGGAGATATAGAGGAGTGCCCAGCCTTCCCGGACACACTGACGGGTGACCTGGTCGGTTACCTCCCCGAGTTCAGCGGTATCCCTGGAAAGGACTGCAACGTGGTCTCCCGTCGCAATTTCCCTCCGGGCGCCGGGATGCACACGCGATTGGGCAACTTTTTCGTCCTCCCTCTCGACCTTTTTCACGGGGGTTCCTCTCCTTTTCGAAGGGAAGTCTTTGTGCAATAAAAAACTTTCCCGGACGTGATCTTTCAAGGGGTAGGGGTTTCCCATTTTTCAAGGAGAGCCGTGCGGTTCCCCGCTCCCCGCAACCCTGACACGGCGGGCAACCCGGTAGCCGGTCACCACCGTGATGAACTCTCCGAACTCGCGGTCGAGCTCTCTGTCCCCGGTATCGATGAAGACAAAAGGGGTCTTTGCGAGCTTGTGGGGCGTTGCCACAACGATGATATTGTCCTTCCCGATGGTGCGGATGACGGACGGCGAGATCTGCTGGGTGCCACGCCCGAGGACTGCGCCCTGCGCCCCGAGGATGCTCACGACCAGCCTCGCACGGGGATGGTGTCCAAGGAGCGCCCGGATATCCCCCTCGTTCAGGTCCAGGCCTTCCAGGCGGCCCGCCTTCACGGCATCAAAGCCAAGGATTGTCTTTTTAATCCCCAGCTCCCCTGCGATGGCCGCGGTCGTGCCCCCCGGTCCGAGGATGTAGAGGATGTCGGGGGTCCCCTCCATGACCTCCCGCAGGAACCGGGCAATCTCCTTCTTTGCCCTCTCCTCGTCGGGGTCTTCAAAGACCTGCTTGGAGAGCTGGGAAAAGCCGGGCCTGTAGGGCGTGCGTGCGATACCAAAGATCCGGGTGCTCAGGGTCCCCTGCCGGTATGCCTCTTCGTCCACGTCGACGACCTCGGCATCCTGGCAATGCAGTGTGCGTCCCGCACCCCACCCCTGGCGGAGTATCTCTGCTGCGGCTGCCGGTGTGACCGCAAAAACGCCCGAGTACATCTTGACGCCGGCGGGAATCCCGAGGAGAGGTATGGAGTCCCCCACGACAGAGTAGATGTCCCGGGCAGTCCCGTCACCGCCACAGAAGAGGATGAGCTCAACCCCCCTTTCCAGGAAAGCCCTGCAGGTGGCTTTCGTGTCGTCCGGACCTGTCTCCCTTCCCGGCGGGGTATAGACGACCTCGTAATCCCCTATCCCGGCCCGGATGAGTACTTCCTCCCCCATCGGCCCTGCAGAGGTCAGGAACCTCGCCGGGAGACCCCGGAGGAGCCGGGCAGTCTCCTCTGCCCTCCGGGGGGCCCGGGGCTGCGCTCCCCGCCTGATTGCCTCTGCCACGAGGCCGTCTGTCCCCTTGAGACCGACTGCACCCCCCATGCCGGCCACAGGATTGACGAGGAAACCCACCGTGTGCATGAAAATACCCGGGAAGGTGTTGGGAGAAAAATCTCATGATTCTTTCCCCGTCATTGGCCCCCCCCGAAGATAAATCGGTGCAGGCACCGTCAGGGGGAAAAAAGGTGCCTGGTCCGGATGGTCCCTTCTCTTCAGTCGTGGCCACCGACTTTTGGGATACGGGCGAGGGACTCCCGGATGAGCTGGTCGGGATACTCGTAGTCCACGAGCTGGCCTGCGTAATAAGCATCGTAGGCAGACATGTCGAAGTTCCCGTGGCCCGAGCAGTTGAAGAGGATTGTCTTCTCCTCCCCGCTCTCCCTGCACCGGGCAGCCTGGTCAATGGCAGCCTTCACAGCATGCGAGGCTTCCGGCGCGACAATGATCCCTTCCGTCCGTGCAAACACCTGGGCTGCATCAAAGACTTCAGTCTGGTGGTAAGAGATAGCCCTCATCACGCCGTCGTGGACGAGGCGCGAGACGATGGGGGAGTCTCCGTGGTACCGGAGGCCTCCGGCATGGATGGAGGGCGGCACGAAATCATGCCCGAGGGTAAACATCTTGAGGAGGGGTGTGAGACCTGCGACGTCCCCAAAGTCGTAGGTATAGAGACCCTTCGTGAGAGTCGGGCACGATGCCGGTTCCACGGCTATGATGTCGATATCCCGGTGGGTCCCCTTGAGCTTATCCCCCGCAAAGGGGAAGGATATCCCTGCAAAGTTCGATCCGCCACCCACGCACCCGATCACCACGTCCGGGTACTCATCGACCGCGGCGAGCTGTTCCCGGCATTCCTGGCCTATCACCGTCTGGTGAAGGCAGACGTGGTTCAGGACCGACCCCAGGGAATAGTTCGTGTTGGAATGGGTTACAGCATCCTCGACCGCCTCGGATATTGCAATGCCCAGGCTTCCCGTGGTCTCGGGGTCTTTCTCGAGAACCGCCTTCCCCGCTTTCGTCTTCGTGCTGGGGCTCGGGATGCACTCGGCACCCCACACCTGCATCATTGACTTGCGGTACGGTTTCTGGGCATAACTGGAACGGACCATGTAGATCGTGCAGGCAAGACCGAATATCTGGGTTGCGAAGGCAAGGGCAGACCCCCACTGTCCTGCCCCTGTCTCTGTCGCGATCCGCTCGATGCCTTCCTTCATGTTGTAGTATGCCTGGGGGACGGCAGTATTGGGCTTGTGGCTTCCCGGCGGGCTCACGCCCTCGTACTTGTAGTAGATACGGGCAGGTGTCTTGAGGTACTTCTCAAGCCGATAAGCCCGAAAGAGCGGACTTGGTCTCCAGAGCCGCAACACATCCTGCACGTCCGCAGGGATGTCGATGAACTTGCGATCACTCATCTCCTGGCGGATCAGTTCCATGGGAAAGATGGGACGCAGGTCATCCGGGACGAGAGGTTTTCCCGTGGCCGGGTGGAGGGGAGGGTCAAGCGGCGAGGGGAGGTCGGCCAGGATGTTGTACCATCGACGGGGCATGTGGTCTTCGTCAAGGAGGATCTTCGTTTGCATGCACTCAAATGCGTTTTGTATAAATATATACATTGTTGAACATGTATGGATTCCAATGGATGAGTGTGAGGCACAAACCCTGCTCAGCCCCCGCGGGTCGGGAGCTGGTCGCCGGGGACATAGCAGGTTTCTTCCCGGGAGGCATGAGAACCGGGACCGGTTTTTCCCGGGGGTTTCATTCCCTCTCCCGATGAACAACCCTTAACTCATTCCCCTGCTGACACTATTCTCCCAGCGCACGAGACCGGCCTGGTCTCTCATTACCAGGGAGGATGATGCAAGACCAAATAGCTCCAATTCCGGGAATCGCCCTGCCCGCCCCTGTCAATGACCAGTGGGACTACCTCCTATCGACGATCTGGAACCAGATGCTCCACCTCGTCCTCTGCCTGGACGGTCGCCTCGACGAGGAGAAGCTCCCGGTTGCCATGCGTGCCGTCATGGATGCAGAGCCGGTCCTTTGCAGCCGCTTCGTTGAATCCGAAAAACCCTCCTGGGAGGCCCTTCCTCCTCTCCCCCCTGAATCTTTCTTTTCCCGCGTTTCCGACCCCGATCCGGGAGGGGTCCTCCCTGGTGTCCTCGTGCGCCAGCTTGATGCCCGCCGTGGCCCCCCGGTACATCTCACGCTGATCCGGGGTGAGATGGACACCCTCGTCCTTTCCGTCAACCATACTGCTTCTGATGCATACGGGGTCCGGTACGCGGCTTTCCTGCTTGCGCAGGCTTACAGGGAAGGCGTACTTCCTGCAGGCCTCCTCTCGCCCTGCCGGCATGAAAGGGACCGCTCCTTTTCTCCCCTCCTTCTTGACCTCCCGGAAGCGGTAGTCAATGCAGCAAAAGAGGCCTGCGGCGACCAGGCTGCCGTGTGGGGCATTCCCTGCGGGAAGGGGCCGTGCAGGAGACCATCTTACGAATTCCGGACCATCGACCGCGACCTCTTTCGGGACATACGTTCCTGTTCGCGCGCGTGCGGCATGACCATCAACGACCTGTTGCTCGCCAGTTTTTTCGTGGCGGTGTCAAGGGAGATCCCCCACGAAGAAGACGGACTTTACCCCGTCCTCACCTCCGTTGACCTCCGTCGCCTCGTGCCCAGTGCCCGCACCGCACCGGTCGCAAACCTCTCGGTTGCCTTTGAAGTACATCTTTCCGCGAATCTCTCCCGGTCCTTCCCCCTCCTCGCGAAAGAGGTTCACGGCGTGATGGAAAGAAAAAAAAGGCTCCGTGCCGGTATAGGGGCAGCAGTCCGGCTTGAAGAGCTGTTCGGTGCCGCCGGCTTTCATGCAGTGCGAAAATACCTGGAGGAGGAGAGGCGGAAAAGTGAGACCATGGGGTACCCCAAGAATCCCTTCTTCTCCAATACGGGTATCATCCCGCAGGAATGTGGTGACTTTGGAGGGGTCCGGGCGGTCCACGCCTTCATGGTCCCCCCGGTCGACTATCCCCCCGGCTTTTCGGTGGCCGCAAGCACGTTCCAGGAGCGCCTCACCCTCGCTTCCGGTTTCTGCCGGGACTGCCTGTCGGAAAATACTGTCAGGAGAGTCCTCTCCTGTATGGAGGAATCGCTCGAAAACTTTGCCCGGCGCCCCTGATCCCGTTTCCGGGGTGGTCTGCTTTCCCCCGGCACGTCACCTGCCCCCCTTTTCCAGGGTCAGGATCCGAGCGTCCCTCTCTCCCGTGCGGTAAATCGCAAAACTAGGGACACCCGTGAGGTACCCGCAGACTTCCCCCGGGTTGACGCAGACCGTGGACTCCCTGCGGGAGACAGAAGCCGTATGGGTGTGGCCACTGACCACGAGGTCATACCTGCCACTCTCCCTGCACCATGCGAGGAGGTCCCTCTCATGGCCATGGAGGAGTGCGACACGTTCTCCCTCAAACGTGAGTTCGACAAAATATCCCCGTATATCGACTGTCTTGCTCTCCCGGCAGCGAGCCTCGAGGAAAGGGCGATCGCCATCATTGTTGCCAAATACACCGATGACCGGGGCAGGGATCCTCGCCAGTTCCGGGATCACAAAGGGCGCGATGTAGTCACCGGCATGGAGGACAACATCAGCCTCCAGGCGGGTGAGCATCTCCACCACGCTCCTGATGTGGGGAATGTGGTCATGGGTGTCTCCCATGATCCCAATCAGCATTGGAGATCTCCTCCCACCTGATTCTGCCTTTCCCCCTCATAAAGGGAAGTCTTATTTTTCCCGGCAGGGAATCCTGTTGGCATGACGCGCACCAGGGATGGCGATTGGGTTTTCTGCGGCCTTGAGCAGGCAATCGAGGGTAATGACCGTGTCACACGGCGCAGGCTCCTCTCCCGGCTAGTGCAGTTCCTCTCTTCCACGGACTCTGCCGCACCGGCTTTCATCTCTGGTGGCGGTGTCCGGCTGCTCCTCGCCGCAGCGCTTGACAGGGACGAGGAGGTGCGTATCCCTGCCCTGAACGCCCTCTCCTGGTTGGTCGATGCCGGATACGCAGAAGATATCGTGAGTGCCGGGGGGCTCCCCCTCCTCCGTGGACTCCAGCAGGACGAAGCCCTCCCTGTGCGGCAGGTGGCAAGCCGGATCATGGAGAGACTGGGAAAGGTCTAAAAAAACTGCCCTGCAGACACCCCGCCCCCGGCGGGTGATTTCTCCGGAGCCTGCCGGCCTGAGGGCAGGGGTGTACTATAAGAGGGACGAGGCAGTGATCCTTGCTTCATGCACATGAGGATCGGCGGAAAGGACACCGGCAGTGCCGATGACCGGTGGATGGGGGTCATCAACCCTGCGACCGGCGAGGAGATTGACCGCGTCCCGGAAGGAACACTCTACGAGGTCGATGACGCTGTCAGGGCAGCTGAGGAGGCATTCCCTGCCTGGGCGGCCAGGACTGCCCGGGAGAGGGGTCTTGTCCTCCTGCGGGCTGCCTCCCTCGTCCGGGAACGCCACCATGACTTCGCCCGCCTCCTGACCAGTGAACAGGGAAAACCCCTCCGCGAGTCCACGGACGAGATCAGGGGTTTTGCCAATGTCCTTGAATATTACGCGGAAATATCCGGAACCCTCCGGGGGGAGTTTATCTCCCTCGGCCAGGCCGGCAGTGCCATCGTGACGCATGAACCTCTCGGTGTCTGCGGGGCAATTATTCCCTGGAACATGCCCGCCCTCCTGATGGCATGGAAGGTCGCTCCCGCCCTCCTTGCCGGCAACACGGTGGTGTTCAAGCCTGCGTCACGGACTCCCCTGACAAGCGGTTCCCTGACGCGAATCATGGAAGAAGCCGGGCTTCCTCCCGGCGCCCTCAACATTGTGACCGGGCGGGGAGAAGTCGTGGGGGAGGCCATTGTGCGGCATCCCGGGATCAGCAAGGTCTCCTTCACGGGGGACGTGGAGACGGGTGCCCGGGTCCGGGAACTCGCGTCAGGGTCTTTCAAGGAGGTGACGCTTGAGCTTGGGGGCTCAGACCCCATGATCGTCTGGAAGGACGCAGACATTGACAGTGCCGTTGCAGGCGCGCTCCGCGGGAGGTTTTACAATGCAGGACAGACGTGCACTGCAGTCAAGCGGCTGTTCGTTCACCAGGCCATCGGTGCAGAGTTCCTCAAAAGGCTGAAGGCCCGGGTCGAGGGACTACGTATCGGGAATGGCCTTGACCCGGGTGTCGACATGGGACCCCTGTGCGGCGAAACCCAGCGGGACACTATTGCAGCCCTCGTCGAGGACTTAAAACTCAAGGGACAGGGGAGAGTGGTGACCGGGGGAGAACCCCTCCGCGGGCTACCTTTTGACAGGGGATTCTTCTATGCCCCAACCCTCGTCACCGATGTGCACCCCGGCTCACCACTCCTGCAAAGGGAGGTCTTTGGCCCTGTCCTCCCCGTGATGTGCGTCCCTGACCTGAATACCGCTATCATGCACGCCAACGAGACCCGCTACGGGCTTGGGGCTTCGGTATGGACACGCGATATCGAGGTTGCGCGGGAGGTCTTCTCCCGTGTCCAGGCCGGCATCGTCTGGGTGAACCGTCACCTCACCCTGCCACCAGAGGTCCCCTTTGGGGGTGTGAAGTCGTCCGGCATCGGGCGCGAGAACGGATCACGGGCCCTCTATTCCTATACGCGGGAAAAAACCCTCTCCATCAGCCATTGAACGGAAGTGTGACTGGGGAGAGACTTGATGTATCCTGCCACCGTATGACTGTTCCGGTGGAAAAACAATGACAGGCGAACAGATGCTTCGGATAACCGCAGATGAACTGGACAGGCTCCTTTCCCCCTCCCACGTAATGGGACAGGCCGTTGACCTCGGTGACAAGGCAGTCATTGCCGTCACGGAGTTTGGATTTGGTATCGGGGCTGGGGGCGGAAAGGGAAAGGATGGCGAGGGGGAGGGGAGCGGGGGCGGTGGAAAGATCGCTCCCGTTGCACTCGTTCTTGTCTACAAGGACGTGAAAGGACCTGATGGTATCCAGGTACTCTCGTTGAACCGCGATAACCCCGTTGCCCAGGTCATTACAGCCCTCTCCGAATCGCTGGCTCCCCAGGTGATAAAGGCCATAAAAGCCATGTCGGAAAAGAAGGACACGGGAAAAGGGGACTGAAGCGGGGATATTCCCGATGGACGTTGCGTGGGCTCTCGCGGCCACCGCCATTATCCTTGCTACAATCCTTCTGGGACTTGGCCTCTCCAGGGCACCCCTCTACATCAGGGTGTCCCTGGAATGGGGTGGTCGCACGAGGCATTGCTCTGTCTCCCTCACCTGGCTGGGTGTCGGGGTCAGGGGGATGCTCTCTCCCGGGGTCTGGGGTCTCTTTCCCGTTTTTGCCGGAATGCGTGTCCCCTTCCCGCTCAAGGGACTGATTTTGCGCATGTCCCGGGCGGGAGGACCAAAAACCCCCGGTGGCGGGAAAGGGGAAGGAGGGTTCCTCCCCGCGTTGAGTTTTGCAATTGCCCATGGGCCCGGACTCCTTCTCCTTCTCCAGCATTTTTTACGGTCTCTTTGCATCCGGCACCTGCGCTGCAGGGCAGTCGTCGGGCTCTCCGACCCGGCGGGGACCGGCATCCTGTACGGCTATTTCTGGGCATTGAAATCCCTCCTCGTTCAATTCCCCTCCGTCTCCCTTGTCGTGACCCCTGATTTCACCCGGGAGAGGCTGGAGGGAGAGATTAATGCAGAGGTCCTGGTTGCACATCCCCTGGACCTCCTCGTCCGTGGTCTTTTGGCATCCCGGGCGGGGGGAGTCTTCTCCGGGGCGTTCCGGGAGAGAGGAAGGTTCTCATGACCCCTTCAGAGTCCCTCTGCACGAGCCCGGTCCTTCGTGTGGGAGACAGGTTGTTCCTCGTCATTTGCAGGCAGGAAAGAATCCACTGGGATTGCGGGTGTATCGGGAGGTGCAGACCGGTTGCGCTGGTCGTCGTCGAGGACGGGCAGTGTTTCACAGTAGGACTGGAGAGAGCCCTCCGGCCCGACGAGATCCCCCCGCTAGTGGAAAGAGCCTGTGGACTGGGCATCTGTCCCTGACTGCACCGGTCCCCGGGCATCTCTCCTAGGCCATGGACAGTGCACCCGGAGTATTGGCAAGGAGAACGCGTCTGCGTTTTTGATCAGGGTGGTATGGGGCCACAATGCATCAGTTCCATTCGGGGGAAAAATGGGGCGGGCTTTTTCCATTCACTCGTGCCGTAATGCCTCGATCGGGTTGAGGTTGGACGCTTTCCAGGCCGGATAGAAACCAGAGAGGATACTCGTCCCGATACCGAATACAATACCATAGACAATGTACACCAGGCTTGAGGGAACGAAGAGGTACTTCGTGGTCTGGAGCATCACGAGGCTGACAGCATACCCCCCAAAGATACTCATGATCCCCCCAAGCAGGCTTCCGATGAGGCCGAGGATAAGTGCCTCGAAGAGGAACATGCTCCGGACCTCTTTCTTGAGCGTCCCGATGCTCCTCAAAATCCCGATCTCCTTGATCCTCTCTGTCACGGACATCATCATGATGTTGAGGATGCTCACCCCTGCCACGATAAGTGAGATGCCCCCGATTGCCGTTGTGAAAGTCGAGATGCGGCCGAACGTATCCAGGATCGTCTCGAGGATTGCCTTTGTATCAATCACGTCAACAACGGTCTCGCGGCGGTTGAGCTGCTTCTCGATGACCTCCTTTGTCGCCTCGATGCGGGAGAGGTCGCGGACTTTCACGATCACCATGTCGTACCCCGTCTGGGAAAACGCCTGCTGGTACCACTTGTCCTCGACGACGATACCAAAATCAGGGTTGATGTCAAAGCCCATCCCCCTCTCCTTGATGATCCCGACGACGCGCAGGGTCCCCTTGTCCTTGATCGTGATCCGGGAGCCCACCCGGAGGTTGTTCTCCCGTGCGAACTTGGCCCCTGCCATTGCCCCTGAACTGCCCCGCAGGTAGGAGCCCTCCTCGACCTCGAGGAGGAGGGGGATGTCATCGGGACGAAGGCCATAGACCACGCCAAACGCGTCCTCCGTCCCGATCTTCATCCGCGCACTCCCGGAATAGACCGGGATGGCACTGTCTGGTGCAACGGCCCTCCTGATCTGTTCCAGCTGCCGGTCTGTGATGAGGTCCTTTGTCGTTGCTATTGCCGGGCCCCTCATTCCTCCCCCCGTATGCGGTGTCACGATCACGCTGTCACCGACGGTGGAGAGGCTGTCGGATATCGCGAGGACAAGGCTGTTGCCAAGGATGCCCATCGAGACGATGGCCGTCACCCCGATGACGATCCCAATGACAGCAAGGAGCGAGCGGAACCAGTGGATCTTCACGTTCCGTTTTGCAAATTCAAAGAACAAGGATACCTGCATGGATCATCCTCCAGAATGGGAACAATTCCCCGGCAAACCCTGCTCCTGACTTTGGTGCGCCAGCACTCAGGGACTCTCCCCTCACGCGATCGGAAGGGACGGAAACGTCTGGAAACCCCATCCTCACACTATCCTCCCGTCCACGATACGGATTGTCCGGTGGGCGTACCGGGCAATATTCGGGTCATGGGTCACCATAATGATGGTCTTTTTCCTCTTTTCGTTCAGGTCTTTTAAGAGCTCCATGATGGCAGACCCTGTCTTGGTGTCAAGGTTGCCTGTCGGTTCATCGGCAAGGAGTATCTCGGGATCATTGACGAGGGCCCGGGCAATCGCGACCCGCTGCTGCTGGCCCCCCGAGAGTTCGGCAGGTTTGTGCGAATAGAGGGCCGGATCGAGGTCCATTGCTTTGAGGACTTCGACGCAGTACTCCGTGCAGAACCGGTTGCCGGTCTTGAGAACCAGGGGGTATTGCACGTTCTCGAGGGCCGAGAGGAGGGGGATCAGGTTGAACTGCTGGAAGATGAACCCGATGTGGTCCCTCCTGAGCATGGTGAGCTCATCATCGCTCATCGTGCCAACGTCACGGTTCTTTATCTCCAGGTAACCCGACGTCGGGGTATCCAGGCAGCCCATGAGGTTGAGGAGTGTCGACTTGCCCGAGCCTGACGGCCCCATGATGGCAATGAAGTCCCCGGGCTCAACCGAGAGACTGACGTGGTCGAGTGCAACGACATCGCCCCCTGGAAGGGAATAGACCTTCACCACGTCCCGGAAGAGGATAATGGGATCCGGATCGGGTGACTCCCTCATCCCTTTCTCCAGGAATGCCAGATGACAGTCCCGATGACGGCAGCGCATGCAATAATTACTCCCACCAGCGGGAGGAACGGCCTCTCTCCCTTCTCTTCGGCGGGGCTGCGGGCCGGGATGTCCACGAGGGCTGTCGCCGTGTAGAGGTTTCCATCGGCATCCTTGTGGCTGATCAGGAGGGGGACCGTCGTCCTCTCTCCCTCGACGGTGAAAGTGACCTCAAATCCCGAGAAATCATCTGGTTGCAGTGTCCCGACGACGTACTGCCGGTAGGGATCCGCGGGGACTGCGCCTTCCCCCGTCGTGATCACGACGGCGTTTGCTGCCTCGAGGCCGGCATTGGTCACATCTCCCGTGAGGGTATAGCGGCTGCCGGACCTCTCGACAACGACATTGGAGACGAGGAGCTCGGCCTGGACCTTGCTCTTCCCCACATCGATCGGGATCGAGATCGTCTCGGTATGGGCATTCATGCCATTGTAATAGTCCACGTGGAATGCAACGACGGTTGACTCTGATGGCGTCAGGGAGAACGAGACCTTCTGGGCCTGGTCCGGGGCAAGCATCCCGATGAAGAAGCGGGTGGGGGTTGCTTCGATTCCGTCTCCCGTGGGATACACCGTGACACCCGAGACCGCGTTATCACGGGGATTCCCAATGAGGATCTCCACGGTATCCTTCTTTCCCCGGGTAAACGTATCGGGCTTCGAGAGGACGGAGACCGAGAGTGGCTGGTCCTGGACCTGGAGTTTGACGGGATACCGCAGGTACCCTGCGTCCCTGAAGTCCATCGAGAATGTCGGGTAGTATATTCCCTCGGGGACGTCAGCCCTGACCGTGAACGTGAAACTCATCCGGTTTCCTGCTCCCAGGTACTGGGTCGTGTCATACGAGTGGGACTCGACACGTATCGACTCGTCGTAGAGGGTGACCCTCCGGATAGCGACGCTCTGGGCCCCGTTATTGATAACCTCAACCGTGATCGTCCCCGTGTCACCGACCATGAATACCTGGGGCCTGATTGTGACGTTTGTGACCATGACCTGGGCTGCTGCGTTCTGGCTCTGTTCGACCGCTGAGACGGGGAGAAGGATCACCAGGACTGCCAGCAGGATGAAGACTCGACGGGTACTCCTCATGGTATCAGGATCCCCCTGTGAACGGAATGCCGCCGACGAGTGTGACGAGGAGGTAGACGATCATTGCCCCGACAGGTACAAGGACGGTGACAGCGGCCTCGCGGGTCCCGATCCTGCGGGCGTGACGGACACCGAATATCCAGATGTTTGCGCTCCAGACGAGGAAGAGCACGGAGAGTGCCACGGATACCTGGGAAAATTCCCGCATGGCAGGGTCCTGCATCAGTTCCCCGATAGCCTTCTGGACAACCGCCGGATCCTCGAAATTCCGGATAACCGGAACCGTGACCCGGGGCAGGTAGGAGAGGAGGGAGAGGGCCGAGATCACGCTCCCGATAATGACCGGGACGAGGCCATACCCCGTGACTGCCAGGGTCCCGGAAAATGTACCGCTTCCCCCCAAGATCCTGGAGATGACAAAAAAGATACCGGCCATGAGGACCCACCATATGAGGATGAAGCCAAAAAATGCCGGAATGGAGCCCATGAGCCCCATGAACATTCCCATTCCCTCCCCGGCCGCCGTGCCGGAAAACATCTCTGCATAGAGCCCGGACATGGCATACCCCGTTATCGCAGAGATGATGCCACCCACTATGGCAATGAGAGCAGGGACCTTGAGATCAGGTTCTTTCCCCTCCATCGCAGCAAAAAAACGTGCAGGCCGGATGAGGAGGTCGAGTACATTCTTCATGGTATAGCATATCTCTTTGCGAGTATATGCTCTTCTCCCCGGAGGAACACCATCCTGCCGGCCGTCAGGGCACTGCCAATCCCGGGGCCCTATAAAAACTCCTTTCTCCAGAATATGACAATTCCAATTGCAGAGAGCACAAACGAAAGCACCATCGTGAAGAGGAACGCATAGGGTGTGTCCTGGAAGGGCAGCTCGACGTTCATGCCGTAGATACTTGCAATGAGCGTGGGTATCATGAGGATGATGGTGACCGTCGTCAGGAGCTTCATGATAACGTTGAGGTTATTGGAGATGACCGATGCAAAGGCATCCATCATGTCAGAGAGGATGCTGCTGTAGATATTTGCCATCTCGAGTGCCTGCTTGTTCTCGATGGTGATGTCCTCAAAGAGATCACGGTCGTCCTCGCTCATCTTGATGCACCCGGTTGCATGGAACTTTTCGAGCATGAGGGCATTGGACCGCAGCGACGTCACGAAGAAGACGAGGCTCTTTTCCAGGTTCAGGAGGTGGATGAGCTGCTCGTTCTTGAGAGCCCTGTAGAGCGCCCTCTCGACGTGCGTCGTCATCCGGTTGATGTCCCGCAGGTACCGCATGTAGAGGAGGGTGTTGCGGTAAAAGAGCTGGAGAATGAACCGGTTCTGGTTCCCGGTTGAAAAATTCTTGACTTTCCCCGCAATGATCTCCCCGAGGAGGTCCACCTCGGTGAGGCAGACTGTGATGATGATGTTCCGGGAGATGATAATGCCAAGGGGGAGCGTTGTGTAGGGGATATCCGCCCCGGCGGGCTCCCGGTGAGGCGTGCGCAGCACGATGAGGATACTCCCCTCTTCCCGCTCCACGCGGGCCCTCTCGTCCACGTCGAGCGGATCGGTGAGGAAGTCAGGGGGGATGTTGAACCAGGAGACGATCTCTTCTATCTCCTGGGGACTGGGGTTGACAATATTGACCCACGACCCGCTCTCATAGGTGGTGACCTGTTGCAGCCCTTCCGTTGTACTTCTGTAAATCGTGCGCATGAACCCCCACCACCTGGCCAGGGCCGCAGGAAGGATCCCCTGTTTTCGGATTCGAAAGGCAATCGGCCCATTTTTCCCTTCTGCCAGTCCTGCAGTCTGAATATCTCCCTTCCTGCTCGTTTCATCCTGAACACAAAATATCTTTCGATCGCCTCACGAAAAAGAGCAAGGAATAAAGGTATTTTTTTCAAATATCAACCACTCTGTTCCACTTTTTCGAGTTCTCCCCTGCCTGCTCCGGAAAGTGCAGAGAGATTCCCTCCAGCCGGGGTGAGTGTCACGAGGAAGCGTGGCGTGATGTCGATTTCTATCGTTGCATTCTCAAGGGAAAAATCAAGGACGTGGCCCCCTGCCTTCCTGTCATCTGTGATATAGTGGAGATGGAAGCCGGGGACATTCAACCCCTCGAATGCCCCGGGGAACCAGAACCCGACCACCGTGCCACGGGTCTTTTCAAACACAAAGACTGACTGGTTCCTGACGGCGTCCACGAGCCGTGGGTAAGGTTCTTCCTGGGGGGGTACGCTCCGGGCCCGGACAGAGGGGAACTCTCCCCGGATCTTCACCGCATAGATCTGGTCTTTCGAGGGCAGGAAGACCTCCGCCTGGCGGCAAAAGTCTGTGAAATTGTCGGCCCGGGCAAGGGAGATGGTCATGTCGGTTTCAAAGAACGTGACTGTTGCAAACGGCGCTGTCATCTCATCCCTCACTGCCCGGACGGCCCCGTCTGACGTGACCTGGAAATACTTCCCGTCCAGGGCAACCATCTCCCCGTCAAGGTGATCAAACGTCCCGATACCAAAGTCCCCGTGCTTTGTAATCTCCCCAAAAGGTGTTACCCCTCCAAAACCGCCTTCCATGAGCGTGCCGATCGTGGAGACCTGGAAGAGGATATCCGGGTCTGCCCTTTCACCGCCTGGAAATGCAAACCATGTCCCTGCGGCACCGACGACTACTCCGCAGAACACGCAGAGGAGGACGAATGTACGATCCCTCATATCTCACTCACACCCCCACCGTCCCTTCTGCCCTTCTCTCCTTCCACCTGCCGCCTCCATCCCTGGTGTTCCCGGCACCTTCGGCGTCATACCCCTGCACCGCGGCAGGCAGGCAATCGAGAACGGGGATGAGGCCCGAGAGGTGCAGGTTCATCACCACGGCCCCGACGACCTCCTCCCGGCGTGCACCCGCGTCCCGGGCCATGCTGGCGTGAAAAAAGACACCCCTGGGGTTCCTTTGGGCTGTCTGGATGGCGATGTTGAGGAGATGTTTCGTCTTTGCGTCTGTCCAGTCCCCCCTCCGTATGGCTTCGAGGAGGTCATCGAATGCCCGGGCGATCTCAGGCGCTTCCCGGAGGAGAGATTCCATCGGGTTAGGGTCCATACAGGACCTAAAGGTCGGCAAGAAGACTAAACTTTTCCCCCTCCACGGAAGAGTCCCTCCTCCTCCCATGCCCGGATCCGGTCCCACAGGATGTCCCGCAACCTCCTGAACCCTTCCTCCACCTCACCGGGACTGCCGGAGAGGTCATGGGGGTCCGGGAGGATCTCCCGTATGACCCTGCGGGCGCCGGGCAGGCAGTCCGGGTTATCCCAGTGGCCCAGGATAACGAGCACGTCAAACGCGCCGGGCGGGAGTGCCCCGACACCCTTGGAGTACTGGGAAGAGATGTCAATCCCCCGTTCCGCCATGACCCTGATCGCAACCGGGTTGATCACGGAGGGTCGTTCCCCCGCGCTGAAGACCTCGCAAGCCGGGATCAGAACCCTGGCTATTCCCTCTGCCATCTGGGACCGTCCCGCATTGCGCGAGCAGACAAAAAGTACCCTCGTGGGCATTCCTCTATCCACCCTTTTCGTGCAATCCCGGCTCCCGCTGCACGCCGGTCAGGATTCCGGGAAAAAGACCTCCTCGTCTTCCCTTCTCCAGGCGGGGTCCACTATCGCGAAAAAGACGAGAGGGACATTTCCCGTGTTCTCCAGCCACTGGACAGCCCCGGGGGGGGACCAGGACCACGCTGCCCTCCCCGACCTCCTCGTTCTCGCGATCGACATGCATCCGGCCCCTGCCGGCGATGATGCAGGTGACCTCTGTCGATTGACGGAGCCTGTGGGGGAGAGTCGATTCCCCCGGGAGGACGATGGCGTGGGCAATGCTGGGTCGGAACGGGACCCAATGACTTTCCCTGTACGGATGGACAAGTTCGCAAAGGAGTGATCCATCCCCTGCACGCTCTCTCACGCACCCGGCAACGTGCCTGTGAAACATAGGGGTACGTGCGCAGGATCCCTGGATAAAGCCTCCGTATCCTTCCTTCTCCGCGGATATGACGTGATTCCCAAGAGATCACAGATGCGATTGCCTGGTCACGAACACGATCCGGCCGGCTCGTGGATCCGAATGGATATTTCAGGCAGAAACAGCCCTGTCCGGGTTTTTTTGAAACCTGGATCCCGGAAAATGGGCCTGGGGCATGCGGCTTCTCCCGGCAAAAAACCACGTGATTTTGTTTGATACGCGGGCACATGCATTCATGAAAATGGCACAAACTATTTCGATTAAAAAAAAAGAGCAGAATGGTGACTTGAAATTTTGACCTCATTCTCGAAGGCTTTCACGTCGCCCTGCGTATCCTCCGGACTGCTTCTTTCAGATTCTCCATCGAGGTCGCATAGGAGATGCGTTCCCATCCCGGTGTATGGAATGCTGACCCGGGGGTCACGGCAACGTGCAGGTCTTCGAGCCACCGCCGTGCCACTTCCATGTCATCACCCTCCACTTTCAGGTAGGCGTAGAACGCACCGTCCGCGGGAGCCACCGTGTATCCCATCAGGAGGAGTTCCTGGACCAGGTAATCCCTCCTCCTCTGGAATTCTTTTCTCATGACCTCGACGCAGGACTGGTCACAGGTGAGGGCAGCGATACCCCCGTACATGGCAAACGTCGTGGGATGGCTCACGGAGTGCTGCTGGACCTTGGACATCTGGCGGATGATCGGGAGGGGGGCAACGGCGTACCCCAGCCGCCACCCCGTCATGGCATACGCTTTCGAAAACCCATTGATGGTGATGGTCCTCTCGGCCATGTCACCCAAAGAGGCGAGTGAGACGTGTTTTTTACCGTAGATCAGCTTCTCGTATATTTCGTCCGAGAGGGCGATGAGGTCAAAATCCGTGCACATGTCTGCAATGGTCCGCAGGGACCCTTCGTCAAGGACGGCCCCCGAGGGATTGGACGGCGAGTTGATGACCACCATCTTGGTCCGGGGGGTGATCCTCTCGAGGATGCTGTCATCGACCTGGAAGGTCCGCGTGTTGAGAGGGTGGTGGATGGGTCTTCCCCCGGCGATCATGACGCAGGGTTCGTACGAGACCCAGGCGGGATCAAGGATGATCACTTCATCCCCGGGGTTGAGCACCGCCTCCATCGCGTCGTAGATGGCGTCCTTTGCGCCACAGGTGACGATGACCTGGTCGGGAGTGCAGGAAAAACCGTTGTCGCGGGAGATCTTGGACGCTATCGCGTCGATGAGTTCCGGGATACCGTTACTCGGGGCATAGTGGGTCTCCCCTGCCTCGAGGGCCCTGATACAGGCATCCTTGATGTGCTGGGGGGTATCAAAGTCAGGCTCACCAATGGAGAGGGAGATGACGGGGACCCCCTTCTTTTCCATCTGCCGGGCAAGGTTTGAGATCTCGAGAGTTGCCGACGGCGGGATGCCGGCAAGCTTGCGGGAGAGCTCCCTCATTTGAACCGCTGGACCATCTTGACTGCGGATTCGACTGCTCTTCGTGCGTAATCGATGCGCTCGGTCGCCTCAAGGCGGGTCATTCCGGGACCGGAGATGCCGAGGGTCACGGGCTTTTCATACTCGAGGGAGAGGTCGATGATCTTTCGCGCCGCGTGCTGAACCACGATCTCGTCGTGCTGGGTCGCGCCCTCGATGACGCACCCGATCGTCACGACCGCATCGACGTTTCCTTTCTTGAGCATCTTCTTGACCGCGAGCGGCATATCATACGCTCCCGGGACGTACACGCACTCGTTTACCTCGGCTCCGAGGAACGTCGCGTGTTCCCGTGCTTCCACTTCCATCATGTAGGTGATGTCCCGGTTGAACTCCGAGACCACGAACCCGAGACTGATTGCCATATCTTCTCCTAACTATCTCGATGCTGCAGGCTGATAACGATATCCCGGGCACGTCACCGGCGGGCCGGCCGCGCGTCCGGAAAACCCTGGCGCTGTCCGGTGCCTGCCTCCCTGACGAGCTCCTGGGGGTGGAGGATCATCTTGAGAGCATTGACGGCGTGTTCCCGGGTCCGCCTCTCTGCGAGCCAGGCCAGTTCCTGGTCGTCCTTTGCCTCGTCCTCGTGCACGAAGACCTCGATGATATGGGTATTGGTCATGAGCTGGCAGCTGATGAGGCCGAGGGAGGCCTCGTGGGCGCACATCCGGTCCTTCTCCTTCCCGCCTGGCATTCCGAGTGCGATGACGATGTCACACTTCCTCTCCTCGATGAGTTTCTTGCAGGCAACGGGCAGGTCCTTGATCCCCGGCACGGTCACCCTCTCGATTGCCACGCTGGCATTCCTGCGGATCTCATCGGCCGCGATGCTCCCCATGTTGACCCGGGCAAACGTGGTATCGGCAATGCCAACCTTCATCCCAGGACCTCTGCGGCCGCCATGACCCCGTCGCCCTTTTGCTTGAACCCATGCCTGGCGAGAGCAAACTGGACCGCCGCAAGCGTTGCCAGGACTTCAGGGGCAGAAACGGCCCCCATCGTCCCGATACGGAAGATCTTGCCCTTGAGGTGGTCCTGCCCGCCGGCGATCTCGATGCCCATCTTCTTGATCGTCCCGCGGAACGCGCTGTCGTCTATACCAGGGGGGTAGGAGATCGCAGTAGCGGTATTGGAGTAGGCATGGTCGGCGTCAAGACAGGGGAAGAGCGGGAGCCCCCACGCCCCTGCAGCGGCCCTGACGGCATCGGCCAGCCGGCGATGGCGGGCAACCCGTGCCTGCAGGCCCTCTTCTTCCATGATCAGGCACGCCTCCCGGAGTGCGAGGAAGAGGGGGACTGCAGGGGTATAGGGCGTCTCCATCAGCTTTCCGGCAGCGCTCTTCCTGTACGCGGCCAGGTCGAGGTAAAAGGGTCGCGGTTCCGTCATCCTCTCCCAGGCCCTCCCGCTCACGGAGATTGCCGAGAGGCCTGCCGGGGCCGCAAGGCACTTCTGTGACCCGACCACCACCACGTCGGCACCCCACTCGTCTGCCCGGACCTCGTCTCCGCCGACCGATGTGATCCCGTCCATCACAAAGAGGGCATCGTACTTCCGGCAGAGACCGCCGACCTTCTGAGCGGGGTTCTTGATCCCTGCAGACGTCTCGTTGTGCACGAGGGTGACCATCTCTGCGCCCCCCTCGAGTGCCTCTTCCAGGCGCCCAAGGTCAAGGGGTGTCCCCCACGGCGAGGCGACCTCCACGGCGCTGCCATACCGCTGCGATATCTTATAGAGTCTTTCCCCGAACTTCCCGTTCACCAGGCATGCGATCTTACGGCCTCGCCCGAAGTTACCGACGGCGGCCTCCATTGCAGCGGTACCTGATCCGCTGACCACGAAGAGGTCATTCCTTGTCCCGAATGCCTCCCGGAGGACACGCACGCAGTCCCCGTAGACCGTCGAGAACTCCTGTCCCCGGTGGTTGATCGCCTGCCGCACCATGGCTGCCCGGACGCGTTCCGGCATGGGTACCGGCCCTGGCAGCATCAGGAGAGGTTCTTTTTCCATAAAAACCAGCCCATAGTATTTTTATAACCCCGGCATATAAGTGTGGATGGCGAATCCCATGGTTGATGTATCGATTCTGAGCGGATCGGCCTCTGATGCGTCCATTGTCGAGCGGGTCGCGGCAGTCCTGACCGACCACGGAGTCTCATGGGATGCCCGGGTCATCTCTGCCCACCGGGATCCTGACCTCCTTGAAAAATACGTGCGGGAGAGTGATTGCAAGGTCTTCATCGCGGTTGCCGGACTCTCTGCAGCACTCCCCGGGGTCGTTGCCTCCCGCACCGATCGCCCTGTCATCGGTGTCCCCGTGAGCGGGAAACTGATGGGGGGGCTCGATGCCCTCCTCTCCATCGTCCAGATGCCAAAGGGAGTGCCGGTCGCGTGCGTCGGCGTGGATAACGGCGAGAACGCGGCACTCCTGGCCATCCGTATCCTCTCCCTCGGGAAGGTCGCCCACCCCCCGTCGTAGAGTCCCCTCAAAAATGGAGAGAATGGGGGCATTCTTCTGTCTCCCCCCGTTTGACAGGTCAGCCTTCCCTGCCCTCGAAACAGCCTTCTTTTCCAATGAAAATGGCTTCGCCGTTTCCAATATATATGCTCGACCGCACGATGGTCATAGGCGGTTATTCCCCTTTCCCCTTGAAGATCTCCCGGACCAGTTTCACGGCGCAGAGTTCCCCGCACATCGAGCAGGTCTCTGTCTCCCCATCACGCTCATGGATTGCACGGGCGTGGTCACCAAAGAGCGCAAGGGAGAACATGGTCTCCCAGTCGAGTTTCTGGCGGGCACCCGCCATCTGGAGTTCGCGGGGGGCTTTATACCCTTCCCTGTCCCGCGATATGTCCCCGATGTGGGCGGCTATCCGCGCAACCCTCGTGCCCTCGACGATGTCCCCGATACCCGGGAGGGCAAGGTGCTCACTGGGAGAGACCATGCACAGGAAGTCCGCGCCATTCATTGCCGCGACTGCCCCCCCAATGGCAGAGACGACGTGGTCATACCCGGGTGCGATGTCGGTGACGAGGGGTCCAAGGAGGTAGAGGGGTGCATCGTTCGAGAGCTCCTTGATCACCTGGACGTTGGTCGGGACCTGCGGCAGGGGGATGTGGCCGGGGCCCTCGATCATCCTCTGGACCCCTGCGTCGAGGGCTCTCCCGGCCAGCCTCCCGAGAGTCAGGTATTCGACTGTCTTTGCGTGCCTCTCAGCGTCCTGGAGACAGCCGGGCCGCATCCCGTCGCCGAGGCTTGCCACCACCCCGTACTCGGAGAGGATCTCGAGGAGGTAATCGAATTCTGCATACAGCGGGTTTTCCTCGTCCCGCTGCACCATCATGGCCACGTGGAACGCTCCCCCCCTCGATACGACCGGCATGACCCGCGGGTCCTGGTACAGGGAAGAGAGGACTTCCCTGTTGACACCGCAGTGGAGGGTGAGGAAGTCCACGCCGTCCCGGCAGTGCTCCCGTATCACTGAAAAGAGCAGGTCGGCGTCGACATCGGCCGCACTGCCGGCACGACGGACCGCCTCGTACACGGGGACTGTCCCGACCGGGACGTCGAGGGAGAGGAGCATCCGCCGGATAGCGGGGAGATCCCCCCCGGTCGAGAGGTCCATCAGGGTGTCTGCGCCGTTCTCGAGTGCAGCCCGGGCTTTTGCCTCCTCGAGTGCCGGGTCACAGCGCGGCCCCGATGTCCCGATGTTGACGTTGACCTTGACCCGGCATCCCTCCCCAATGCCGCAGATACGGTGGGGCCGCGCGGGGTTCGCGGGGATGACCAGTCTGCCCCTCGCAACCGACCGGGCGGCAACCCGTGGCCTGATCCCCTCTTTCCTGGCCATTTCCTCCACCAGTCCTGGGATACCGGAGAGGCACTCATGGATGAGGCTGGGCATAACAGAGATGTGGGTGGATGATCCTAATTATTCTACCATGCCAGTCCGGTGGATTCCCGGCGGCGGGTTCCTCGGTAACTCCTACCTCGTCGGCGACGTCCTTGTGGATGCCGGGGTCACCCCGACGGGGGTGGAGAGATACAGGGACAGGATCCAGGATATTGTCCTTACCCACTGCCACTTTGACCACATCGCCTACATCAACGAGATTGCCCTGATGTGTAATGCCCGCGTCCATATCCATGGAAAGGACGCGCCGGGCCTCTCCAGCGACACCATGTCGCTTTCACTCCATTTCGGAGCCAGGGCCCCGATGCGCCCACCGGACCGGGTCCTCGCGGAGGGAGACCGGGTGGGAGACCTCCTCGTCATCCACACGCCGGGCCACACACCGGGGAGTATATGCCTCCTGCACGAGGACGAGGGGGCCCTGATCTCGGGAGATACCGTCTTTTCTGATGGCGGGTTTGGAAGGTTCGACTTTCCGGGGGGGAGCCGGTCCGAACTTCAGAACTCCCTTGAACGCCTCGCACACCTGGAGATCGAGGGGCTCTACCCTGGCCACGGGTCCCCGGTGGAGAAAGGGGGAAGACGCCACATCATTGCTGCCCTGGATCTCCTGCGCATGACGTATGATTAAAGGTGCCTACTGCCTGGTCCTCCAAAATCCCCCCTGCAGGGAGCGGGTCGGGGCACTGGGTGAACGGGAATTTGCCGGTGGCTTCCATGTCTACGTCGGGTCGGCAGGTGGGCCGGGGGGACTGGCACGGGTCCTCCGCCACATACGGACTGCGGGAAACGACGCCGCCCGGCCGCGGTGGCATATCGATTACCTCCTCTGCAGCCGGTCCTTCACCCTCGTCAGCGTGCACTGCTTCCCGACGGAGAGGCGTGTCGAGTGCAGACTTGCAGCCCTCCTTTCAGGAGAACCTGTGCAGGGGTTCGGGTGCAGTGACTGCCAGTGCGGATCGCACCTGTTTTACTATCCCGCCTACCCGGGCGGCCAGATTGAGAAAGCCGCAGCGAAACTATCCCTTTCTGTCATTAGCAAAACACTCAAAAACCCGGAGGGAGACTGTTAGTCCATGAGTGTGCTGGGAATCTCAGGGAGCATGAGGAAGAACGGGAATACCTCCCGCCTGGTCAGGGCAGTGCTCGAGCGCTGCGAGAAGGCGGGTATCAAGACCGAGTTTGTCTCGCTTGCGGGAAAGGAGATAAAACCGTGCCTGGGATGCGAGAAGTGCAAGGAGAACGACTGGTGCGTCATTAAAAACGATGACTGGAGCGAGATCATGGAGAAAGTCATGAACTGCGAGGTACTGGTCATCGGGTCGCCGACCTACTACTACGACGTCTGCGGCCACCTCAAGAACTTCATCGACCGGAGTTATTCCCTGTACCACCGCCGGCAGCTGGCCGGGAGGAAAGCTGCTGCCGTCGCCGTCTGTGCCAACAAGGGGGGTGCCCGGACCATCGAGACGCTCGAGGGTTTCCTGAACTCCCACGAGTTCTCGTACCTCGGGTGGGTCCGGGGAAAGGGATACCTGGAAGGGGATATCGAAAAGGACCGGGCTGCGCTCAGGAGGGCAGAGGAGCTGGGAGACAAGATTGTCCAGCTCCTCAAGCCCGGCGACTGATTTTTTCCCGTCTCCTCCGCGATTTTTCCCTCCATCTTTTTTCGCCTGGTCATTCACTCCCCGGGGAGGAGGGTGTAGAGGGTCGATCTCCGGCGGAGTGCCCGGCCGCAGTCCTCGGCAATGCGCTTCATCTCGGCCGGGTCAAGGTAATCGGTCCCGCTCGCGCCGGCGCCCTTGGAGATGCTCTCCTCAAACATCGTCCCGCCCAGGTCGTCACCCCCGGCCATGAGCCCGACCTGCGCCATCTTGAGACCGAGTTTCACCCAAGATACCTGGATATGGGGGATATTGTCAAGGAAGAGGCGTCCGACGGCAATCATGAGGAGGTCTTCCCTCCCCGTCGCCCCTGCCCGCGACAGTCCCCGCTGGTAAAGGGGTGTCCTGTAGTGGATATAACTGAGGGGGACAAACTCGGTAAAACCACCCGTGTCGTCCTGGATCTGCCGGAGGATGGCGAGGTGCTGGACCTGGTCTTCCACCGACTCGCAGTGGCCGTACATGATCGTGGCTGTGGAAGGGATACCGAGGGAATGCGCCTCCCGGATGATCCTCTCCCACTCCGCGCTCGAGATCTTTCCCGGGCAGATGACCGCCCTCACCTCATCGACGAGGATCTCTGCTGCCGTCCCGCAGAGTGACCCGAGGCCCGCGTCTTTCATCAGGGAGAGCATCTCGCGGGTCGAAATGCCGCTCTTCCTTGCCCCGTAGGCCACCTCCATCGGGTTGCTTGCATGGATGTGGACGCCGGGGGCCCCCTCGCGGAGACAGGAGATGATCCCGATGTATGAACCGGCGTCAAAGTCGGGGTGCAGGCCGGAGACCGTGCATATCTCGGTGACCCCGCGGGCACGTGCCTGGGCGGCCTTCTCCCTCACCACCCCGGCAGAGTAATGGTATGTATCAGGGTCACCCGGTTTACGGGAAAAACCGCAGAAACCGCAGGAATTGATGCACACATTGGTGACGTTGATATTCTGGTTGCGGACGTAGGTGACGACGTCCCCGACGACCTCTTCCCGCTTCTCGTCGGCGGCCGCGGCAACCCGCCATACATCCCTCCCCCTTACCTTCAAAAGGGCTGTGGCCTCTCCGGTTGTCAGCCGGTGCCCGGCCAGCACGTCATCGAGGAGGGTCTCGAGGTCTTTGCCGGAGAGTGGCAGGGAGGCTACCATGCTATTGATTGACATGCGTCCTCTGACAGACTGGGAGGACTCACTATATAAAACCCCCCTCCATGACATTGATAGGTCTCCCGCTCGAAGACTGCTCTATGAAGACAGAACGGGTTCCCCTCCGCAACGCGGAGGCGAATGGCTTCGTGGTGCCACTCGGTCCGGTCAACCTCGTCGGCGTCGTGGCAAAGAACGGGATGGTCGGGTGCGGCGCCATCGATGTTGCGGCCCTGGACAGGTTTGGGTACCCTGCTGCCCGCGTGAGGCCGTCGACCGGTCCATCCATCGCAACCATCGATGATTTGCTGGCCGGGATCGTGAAGGAGGCAAATGCTGCCGCACGGAGACGTGGTGTCGGGGAGGGCATGACGGGGAGAGAGGCGCTCGACCTCCTCTCGTGAATCTTTCCTCTCCCTACGCGCCCCCTCGACCTGGAAGGGAATGTTTCCTGCCCTTTTTCATCGCATTCCCCTGCCTATTTGCCCATCGATGCCCCGGGTGAGGAAAGTTCCCACGGCAGAACCAGCCGGTAGGGCAGCTTCTTCATGGAAAGTGATGGGTGTGACCCGTGGGACGCGGGAGACGAATGGCCTCTGCGCCTTCCGTTCCCCTCACTCGTTTTGGCCCTGCAGGCGACCCTGTGCCTGCCAGGCCAGAATTCCTGCAAGTTTCGCTCCTATTTCCCGGAGTGCAACCGCTGCGGGAGACCCATACCGCGTGACGGGAACTCCCTTCCTGACTGCAGCAAGGACTGTGGGGTCGAAGGGGACTTTTCCAAGAAGGGGTATCCCTTCGCCTGCACAGAACCTCTCAATCGTCCGTGCATACCCTTCGTGGAGGTCGGCCCTGTTGATAATTGCATACAGGGAGAGTGAAAAACCGCGCGAGACCGTCACAAGCCTCCTGAGGTCATGCATCGCCGCGATACCCGGTTCCGTTACAATGACCGCGATATCAATCCCGCTCATCGTGGAGATGACAGGGCATCCGATGCCGGGGGGACCATCGATCAGGACGAGATCGTGGTCCCTGACTTCCTTCTGCGCGGCTTTTTTCACCTCGTGGACCAAGAGACCGGAATTACCCGAACCCGGCTTCAACTCCGCGTACACGAGGGGCCCAAGGTCCGTGTCCGAAACGATGATCTCCCCGTCCTGGTTCTCCTGCAGGACAATCGCCTTCTCGGGGCAGATGCCGGCACAGACACCGCACCCCTCGCACCGGACCGGATCGACGGAGAACAGACCCCCGGTCCCGGCCCTGATCGCACCGAAGCGACATGCATGCACGCAGAGCCCGCAGGCAACACACAATTCCTGCTCTATCGTCGCCTTTTTCAGCCCAAAAAAAGGGAGGCGGACCCTCTCGCGTGGCGAGAGGAGGAGGGCAAGATTTGCAGCCTCCACGTCACAATCGGCAAACACCTTCTTTCCAGGCAGGACCTCTGCAAGGGCGCCTGTCATGACGGTCTTGCCGGTACCTCCCTTCCCGGAGAGGACTGCGACCTGTATCATGCCCCCGGCTCACCCCGGCCACTGACCTTCGCAAAGAGGCCAAGAAACAGTTCTCTGATACCGGGAACCCCGTCTGCCAGGAGCTTTCCGTCGTTTGCGAGTTCTGCTATCCGCCTGTCAAAGGGAATCGTCCAGAGAACCGGGATGTTTTTCGAACGACAGAATTCCCGTACCATCCCATCCTCCCCCATGCTCCGGTTGATGACGACACCTGCCGGGACACCGAGGACGTCGGCCACCCCGGCAGCAAGGGAGAGATCGTGGAGGCCAAAGGGCGTTGGTTCCGTGACCAGTACACAGTAATCCGCTCCCTCCAGGGTCTCGACGAGCGGGCATGCCGTTCCCGGCGGTGCATCGCAGATGACGAGCGGGTGACCCCCTGCATAGAGAAGTGCCTCGCGGATGACGCGGGGAGCTGCGACCTCCCTCTCGTTCAGTACACCCGAGATGAGGGTGAGATGACAACGGGGTCGGGAGAATTCTACCCTTCCCACTTCCCTTTTTCTCATCGAGATGGCACCCTGCGGACATGTTATCTCGCATCCCCCGCACCCGTGGCACATCTCAGGGAAAAAGAGATTCTTTTGCGGCAGGACGACAATCGCCCCGTACTGGCACGTCCGCGCACATTCCCCGCAGTGATCGCACCGCAACTGGTCGAATACCGGGACATCTGCCAGCACGGGAAGTGTTTTTGTCTCCGAAGGAAAGAACAGGTGGAGGTTTGGTTCTTCCACGTCACAGTCGACGAGGACGACCTCGCGGGAACCGCTGACCACGGCCGCCAGGTTTGCTGCAACGAGGGTCTTTCCCGTTCCCCCCTTCCCGCTGGCAACCACGACCCGCATCCGGCACCCCTACGCCATCTTCTCGAGGAGTCCCTTTTGGTACTTCTGGAACGCGTCTTCTACCGAACCGCCGTCACGGTACCGGAACACCTCTATCCCGGCAGCCTGGATCACCGATAGGGCATTTCCCCCAACGTTTCCGGTAATCAGCACCTTCGCCCCGCGGTCGACCAGGACCTGCGCCGCACGCGGGCCGACACCGCCAGCTGCATCGGCGAACTTGTTTGCCACCGGTTCAAAATCGTCTTTTCCCGTGTCGCGAAAGAGAAAATACGGTGATCTCCCAAATCGCTCTTCCACAAGGTCAAAAGACTTTGGACCTTTTGATGTGATGCAAATAATCATGACCATGTATTTTACTCATATGAGTATAAATAAGGAGAGATGGTACACACCTACCCATGCACCCTCTTCCCCGGGAAAGGGGCATTATGAAAGAGGCAACTCTGATACGACTTCCCATCTCGTTGAGAAGTGGTAATTCTCACCCGGAAAAAAGGACTATAAAACGTTCATTATGAGTTACGTGCACATCTTTGGGCCTGTCGCGTCACGGCGCCTCGGCCGCTCCCTCGGCGTTGACCTTGTCCCCCACAAGGTCTGTTCCTTTGATTGCGTGTACTGCGAAGTCGGCCGGACAACCCAAAAGACTACATCCCGGCAGGAGTTCTTCCCGCCGGAAGAGGTTGAAGATGAGCTTTTCACGTTCCTTTCGTCCCGGCCGGACCTCGATTTCATCACGTTCTCCGGATCGGGCGAGCCAACGTTATCCCTCTCCATCGGCAGGGTGATACGGTTCATCAAGGGCACCTTTCCGGGTTACAGGGTCGCGGTGCTCACGAACGGGAGCCTCCTTGGGGATAGTGATGTCCAGGAGGCACTGCACCCGGCCGACGTGGTTTTACCCACGCTTTCGACAGTCGACGAGGAGGTGTTCCAGAAGATCCACAGGCCTGCAATAGGTATCTCGGTCCGCGGCATCATCGAGGGACTGTGCCGGTTCCGCGAGACCTATCAAGGCGAGATTTGGCTTGAGGTTTTCCTCGTGCCGGGGATCAACACGGGAGACGACGACCTGCGCGCTCTCAAGCAGGAGATCGGGAGGATACGGCCCGACAGGGTGCAGTTAAACACCCTCGACCGTCCGGGGCCGGAACCCTGGGTCCGCGCAGCGGGGACGGATGAATTGCAGAGGGCTGCCCGCATCCTTGGTATCAAGGAGGAGGAGGCATTTCCCCCAATACGGTACGGGGAGACACATGGAAGTCCCCATGAGGATGCACGGTCCCTCGTTGTCGAGGCAATCAGGAGGCGCCCGGCCACACTTGAAGACCTCGTGGCCCAGACGGGGCTGCACCGCCAGGAGGTCATCAAGCTGCTCCGTGTCCTTTCCTCCGATCCCCACCTGAAAACAAGCCGGGAAGAAAGGGGAACCTTCTATTCATGGTCCGGTGACTGAAGTTCAGACGAGGGTATAATCCGTGAGCCGCTGCCGGAGCTCCCGGCCGATATCCCGGCAGATGCGTTCCATGTCTGCCGGGTCGAGGTAATCTGCCCCGCTTCCCCCTGCACTCACCGACACGTCATCAGAAAACATCGTGCCGGCAAGGTCATTTGCACCCGACTGGAGCGCCAGCTGGCCCAGCTTGAGTCCAACCTTCCCCCACGGGACTTGGATGTTTTGAAAATTATCGAGGAAGAGCCGGGCGACCGCGATCAGGAGGAGATCCTCCCTTCCCGTCGCCCCGGCAGGGGCGAGCCCTTCCCGGTAGAGTCTCGTGTTCTGGTGGAGGAAGGAGAGGGGAACGAGCTCAGAAAACCCGCCCGTTTCGTCCTGGATATCCCGCAGGATGGAGAGGTGCGCAACGCGGTCTGCCGGAGTCTCGCACGTCCCGTACATGATGGTCGCAGTGGAGAAGATGCCCAGCGCGTGCGCCTCGCGGATGATCCGGACCCACTCCGCTGTGGAGACCTTGGACGGGCAGATGACCTCCCTCACGCTGTCCACGAGGATCTCTGCAGCCGTGCCCTGGAGAGAGCCAAGTCCTGCACTCTTCAGCAGTTCGAGAACCTCCCGGGTCGTGAGCCCCGATCGTGCAGCGGCGTGGCTCACCTCGTCGGGAGAGAATGCATGGATGTGGACAGCTGGAGCGATCTCCCGGACAACCGAGAGGATCGTGGCATACCGGTCGGCACCAAAGTCCGGGTGGACCCCGGAGAGGAGGCAGATCTCGGTGACACGGTTTTTCAGTGCCTGGCGTACCTTCTCCTGGAGCGCTTCCCGGTCATCGCAGAAGGCCCCCTCGTCGGTTGCACGCCGGCCAAAAGCGCAGAAACCGCAGAGGTTCTTGCATATGTTCGTGATGTGGATATTCTGGTTGCGGACATAGGTGACGACCGGCCCAACCTTCTCCTCGCGCAACCGGTCTGCAGCCGTGCATACCTCGAAAATATCGCGTCCCTTTGCCGAGAGTAGGATGAGTGCCTCCTCTCCTGTCAGCCTGTCGCCACCGGCTGCCCCGGAAAGGATCGTCCGTATCGTGCGCACGCGAGACCTGTCACCCCTTCCGGTTCCTCTTTCCCTTCCCCCTTGCCTTCTCGTTTTCCCCCTTCCTCGTGTGGTATTCCCAGACAATCATGATCACGATGAGGATGACTGCCACCGGCACGATGTTGAGGGGCAGGTATCCCAGGAGGGGTATTGCAAAAAGGGCTTTTCCAACGATCCAGTCATCCCGGACAGGCATGATGACCTGCCCGGACACAGAGGAGAGGTACCCGCCCTGGTCACTCACGAGGTTATTGTCGCCCTTCGTGATATACCCGGGGTGCGGGCTCTTTATCTCTGTGAGGACCAGGTACCCGTTTTTCGGGTCTGCATTCTGGGGGGTAACGACCGTGCCGTCGGGAAGGACAAGGCTGTTGTTCCGGACTGTCGCCGGGATATACTGTACGGGGGTCGTTTGACCCCGGAACGGGTTGTAATACTTGGGTATGGGGTCTCCTTGCCCGACCCGGTCCATTGCCCTGTGGATGATGGGATGGATACCTTTCGTGATGAAAGGGATAGAGACCGGGGGATTGGGAGCATCATTGGGGCGGTAGATGAGGATGTCCCCGTAGTCACCAAACTTCTGGTAGCCGGTCTCCTTCCCGCTCGTCCAGGTCTGGAGTTCGCCGAACCGGTCGGCGCTGACCACGAAGACCAGGTCGCCGACCTGCATGTGGGGAACCATGCTCTCCGATTCTATCGTGACGACCGCCGGCCAGGTCCCTGAGACGAGGAAGAGGCCAAGGGCTATGGCCCCCACGACGGCGGCCACCCAGGCCAGTTCCCGGGCAAGGGAGACCCAGGGATTCGTGCTGGTCAAAAATTTCTTCCACGGGCCGGGCTGTTCTTCCTTGGGTTCTCTCTGCGACATTACTGGACCCTGATATGTTTTTTTTCCTGGCATGATAAGGGATCGCTCCCCGCACGTCCGGCCGGTGAACGGCCGGGGGTTTCCCGGGATATTCCCGGTTTTTGGCTCTCCCTGGCCCCAAGAAAAACCCTTTACCGGTCCCTGTCAATATAGTGATCAATGCTTGATGCGGCAACAATCGTCCAGCGCTTCCTCGAGACCAAGATGCAGGTCCACCCCGAAGTCGTGCGGTACATTGCCGAGAAGGACGACCCGGGACTGATCGACCGCATCATCGCAAGCGTCCCGGGAGATACTGTCGTCGTCTCTGTCCGGCACATCCCGGGGTTCCACCAGGACCGGGACGGGAGCCGGTTCCTGACCGACCCCGAGTGCGAGGTCATCTGGGGGGCTGCGGGAACTTCCCGGGGTACTGCCGGCGTGGCAGATTATACCACGTATTTCCGTGACAGGTACCAGAGACTCGGCGAGTGCATTAGAGCACGGACAGCCCTGATGCCAATCGAGGCATTAAAGAAGGGGTCCCGGTACCGGCAGGAGACCTGCTCCATCATGGGCCTCGTGATGGAGATCAAGACTACTGCAAACGGCCACCGCATGGTCGAGCTCGAGGACCCGACATCCACGATCCCGGTCCTCTTCAACAAGGACCGCCCCTCGTTTTCGGAGGCTGAGACCCTCGTCCCCGACGAGGTCATCGGTGTCCGCGGTTCACTTTCCAGTGACGGAAGGCTCTTTTTTGCCGAGCAGCTCTTCCGCCCCGATGTCCCCCTCACCCATGCCCCGTTCCGGAGCGAGAGGCCGGGACAGGCCGTCCTCATCTCGGATGTCCATGTCGGGAGCGACACCTTCCTCGAAGAGACCTGGAACCGGTTTGCCGACTGGCTCTCTGACTCTGACGTCTCTTACCTGCTTGTTGCAGGAGACCTCGTCGATGGTATCGGGGTCTACCCAAACCAGGACCAGGAACTGACCATCAAGAATATCTACGAGCAGTACGAAGTTTTCGGGTCAATGCTCCGGGACCTTCCGTCCCGGATAAAGATCGTCATTTCACCGGGAAACCACGATGTCGTCAGGCAGGCCGAGCCCCAGCCCGCAATTCCTCCCGAATTCTCAGCGAATTTTCCCAAAAACTGCCTCCTTGTGGAGAACCCTGCAATGGTCAGCCTCCAGGGTGTCCGGGTCCTCATGTACCACGGGCGATCACTTGACGATTACATCAGCCTGATTCCGGGTGCATCCTACGAGAATTCCACTCTCATGATGGCCGGCATGCTGCAGCGGCGCCACCTGGCACCCTGTTACGGCAAGCGGACACCCATTGCGACAGGAAAGGAGGACCGCCTTATCATCGACCCTATCCCGGAGATCCTCCATACCGGGCACGTGCACATCATGGGTCTCTCCGAGTACCGCGGTGTGCTGTGCGTCAATTCGGGGACGTGGCAGGCACAGACTGCGTTCCAGAAACAGATGAACATCACCCCGACACCGGGACGGGCAGTCCTCATTGACCTCCAGACCCTGGGGTCACGCATCCTTGATTTCAACTGATATCAGCCTGCTTTTTATGCAATCGGATCAATTGATCTCAGACGCAACTGGTATGCGTGGAGATCTACTAGATTCTCCGGAGGTTCCGTGCTATGGATATGTTCCTCATTGTTCCTGTCTGTGCCCTGCTCGGCCTGGTGTTCGCCGGGTACTCCTTCATCGTCATGAAAAGGGAGGGTACAGGGACTGAATTGATGCAGAAGATTGCCGGTGCCATCCGGCTTGGGTCGATGGTCTATTTGAGAAGCCAGTACAAGGCAATCGCGGTTGTCATTCTCATCATCGCTGCTGTTCTCTACCTCGCACCCGGGATCCACCCCCTCACCTCAGTGGCTTTCCTTATCGGTGCCATCCTCTCGGCCCTTGCCGGGTACATCGGCATGACGGCAGCAACAATGGCAAACGTGCGCACGACCAACGCTGCACGCGAAGGGATGGCGAGGGCGTTTCAGGTCTCGTTCTCCTCCGGGATGGTCATGGGCCTCATGGTCGTGGGACTTGGCCTGCTCGGCCTCTCCTCCCTCTTCCTGGGACTGAATGCGTTCACGACCCTCGGGCTGCCGGAGGTCATCAGCATCCTCTCCGGGTTCTCGCTCGGTGCGAGCACTATCGCACTCTTTGCCCGTGTCGGGGGTGGGATTTTCACAAAGGCAGCCGATGTCGGAGCCGACCTGGTCGGGAAGGTCGAGGCCGGGATACCCGAGGACGACCCAAGGAACCCTGCTGTCATTGCTGATAACGTCGGTGACAATGTGGGTGACATCGCGGGCATGGGTGCAGACCTCTACGAGTCCTACGTGGGATCTATCGTGGCAACGATGCTCATGGGTGTCTCCCTTGTTGCCTCCGCCCGGTTTATCGGGGTTCCATCGATGAACCTCGTGCTCTTGCCCATGTTCATCGCCGGTCTTGGGATCATCGCGTCCATCATCGGCAGCTTCTTTGTCCGGAGCTCAAAGAACGAGAGCAGTGCCATCCACAAGGCATTCAACACCGGGACATTCGTGAGCCTGGTCCTGACCGTCATCGCGGCCTACGCCCTTGTCACGATGGTTCTTGGGCCCGGGTATCTCGGGGTCTTTGTGGCTACCATTGCAGGCCTCGTGGCTGGGTTCCTCATCGGGCTCATTACCGAGTACTACACGTCCTATGAACGCCCCCCAACCCAGAAGATCGCAAAGGCAAGCGAGACGGGTGCCGCGACAAACATCATTACCGGCCTTGCGGTTGGGTTTGAGAGCACGCTCTTCCCTGTCATCATCATCGTTGCCGCAATCCTCGTTGCCGCCCAGCAGGCGGGCCTCTACGGTGTTGCAATCGCTGGCGTCGGCATGCTCGCAACTCTGGGGATCACCCTCTCGGTCGATGCGTACGGACCCGTCGCAGACAACGCGGGGGGAATCGCCGAGATGTCACACCAGCCAAAGGAGGTCAGGAGCATCACCGATACCCTTGACGCTGTCGGGAACACGACCGCAGCTATCGGCAAGGGTTTTGCGATCGGCGGGGCTGCGCTCACGGCACTCGGGCTCTTTGTTGCCTATACCCAGGCCGTCAAGATGGAACTCGTGAACATGCTCGAGCCGGTCGTCTTCGTCGGCGTCCTCATCGGTGCCATGCTGCCTTTCCTCTTCTGCTCCTTCACGATGACAGCGGTCGGAAAGGCTGCAGGATACATCGTCCAGGAAGTGCGCCGGCAGTTCAAGGAGATCCCGGGACTCATGGAGGGCAAGACCGACCCTGATTACGGGGCATGCATCACCATCTCCACGAACGCCGCCCTGAAACAGATGATAGCCCCCGGTGTGATGGCCATTGCCGCACCCCTCGTTGTTGGCATCCTCCTCGGGACCCATGCCCTCGCAGGCCTGCTCGTCGGTTCCATCTCGTCCGGGTTCATCGTGGCTGTCATGATGGCAAACACCGGCGGTGCCTGGGACAACGCCAAGAAGTACATCGAGCAGGGCCACCTGGGAGGAAAGGGTTCTGCCGCCCACAAGGCCGCGGTCACCGGTGACACTGTCGGCGACCCCTTCAAGGACACGGCCGGACCGGCCCTCAACATCCTCCTGAAACTGATGGCCATTGTGTCAGTGGTCTTTGCCCCACTGTTCCTTGTTTAACCTTTTTTCCAAAAACCCCCGTGGTAATTTTTTCTCTCTCTTCACTAGAGGCGGCATCACTCCGTCGAAGGCTCCGCATTCAAACGATTCCAGGATTTCCTCGTGGAGAATCGGTGTCCAAAAATAAAGAGGGAGACTTCATTCATTACACCTTGCTCAATTCTCACCTTTTTCGCGGGAATAGAGTGTCAGCGTGCCTTTTTTTGCCTAAGCCGAGCCTGTCCAATCAGTGAATTCCCTATATAAACCTACCTGATTTTCCCGTTTACAGGGGCTCAGATCTTGTAAAACGCGTTGTATCAGACACATTTCGGTACCTTTATATACTTTGAAGTCGTGC
>JANIHI010000022.1 GCA_024518585.1 Methanolinea sp. | reverse complement strand
AACGAGATCTGTGAAAAAGACCGTTTGTCTGAATGTACTTTTACTCGGACTCGTCATTTCTCTAGGATTTGGTGAAAAGATTCAATTACAGAAGTTATCTGAGTGGTGATCTGGGGAGGGGGCTAATGGGGATAATGGCCCCTTGACTCTTACACCGGGGACGGGGTTGTGGGGGGATAGAGAGCAGGGGAAGGCGTCATCCCTGCCTTCTCAAAGAGTCCCGGCTTTGTGAAGATATCCAGGTTGATGCTCCCCATCTTTCCATCGCGTTTAACGTAGTACTCGGGGATACGGTTCTCGTTGTCATAAATGGAGAACCAGTAGGCAAGCTTGTATGTTCGTTTTTCGTAACCGGAGAGGGAGACAAAACTCGCCTGATCGTGGGTGATGACCATGTCGGGGTCCAGCTGGTAGATGGTATCCTCATCAACGATCTTCCCGTAGAAATGCATCCTGTTCCACTTTCCACCCCGGTAGTACCAGGGGAGCGGCCAGTAATTCTCTGATGCGATGGCCACCGAGTCTGATGCATCGATGAGTGCCATGACCGTGCGCATGTCCTCGGAGTTCTGGACCTGCACGATGGGTTCGTTGATATCTGCCGGGATAAAAGCCACGTGCACCGCCATGAGAAGGAGAAAGACGCAACCCGCAAGGGCAAAAACCATCTTCCTTGTGCCCATGAGGTAGACAGAGAGAAGGATGGCCGGGAGGAGCTGGTGGATGATCAGCCAGGGGACTTTTTCCCCGATGTAGGCATAGGCCGCAAGGGTCGAAAGGAACCACGCTGTCGTGAAGAAGAAAAACAGCTCTTTCCGGTCAATACGGGAACGGTGAGCGGATTTCTGGCTGGATTGGGCAGCACCCTGCTCGCCCCCGGGGATCGGGACTTCCCCCGTTTTGCGGAGTCTGCGCACCAGGGAACCCGTGCAGGATTGGACGTGGGCGGTTATACCAGCAAGCGGGTTGTGCCGTGAAGAAAATTCACCCAGGGCCCAGAGCGCGAGAATGAAGACGGGCAGCTCATACAGGAGGAAGAGGATGATGTAGAAGAACCAGGGGCCACAGATGCGGCACTGGCCATGCATCGCGGTCCAGTGGTCGAATGCCTTGAAAAGGCCGGTCTCGAGAACCTCGGGATGCATGCCGAAGGACGAATAGAAGAGTGCCATGACGCCCGTGGCAATGAGCAGGGCACCGATGAGGTCACGCCGCCAGGTTGCTGGAACTGTGCCGTCCCGCCTCCAGAGGAGGTATATCCCGAAAATGGCAAGTAAAACGAGGAACAGGGGCATGTCCTCCTTGAGGCACATGCCCCCCCCGATGGCAAGCCCGGCCACGAGGGCATACCTGGACTTCTTTCTCTCGATGTAGGCCAGGAGTGCCACGAGGATGAGGAGAGTAAAAAAGAGCTGGAAGATGTCGTGGCGCAGAAACCGCGAGAAGTACACGAGGTCGGGAGATACCGCAACAAAAAGAGCGGCAATGAGTGCCTGTTTCCGGTCGAGGTACCCGAGCGTGTACATGGCGTAGACCAGGGGAACCAGGAGCGTTCCAAACAGGGCTGGAAGCAACCTCCCGACAAGGTCAGAGCTTCCCAGCAGGAAAAACATCCCGGCAGTGAGGTAGTACAGCAATGGCCCGTGGTACATGGGGTCATAAACATACGTCCCCTTGGTCAGGAGTTCATACGCGAACCAGGCATGGATTGCCTCATCGTGGTGAAAGAGCTTGAGATCGAGGGAGGCGAAACGGAGGATAAGCCCGAGGAGAAAGACGAAAAAGATCTGGGTGGAAAATGAAGAAAAAAGGATCCGGGCACTCTGGAAAGTACCGGCAACGTTCAAGCCGCTCCCCCGGTTAACTTTCCAGGACTATCTCGATGCCGATGTCCTTGGGGACCTGGGTGCGCATCAGCTGGCGGAGTGCTCTCTCGTCGGCATCTATATCAATGAGCCTCTTGTGCACGCGCATCTGCCAGCGGTCCCACGTTGCAGTACCTTCTCCGTCAGGGCTTTTGCGTATGGGGATGACAAGGCGCTTCGTTGGCAGCGGAATCGGACCAGCCAGATTCACGCCCGTGCGCTCCGCGATCTCGCGGATGCGGTCGCAGACCATCTCAACCTTCTTGAAATCTGTTCCTGTCAGGCGAATTCTGGCTTTTTGCATGGTTTTCACCAAAAAACGGGTAGGTGTGGTCTCACCGCATCTGTTTCGGTGTTATCGCAATGCACATGCCTGCTGCAATGGTTGATCCCATATCGCGGATGGCAAACCTGCCGAGCTGGGGGATCTCCTTGACATTCTCGATGACCATGGGCTTCGTGGGCTTCACCTGGATGATGGCGGCATCACCCGCCTTGATGAATGTCGGGTTCTCCTCCTTTGTCTGCCCGGTCCTCGGGTCGAGTTTCTTCTTCAGCTCGGTAAACGTGCAGGCCGTCTGGGTCGTGTGGCAGTGGAAGACCGGGGTGTAGCCCACCGTTATGGCGCTCGGGTGCTGCAGGACCACGATCTGGGCCGTGAACTCATCGGCAACTGTGGGTGGTGCCTCGGCAGGGCCACAGACATCACCACGGCGGAGGTCGCCTTTTGCAATTCCCCTCACGTTGAACCCAACGTTGTCACCAGGCAGTGCCTGCGGGATCTCCTCGTGGTGCATCTCGATTGACTTGACCTCGCCTTCCTTGTTGGCTGGCATGAAGCTGACCTTCATCCCCTTCTTCATGATACCGGTCTCCACGCGGCCGACAGGCACAGTCCCGATACCACTGATGCTGTAGACATCCTGGATGGGCAGTCGGAGTGGCTTGTCCACGGGTTTCTCGGGTTCCTTGAGGGTGTCAAGGGCTTCGAGCAGGGTTGGCCCGGTATACCAGGGTGTTTCCGGGCTCTTCTTTGCAATGTTTACGCCGGCAAGAGCACTGGTCGGGATGAAAAGGGTCTCGGCAGGCTTGTACCCCACCATCTGCATAAGGGCAGAGAGGTCCTTTTTCACTTCCTCGAACCGCTTCTGGTCGTATTTGACGGCGTCCATCTTGTTGATGGCCACGATGATCTGCCCGATCCCCAGGGTCCTGGCCAGGAAGACGTGTTCCTTTGTCTGTTCCATTACACCATCCGGTGCTGCAACGACGAGGATAGCCGCATCAGCCTGGGATGCGCCCGTGATCATATTCTTGACAAAGTCCCGGTGACCCGGGCAGTCGACAACCGTGAAGTAATACTTGGAGGTATCAAACCGCTTGTGGGCGATATCGATGGTAATACCCCTCTCACGCTCTTCTTTCAGGTTGTCCATGACCCAGGCGAACTCGAAAGTGGCCTTGCCCTTGGCTTCGGCTTCCTTACGGTACCCCTCGATGATGTGTGCGGGAACGGTCCCGGTCTCGAACATCAGCCTTCCGACCATGGTCGATTTCCCATGGTCAATGTGTCCGATGACCGCCAGATTCATGTGAGGCTTTTCTGCTGCCATGTCATTCCTCCGATAAAAATGAGCCTGTCAGAGTTCAGCCCATTTATACGAGTATAAATTATTTGAAAGGGATCCCTATTAATCATTTCGATTGGCGGGTTTTGGACGCATTTCGCAGAAAAAGGAGGGTATTATCGACAGAATCATATCGGTGTGGACATAATAACCCCTTCTGAACCATGAAAACCCTGCCTCTGGAAAAAGATACACGTGGAAACACTGTCACGGTGGAATGCTCAACCGGAAAAGTCTCTGTTTACCGTTACTGCGCGTTCTGCCAGCATTGCAAGGGTATCTGGGTCGGACCCCGTCTCTTTCCCGCACCCCAGGAGAAGGTGCTCGGGGACATGAAAAGGGGGACGGTCCCGGACGAAGCGCTCCTGAATGCGCAGCTCCAGTTCAACCAGCTCATCAGGGACGGCATCTCCATAGAATGCGCGGACGATGAAAATAAAGGGTTTATCCCCCGTTACCGTATCTGAAGACCTCAATTACCCTCGTACAGGTCGGAAGGGGCGACCTTTTCCCTGATTTCATCGCGGAGCCGTTCGAACTGGATGTCTTCCAGCTGCTCTGAGAGCAGTCTCCCGCTCCACGCACGGCGGTAGACCCATTGGACTATGAATTCCACGATATCGACGACGGCTTTCGGTGTCCGCACAGCGACGAGTTCACGTCCCACGCGGGGATGCCTCCCTCTCCTGCCCCCGATAGAAATCAGGTAATGTTCCCCGGCTGATTTCAGGAGGTTGAAGGGACAGGATCGTATGCATGTCCCGCATTGCATGCAGCGGGAGGGATCAAGGACGGAGACCCCTTTCTTGATGGATATTGCACCCTCCTTGCAGTACTCGACGCATGTTCCGCAGCCCGTGCAGACACCGGGGGTGCGGACAGGGGCGATCCTGCCAACGATCCCAATCTCGTTGAGCAGCGGGCTCGTGCAGGCATTCGGACAGGCTGATATGGAAATCCGTATCTTGACAGGCATCTCCCTCCCGAAGAGGCGGCTGTCGATCTCACGTGCAAGGGAAATGGAGTCAATGTTGGCAAAAATGCACCGCGAGATCCCCGGGCAGGCAGTCACGTTGACAACCTCGTCCCTCTCCGAACCGATAGGTGTCCCGTTTCCGTCCAGCGCCGCGGCGATCTCTCCCAGCTTCCCCGGGTCCATCCCCGGTATTTCGAGGGTCTGCCGCGTCGTCAGGTGGAGGTGGGGGGCTTGGTATTTTTCAGCGATATCGGCAAGTCCCCGCAGCATCCGGGGTGAGATGACCCCCGCGGGTATCCTGGTCCGGATCGTGCAGTATTGGGGGTCCCGTTCGGTGATGACCCCGCCCCGCATGTGAATGGCGATCTCCCTGGCCATGCAGTATACCTCTCGCCGGGCGAAGGAAAAATGTGCGCGTCCGGTTACCCGAGGCAGAGAACGGCGAGGACACAGGCCCGGGTGATCTCGTTTGATGCTCCCACGATATCCCCATTCACACCGCCAAAAAGCCTCCGGGAGATAGCGAGAAGTACCCAGGGGCACAGGACCATGGTCAGAGCGGCTGTGCCGAGCGCAACCCGCGAGACCGGCAGGAACACGAGGGGAAGACAGAGGATGGCTGCGAGGAGGGGAAAGTAGGGCCTGGAACGGGATTGGATGAATGAATGGATACCTTCCCGGAACGGGGACCCGAAAGTGGAGAGGAAGGCCATCGAGAACTTTGCACCTACCTCGGCGATGAGGAGGGCACAGGCCATGCACGGGACTGTGGCGAGTGATGAGAAGGAGACAAGGGTGACGACGACGGCCATGGCAAGCGCTCCCGTCCCCGTCTGCCGGTCGGTGAGGGCAGCTACCCTCTTTTCCCTGCTGCCGTGGGCCATCAGGCCATCCCCGAGGTCCATCAATCCATCGAGGTGATTGCACCCTGAAAGGAGGAATACGAGTCCGATGGCAATGGCCGCGGCAAGCAGGGGAGGCCCCACCAGGAGGGTGCCAATGGCTGCCATGCCGCCGATGACGTACCCTGCCAGGGGGTAGAGCCACGAACGACGGGCAAACGCCTCAAAGTCCCGCTGCTGCCCCAGCGGGAGTATGGTCGTGAACTGGAGGAGTGCAACGAGTGAATTCACGCACATTCGCTGTAGAACCGGGAAGTACAGCCGGCAATGAGCCCTGCAACGGCATCGTCAAGGAAAGGACCAAGTGACCTGAGGATGCCGGGCTTTTTCTGGTCGTAGCGGGTGAACTCAAACCTGGCATAGGTCCCGCCGATGCATTCCGCAATGGCCATCCCGATGATCTCGTCGGAGAGAAGGAATACAGGGTCGTCCTTGATTGCGGAATCTTTGGGTTTCCAGAAAAGTTCGTCCTCGAGGAGAACTGCCCCCAGGAGAAGGGAGGCAACGTTTGGGTCAGAGAGGGACCGCTCCAGCATTTCCCTGATCCGTCCTCTCGCGTCACTGGCGGAGACCCCGTGGGGGACGTAGAGCTCCATCGCTGCATCGAGCATGTTTTCCAGAAAGACCCCCTTCTGCTGCAGTCTCTCTTTGATGTCACACAGTTGTTTCATGCACCCCTCCTGTTACTATGGGAACTGTCCACGGCAAAACCGGTCCGGTCTTTTCCGGCCTGATGCCATGTTGTGGATTTATGTGGGTCTTTTCCCCTCATCATGGTTTGCGAGTTCCCGCATCCGGCACATTGATGCCGATAACGGGAAAAATGTCATAGAGAGGGACTTGAAAATGGCATTCGTTTCCGATACCCTTTCCCTCTCTCCCCAAAAACCCCTCTTTGCAAGCGTGCTTGCCAACACCATGCTCTCGGTCGTCCCGGGCATATCAGGAGCAGGTCCAACCCCCCAAAAAACACTGCTGACCCCTGTCCTCGATGCCGAACTTGTTGCACATGGTGAGATCACGAGCATGCCGGCCCGTCCCAACACCCCGACCGGGTGTCCCACGCCCGCATCCATCACGAGGGCTGTCATGGACCTCTGCGGGGTAACACCACTTTTCATCAATGCAGGACTCGTCCACCGCCCCACAGTCCCCTGTTTCGATGTCTACGGGGAGCCGGGAAATGACCCGCGGGTCATGGACGCGGTCCCGCGAGCAGGGGAACTCTTCGAGGCAGGTCGTTTTATCGGGACGTTCCTGTCCCGCGCGTGCGACATGCTTGTCCTCGGGGAGTGCGTCCCGGGCGGGACAACCACAGCCCTGTGCGTGCTCCGGGGCCTCGGTTACCCGGCACAGGTCAGTTCCAGCTATGTGTCAAATCCAACCACCATGAAGGAAGAGGTCTGGAAGGCCGTGGCCTCTCGGTTGGAAGAAAAACGTCCGGGCTCTCCCCTCGACGTCGCCCGTTATGCGGGGGACCCCATGATCCCGGTCAGTGCGGGGATAGCTGCAGGTTTTGGTGGGGATCTCGTGCTCGCGGGCGGGACGCAGATGCTGGCGGTCTGCGCGGTTTTAAAAGCCCTCGATCTCCCTGTCCCACGGGTGGCAACAACAGTCTACGTGAGGGACGACCCGTCTGCCAACTTCTCAGAGACCGCAGAGACGATAGGCGTCGCTGTAGCCTATGTTGACCCGGAATTCGGGGACCTCGGGCATTCCGGCCTTGCCCGGTACTGCATCGGGGAGGTCAAGGAGGGTATGGGTGCAGGCGGGGCCATGTTCATGGCAGTCCTCATGGGGTACAGCCCCGATCAGATAAGGAACCACATCCTCGGGACTGTTATGGCGTACAGGTAAGAGGAGGATGATATCCCGTCTGAAAGGTGCGCCCTGCCATCCCAGGGAAGGGAATTACTCTCACTATTTTTGGTAATTCCCCGCCGTATTGTTGTCCGTATATCCCCTGGTTTTGCAGGATGGGATCATTCCCTTTGACCGTCTCCCCAGGGATCTCCCTGGGGGGAGGGTAGGAGACATTTTGACCTATCAGGGGCCACCTTTGGGGAGAACAATGCTCCCCATCTTCGTGGTCAATAATTACGGGCAGTTCAACCACCTCATCCTCAGGATGTTCCGCGACCTGGACATCGATGCAAAGATGGTGCCCAATACCCTGCCTCCCGGCGAGGTCGCAGGTGCATGCCGTGGAATTGTCCTGGGGGGAGGTCCTGACATCGGACGGTGCGGCATGGCGCCGCACTACCTCCACCTGGGAATTCCGGTCCTGGGTATCTGTCTTGGTCTGCACATCATTGCCTGCGAGTTCGGGGGGAGTGTCGCAGCCGGCCGCGCGGGGGGATACGGGCCGGTGGAAGTAGAGATCGTGGAAGAAGCGGGCATCCTCGCGGGATACCCGCAGCACATCCAGGTCTGGGCATCCCATGCCGACGAGGTCGTTGAACTTCCTCCCGGCTTCCGGCTCCTGGCCCGCTCCCCGATCTGTGCCCACGAAGCGATTGCCTGCCCCGGCAGGAAGATCTACGGGCTTCAGTGGCACCCCGAGGTCAGCCACACGAGAGATGGGCAAAGGGTATACCGGAATTTCGATACCCTGTGCAGGGAGGATGCAGATTGACCTGCAAGGAGGGAGACGGCTTCATTGAGGCCCTAGCCGCACGGATCAGGGATATCGGTTTTTCCTGTACCCGGTGCGGGGAGTGTTGCAGGGCCGGACCGGGAGATGGAAACCTTGTCATGGTCTCTCCCTCAGAGGTATGCAGGATTGCCCGGTTTTCCGGAAAGTCCCCAAAAGATATCGCGGAACCTTACCCGGAGAGTGTTATCCTCCCCGACCACCGCGAGGTAACCTTTGGACGTGCATTGCGGCGTGTCTGTGGTGACTGCCTCTTCTATACCCGTTCGTCCTGTGAGGTTTACCCCGCGAGGCCGGCTATCTGCCGCACGTACCCCTTCATGCTGGAAGGAAACAACCTTCGGGTCTTTCCCTGCAAGGGTATCGGGCTCCCGATCTCCCTTCAAGACTCCCTTGCACTTGCCCGCGACCTCGTTGTACGAAGGGAGGAAGAAGACAAAGAGGTCGAAGGCGTCCGCCAGCTCTTTCCTGCCATTCCGACGGTGCCCGGGCGATTCCTGATTGATAGCGAAGGGGTGACAAGGCTGTGACGGGAGAATTGAGAATCGTTGGTACTGCCCACGTCTCTGAAAAGAGCATTCAAGAGGTCCGCGAAGCAATTGGGGAGTTTTCCCCCGATGTCGTTGCTGTTGAACTCGACAATGCCCGATATGCCGCGATAAAGAAGCAGGCCCGCGACCCCTCCGTCAAGGAGGTGCTGGAAGCCCGTAACTTCACGCAGCTCCTCGTGCAGTGGATCCTTGCGTACCTGCAGAGGCGGATAGGACTGGACATGGGGGTGGAACCGGGGGCAGAGATGAAGGCAGCAATTTTCGCTGCAGAAGAAAGAAGGATTCCCGTTGCCCTCGTCGACCGCGATATTGGTATCACATTGCGTCGTTTCTGGAAATCACTCACGCTTTTCGAAAAAGCCAAGATGCTCTATGCCCTGGCACTCTCGATGGCGAGTGTCGATTCCGAGGAGATCGACGTTGAAGAATTGAAGAAGCAGGACATGGTCACACTCGCAATGGAAGAGTTCCGGAAGTTTTCTCCCAACGGTGCCAGGGCTCTCATCGACGAGAGGGACGCGTACATCGCTCACAACCTTGTTGCCCTCAAAAAGCAGCACCCGCGTGTCCTCGCCGTCCTTGGAGCCGGGCATGTCAAGGGCGTCAGCGCGTTTCTTGATGCACCGGAGACGATTCCACCCATCGATACACTGGTCACCGATTTGAAATCAAGGCCATGGGGGCTTATATTTGGGTTTGCGGTCACAGTCCTCTTCGTCCTTCTCCTTCTCGCCCTCTACTTCTCTGGCGTGGGGATGGAAGTTCTTCTCATGGCACTTGTTTACTGGGTCCTCGTCCATGGTGTGCTCACGGCGGCCTTCACACTTGCCGCACGTGGCCATCCACTGTCGGCTCTCACCGGGTTTGGGGTTTCCTGGTTCACGGCATTAAACCCCCTGATCGCGGCCGGGTGGTTCGCCGCGATCGTGGAGGCCAGGATACGAAAACCGGCTCCTGCAGACTTCAGAAAGATCTTCGAGGCTGAAAGTTTTTCCGCGATGATGCAGGTCCCTCTCTTCCGGGTGGTCATGGTCGCCGCCCTTGCAAACCTGGGGAGCACGTTGGGTACCATCCTCTACTTCATGTTCATCTTCCCCTTCCTGGGGATCGATCCTGGACTCCTCATTACCCAGGGCTTCTCGAACATGGGAAGTTTCCTGGTTTCCCTGCTCCCCTGACCAGCCCCGACAGGTAAAAACCCTCTTGCATTTTTCCAATGAAAATGGCTTCGCCATTTTCATGCTTTATGCTCGACCGCCCGGCGGTCATGGGCGGTTGGTATGAAAACCGCATCCGCGTTTTTCATCAGGGGGCATGTGACCCGATCGTCTCATGTGTGTTTCAGAGGAAAAGGTTCTGCCATTTTCATGAATGCGCATGCGTATATCCCGGAGGGAGCCATGTGTTTTTCCGGATGGAAGTTGCATCCGGGACTTCGAATTTGTATCGGCATGTCGTTACGAATTCACCAGATCCCCTTGGGACAAAATGAGTTCTTCCCCCCCAATCCTGCACGCACGCAGGAGAGCCCAAAAAGAATATTGCCCAACGCCTGCTATTGTGTGACTGTATGATGACAATCCGCCTTGCCATTGCCTCCCTCTCCCTCGTAGGAATCATCCTCTCTCTCTGTGCGGGAACAGCGGGGGCCGATTCACGGGTCATTCCTGCAGGAGAGACCGTCTTTATCGGCGAAGAAGGTCTCGACATCACGGCAGCCGGCGTATCGGAGGGGTCTGTCCTTGCGTTTTACGGTACCGGCGGAAAGGTAACGGATGCACCTGCCGCTGTAGTGACAGTGGCCGATCCCACCTCTTTTTACATTTCACCCTCGGTCTTTTCGGCAAGGATTGGTCCATGGTTCGTGGTCCCGGGAAATGCCCTCGCATTTTACGTCCAGGAACCCACTCTCCAGGTCAGGGTCATTGACCACTCGTCCGGGTTCTCGGTCGGTCCGGGGGCAGAGTGGGTTCCCAAGGGCGACAGCGTGGGTTTTCGCATTGACACCAACCTGTGGGTTCTTTCCCACAGGCCCGGGTGTACCGGGGTCCCCCTCACGATATGGCTCTCCGGCCCTGGTGCCCTCACCTTTTCATCTGTCAGCGGGTACTCCCTCCGGGATATCGTTGTCTCTACCCCGACCTTTGAGACAGGGCCCGTGTGGGGGACCGGATCACCTGAGTTCCCCTCCGGTGACTACACGGTCTTTGCACGATGCGAGGAGAACAACATGTATACCAATTATCCCCTGAAGGGGAGGACAGAGAGCGAGGAGATCCGGTTTCTCCTCCAGAGAGTAAACCCCCTCATCACGCCCTCTCCCTCGCCGTCTGCAGGGACTCTCGTCCCGACAGGTACGATAAAACCATCCACCCTGTCACCGGAAAAAACCGTGGAAGTTCCCACACTTTCCACTCCTGAGACCGGGCTATCCACGCCACCCGCCACGCCCATGGAAACTACCCGTCCTGCAAGCCCGACCCCGACGGCAGCCTCCGGGCCCTTCGGATATGCAGCGGTTTGTGCAGTTGTCACGGCATCGGGAATCGCCGCAGTAAAAAATCTCCGGGAAAAGCGGCCCTGACCCCCCCCGGTCCGGTTTTCCGGAGGGTCACTTTTTTTTCCTTTCCCACCGATCGGATTTCCATGAATGTTGGCACAACTATTATCAAATCACGCCACAGTGTTCGGAAGTATAAACCCGACACCGTCGAGGAGAAGGTGATCCGGGACGTCCTCGAATGTGCCCGGCACGCGCCAACCGCCATGAACCTGCAACCCTGGCTCATTGGTGTCATCCGGGACCGGGAACTCCTTGGAAAAATTGCAGGGCTCACTGACCATGGCAAGTTCATTGCTGAGGCATCTGTCTGCTTTGCGGTATTCGGTGAGAAGAGGACCAAGTACTATCTCGAAGACTGCTGCGCAGCGACCGAAAACCTCATCCTCGGGCTCTGGGCTTACGGAGTGGGAAGTTGCTGGGTTGCCGGTGAGAAGAAGGCGTACGCCGAAGATGTGAGAAAACTCCTCAGGGTTCCCGACACGTACACCCTCGTCTCCCTCGTCCCGGCAGGGTATCCTGCCGACATATCAATCCAAAAAAAGAAAAACCCTGATGGAGTCACCTTCTTTGATACTTACGGTGAGATTTAGGGGAGATCCCTTTAGAGATCGGGAAGGTGGGCGCAACGACACCCCGCAATGCAAAGGGCCAAAATAACCCGGCAGCACAAATACCCTCGACGGCGAGGCCGGTTCTCCAGGTAGCGATCGATGTGACGGAACGTTCCCGTGCCCTCCAGATCGCGAAGGAAGCCGTGGAAGGGGGGGCAGACTGGATCGAAGCAGGGACTCCCCTCATCAAGAGCGAGGGAATGGAGGCCGTCCGGAGCCTCCGCGCTGCCTTCCCCGGCCATGAGATAGTGGCTGACATGAAGATCGCTGATACAGGGGCCCTCGAAGTGGAGATGGCCGCAAAGGCCGGAGCGACGGTGGTGTGCATCCTTGCTGAAGCGGATGACACCGTCATCGCCGAAGCTGTCCGGGCCGCCGGTCTCTACGGTGTCAGGCTGATGGGAGACCTGATCAATGTCCGGGATCCAGTTGCGCGGGCCCGTGAGCTGGAAGACCTCGGTGTACACATCGTCAATGTCCACGTGGGTATTGACCAGCAGATGACCGGAAAAAGCCCGCTCTCCGTCCTCTCGGCGATCAGGCAGGCACTCGGCATTCCCATTGCCGCCGCGGGCGGCCTCGATGCGACAACGGCGTCCCGGGCAGTCCTCTCGGGGGCAGACATCGTCATCGTCGGGAGTGCCATTACGAAAGCTGCAGATGTCACGGGGGCCGCCCAAAGGGTCAGGCGGGCTCTGGATGACACCTCCCTCATCCAGGCAGAAAGTCCCTCGCCGGAAAAATCCCTCCGGGATATCCTTGCCTCGGTCTCAACACCCAACATCTCTGATGCCATGCACCGAAAGGGGGCAATGGAGGGCATCGTCTCTCTCTGCGGGGATGTGAAAATGGTGGGCCGGGCTGTTACCGTCCAGGGGTTTGCCGGTGACTGGGCCAAGCCGGTGGAAGCCATTGATGTTGCCGAGCCCGGCGATGTCCTTGTCATCAACAACGATGGTGCAACCCACGTGGCCACATGGGGAGAGCTTGCCACTCTTAGTGCAATGGGGCGCGGCCTTTCTGGCGTGGTCATCGATGGTGCAGCACGGGACGTTGATGATATCAGGAAGATGGGGTTCCCTGTGTTTTCCCGGTCGGTCACACCCAATGCAGGGGAACCAAAGGGGTTTGGCGAAATTAACGCAGAGGTACGATGCGGGGGCCAGGTCGTTCGTCCCGGTGACTGGGTTGTTGGTGACGAGAATGGCGTCGTCGTGATTCCACGCGAACGCGCCAGGGAGATTGCACGCAGAGCGCTTGAAGTCAAGAAGACCGAGGAGAGAATCCGGGAAGAGATAAAGCGCGGCAGCACCCTTTCGCGGGTTTCCGACCTAATTCGCTGGGAAAAGAAATAGTGGGGGTCTACTGGAAGAGCGAGCTCTCCAGGAGTTTTGCACCACCCTTCTGGATGGCAGCGATCGCTGCTTCCGTGTTATCGACCCTGAGGATAAGGACTGCCCCCCCCTTTCCCGAGTAGGCGTAGGCATATTCGATATTGATCCCTCCCTGCCCGAGGATCTTTGCAATCTCGTAGAGTCCACCGGGTTCGTCTTTCATCTGGACGGCGATAACATCGGTGAAAGCAACATTAAAACCCATTTTTCCCAGTTTTTCGTGAGCTCTCTGCGGCTTGTCCACGAGTGCCCTCACGACACCGAACCCATCCGCCTCGGCGATCGAAAAGGCAAGGATATTAATCTTTTCCTCCTGGAGCGCCTTTGCAATGGCCGCGAGGCGTCCGGGCTTGTTCTCAGAGAAAACCGATATCTGCTTGATAACGAAGCTGTCAACTCCCATGTCAGATCTTCCTCCTGTCGATGACCCTCTTTGCTTTTCCCTCGAACCGTGGCAGCGACCCTGGTTCAACCAGTTCCACGTTCACTCCCACGTTCAGGATGTTTCTCAACTTATGTTCGACTTTTTTGCGGATTGCCATCAGGTCTGTGATCTTGTCCGAAAAGGCCTCGGGGGAGACCTCGACCTGGACAAGCATGTCATCCAGGGCACCCTTGCGGTCCACGATGATCTGGAAGTGCTGGCCCACCTCGGGTATGGTCATGAGGGCATACTCAATCTGCGAGGGGAAGACGTTGATGCCCCGGATAATCAGCATATCGTCAACCCTGCCGGTGATCCTCTGGACACGGGGGTGCGTACGCCCGCAGGGGCAGACACTCTCATCGAGGGCACTGATGTCCCCGATCCTGTACCTCACCAGGGGAAGTGCCTCCTTCTGGAGCATCGTGATCACCATCTCCCCGCGTTCACCGGGGGGCAGGGGTTCCTGCGTCTTGGGATCGAGTATCTCAACGTATGCGAGATCTCCCCACACGTGGAACCCCTTCTGCTCGGAACACTCACAGAACATGGGCCCGGAGAGTTCACTCGTCCCATAGATATCGTACGCCTTAATCCCGAGCCAATTCTGAATACGCTGGCGCATGTTTTCCGACCAGGGCTCTGCCCCAAGGATACCGGTCCGGAGCCTTGTATCATCCCTGATGCTGACACCCATCTTCTCCGCGACCTCACCGATATGCAGGAGGTAGGATGGCGTGCACGCGATTGCGGTTGCCCCAAGGTCCTGCATCAGTTCTATCTGGCGTTCCGTGTTCCCGACGCTCATGGGAAGCACGGTGGCGCCAATCCGTTCGGCACCGTAATGCAGGCCAAGTCCCCCGGTAAAGAGGCCGTAACCATAACTTACCTGGATGACATCGCCCCGCCCAAGGCCGCACGACACGAGTGCCCGGGCAAGGGATACTGTCCAGTTCTCAAGGTCCCTCTCGGTATACCCGACCACAGTTGGCTTGCCCGTTGTCCCGGAAGAGACATGGTACCTGACCAGATCTTCCTGGGATGCGAGGAAGAGCTTGTCAGGGTAATTATCCCGAAGGTCTTTCTTGTACATGAACGGCAGCTTGCGGATATCATCGAGGGAACGGATATCATCCGGGTGGACCCCCCATTCCTCCATGCGCCGGTGGTAAAACGGTGAGAAGCTGTAGAGGCGGTATACCAGTGTCTTGAGGAGGGTATACTGGAGCTTTTTGAGGCTCTCGACTGGCATCTCCTCGATGCGCGGGTCCCACGCCCGTGTCACAGGGTATCCCCCCTCCTGTCGATGACTCGCTTTGCCTTTCCTTCAAACCGCGGCAATGAACCCGGCTCAACGAGCCGCACTGTTGTCCTCAGGTCGAGTGCGTCCCGCAACTCCTTGGCGACCTTCTTCTGGATGCGGGCAAGGTCCTGGAGCTCTCCCGAGAAGAAATTCCTGTTTATCTCGACATCGATTGTCATCTCATCAAGGTGGTTGACCCTGTCGACATATACCATGAACTGGTTCCCGACTTCGGGGATGCCGAGGAGAACATGCTCAATCTGCGACGGAAACACGTTAATCCCCCTGATTACCAGCATATCATCACTCCTGCCCATGATACGGGCGATCTTTTTCGCACGCCCGCAGGGGCAGTCATCCTCATAGAGCATTGTGATGTCACCGGTCCTGTACCGGATGAGTGGCATTGCCTCCTTGACCAGCGGCGTTACGACCAGTTCACCCCGTTCCCCTTCACCAAGGACTTCCCCTGTTACAGGGTCGATGATCTCCACAAGGTAGCAGTCGTGCCAGATATGGAGGCCGTCCCGTTCGGGGCACTCGAAAGCAACGCCGGGCCCATAGAGCTCTGAGAGGCCATACGAGTCATAGGCTGTGACCCCGAGTTTTCGCTCGAGTTCTTTCCTCATCGGTTCGGACCAGGGTTCTGCACCAAATAGTCCTGTTGTGAGGGAATCAAGGTGGGTGTCCACCTCCTCGGCCACCTCTGCCAGGTGGAGGGCATAACTGGGCGTGCAGTGGATGGCGGTGACACCAAAATCCCTGATCATCTCTATCTGGCGGCGGGTATTTCCCGTCGCACTTGGGATGACGGTCATCCCGATCAATTCAGCACCATAATGGAAACCCAGGCCGCCGGTGAACATCCCATAGTTCACCATGTTCTGGAAGATGTCCCGGTCGGTGAGCCCCACCATGGTCATGTTCCTCGCAATCAGGTCTGCCCACGTCCGAAGGTCCTTTTTTGTGTACCCGACGACGGTTGGTTTTCCCGTCGTCCCGGAAGTTGTATGGATCCTCACGACCTTCCGGAGGGGGACGGCAAAGAAACCGAACGGGTACCCGTCACGGAGGTCTTGTTTCCGGGTAAATGGTAGTTTCGAAAGATCGTCCAGAGTCCTGACATCGCGTGGCCTGATCCCCGCATTTTTCAACTTTTTCCGGTAAAATTCCACATTTTCGACCTGGGAAAGAGTCTTTTTGAGACGCCGGAGCTGCAGACTTTGCAAGTCCTTTTCCGGGAGTGTCTCGACTTTCTCATTCCAGAACATTGTCACCCGTCCCCTCGCACACACGTGGCTGTATCATTTCCCATTCCTCGACCCTCCCGGTGATCACTCCATATAATGGCTGTAAATTGGGCAATTTCGCATGACCTCCCTTGAATAAAGTTGTGCCTCTGGGTGAAAAATATTGCCAGGCTATCGCATGGCAGGGACCTGGACCCCTCACCGTGGACACGCGATCTCACCGCGATCTCTTCCGATGCATTGATGTAGTCCTGTCCGGCAAATGAGTATCATGAAATCCCTCCGTTTGCCGGGGGGAAAAGAGGAGTAGAGGGGTATCGCAACAGTTCCCTGGTATCTGGTGTCAGGATTCGGGGCGCATATCAAGGCAACGCCGAAGGCCCTGGTGGTTCAGAAGCACAGCAACCTTGAAGAGATCCCTCTCTCCCGCGTTCGACACCTCCTCGTCATGGGGGGACATACACTCCATACATCGGCCGTAACCAGGCTACTGGGTGCAGGTTCATGCATCTCGTTCTTTGAAGCAGACGGGGAACCGGTCGGTCTTCTCAAACCGTATGGTTTCCACTACGACGAGATCGTCCGCGAGGCCCAGCGCCGTGCCTATCCCCATTCGATTGCCCTTGCCCTGGCCAAGGGGAGTGCACACGCGCGTATCTTTTCCCTTGTTGACCTTCAGGAAAACCTCGGAAGACCTCTCTTTTATGAGAGCGAGTTGGAAATTCTCGAGAAAAGCTATGCAGAACTCGAGTACCTCATCCGCCTGGAGGAGATCAGGAGGGTCCACAGGTTGATAAGTGACATGTATTACGAGATTCTTTCACGGACGGTCCCCCCTGACCTCGGCTTCAGACGCCGGACCTCCCGTCCCCATACCGATATCGTGAATACAATACTCTCTTTTGGATATGGGGTACTCTTTGGAAATACCTGTGTTGCGGCAATTGGTGCTCACCTTGACCCTGATTATGGTTTCCTGTCAAGGGGGAAAGGCGGACTCGTCCATGACCTTTCCGACCCCTTCAAACCCGCGATGGTGGATATCCCCCTCCTTTCTCTCGTCCGTGGAGGGATTTCACCTGAGTGGTACGAATGCACGGAGACGCGATGTATCCTTTCAGAGGAGATGGCACATACACTCATGGAGAGGCTTTCAGAGACTCTCCGCCAGGAGATCATCGACTCCCACGTCCTGTTCCTCCGGGATTCTCTCCTGAAAAAAACGGATTTTGTTGTACGGCTCCCAGAACCGGTATCACTCGTTGGGTCGGATGATGGAAAACTCGGAAAATGACCTGAAAGGTACCTCGGATATGTCCATCTCCCTGATAAGGGCCCGGGGGCATCCATAAATCATTGAGGCAAACTTATCAAGGGTGAGGGGGTCACCGCTCGCAACAATCCGGACTGTCCCGTCCTGGAGGTTCATTACCTCTCCCCTGATACAGAGTTTTCCCGCGATGTGGCGGATACAGTTACGTAAACCCACCTTCTGAACTCTCCCGGCAATCCGTATCTCGATGGTCTTCATCCCGTATCACTGCCTCACTGGAGGGCTGAGGAGGGGTTTCCCTAAAATCATCTCTCGTGCACGATGATATCTTCATTTCCTTTTCCTCATTCCTTCTATATCGCACTATTTGGTTTATGATATAAAAGAAAAAAAAGTTAAAGAATAATCAAAATTAGCCCCCTCCCCAGATCACCACTCAGATAACTTCTGTAATTGAATCTTTTCACCAAATCCTAGAGAAATGACGAGTCCGAGTAAAAGTACATTCAGACAAACGGTCTTTTTCACAGATCTCGTTGT
>JANIHI010000011.1 GCA_024518585.1 Methanolinea sp. | reverse complement strand
TCTTGCTTATTTTTCGATTTAGAGGTTTTTAGAAATGTACTTTTACACTAGGTCTATGAATTTCTTCTGAATCATAGATTGAACTGTGTATCAGGCGATTTTTATTGAGGAAAAAAGGAGGGGGCTACTATTGACAATTCTCCTGCTAATTCATTAAATCACACGGATGATCTTTTGTTCATCCTGGCTCTGCACTTCCGTTGGATCACTGTCAGAAAAAATGGGAGAGATTACAGGATCCTATTCGCTCCCCATTTATCCGACACAGTAAAGCTTTTCCTTCCCCACTTTCAAAGACCCCCGTTCATCCTTATTTCACCGATTGAGCCATGTTGGTGCCGATGTTGGCGGCAACTTTCCGCTCAGCGATGAACTCCTTGATGAGATCGGCATCGCGTTTCGTGATCCGGTTCGATGCCAATGCAGCATCGATCGTGTGCATCCCATACTCGGCTTTGATACAGGAGAAACGGTGCGAAGATGCGACTTCGGCCCGTACGGTAGTGGCTATCGTGGAAGATACCATAGAAACGGGTCAGAAAGAAAATGTTGCGCATCTCATAAAACAGAATATTTTCCCCCTTTTCACTGTTCTTTTTTCTTCATGGCTCTCTATCTCCTCTTCCCCAAATACTCCCGTTTCACACCCGCAACGTCCATCATCCAGGGCTGTTGATACCCTTTCTCCATCAACTTCGCAGGGATCCGGAAGTGGGAAAGGTGCCGGTCGGTGGTAAGGAAGACCGGCACCTGATACGCCATTGCATATCCAAGGTGCACTAGGTCGGTATGCTCCGCACGCATACGCTCATCCTCATTATATTTACACAGGAGATAACAGGCATAACTTACCCTGCTGTCCGGCACCAAGGCGACCAGATCAAGGGTATCGACCAAGTTAAAGAATCCCCGTATCTTGTCTTCCTTGTCGGGGAGTGCCGCCGTTTCGCTGACGAACTCGCCGAGCACGGGGAGGGAAGTACAGAAACTGAACTCGATATTTTTCAAGTGCTGCAGGACCTGGCCGACTGCATGGTCGGAAATTGCATCAAAAAATATACAGGTGTCGATGAAGACCCGACCGGTCATTCAAGGGCCCGGAGCTCTGACATGATCCGCTCGTGCTCTTCCCGGCTGGTCGCGAAAACTATTAGTCCGGTCTTCAGGCTCACGCCGCCGCCATAGGGAAGCATCCCGTGTTCATAGGGCTTCCCTATCACCTCTTCCGGACTGAACTCTTCGGGGTTCACGAGTATCACTATCCTGGTATTTGCACGCTCACATTATCATGGTTTTTGTCAGTGACTCTAGGGAAGGCGGGCATGATCCCGAGCTTTCACCCGGATTTTACCTTACTTCTACCCCACTTTGTGACACTTGTGACAGGTAAGGGACAGCCAGGAACCTGCACCATGATACCAGCGTGCGGGTGATCTTCTTCACCCGCACGGCGGAGACACCCGCCCTGGCTTCACGTTCGGTGGTATACCTGGTGATGATCTCGGCCTCGCCCCCTGCGATCTGGCCGCGTTCCAGAGCCTAAGAAATAGACCTATCCGCACTGTATCGGTTGTTGGCCCGGTAAAAATCGGGCTTCACATCGGGCGTACTTGCCATGTGTAGATGGTCACACCCGGTTAAAAAAGTAAAGGCATTGAACCTAAGGTGCCAAAATGCCTCAGTAAGGTGCCAAAATGCCTCAGTAAGGTGCCAAAATGCCTCAGCCCGGATTTGAACCGGGGACAACCAGATCTTCAGTCTGGCGCTCTCCCGAACTGAGCTACTGAGGCAGGGAAACAATATTGTCAGTCCCGCCTAATAAAATATGTGTTTTCCGGGATGAACAAAAGACTGCGTCAAAAGCCTGCGTTTCCATGGCGGTGCACTGGATGAAACTCCCCTGGTCCCATGACCGCCGGAAGGAAAATGACGATGAACTTCTCTCCCTCCTCAAGGCAAGGGAGAGGGGGGTTGTGCACCTGACCCACAATGACCTCGATGCCGTGGGCTGTGATGCAATCCACCGCCGGGCATATCCCCATGTCATTTCTCTTTTCTGCTCGGTGGGACGGTTCCCCCACGTGATGGGACTCATTGCAGGAGCCCCCGGGAACGGGGATATCCTGAGCATCTCGGACCTTGGGTACTTCTCCGGGGCTGAAAACGTCCTTTCTGCCATCAGGGAGCAGGGGTGGAGAGTGGAGTGGCGCGACCACCACCGGTGGCGAGACGAGGAGAAGGAGAGGTGTGCTTCCCGGTGCGAGCTCCTGCACATCGACGTGGATACCTGCGCAACGGGCCTCTGTGCCCGGGACCTCCTGCCTGAGGACCCCGTCGCCCGGGAGATTGGATCCGTGGTCTGTGATTATGACCTGTGGGTCCATGCTGACCCCCGGTCAGCAGTCCTCGGCCAGGTCCTCCAGCGGAGGGAAAACCGGGACTACGTGCGGGACCGCCTTGCCCTGGGGATCTTTTCCGATGACAGGATACGGGAGCAGTACCGCGATATCCAACGGGAAATGGACAGGATCATGAAAAAGAGCATCAGTAAGGCACAGGTTTATGGAAAGAGGTATCGTATCGCGTTTGCCCCCCTCTATGGATACCCCAGCGAGACCGCCGCCGAGATGAGAAAACAGCTCAAAACCGAGATGGAAGTCCTCGTCTCCCCCTCCGGCAGGTTCTCCCTCCGGTCAGTCCCGCCCGTCAGCCATATCCTTGCCAGGAATTTTGGGGGTGGCGGCCATCCCCATGCTGCAGGCGGAAATTTTTCCTTTACCTTCTGGGACCGGGTCCTCCTGCAGCTGTTCGGCCGGTGTCCCTACGCCAGGGAGTTCGTGGAACAGGCAGAATCCCTGCCCTGAACCCCCGCGCTGCACGGATGAAAAGGGGCGTTTGTCCCCGGATTGGCGTGTCCTTTACACGTCAATTGTTGCAAACCCTGCAACGGCCTTCCAGTACTCAGGCTGGCAATCACTCCCATATCCGGCCACCTGGACCTGATCCTGGTCAAATACCTGGAGTAATGCCCGTATATCGTCTTTGCGGGGGTCACGGATCACGACGCGGAAGATATCATACCTGTCGCAAAGATCCATGACGGCAGTGATCTCCTCTCCCTTGATGACAATAACGTGCTGATAGTCGAGAATTGTCTCCAGGGTGGCGGCATCTCCTTCCTCCACGAAGAAGAGGACACGTTTTCCCGCGAGCGCTTCCATCTCTTCGGGGACTGCCCTCTCCCCAATGCAGACATGCCCTGCTATCCCGTCATCCCTCATTGTCCTGAAAATGAGGCTGTATTTCTGGTAAAGGGCAAACTTTGCCTCTTCCTGGTCCTTCTCCGATGGACCGGTATTCACCAGGATGTGGGGTGCAGGGACGGCGAACCGGCATACCGGTGCAATTCTCCTCGCCCTCCCGGCATCGTCTCCGAGGTACTGGGTGTCGAGGTCCAGCTCTCCGGTGACGCGACCATTCGCGAGGCCCTTGATTGCCTCTCCCAACCTCGTGGAATAGAACTTTCCGCCGGCACAGGGAAGAGTAATCCCTGCCTCCACCTGGGGCAGTAGGCAGCTCTCTACGTGGTATGACGTGAGGTCTGCCCACTGCCCTCTCTGCTGCCCGATCCACTCCGCAAGCCGGGCCGGGGAGATGTGGCCCGGTTCTGAACCGAGGGAGAGGGTTGGCAGGACGATCTTTTTGCCCATTCTTCTTTTAGTTATTTATAGCATCACCATCAAAAGCATAGTGATGAAAAAGCAGCCCATCCTGGTGACCTGCGGCCTCCCCTATACGAACGGGCCCTGTCACATCGGGCACCTGCGGACGTATGTCCCGGCCGATTTCTACGTTCGTTACCTCCGGAGGACAGGGGAGGACGTGGTATTCATCTGCGGGTCTGACAACCACGGCACGCCCATCGTTGTCAGTGCAGAGGAGGCAAAGATCTCGCCCCGCGAGATGTCCGAACGCTACCATGCCCATTTCGCAGAGACATTCAGGCGGATGCTGGTCAACTTTGACCACTTCGGGATGACCGATGACCCCACGAACCACGCTCGCACGCAGAAAATCGTCAGGAGGCTCATCGAGAACGGTCACGTCTATTCCCGGGTCATCCAGCAGAGTTACTGCCCGCAATGCCAGCGGTTCCTCCCTGACCGCTACGTGGAAGGGCTGTGTCCCCACTGCGGGACTCCGGCGCGGGGAGACGAGTGTGACCAGGGGTGCGGCCGCCACCTCGAACCGGGCGAAATACGGGAACCCGTCTGCATGGTTTGCAAGACAAAGGCAGAGCTGCGTGACCAGGAGCATTACTTCTTCCGGTTAAGCAATTTCCAGGATTTCCTCCTCGGATACCTCGGAGGTCTCCAGGGGACCCTGAACGCCCGGAACTATGCGCTCGGCTGGGTCAGGGAGGGACTCCGTGACTGGTGCATCACGAGGACGCTAGACTGGGGGGTCAGGTTCCCCGGCCGGGATGACCTTGTCGTGTACGTCTGGGTCGACGCCCCCATCGGATACATCTCGTTCACCGAGGAATGGGCCAATAAGACGGGAAATGACTGGCAGGACCTCTGGTGCGGGGAAAACCGCGTGACCCACTTCATCGGCGGGGACATCATCTACCACCATTGCATCTTCTGGCCGGCACTCCTCCGGGGGGCAGGGTACGGGACACCCCATGCCATTGTTGCAAGCGGGATGGTCAAGGTGGACGACCACAAGTTCTCGAAGTCCCGCGGGTACGTTGTCTGGACGAACGAGGACTACCTCGACCGGGGCCTTCCCGCCGACTACCTCCGCTACTACCTCCTCTCCTACACGAACCACACCAAGGACCTCAACTTCTCCTGGAAGGTCTTTTCAGAGAGGATCAACAACGAGCTTGTCAATACACTCGGCAACTTTGTCTACCGGAGCCTCTACTTTGCCCACCGGGAATGGGGAGGGGTCCCCGGCATTCCGGTGAGGCCCGAGATCCTCGGGCGCATACAGGAGGCCCTCACATCGGTGAACATGGCAGTGCACCAGTACGACTTCAAGGCCGCAGTCGACGAGATGATGGCCCTTGCGGCATACGGTAATACTTACATCCAGACAAATGCTCCCTGGAAACTGGTCAAGACCGACCGGGATGCAGCGTGCCAGGTGGTCAAGGACTGCCTCGTCCTCGTCAATGCCCTTGCCCTCCTCTTCGAGCCGGTGCTTCCGGAAAAATCGCGCGAAATCTGGGCGATGGTCGGGAACACGGAGAAAATAGAGGGGATCACTCTTGACAGAGCGGCGCAGGACCTCCCCGCAAGGCCCCTCCCGGCACCGCGGCCAATCTTCCAGAAACTCGAAGAATCATTCATCCGCGAGATGGACGACATCCTCCAGAAAAGGGTAAAAGAGGCCGGGGAACGGAGCAAGGTAACTGAGACGGTCTCGATCGAGGAATTTTCCCGGCTGGACATCCGTACCGGGAGAGTCATTTCCGCAGAACCGGTTCCCAAGTCCTCAAAGCTGCTCAAGCTGATGGTCGATATCGGGACCGGGACACGGCAGGTCGTGGCAGGGATTGCGCCCTTCTACCGACCAGAAGAACTGGTCGGCAAAAACGTGGTGATCGTTGTGAACCTGCAGCCGGCCCGGATCTTTGGCATTGAGAGCAGGGGGATGATCCTTGCTGCCGGGGATTCTGCATCCCTCCTTTCCCCCTCAAAGGATGTCCCACCCGGGACAAAGATCCGGTAATCCCGGTCGATTACCGTCCCGGGAACCCTTTTCCCATGCAAACGGTCCAGGCCCGTTCCCTTTCAAACAGGTCTGTCACGGCGATTTCCCTGAGACTCCTCCGGAAGGACGCATTGGATTGCTTCCCGGACGATGTCTATTCTCTCCCCTTTGGAGAGTACTCTGACCGCCTCCTTGCCGGAATTGTCCCCAATTTTCCCAAGAGAGAGCACGGCGGCCTTCCGGACAAACGGATTTTCATCCCCAAGGGTACCAATGAGGGCCGGGACTGCACCCCTGTCCCCAATCTCCCCGAGGGCCTTTGCCGCCATGTACCGGACATGGTCTTTTTCGTCTGATAGGGCCCCGATAAGCGCCTGGACTGATTTGCTGCTCCGGATCTCTCCGAGCGCCTCTGCCGCCCTGTAACGGACTTTCCAGTCGGTATCAGAGAGGAGAACGACGAGGCTGGGGACGACATCATCCCCGAGAGCAGCGAGGGCGGCGGTTGCCTGGGCACGGGTTTCCTTGTCAGGGTCCCGAAGAGCCGACAAAAATATGCCCTTATGGCGGGGGTCCGGCTCATTCCCGAGAATGGAGAGGGAATACCGCCTGACGTGGGAGTCAGGTGAGCGTGTAGCCTGCTCTTTCAGTGCTTGCTGGGCTCCCTGGTCGTCTCCTTCAGGTGATGAACATCCAGGATCCTGTGTCATTGTCACCGTGTGTGAATGGGACCTCTTCCCGCATATGGCTTTGTGCCTCATTTCCTCAATCCGAGAATGACGAGGACGAGACCAAAGCCGCTAAACAAAAGGGCGGGAGGAACTGTTACCAAAGGATCCCGACCTGTCAGCAGGAGAACTCCCCCGAACGCGAAGACCAGGATACCAAGGCCGGTGATGGGGCCCCCGCTCTCAACACCAAAGACCGGGCAATGGCTCCTTCTTGAGTTCGGTATCAGGGGACTCTTTTTGCCTTGTTCCATATCGTACCAGTGATGAGACTGGGGCGGTTATCCCAAACCCCTTGCGTGTCCATGCGTTTGCACGACGGCATACATTTCATATCGCATCATATGGTTTAAGGATTGGAATCGTGCGTTTTTATCCTTTTTCCCCCTCCTGCCGGGGTCGAGTGATAACACCGACATTTCCCGCCAGGTAACGGGACGGGAGGAGCGTCAATGGCAGGCAGGATAGTTCTCTTGACTCTCCCGGGATATCCGCAAAGGTAGAGTGTCACGATAGACCTATGGCTTACCATGCAGGGCGCCTTGTGGTATTTTCGGCCGGGGGGAAAGAAAAACAGGTGCATAGCCAACATCACGGGACGTGGGAGAGTCGGTCCCGTATCTGTCGTCCGGCATTTGTGGGGCGGGAGAGCCCTTCAGCCTTAGTCAAACTCTCAATCGAAAAATCATCCTTTTCATTTTAGAAAGGATGTGCTTGTTGACAGGAGGTATCCATCCAATCATGTCCATTCGGACCAGCGGGGAGAAAACCTAGAAAACCAGGGAGAGGACCGGTGAGTTCGGTTCAACCTTTTTAAAAGAGGGTAGGGTATTTGAGATACTGAAATTCCCCTAACAGCAATTGCAGCCAAATGGACAGGCATTGGGAATCACACGGACCGTCGTTGTCATATTGGCTGCCACTTCAGCGGTTCCGCACCAGACCACAGGTGAATCGATCGTGGGACCTGTTGTCACCTTCAGGCAGTATGAGCCCGCGAGGATGTTATTCTCGTAAATGACGGGGATTGAATTGCACCCATGCCACCTCATGTTATATCCCTCGGCTACATCCAGGGCAAAGAAGAGAGACTTTATCCAGACGTAGTAAGTATTCCCATCGTCAGGGCCTACGATGACGAGAGTTCCGTAACCGCGGCTTGCTGGCTGGATTGTATCGGGGTAATAGGTAGGCACTGATGAATACTGGTTGATCAGCGTATATTGACTCACACCAGAACAACTGGTGCATACCCCGCTGCCGGTGGTGATGGTCTCAGTAATACTAATTGGATATCCCGAATTACCGCGGTTGATCAGTGACTGGATAAGCCTCGACTGGTATCCTGAATACGCGTTATTCTCCCGAATCGTGGCAATTTTATCCATCACGCTGGCCTTGGTTGTACCCAATGACCGAGGAGTGCCCTTTAAATCTGAAGATATGAGCACTGCAGAAGCCGATACGGCAATGAAGAGCACGAGTATAAGTACAAATAGGACACGTTGAATCTTTCTCATTTCCATTCATCTCCCATATTCTTCATACGTTTCCCTCCATGGAGATCCTGGTGTGACCAGGGGCATTCCACTTTTTTCCGGTTGGTAATAGGTTGCCTGTCCGGAATAAAACAGTATCGGCATACCGCGGACCGGTAAAACTTCCTATCGCTTTCTCTTCACCGGTTCTTTCATCGGGAGAGTGTGTATAGCCCGGGAAAAAGATACCCCTGGTATTCAGGACTCTAAAAAGACCGGGAAGGAGAGGATAGATTCCCGTTAAATGCACAAACGCGAAAAAATGTATTAACCGGAAGTGTAACTCACTTCCTTTGCCAGCGTGAACAGCCCGCTTGCCGAGGTAACGTCACTATAGGTCACTTCGGTTCCCACTGCCGGGGAATCGCCGAGTCCTTCCTGAAGGTTTGCCGTCACGTACGCTGTGGCCGTCCCGACGGCACCTGTGCTCGGGTCACCGGGTGTCTGGTTAACCCCTTCCACCTGGATGGTATAATCCAGTGCAACCGGGGTGCTGATGGAGTCTGCGGTGATTCGTGCGTCGCTCGTGGAGACGACGGCGGCTTCACTGACCACCATGTCCGAACCGGCAATCACGATGTCACTTGTTCCTGAAAGGGCTGTACCGTCAGCTGTACCCCAGGGGCAGCAGCCTTCACCCATGGTCGCATTGGTTGCAATGGTCTCGACAAGGATACTCTCCGAGGAAACCATCTTGCCATTCTCTGTTCCATCACCGCTCGAATCGTAGGTAACAATACGCTGTGTCTCCAGGTTGTTGCCATTGGCAGTCTTTGGCCCGGTGTCCAGGTTCGTATACTTGTCGTACGTTACGTTGCCGGATACTGCCATTGTGTCTTCCTGGTAGCTAATCGTGGACTGTCCTTCTCCGTCCTGGGAGAGCGGTGGATTATCCGAGAGGTTACCGTTGCCCTGCACATACACAATATCGGATCTCGAGTAGACATTCCCGATAGCAGAGACAGACGTGGTCACTGATATTGTTGATGTCTCGTTCGTGGGGGGTAGTGTTCGTGCTGCGGTTACATAACTTCCGCATAGGGCAATAACCACAACGAGTGCTACCAATAGAGCTGTTTTGCCTTTCATGATGCCACCTTGATTCGCATGGGACTGCGAACTTAAGACATTGTTATCAACTGGAACTATTTATAGTTTCTGGATAAATTGAGGGTAAAACGCAAAAAAGAGATTGATTACTATCCCATATTAAAAATGGATGTGTCAGACGGAAAATTTTTGGAATGGGTTTTCTGATAGCTCTGGTGAAGAACAGCCCGGACTATTCAAAGAGGTTTTTGATAAGAAAAAAATTTTAGGGAACCCTCACTCCCAGGGAATAATACGTCCAGTAGGTCTTCCCACTGCAATCCTGTGCCTTTACTGACAGCTTCACGGAATAGGTCCCGGACTTCGCATAGGTATGGACCGGGTTACGTGACAGTGAATATTTTCCATCCCCGAAGTTCCATAGCCAGGATATGGGATTTCCCGTCGTTTTATCGGTGAACTGGATGGTGTGGGGAGGTGAGGAGAGGGCACTGTATGCAAATACTGCCTGGGTCGGGCATGCACAGCAGTTCTGGACCTGGAAATTTCCAAAGTTCTGCGTCACGTTGGTCCCGGCAACTGCCGTAAACACAAGTTTCCCCGTGGCAGGCTCAGTCTGCTGCCAGTCTGTCTTGGGGGTCTCATTCACTGTGTAAATACCCGGACTCTTGATGACGAGTTCATAGTAGCCCGACGGAGAAGAGACCGTGGATGTGTAGAGACAGGTCATATTATATGCCTTTATCGTGAAGTCCTGGAGGCCCTGCTCACCGGCATCCCTCTGCCCGTTCTTGTTGGCATCAAGGTACTTGTAGCCTGTCACGTATAGCCAGCGGAAGAAGCCGAAGTTGTTGCCCGTGTGATTGGTGTCAGTGATAGTGAAGAAGATGCATGTCCGGGGGACGGGGTCGTCGTTGTAGACGAGCGGCGGGACGAGCACGGGACTTGCGTTGGCATACAGCTTCTCATTGTAATCATACAAATCCCCGTCCGTTACGGCGGGAACGCTTACCACGTAAGGCCCTGGCGTCAGGAGCGGGAACTCGTAGTACCCATTGGCGTCGGTCCTTGTAATGTTGATAGTGCTGCAGGGGTATATATTTCCACAATTAATGCAGAGCCACATGGTCACGTTGTATATGCCCGGCTCACCGGGGTCCTGCTTGCCGTTACCGTTCTCATCGTAGTAGACTGTCCCTGATTTCTTGTAGGTGGGACTTGCATTGTAGCAGGCGGTGTCGGTATCCCAATTAAGCTGTGTGCCATTATACCCCGTTGCATTGGCTTCATTGCAATTGACACCCTCTTTTGCCTGATCCTCTTTATGGTAACAGGTAAATGATTCTCCAGGGTTCAGTGTCCTGTCACTGCATAAATCTCCAAATACTGAATCTGTCAGGTTAACCGGGTAAAGCTGAACATTCCCGTCATTGGTGACAATGTACTTGTAATAGACGGGATATCCCTGGAGAATACTGATGGGCACTTCTGCGTGCGTGAAGGTCACGTTATCGGTCGATATCAGCTTCTCAACCTTGATTGACGGGAGACTTTGCCAGAGAACCGTTGCATTCGCACTGATTGAACCAGGGAGGAGGGAGATCGTTGTCACAGACTGGCGGTTCCTCCCCGGGTCATAGAGGAGGGTCCCGTAGTTACCCCTCACATCAGCCATGATGTGAGCATGTCCCTCCGTAGTCCCCGGTGCAGTAAACGAAATTTGAACCTCCCCAGTCGAATTTGTAACTCCACTCGTGGGTGCCACAGTCCCAGAACTGGGTAAGAAAGTGACGTTGATCCCGGAAAGTGGCTGATGGTACTGGTCATACACGGTAGCAACCAGGGGTACAATCCCATCTGGACTCGTACTCTGGACAACCGGCGTGAGCGTTATGCGGGTCGGGAACCTGTAGTCACATTTGCCCGACTCGTTCAATGGTATCGAGGCGAGAATATCATTCGCCCTCGCTCTCACCGCGTCCCGGGGGCTGCCTGACTGCCGGTAGGCGTCGTACGGTGCTGTCGTGTTTGGATCAGTCATGAACTGGTACCTTCCGCCCGAACCCGTATATGGCCCATAGGGGGCAGTGGTCAGGTACCAGAGTGCCGACTGGATTGCCGCTGCTTCGAGGTTGGGATTCGGTTTTGACGTGTAATTCGAACCGTACTGGTAAAGGATGTAATTGACCTTGCACCAGTCCACCTGGGTCCGGATGTCGTCCGAGAGGGGACCATTGACAACGAGGGTGTTCCCGATGCTGATGGTCGTGTAGAGGTCGATGCAGAAGCCTTCGTACATCGTCGAACCGACCGTCATGTTAAAAACCCGTGCCGGCGTATACCGGCTGTAATATCTCGTATATATGTTTTCGCCTGCACCGAGACCTGTGAAAGTCGCTGTCGTCTGGGCCGACGTCACGCCTGCCAGGATACACCCGAAAAGTATCACTGCAAGGATGAGAGTACCATAGGGAACCTTTCCTTCATTAGGAGTCATCTTTCAACCACCATGCGATATGAAACAGAATACTCTGTATTTTAATATACCTATCTGCGGGGGTATCTGCAGAGGAAATGCGATCATGGGCGATACTTTTATATGATGAACAGGATATTGCGGTATGTTAGCACATGACACACCCTGGTGAGACGGGAGAGCGGAGTCCTGGGAGGGAAGTCAATGACCTTCTTGAATGTCTCCAGAGCCCGGTAGTCGATACCCGGTGGAGGGCCGCACGCTCACTGAGTGAAAAGGGGGATGATGCTGTTGATATCCTCATCAAGGGTCTCTACCATGATGACCCGGGGGTCAGGGTTCTTGCTGCGTGGGCGCTCGGCAACACGGGGAGCAGGAGGGCGATTCCCTACCTCGAACGGATGCTCGAGGACACGGACCCGTGTGCACAGCTGGCGATTGAGTGTGCTTTGCAAAAAATCAAATGGCGTGTTCACGTCACTCAGAAAGTCGGTTAAAAATTAAAAAAGAGTAGTAATAATCAGTGACACTGAATCCCGGATTCATACTGCATCTTCTTTTCAAAGAGGGAGACGTAACCTCCGGCAGTTGTCTTCTCCTTGTAGACGAGATCTATACCTTTTGCAAGGGAGGAACCAGGGCAACCAGGGCTCCCATCCTGGGCATGGACGTTCATGTAAGCCATCACATCCCCGACCGCAGCCGGTGCCTGACCGGGACCCGTCACCCTGATACCATACACGAGGGTGGTTGGCGGACCATCGATGACGGGGAATGCCACCTGTGCCGCTGGTTCGTCCGAGGAGGACTCACCGCTTTCGATGGCCACTTTCGCAATCGTCCTTGATTTCACCTCGCTCGCAAACTGCACTTCCTTCATGTCAAGCATGCTCCCCATCTCCACGATAGTGCAGAACGGTGGCACGCAGTTTCCAATGCAATCGTTCAGGAACGGGCAGCTCCCGAGTTGCCGGCCGGCCGTTTGAATCGTTGCGCCCGCTCCGTCAATCAATGCGGATTCATCCGAAACGATTCGCCCCGTCGCAGTTCCTGCAAACCCGACTGCCTTCCTCTGTTCAACATTGAACATGTTTGCCGCCGGGGCTCGGGTATCAATGGATGACTGTTTTGCATAGGAAGTCAGGCCCTGGTTTGCCAGGGTATCTTCCCGTATTGAAGATGCTATCTGGACCTCGTACCGGCCGAGGGGCGGTTCTGGAGATTCGACAAACCCTTCAAAGAGGGGTGGAAAATTTGGATAAGGGAAAAATGCAAAAATCCAAAATTGATTTTCATCACCTGGTTCCCTGGGTCTCCAGTCGGACGGTTGCATATTTTCAATATTCTCACCGGTAAATGTCCAATCTCCGTCATCGTCTAGTAGTGGCGCATTGGAAATATAATCCCTATTTTTATCAAGCGCCTCGTTGCTCTGCCTCCATCCAAGGATATCGCTTTCGGAAAAGGCCCCATATACTTCCACGGAGGTGACGGTCGCGAAGGACTGTGTCTCCTTCGTCTCCGGGGGACGAACATCTGCCGATACCGTGCACACGAGAATCCAGGCAAGGATCAAGATCCCGATTAAAAACCACTGCTTTTTCATGCAACGTCCTCCGGAAGGATAAATCTGATATTTTTTTCCATAGCAAACCTTAAATGATTTGCTATTTGGTCCTCACCCCGGTTTTTATCGTACTTTTTCAGGTCCTATTGAAACGCTCACGACCCCTTTTGGTCACATCCCCCTGATGAAAACCCGGATGCATTTTTCTACCAAAACCACGCCCCTAAAAAATGGGATAGCCCCGCCGCCCCCGGTGGGCATTTCCGCCGTGGTTTTGATTAGCATGTTCCTCTCAAGACAGCAATTTTTCGTTCTGTCACCAAATGTAAAACTTCGGGAGGCTGAAAACCACGCGGGCTGCTCTTCCCCGTGAAATGGTGAAGAACGATAAAAGGAGACGCCCAGGTCGGAATTCGAATCCGAGTCGTCGGCGTGACAGGCCGACATGATAGGCCACTACACTACCTGGGCACGGTTTTTTTTTCGCGCAACGGTTTTGGGTGATCCCGCCTCCCGGATTCGAACCGGGGACATCGCGGTAGCCGCGCAATTGCCTTTCCCGGCACATCATACTACAGCCGCGCACTCTACCAGTCTGAGTTAAGGCGGGATTTGCGCTCATACTATAGGGGGAATGAACCTATTAAACGTATCGATTCCCCGGGAATCCGGGTGCAATGCAGGGTACCTTTATGGGATCGGGGCACTAACCATAGAGACATGACCTCCAGAACCACTGATGTGGGGAATTGTCTTCTTTGTCGCTAGCCAGGCAAAGAGAAGAGTGACTGTTTTTGACACCACCCTCCGGGACGGGGAACAGACGCCCGGTATCTCGTTTACCTTTGAACAAAAGCTCGAGATAGCCCGCCAGCTCTCCTCGATCGGCGTCCATGCCATCGAGGCGGGATTTCCTGCCTCCTCGCAGGGGGAGAAGACGACGGTCAGGGCAATTGCCGACCTTGGCCTTGACGCCAGGGTCTGCGGCCTCGCCCGGTCCCGCCGGGAGGACGTGGACGCGTGCCTCGACTGCGGCGTGGACATGGTCCACGTCTTCATCCCGACCTCCGAGGTCCAGAGGGTGCACACGATCAAGAAGAGCAGGGAAGAGGTCCTTGATATCACGGGCGAGATCGTCGCCTACGTCCGGGACCACTGCAACCTGTGCATGTTCTCGGCAATGGATGCGACCCGGACGGAGAGGGACTACCTCCTCTCGGTCTTCCGGACCGCTGCCGAGGCCGGGGCTACCATTTTGAACGTCCCGGACACCGTCGGTGTCTCCACGCCGATGGCGATGAGGGACCTGATCTCCCACCTCGCCCGCGAGATCGACTGCCCCCTCGACGTGCACTGCCACAACGACTTCGGGCTTGCCGTTGCAAACACGATCACCGCGGTCGAGGCCGGGGCATCCCAGGTCCAGGTGACGGTGAACGGCCTTGGCGAACGGGCGGGGAACGCCGACCTCTCCGCGACCGTGATGGTCCTTGAGTCCATCTTTGGGATCGATACCGGAATTGTGAAGGAGAAGCTCGTCGAGACATCCCGGCTCATCTCCCGGTACTCGGGCATCGCGATTCCTCCCACGTACCCAATCGTTGGGGACAACGCGTTCTCGCACGAGAGCGGTATCCACTCGCACGGTGTCATTGCGTGTGCCGCCACGTTCGAGCCCGGCATCATGACACCGGAGATGGTTGGGCACCGCCGTCGTCTCACGCTCGGCAAGCACGTCGGGCGGCACGCCGTCCGCCAGATGCTCGAGGAGGTTCACCTCCACCCGAATGATACCCAGCTGGACAGGATCGTGGAGAAGATCAAGTTCATCTCCGTCAAGGGCAAGAGGGTGACAGATGCCGACCTCTACGAGATAGCCGAGAGCGAGATGGGCGTGGGCAACGGGGGGCGCTACATCGAGATGGACGAGTTTGCCGTGATGACCGGCAACCATGTCATCCCGACGGCCAGCGTGAAGGCACGGATCGGGGGGAAGGAATCGGTCTACAGTGCGACGGGGACGGGGCCCGTAGATGCCGCACTCAACGCCGTCCTCGGGATGCTCCCCGTGAAGGTCCACCTCAAGGACTTCCACGTCGAGGCCATATCGGGGGGCTCAGACGCCATCGGTCACGTGACGATTGCCGTGGAGGACGAGCACGGGCGTGTCTTTGACGCGAGTGCCTCCGGCGACGACATCGTGCTTGCCTCCACCGAGGCCATGATCAACGCACTCAACCTCCTCCACCGGCTGGACGCCCCTGCCGGGAAAGGGAAATAGGAAACGACCGGGAAAAAAGGAGAGGGGCGGTCAGGCAGCGCCCGGGGCAGGCTTGCCCTCGATGGCCTGCCTGACCTGCGCCTGGAGCTGCTCGAACTTGCCCTGGAGCAGGGTCTCCTGTTTCTCGAGGGACTTGATCCTGACCTCGAGGGTCTCGATCTTGTCATTGAGCTTGGCGAGGACCTCCTCCTTCTTCTTCTGCATGAGGACCGAGCCCACGCTCATGAAGACAGCGTTTTCGTCGGGCAGGTCTTTTAATTCCTCGGTTGCCCGCCGTGCCTCGCGCACCGCCATCTCGTACTGGCTCTTCTGCGCCCCGATGGTCTGCATCTGCTGCTGCATCGTCTGCAGCTGGGCGATCTGGTTCTGGACTTTGGGGGATATGTTGCTGCTCATTCTCTCTCCTCGCGCTTACCTGACACGAGCGCCTGCATCTCGTCTGCGACGGTGACCAGGCGCAACCACATGTTGAGTGATGCCCGGAGGGCGGCGATGTCCCGGGCCCTGATTTTCAGGACCAGGGTATCACTGCCCTCCCGGAAACACTCTGCCCGGGAACGGGGGTTTTCCTCTGCGGCAAGTTCAGGGAAAAGGGCGCCGTAGAGCATGGCGGCATGGGCACACCGGAAGCAAAAGACCGCTTCGTGCGCACACGACCCCTTTTCCTGCGGCATTTCTTCACCTAGCATGGCCAGCGGGAAGGAAGTCTCTCTCCCCGTCCCCGCATATGACCGTGATATATTGACACCGGCATGCTTAAAACCAATTGGTCCTTTCCCTGGCCATTTTCCCCGCGGAACACATCAGTGCAATTTTTTGCAACGGCTAGGGTTTGCAAAGTGTCCCCCGTCGCGTTCCCGAAAAAAAGTGAGAAAGGGATTATCCACGGAGGGGGGGAGGAGAACAAAAGTTGGAGGGATGAAAAACAGGAATGGGGGTTTGATATTTTTGGGGGGATCGCGGGGACGCCCCGGCTCTCTTACCGTGCCTTCAGTTCCTTGATCGCAGCGCCGCGTTCCTTGAAGAGGATGCGGTGCCCGCAATAGGGACACCGGACGTTGACATCGATCTCGACCTTCTGCTTGCACCGGGCACACTTGTAATTCGCAACCATGGCCCCTTCACTCCGGGATGTTCATCGTCCGGTCAATTGCCCGCATGGCGATCCGGAGTGCCGGGGTCTGCGGCGTGTAGGCACCGCCCGCGAACTTGAACCCGCACTTGCGGCATGCCCATATCCCCGTCCCGACGCGCCTGACCGCCATCGTGTCACACCGGGGGCAGCGGTGTGCAGCACGGGAGATACTCTCTGTCTCGGCGACCCTCTTCCTGATGAACCTGCCATACCGTGGTCCAAACCGCCCTGCACTCCCTGTGACACGTCCCTTTGCCTTCTGCTGTCCGCTGCTCATGGTTCATACCCCGAAATCATCTGGTCTTTTATAATTCGCAGTCTTTCCTGATATACTTAATCGAGGATCTTCACCTCGCCCTGCCCCTTCGTGATCTTATTGATGAGGCTGTAGAAATCTCCCTGGATCCCGGCGGGGATGCGCACGATGCAGATCCAGGACCCGTCCTTCTGCCACTCGTCCCGCTCGATCGTTGCGGCTGACTGGATCTCTCCAAAAGCCTTTGGAGCGTGATCTGCAGGGATCCTGACGGCGATGCGCAGTTCTTCGAACTTGATGGGGAGGATGGGGCGGAGCGCCTTGACTGTCTCCTTGACGAGTTCGTCCAGGTGCTTGTAAAGGTCGATATTGACCCGGGCCTCCTCCATCGCGAGCTCGATCCTCTGGGGGGGGTGCGGGAGCCCCGTCTGCGGGTTGATGGCATTCCTCGCGATGAAGTGGATGACCTGCTTTTTCTTGTCTGCGATCATCTGCCGCCGCTGTTCGGCGGTAAGGTGTATCTCTCCCTTGCGGATGATCCTGCGTGCGATTTCTGAAAAATCGGTCGTCGCAAAGACTTTCTCGAGCGCCTCGTCGGACGCCCTCGTCCCCCGGGACGCATTTGAAAAGACCGAGAGGGCTGCGACCATGTCCTCGACGGGCACCTCCTCGCCCTGCCGGAACTTCACGGCAAGGTCAGGATCGACGAGGATCTCGAACTTCTCCCCGTGGCTCTCCAGGCGGGCGCAGACAGCCTTCTCGAGGGGTATCATGCCACGTCCCCCTTACTTCTCAAGTTTTTCAACGAATGATGCGACCTCTTCCTTGGTCATCTTGCGAAAGAGGGGTTTTTCGCGCTCTATGATGCCAATCTCCACGGTGTTGACATCGAACTTGCCCTCGGTGGCATCGTGGAGTGCCTTGAGACCGAGGAGGATGCAGTCATCGATGCTGCTTTCAAAGTCATATTCCTCTTCGAATACTTTCATAACGGCGTTCCGGCCGATGCCGATACCCGTGGCCTTGTATTCGAGGAGCGTCCCGCTCGGGTCTGTCTCGAAGAGCCGGCACTGTCCGTCGCTCACACCAGCGATGAGGAGGGCGGTCCCGTAGGGACGTGCACCCCCAAACTGGGTATACGTCTGCATGTGGTCCCCGAGTTTCTTGGCGAGGGCTTCGACGTCGATCTCCTCGTCGTAAGTGATGCGGTTGATCTGGCACTCTATCCGCGCCCTGTCCACGAGGGCACGGGCGTCTCCCACGAGGCCGGAGGAGGCAACACCGATGTGCTCGTCGATCTTGAATATTTTCTCGATTGAGGAGGGCTCAAGGAGCCTCGAACTGACCCTCTTGTCCACGATAAGGATCACGCCATCGCGGCACTTCATCCCGACCGCGGTTGTTCCCCTCTTGACGGCTTCCCTGGCATACTCGACCTGATAAAGGCGGCCGTCCGGGCTGAAGACTGTGATCGCCCGGTCATATCCCATCTGGTACGCTTGTGGCTGCATTCCTTATTCCTCCAGATCCTCGGCTGTGAGAAACAATGGTTCCTGGCTTTTAAATCCTTTTTCAAATAAATCAACCTTTTCACCCGGGTACCTGACCGGGGAAAATGTCCTGCCACCGTAAATGACCTCTTCTCCCCCGGTCACGGGGGTGGTCTCTACCGCGCAGAGGAGGCGCCTGAGTGCCTGTACTGTCCCCGATGTCCGGAGGGGGCGCAGCGCCCTCCTCTGCGAGTCCACGCATGTCACGGTGGCCAGGGCAGCGAGGAGGTCTTCTTCGGTCGACCGGATGCACCGGACGATCGCCCAGCCCGGGCCGCCCGCGATCACCGCCGGCTGCACCCGTGCCACCCCCGCGTCACCAAAGAGGCTTGTGACGGCCTCTGCAACGGCACTGTAGATGACCCGGTTCTCTGCCACCGGCCAGGGCGGTTCAACCCGGACGAGGACGTAACGCCTGTTCTCCCGGAGCGTGGGCGGCCGGGGTTTCATCCGACGACCTCCACGGCTTTCCCGGGAAAGAGAAGTCTCCCCACTGTTGCGAGGGCCTCTTGTGTCTCCTGCCTCTCGAGGCCGATGAGCCGCCCCAGGGCAGCCATCTCGCGGGGTGACCTCATCTCGAGGACGGACCGGGCCCCCGTGGAGACTGTGAGAGGGAAATCGAATTTCCGGTGAAGACGGATAACGTCTGCGTATTTCTGGAGGGCACGCTGGCGCGGGCTCCCCCTCTCCTTTATCACTGGCGAAAAGTCGATGTCAACGGCAATCCCCTTCTCTGCGGCAATCCGGGAAAGGATATGGTCAAACGAGTTTTTTGGCGTCGCATGAAGCCCCCGGAGGACCATTCCATTCCCCGAGCGGAGGAGGGCCCTGTTGGCCGCATACTCGCCTGCCTGCGCGAGGGCCAGAACCCACCCGGCACCCTGGGTGCCGTTTGGGACCCTCCCGCTTCCCGGGTGGCTTTTCCGGTAAAAGACCGCCCCGACGATCTCCACCCCCCGGAAGGACTGGGGGACCGCCCCCGGGACGACGACACTGTCCAGGCCAAGTTCGCGGGCGGTCAGGGCAATCCGGCGGATGGTGGAGTCCCCGTCGGGGTACGGGTAGACGCAGGCGTCAGTGCAGTGCATGGAGAAGAGTAGTTGGGAAAAGGGGGGGATAAGTTATTTGCCAAGGTTTCCGTGCGAGCGGATACTTGGCCGTGTCTTTTCAGTTCCCCGCCCGCGGGTTCGCATGCCCCGGCCTTTCATCCCGGCACTGGTCCTGCCCCGCTCTGCCCGTCCCCGGTGGACGGGGTCGCTCATCCAGGAGAGCTGGCTGTCACTTTTGATGGCCGGGTGGTTCCCGTCCACCATGATGACCTCGTACCACTTGTGCCTCCCGTCCTGGCCCACCCAGTAGGAGTTGAGGGCCTCCATGTTCGGGTAGCGGCGCGAGGCGCGTTCTTCTGCCATCCTCTGCAGGCTCTTTGCTGCCGTGATGCGGCTCATCCCCATCCGGATCGACCGGCGCGCCCGGACGTACCGGGACTTGCGCCGGCCACCCCTGCGGACCTTCACCCTGACCATCACGATGCCCTGCTTGGCCTTGTAACCGAGGTTGCGTGCCCGGTCGATCCGTGTCGGGCGGTCGATGCGGACGACGCTGCCCTCGCGCCGCCACTGCTGCATGCGGGACCAGAGGAGTTCGTCGACTCCCGTCCGTGAGGGCTTCTTCCATGCCTCTCTGACGTAGGCATACATTGATCGTGCCATTATTTTTACACCTTCCAGGTTCAGCCCAGGATCCAGGCCACATTCCTTGACGGGACGCATCCCGTGAGACCTATAGAATTCGACCGGACCGGACTTAAAGTGCGCGGTCGCCGGAATGATGGGAATCCGCGCCTGTCACTCCCCCCCGGGTCAGTTCGCTCTTCCTCTTCTCGAGGACCCGGATATCGGTGATGGCCGTCACCGGGTACTGGCCCCCCGAATCCTTCTCCGCAGACTTGACCATGTCCCATACCGTCAGCAGGGCGACGGCCACCCCCGTGAGTGCCTCCATCTCGACACCGGTCCGACCGAGCGAGCGCACGCGGACCGTTGCCACGAGGGAGTCTTCCCGCTGCTCAAAGTCGACGTCGATGCTGCTGACCGGGATGGGATGGCAGAGGGGGATGAGGGCGGGTGTCCCCTTCACGGCCAGGGTCGCCGCCACGCGGGCGGTCGCAAGCACGTTCCCCTTCACGACCGCCCCGTCCCGTATCGCCGCGAGCGTCTCCCGGCGCAACACTATCCGCCCCGATGCGGTTGCTTCCCTGTACACCTCGCCCTTCCCGCTGATATCCACCATGCGGGCCCGGTCATCCGTGATGTGCGAAAATTCTGTCATCCTCTCTCTCCTCGCATGAACAGCTCCCGGGGAATACGGTCGAGGAGATCGCTTGGGATCATCCCCCCGCCAATTGCCTCCTCGACCGCCCTGCCTGCCCTGCCGTTCACGTATGCCGCAATGCATGCCGCTTCAAACGCGGGAAGGTGGCAGAAGAGGCCCCCGCACACGCCGGCGAGGACGTCTCCCGTCCCGCCGACGGTCATCAGGGGAGACCCCGTCGTGTTGAACCGCACCCGCTCTCCGTCGGAGATGATATCTACCTTCCCCTTGAGGAGGATTGTCCCTACCCCCGCGGTTTTCCTGACGGTGCGTGCCCGGTTGACGAGGTCATCCGGGGGTTGGGCCAGGAAAGCCCGCCGGAATTCGCCCGCGTGGGGTGTATACACCGTACTCCCCGCCCGGGGGAGCGGCCGCCGGAGGGCATCGGCGTCCACGACAGCTTTTGGGCATGATTCTGCCAGCCTGACCATGACGGGGTGGCTCCTGTCCCCGAGCCCATTGCCCATGACGACCACGTCAGCCTCTTCGGCAAGTCCCTGCAGCGTCTCCAGGTGGTGTTCCGTGATCACTTTCCCCTCGAGGCGCTCGTAGATGAGGTCAGGGACCGGTTCGAAGACCGGCGACGCGATGCGCACGATGTCTGCACCGGCCCGGAGGGCCCCGAGGCCCGCGAGGTAGGGTGCGCCCTGGTAGGGCCCGCCCCCGACCACGAGGACCCGTCCCCCCGCACCCTTGTGCGCCGCCGGGTCCTTCCCGGGGAGGAGGGTCAGGTCACCCGGGCCGACGGTGACCTCTGCAGCGAGCGGGATGCCGATCCCTGCGACCAGGGAGCCCTCCACCTTCGGGCGGTGGAATGCGAGGATGCGGTCCGGCACGAGGCCCGGCGTGGGGACATCGGCCGAGACCTTTGCGGCCGGAGAGGCGTTCGCCATCCCGACGAGGGTCCTGACGGGCTCGCGGGGCTCACCCTGGCTTCCCGTCCCCAGCAGGGCATCGATGATGCACCCTGCCTCCTCGAAGAGGCGTGCACGCGAGAGGGCGTCCTCCGGGCACCTGACCGGGATGCAGGTGACCGAGCAGTGGGAGAGGGCCTGCAGCTGCGTGTCACACTCGGGGCTCCGGCCCGGACCGTCGAGGTAGAGGACCGTGACGGGGAGATCCTGCAGGTGGCGTGCGGCCACCATCCCGTCACCGCCGTTATTCCCCCTGCCGCAGAGGACGAGGACCGGTTCCCGGGAGATTGACCGGACCAGGCCGGCAAGGGCTGCACCGGCTGCTTCCATGAGCTGGAGCGAGGAGACCCCGAGGGCACGGGCGTTTCCGTCAACCGCCCGCATCCTTTCCGGTGAGATCAGCCCCGTCTCTGCAAACTCGCGGCATTCCCTCGTGACCATTGTTCCCGACCCCCGTCCCGGACTCAGTTTAGAGTGTGTCCTCCAGGGCATAATGAATCTCCCGGATATGTTTGGGCCGGGTGCACTGCCTGCCGGGGTAGTACCGGGGCAAAGCCGGGTAGACTGTCTCCCACCGCCCTGTTTTCCACTGCCTGCAATATGCACCTTTTTTCTCCTGTATTGCTCATTACTATTCCAATGAGCCTCTGCGATGACGTCCGGGCTGTTGCACGGGAGATCCTCGCCCACCACGAGGTGACGATCGTCTCGCACATCGACGCGGACGGGATCGCGGGCGAAGCGATCCTCGCCCAGGCACTCTCGCGGGCGGAGGTCCCCCATACATCGGTCTTCGTGCGGCAGCTCGAGCCCCTGACCATGCGACAGGTCCCGGAGGATGACAGCCTCAAGGTCTTCTGTGACCTGGGTGCCGGCCAGCAAAATCTCCTCCTCGAGAGGGGGCTTCCCGAGGAGGGGGTTGTTATAATCGACCACCACGTCAGCCAGCCCTGCGGGAGGGATTACCTCCAGGCAAACAGCCTCCTCCACGGGCATGGCAAGCTGAGTGCTGCCGGTGTCGCCTACCTCGTGGCCCGCGAGATGGACAGCGGGAACTGTGACCTCTCGCGTCTTGCCGTCGTCGGCAATGTCGGCGACATGATGGCGAGGGAAGACTGCGGCCTTGTCGGCCCCGCCCGGGAGATCGCAACAGAGGGCGCGGAGGCCGGGTGGATCGAGATAGTCCCCCGCGACTTAAACTGCTACGGGACGTCGACGCGGCCCCTCCACGTCTGCCTGGCCTACAATGACGACCCCTTCATCCCGGGGATCTCCAACAACCCCACCGGCGCACTCCGGTTCCTCCAGCGCCTGGGAATAGAGCTCCAGACCCCGATGAAGAGGTGGCGGGTATGGGAGGAGTTCTCCCCGGAGGAGAAGCGGCTGGTGACGAGTTCACTCGCCCAGCAGCTGATCGCCTGCGGGGAGCCGACGAGCCGCCTGTTCTCAGAGACCTACATCTTCCCGGGAGAACCCGCCAGGACGCCGCTCCGGAACGCCCAGGAGTTTGCCACCCTCCTCAATGCGTGCGGGAGGTGGACGCGGCCCCGCGTCGGGGGTGCCATCTGCCGGGGTGACCGGGGGGAGGCCTACCGCGAGGCCGAGCACATGCTGACGAACCACCGGGCCGTCATCCGCGAGCTCCTCGAGTTTATCCTTGACACCGGCGTCACGGAGCTCTCCCACATCCAGTACATCCACGTCGGTGACAGGTACCCTGACACCATCGTGGGTATCGGAGCCGGCATGGCCCTCTCGCGCCTAAACATGGACAAGCCCATCCTCGTCATGGTCGTGCAACCGGAGGACACGTCCCTCACGAAGGTCTCGATGCGCACCACCGAGAGGGTCGTATCACGCGGCATCGACCTCCAGCATGCCCTCACCGTTGCATCCATGGAGGTGGGGGGTGCCGGGGGGGGCCACCGGATCGCCGCAGGGGCTTATATCCCCAGAGAATCGGAGGAGTACTTTGTCGAGAGAGTCAACCAGCTCATCGCCGAGCAGTCCGCTCGCGCGGGTCAGGGTCATTGCTGACTTCCAGTTCGGGCGGGGTGCCGGGACGGGGCTTTTTCCCGACGGGTCGCTGTTCGTGTACTCGCGGACGGGCCGCATCCGCCAGGTACTGCTGGCGGGGCAGAGGCTTGCGACGGTCCGGGCCTCGGACGGGCGGCTCACTCTCGGGATTGCTGGTGCCCGCCGGCTGAGGGAGGTCCTCGCCCCCCCGGCGTACAGGGTGAGTATCCTCCCGGAAGTCGCCGATTTTATCCGGGACGGGAAGAATGCCTTTGCCCGGCACGTGGTCGCTGCCGATCCGGCGATCCGTGCCGGTGACGAGGTCCTCGTCGTGACAGGCGACGATGAACTGTGTGGCACGGGCACCGCCGTCCTTTCCGGGGAGGAGATGCTGGGATTTAATTACGGTGTAGCGGTAAAAGTACGCCAGGGTGTGCGTTCACATGATGCCGGGCAACATCAACCCGAAGAAGATGAAGCAGATGATGAAGCAGCTGGGGATGCAAGTCGAGCCGATCGAGGACGTGCGGCGAATCGTCATCTCGACCGGGAAGGGGGACTACGTCTTTGATGCCGCGGAAGTCGCGGTCATGACCATGCAGGGCATTACCACCTACCAGATAACCGGGAGTCCGCGCTTTGAGCCTGCTGCACCCGCGATCCCGGAGGACGACGTGAAGATGGTCGCCGAGCAGGCAGGTGTCAGCCTCGATGCCGCACGGGAGGCCCTCGCCCGCACCGGCGGGGACATCGCTGCCGCCATCATCCGTCTCTCGGGCAATGTTTGAACCCGGTGACCGTGTCCTCCTGGTCGGAGGGGGGCGGACGTTCTTTGTCCGGGCCGGTTGTGGCTCTTTTTCGACCGACCGGGGAGTCATCGACCTTGATGCCCTCCTTGCTGCCTCGCCGGGTGACACCATCCAGACCCACACCGGCGGGGTGTTCCAGGTGCTTGCCCCCCGTGCCCCCGATTTTTTTGCCCGGGCGAGCCGGAGCGGGGCGCCCATGCTCCCCAAGGACATCGGCCTCGTCATTGCATATACCGGCATGAACAACCGGGACGTGGTCCTCGATGCCGGGACGGGGAGCGGGATTGCAGCCATCTACTTCGGAGGCATTGCCGGGAAGGTCGTATCCTACGAAATCCGGCCGGAATTTGCCCGCCAAGCCGAAAAGAACGTGGCTGATGCGAAGCTCTCCACCGTCGAGGTCATCTGCGGCGACGTGCGGGAGGCTGCCGGCACGTACGATATCGTCCACCTCGACCTCTCTGTCACCCCGGATATCGTCTCCCACGCCCATTCGATCCTCCGGCCCGGCGGGTACCTTGCCTGCTACACGCCGTTCCTCGAGCAGCTCGTCACCGTCATGGACACCGCCCGGGACCTCTTCACCGAGGTCACGGCCCACGAGTGCATCGGGCGGGAGATTGCGAGGGGGCCGCGGGGGACCCGGCCCTCCACCCGCGTGTGCCACACGGGGTACGTGACGGTGGCGAGGGTGTGAAGGAACAGGTGCAATCAAGCGGATCAGTTACTCACCCCTCTGCCCCCTTTCCGGGACAAGGTCCTTTTTCCCAATCGGTGCTGTCAAGGCTGTTTCTTTAAAAAAGTGCCCCGAACCCGGTAAATAAGAAAAAAATTATTATACTAATTATAATATTAACATCCAATTAACGCTAAGGTGAAAATCAGCGTAAAATGTAGGAGGAAGTAATGAGAAAATTTACCATTGCTGTCATTACTCTTGCTGTCCTTGCGGTAGGGCTTGCAATCGCAGATGACCCTGTGAACCAGACATACGAGACGCAGGGGTTATCGGCGTCGACCGCGGTCATTGTCCAGGGTGCAGTGACAAACGCTGAGAGCATTGTTTGGATTCAGAGCAACCGGGACATGACGGAATCTTCCCTCGACGTTACAATGGAACGCCAGTACACGATGTCCTACATCCAGTCTATCTCCGGGAACAACGGGTATGCCGAGTACAACGGTGTGAACACTCTTGACACCGCCAACAAGGTTGCCAACCAGAACAACTTCAAGTCGACCAAGCAGTTCGACTACATGTCCTTTGACGAGGCATTCGGACAGGTCGCAACCTCCGAGAGCCTGCTCCTCGACGGTGTTGGTTCTGTAGACACTGCACCAGACAAGTTCCTCTGTCCGTTTGCAGCGTCGGTCAATAAGTTCCCACCGTATTGTAACATCATCGAGATGGGCAGCACCTTCTCGGGCGTTGCAGTCTCCATGACAAACGTTGCCAGCGAGAGGCACGTTGCGAACAGTGCTGATGTGCCGGTCGTAATGGATTACTCCGTCGGTCTCTCTGGCCAGGGTGCAGCATCCGCCTGGATCCGCGCTCACCTCCAGGAGGGCAGGGGTACGGAAGATAAGGGCATGGACCTTGTCTACTCCGAGAAGGTCACTGCTTCCGGTGTCATCGCATCCTTCAGCAAGGCAATGAGCTATCAATCCGGCGCCCGCCGGTTCTGATATCGCACAGTCAAAAGAGCAATGTAGCCTGGAGGGAGGGGCAAAACCCCTCTCTCATAATCTCTAACTACCTTTTTTCCCAATCGGGTGCAACTCATGGTCTATATTTAAAAAAAAAATGCCTCCAAACCCGCCAAAAGAGAGAAAAGTTCTTATGCATCCTTAACTAAAATGTCTGGTTGATGCTGAGAGTATCAGCATAAACTGTAGGAGGAAAATAATGAAGAAATTCGCAATTGCGGTCATTGCTCTTGCCGTCCTTGCCGTAGGACTTGCAATGGCAGATGACCCCGTTAACCAGACATACGAGACCCAGGGGTTCTCGACGTCTACCGCGGTCATTGCCCAGGGTGCAGTGACAAACGCTGAGAGCATTGTTTGGACACAGAGCAACCAGGACATGAGGGGAGCTTCCCTCGCTGATGGTGAACGCCAGTACACCATGTCCTACTCCCAGTCCATCAGTGGAAACAACGGCTACGCCGAGTACAACGCTGTGAATGCTCTCGACACTGCCAACAAGGTCGCCAACCAGAACAACTTCAAGTCGACCAAGCAGTTCGACTACACGTCCTTTGACGAGGCATTCGGCCAGGTGGCAACCTCCGAGAGCCTGCTCCTTGACGGTGCAGCCGTGGACCACGACCAGGATAACAGATTCCTCTGTCCATTCGCCACGACTACTGACGGTGTGTTCCCTGCTTACTGTAACATTGTCGAGATGGGCAGCACATTCTCTGGCGTTGCAGTCTCCATGACAACCGTTGCCAGCGAGAGGCACGTTGCAAACAGTGCTGATGTGCCGGTCGCAATGGACTACTCCGTCGGCCTCTCTGGCCAGGGTGCAGCATCCGCCTGGATCCGCGCTCACCTCCAGGAGGGCAGGAGCCCGATTGATGAAGAAATTACCAAGGGCATGGACCTCGTCTACTCCGAGAAGACCACTGCCTCCGGTGTCATTGCATCCTTCAGCAAGGCAATGAGCTACCAGTCCGGCGTCCGCCGGTTCTGATACCTCACGGCAGAGCCACGGGACAATGAGGGGTAAATACCCCTCAAAAAATTCATTTTTTTTTTGGTTTTCGTCAGAATTTTGAAAAACTGGTTTAGCCCAGACCTTTTTCGGCACCGAAGTGCGGCGGATTCTATCCTGTATATCTCTTGCAGGTACGGGACGAGAATTCTTTGAGTGAACCAGAGCCAGACATGTTCATCTGATGAGGCTATGGGAATAATAATTGTGAGGATATCCAGGGATAGACTTCATCTCACTGCCTTGGAGGTGTTTCTGCCCAAAAGCGAAATAGAGCCAAAAAAGGAAGAAAGAGAGAAAAACTCTTATGGGGTTCCCGCACACATAAACGGTTGATGCTGAGAGTATCAGCATAAACTGTAGGAGGAAAATAATGAAGAAATTCGCAATTGCGGTCATTGCTCTTGCCGTCCTTGCCGTAGGACTTGCAATGGCAGATGACCCCGTTAACCAGACATACGAGACCCAGGGGTTCTCGACGTCTACCGCGGTCATTGCCCAGGGTGCAGTGACAAACGCTGAGAGCATTGTTTGGACACAGAGCAACCAGGACATGAGGGGAGCTTCCCTCGCTGATGGTGAACGCCAGTACACCATGTCCTACTCCCAGTCCATCAGTGGAAACAACGGCTACGCCGAGTACAACGCTGTGAATGCTCTCGACACTGCCAACAAGGTCGCCAACCAGAACAACTTCAAGTCGACCAAGCAGTTCGACTACACGTCCTTTGACGAGGCATTCGGCCAGGTGGCAACCTCCGAGAGCCTGCTCCTTGACGGTGCAGCCGTGGACCACGACCAGGATAACAGATTCCTCTGTCCATTCGCCACGACTACTGACGGTGTGTTCCCTGCTTACTGTAACATTGTCGAGATGGGCAGCACATTCTCTGGCGTTGCAGTCTCCATGACAACCGTTGCCAGCGAGAGGCACGTTGCAAACAGTGCTGATGTGCCGGTCGCAATGGACTACTCCGTCGGCCTCTCTGGCCAGGGTGCAGCATCCGCCTGGATCCGCGCTCACCTCCAGGAGGGCAGGAGCCCGATTGATGAAGAAATTACCAAGGGCATGGACCTCGTCTACTCCGAGAAGACCACTGCCTCCGGTGCCATTGCATCCTTCAGCAAGGCAATGAGCTACCAGTCCGGCGTCCGCCGGTTCTGATACCTCACGGCAGAGCCACGGGACAATGAGGGGTAAATACCCCTCAAAAAATTCGTTTTTTTTTTTGGTTCTTCGTTATTTTGAGTGGGTGGACGGGAACTGAAGTGGGGGCTGCCTTGCCACCAAACCCCCACATGAGGATAGTTCCGCCGCCCCCAAAACGGCGACCCGGCGGCGGTTTCACCATTCATTTCGCATTAAGTCGATATTTTTTTGGATTAACCAGCTCAATCCAGCGAGAGGCTGTAATCCATTCATACAACGTACCCACCTGAAATGATGAAGAGGGATTTTCACTACTGTTGTTTTTTGATTCTTGCCAGGAAATTTTATTGCACACGCAATCTCCAATAGGAAAATATAAGAAATCACGGACAAAAACACGTATAAAAAAGGAGGTTTCACAATGAAAAAAATTGGATTTCTTGTATTTTGCATCTGCCTGCTCGTTCTGACAGGGTGCAGTGTTTCGGCATTCTGGGAAAACATGACCTCGTCCTCTGGTAAATCCTATGACAAGGAATTTGCCATTCCTTCCTTGAAGTATTCCTCGGGGTTGACGAACGATACAGCCTTTGCAGGTCCAACGGTGAAGCCATCATCAGGCAAGACCTTTGACGAGGTCTTCACAACTCCGACGATCAAACCATCATCAGCAAAGACCTTCGACACAGTCTTTGCAACTCCGACGATCAAACCGTCCTCAGCAAAAACCTACGATGCAGTCTTTTCAACCCCGACTCTGAAGCTTTCTTCGGCAAAGACACTTGATGATGCTTTTCGTTTCCCCTGATAAAAAATCCACCTGATATTTTTTTAACTCCCCCATCAGGGACAAAGTTTTAATATACCCGTAATCCTGAAATGATCAGGAGAAAGAGATCTACGAGGAGGACTGACAATGATAAAATGGATACTATTAATAGGAGTTCTTGCCTTTGCGTTGACAGGCGTAGCAGGCGCAGAAACCTTGTACTCGTATTGTTCCGGCGCGGAGATGGGGAGTTCCTTTTCAGGATCATCCGTGTCCATGACGACGGTCGCAACCGACAGGTTTGTCGGATCCAGCGTCCTGAAACCGGTGACGACCGGTTACACTGTTGACCTCTCTGGCATTGGGACTGCTTCGGCATTTATGCGGTCACGGTTCATGTCGGGGGCATCACCTGCCTATAACTCGTTGAGTGGTTCTTATTTTGAACAGACCACGGCATCGGGAACTATCCTGAAGTTCAGCAAGTCGTTCAGTTATATCTCCGGTGTCCAATCGTAATAAATTAAAAAAAGATCACTATTGTTTTTTAGTTCCCTGCATCAAAGAGGAGATCATAAATGAAGAAAGCCGTTTTGTTTTTATTCCTCTGCATTTCCCTGGTGGGCATCACCTCTGCTGATGACCCTGTGAATGCAACATACGAGACCATGGGGATCACGACTTCGACATCCGTTGTAGTCTACGGGACATTTTCAGAGGTCGATACCATCGTCTGGCAGCAGTCGAGCGGTGGTCTCGCCGATAACCCACCCCTCGGCTCATCAGAGCGCATGGCAACGATGTCCTACTCGGAGACCACCCTTGCAAATAACGGGTATGTTGAATACAACAAGGGCATGAACCTCGATACCGGACAAAAGGCAGCAAACCAGGGTAATTTCAGGTCTGTCAGGCAGATGGACTTCGAAAGCTTTGAGGATGCCTTTGGGAGCGTGATAAGTGAAGAGAGCCTCCTGCTCGATACCGTCAGCACGGGATCTTCTTCTGCCGACCGGGTCCTCTGTCCCTGGTCGTCAGGCACCGGCACAATCCCGGCATACTGCAACATCATTGAGATGGGCAGCTCGTTCTCGGGGACCTCTGTTTCCCTGACCACGACTGCCATGGAGAGGCATATCTCGCTGTCTGCAGATGTTCCCGCCGGCATGGAATACACCGTTGACCTCTCCGGCCGGGGTGCAGCATCCGCCTGGATCCGCGCTCACCTCCAGGAGGGCAGGGGTGAGACTGACAAGGGCATGGACCTGGTCTATTCCGAGAAGACCGCCGCCTCCGGTGTCATTGCATCCTTCAGCAAGGCGATGAGTTACCAGTCGGGTATCCGACGGTTCTGATCCCCTCATCCTTTTTTCGTGAAAATGTATTCGAGAAAAATTTGTTTTTTCACCATCTCTGTCGATCGATCAAAGGGAGAACTGCAATCTTTTAATTGGCCCGGTTTTTTTAGGAGAGTCCGCGGGGGTGCCTTTCGGGAGCGGGGGAGTTTCCATCACCGGCGGTGCACCAGCACCCACGCGTCCTCCGCATGGGTCTTCCCCCTGACACGGGGGGACAAATGATTGGACGCTGTTGAGGGACCAGGATATAACCTCCCGTTTCCGCATTCCTTTTATGGTCACTTGCCGAAATACTATGAATGCGGAGAGGGGTTTTTCTCTGTCTTGCCCTCATTGGAGTAGTGCTCGCTCTTTCCGGATGTCTCTCCCCTGCGCCCCGTGACCTTGTCGCTGAGGCACGGGATCTCCAGGAGAAGGGGGACCTCGGGCAGTCACTTGCTCTCTACGATGAGGCGATCTCCCTTGATTCCAATAACAGTGCAGCCTGGGCCGGAAAGGGAGAAGTACTCGGTGAAATGGGACGGCCCACGGATGCCCTCGAAGCCATTGAACGGGCACTTGCATTAGATCCGGACCCTGTTTCCCGCTGGGTTACCGCCGGGGATATCCTCCTCCAAATGAATAGGACCGGGGATGCCATTCATGCATACAACCAGGCAATTGCCCGCGACATGAATTCAACAGAAAGCTGGATGGGTCTTGGAAAGGCCCTCTCCCGGGCGGGTGACTATGAGGGCGCACAGAGAGCGTTCCTGGCAGCCCTGCGCACGAATGGGTCATTTGCGCCGGCGGCAAAGAACCTCGGGGACGTCCTGGTCGCGGTCAGGAAATATGATGCAGCCCTCAATGTCTACCGGCAGGCAACCGAGATGGACCCCTCATCGGGTGATGCAGCCCGTGCCATGGGAGACCTCTATTTCCGCTTCGGAAAGTACGATGATGCACTGTCTGCCTACGAGTATGCCCTCCGGTTTTCACCCAACGATACACCCCTCCTGTTGCAAAAGGCATCTCTCCTGACCCTGATGGGCAGGAATACTGATGCACTTTCGGTCTATGAGCGCATGCTCGAGATATCCCCGGAGAATGCGACCTACTGGGTCCAGAAGAGTTACATCCTCAACAACCTCGGCATGTGGAACGAGTCAATCGCGGCCGCGGAGAAGGCCATTTCAATTGACCCTCAAAACTCGGTCGCATGGAACAACAAGGGATTTGCCTACAACTCCATGGGCAGGTTTGAGGAAGCAGTGCCGGCATACTCGCGGGCGATCGGAAGTGACCCCCGCAATGTCGTTGCCCTGACCAACAGGGGGTACTCGTACCTGAACCTCGGAAAATACGAGGAGGCGATCGCCGACTTGAACCAGGCCATCCAGCTGGAACCTTCAATCTCCACCGCGTGGACCTACCGGGCACTGGCGAATTACCGCAATGGAAATTTCGATGAGGCCGTTGCTGATGCAAAACAGGCAGTTTCACGGGATCCCGGGAGTTTTCTTGCGTGGTCTGTCGGGGGGATGGCACTCCTTGAAAAGGGTCAGTACCAGGAGGCATCATCCTTTTTCGACAGGGCACTTGCAATCAACAGCAAAGCCCCGGACATTTGGCTGAGCAAGGGGAGGGCCCTCCTCTATTCACAGGACGACGAGGGGGCAGTCCGTGCCTTTGACAGGGTTCTCTCGCTCGATCCAGTGAACATGAACGCCTGGGACTACAAGGTCTCTGCCCTCAGGGGCCTCGGGCGAGGGGAAGAAGCAGTGCGGTCCACGGACTGGGATCTTTGGAAGGACCCCGGGAATGTGACCCTCCTCCTCCGGAAAGCCCATGCCCTGGTCATTGTCAACAGGGGAAACGAGGCACTCATCGCCCTTGAAAAGGTACTTTCCCTCGACCCGGGCAACCTCGACGCCCTCCTCTTCAAGGGCCAGGTCCAGTACTATTCAGGAGATTACAAGGGCGCAATAAAGACTTTTGATCTCGTCCGGGAGATTGCCCCCGACAATACCCAGGCAGTCATGTACCAGGGGATAGCCTACTACCAGGACGGCCAGTACGAGAAAGCCCTTGCCATCTATGACGCCCTCCTGGAAAAAGACCCCGCCAATTCAAATGTCTGGTCAAGCCGCGGGTACACGCTCGTCAAGCTCGGGCGCATCCAGGATGCCATCCGGTCGTTTGACAAGGCGATCCAGCTCAACCCGCAGAACGCGGATGCACGGTATGGGCGGGTCCAGGCCATCCGTATCATGTGGCCGTCCTACGTCCCGAACGGGGCCTGAACTTAGTCCCAGTGGTGCTGGTACCCGGAAATTACCACCTCTTTTCCGTCAACGAGGAGGGACGGCTCCCTCGTGACCGTCCCGATGACAAAGAGCTCGGGCAGTGGTGGCAGAATGACCCCGGGGGGGAAGGTGAACAGGAGTCCAAAGTCCCCTCCCCCCTCGAGGGCGAACCTCCGCGCGATGCCGGCCGGAACCCCGGAAAGGGGGGGGATCTTTTCTGACTCGATCGCATAGCCAAGGCCGCTTGCCAACCGCATGTCATCGAGCGAGAGGAGGAGCCCGTCGCTGACGTCCATCATCGACGTGACGCCGGCAGCCGCAAGGGCACGCCCTTCCCTGACCCGGGGCTTTGGGGTGCAGAGGTATCCGCGGAACATGTCGTACCCCTCCAGGGCCGCCTGGGCCCGTCCCGGCACCCCGACGATTCCCACCAGGTCACCGGGCCGGGCGCCTGACCTCCGCACGGGACGATCGGCAAACCCTATCCCCGAGCTCACCAGGGTGAGCTCGCCGTGGGCGTCAAGGTCGCCCCCCGCAAGCCTCGCTCCGTAGGCCTCGCAGCACTCCCGGGCACCGATGAGGATATCCTGCAACCGGGACGTCCTGTCGAGCCCGACGGCGAGCAGAACCAGGGCGGGATCGCCCCCCATGGCCGCGATGTCCGAGAGGGTGACCGCGGCACTCATCCACCCTATCTCGCGGTTGGAGATCCCGGCCGGAAAATCCGTGCTCTCGTGGAGCATGTCGGTGGTCGCAAGGAGGTTTGACTCCTCACCGAGGGGATAGACGGCGCAATCGTCAAGGATCGCCTCCCTCCCCACCACGCCGGCAACAACCCGTTTCAGCTCGCGTTCATCCAACCTTCTTCATCTCCCTTCCCCGTTCGGTCCGGTACTCCTCGAAGATCTGCTGGACCAATTGCCCCTTCTTCTCCTTCTCGTACCGTTCCTGAGAGACCTTCCAGGCGGCGAGTGCCGCACGGAACTGCGACGGGTCGGCGGCCCCCCGCTTGCCCTTCACGACGACCCGGACGTCAGCCGCAGAGAGGACGGGGACGCCCAACTCCCGGAGGAATGTCTCGATCTCCTGGAACGGCGCCCCTCCCTGGTCTTCCCCGATGAGAAGTCCGCCAATCCCCGCCTCGGCAAGTTCCCGGAGAGCGACCTTCCCGAACCCCTCGATCCTCTGGACGTACACGATATCCCCTTCCCGGATCCCCATCTCGGCCGCAAGGGACTTGATCCCCTCCCGTGTCAGGGAGGAGAGGATCTTGAGGGGGACTGTCTCCCCCGAGAGGAGGGCCTCGTCGAACTCTTTCATCCTCTGGATCCTCTTGCGGAGTTGCTTCGTCGTCTTCTCCTCGCTGCGGAGCCTTTTTTTCAGGTTCTCGATGATGACGTCCCTCTTCGTGACCTCGGTCTCTGACCGGGCCTTCTGCTCCTGGCGCGAACGGACCTTCTTTAAGCGTCCCTGGAGACGGGCGATCTGGGCGTCCCTCTTCTGGATCTCCTCCTGGAGCTCGGCAACGAGGGCCCGGAGCCTCTTGACTGTCCCGTCGAGGATGCGGATCCGTTCATCCCGTATCTCGTCGATCGCGACGGTGGGAGCAACCTCTTCGACCGGTGCTGCTTTCTCCCGCATCTCCCCGATGACCTGGTCGAGTGACTGGCCCCGGACGATACCGGCCTTGACCTCGTCGAGGTCAAAGCCCGGGGGGACCCGCCGGACCAGGTTCTGGAACTTGTTTTTGTAGGTCCGGAATGCGTCGAGCGCCGCGGCAAGGGCGTCCCTCTCGTGGTCGTTCCGGGTCCCGAAGCCCTGCGTGAGTGCCTGCTTGGCCTCCACGCTCATGTCCTGGCGGGGAGTGTAGGCGACCCCGTTGAAGGCACGGCGGATCTTCTCGACGGAAAATGGCATCTCGTGGACGTCGGATGCGATGATCAAGGGCTTTCCGACCCGGAGGAGCGACTCGATGACCCCTGACATGGACATCTGGCGCGAGCTGGCGAGGTGGAGGAGGTTTCCCTCGAGGTCGAGGGCGGCGACTGCCGTGGTCGTGCCGGGGTCGACGCCGACGATGAGGTAGGGGGGCTTTCCCGACAGGGGACGGAACTGTATCCTCTCGAGCCTCTTTCCCGAGACCCTGACCTGGACGTCGGCACCCCGGAATGACGCGACAGGGACCTGGTCCCGCGGTGCCTGGACGAGGAAAGAGACCCTGCTGCACCCCCCGAATGCACGGGTCTCCCGCTTTTCGTACTTCACACCGGCAGCAACAAGAGCCATCTCGACCTCCCGGGCTTTCTGGAGCACGGCCCCGTGGATCTTGCGGCAGTACCGGTTCTGGCTCCACCCCCCCTTCCCGGGCGACCGGTGCCTGCTGACGACGATTTCGCTCGTGTCCTCAAAGGCGATGACCTCGGCACCGGCTCCCCGGGCCGCGACCCGGGCGATCGTCCGGGCCTCGTCAAAGGGGTCGAACCGGTTGAAGCTGATGTTGAACCGGCCGGCAACCTTGCCCAGCGTCTCCTTCTTCTCCCCACCCGTCACCTGGACGAGGCGGACGTGGGGGGGGAGCATCTGGAGGAACGAGAAAAGCTCGTGGGAATCTGCTGCGATCTCCTGCAGGCTGTCAACGGCAAGGATATCAGGTCTCTCGGCTGCAAGCCGCCGGAAGAGACGGAACGCCGTGACCTCCGTCTCCTCGAGGATCTCGTCGCCGGAAAGGACGACGAGCGCGTACCGGGGACGGCACGACCGGGACCGAACCGACCCCCTGATCACATCGATGCCAAAGATTTTCATCCCCTCACCCATGCGAGCTCTTCCCGGGGGTCCGCCCGGATTCCGTACTTGCGGGTAAAGTACCGGACGATCGTCTCCACGTCATGGGCGAGTATCTGGTCGGCATTGGGGTGGTCCGGCGGGATCCACTGGGGCCAGTCGATCAGGACGACTCCCCCTGCATCAAGCATCACGTTGAACTCCGAGAGGTCAGCATGGATCACGCCGGCCGCAAGTGCCCTGGCGACCTGGTCGAGCACGTCGGCGAGGACGTCCCCAGGGTCCGGCACGGTCACCCGGTGGAGGTTCCTGCCATCGATATACTCCATGACGACAACGTTCCTGTTCCTGCCGATGGGGAACGGGACGCGGACCCGGGGGGAGAGCCTCGTAAGGGCCTCGAATTCCCGCTCTGCCGAGGTCCGCGATGCAAAGATCCAGGGACAGTGCGACTTTTCCCCGATGTAGTCCCGCGATGACCGGACCGACTGGAAAGACCTCTGCCCCACGTGGTGGCACTTGAGCGCGACACGGCCGATCGCGAGCGCCTCGTAGACAACCGACTCTTTTCCCTCGCCAACCAGGGGTCCCAGTGCGGTAATTGTCCCCTTCCGGGAGAGGGAGAGGAGGGCAAGCGTATCGTACCCGAGGAATGTGAGACAGTAGCCCTCGTAGGGAACGACATCGTACCGGACCATCCCCTTCTCGAGGAGGCTTCCGAGCCGATAGCGCGTCTCCGCCTCGGAAAATCCCACGGACCTCCTGAGGAGATCGAGCGGAACCCAGGAATGAGTCCTCATCAGGTGCTCCAGGGTCTGCAAAATACGTTTCTCGTAGGGGTGGAGCTGCCGTATCGTCTCGGCAGAAATGGCCATGTCTGCTACACAATTTATCTATGCTCATGATAAAGGTTGATCTGATATCCCCCATGCGCTGCGACAAGTGCCGCCGTCCTGCTGTTCTCTTCCAAAGGTATTCGGGTCTGCACCTCTGTCGCGACCATTTCATCGCCGACTTTGAGACCCGGGCCAAGAGGACGATACGCGAGAACCGGTGGGTCCTGCCGGGGGACAGGATTGCCGTGGCCTTCTCGGGCGGGAAAGACTCGTCCGCCCTCCTTATCTTCCTGCACACCCTCCTCTCGAAGAGGAGGGACGTCTCCCTCCTTTCGATCACCATCGACGAGGGCATCAGGGGGTACCGGGACCCCGCGAGAGCCCGGTCCTTTGCCGGGGACCTCGGGGTCCCGCACGTGACCGTCTCGTTCCAGGAACGGTACGGGACAACGGTTGACGGCATCGTGGAAAAGAAGGGCGATGCCCTCTCCTGCTCCTACTGCGGTGTGCTCCGCCGGAACCTCCTCAACGAGGCTGCCCGGGACGCAGGGGCAACCCGCCTTGCCCTGGGGTTCAACCTTGATGACGAGGCGCAGACCGTCCTCATGAACGTTCTCCGGGGCGATTCCGCCCGCCTCCTCCGGGGCACCCGGCCAGTGCCCGGCATGGTCCCCCGGATAAAGCCCTTCCTTTCCATCCCGGAACGGGAGGTCGCCCTCTACACCTACCTCCAGACCGGCCGCATCGATACAGGACGGTGCCCCTACTCGCACAATGCCCTCCGGGCCGAGGTCCGGCAGATGCTCAACGCCTATGCCTGGAAACACCCCGCGACACGTTTTGCACTCGTGAACCTTGGGCAGGAACTGGCAGCCCTGGGATCGGCGTCACCCGGGACCGTACATACCTGCACCCGGTGCGGCGAGCCCTGCGGGACGACCTGCCGGAGCTGCGAGATCCTCGACGAGGTGAGAGATGGCGCGTGACCGGAAAGGGACAGTATGGAGGCTTCTCCACGGGTCCCGTCGGCTGAAGGTCGCATTGTACTTCCTCGTGTTTGCAGGCCAGATCGTTTTTTATACCCTTATTTTCCACCATGCCTACCCGCTGCTCGAGGGAAAGACCATCACGTGGCCGGCATCACTCCTCTTTGTTCTCGAGACTATCACCACTGTCGGGTACGGGGACCTCCTCCCGTTTACGAACCAGTATACTGTCGCACTCACGATCCTGATGATGGTCTCCGGGATCATCCAGCTCTTCATGGTCATCCCCCTCCTGCTCGTCCCGTACATCGGGTCCCACCTCCAGCCCTCGCCCCCGCAGCGGATCTCCCACGAAATTTCTGGTCACATCGTCATCATCGGGTACAGCCCCATCACGCGGGCCCTCATCGAGAGCCTGCTCATCACCGAACTCCCCCTCGTCATCGTGGTGGACAAAAAGGAGACGGCTTTTTTCCTGTCAGACCTCTTTCGAAAGCGCGTGTACGTGATCTGGGGCAGTTACCAGGACAATGCGACGTGGGAGGGGGCCTGGGTCAAAAAGGCCCGGGACGTCGTGGTCTGCGAGGAGGAACAGACCACGGCAAGCATCATCCTTGGAATCAGGGCGTTGACGGAGGCACGGATAGTCGCAGTCGTTGACAAGCTCTCGTTTGAGCGCTACCTGCGGTACGCGGGTGCAGATACCGTGCTCTCACCCAAGCACGCGACCGGCCAGATCCTCGCCCGGCACGTGGCACTCACCTCGCACGTCGATACCCTGGTCGAGGAGACCGTTGTCGTTGAAAACGGCGTGCAGGGGTCACCCCGGCCCCGGGACCCACTCCGCATCATCAACATCCCGGTCCTCGAGGGGTCCCGGGCTGCCGGGCTCCGGCTGGGTGAACTGGAACTCCCTTCGCGATTTGGCGCAGAGTGCCTCCTCATCTCGCGCCGGGGGCACTTCTCCTTTTTTCCCGGCCCCGGCGAGGTACTGGATACCTCGACCATGCTCTTCCTCCTGACGCGGATGAGCAGCATCGAGAAGATGGTCGCCGAGCTCTTCCTCCCCGCGGGCAAGACAGAGGTCCTCGGCGTCATCACCGGGTTTGGAGACGTGGGGAGGTCGGCATACAGGGAACTGACGGCACTCGGGATGGAGTGCATGGTCATTGACCAGAGACCCTACCCCGTCAACATCGTTGTCGGTAAGGCCGAGGACGAGGAGACGCTCCAGGAGGCCCGGATCCGGGACGCAGACTTCTGCATCGTTGCCCTTAACGACGATGCCCGCAACATCCTCACCACCCTCATGGCAAGGAACCAGAACCCCCGCATCCGCATCCTCGCACGGGCAAACGATCCTGCGTCCGTCGATAAGCTGGCCCGGGCAGGTGCCGATTACGTTGCCCTCCTCCCGAGCATCGGCGGCCAGATCGTTGCCGGCGTGCTCCTTGCCGATACCGTGTACATCATCCTCTCGCTCCCGAACGGGCAGGTCATCGTGCGGAGGCGGTATACCGCCCGGACCCCCGAAACTGTCTCCTCGCTCGAGAAGAAATGTGCCGTCCGTGTCCTCGGGATCCAGCGGATGGACGAGTCCGTCATCTTCCCCGACGGGGAGACCTTCCTTCGTGCCGGTGACGTGCTCCTCGTGATGGGCCTCCCCCGCGGGCTGCGAAAGTTCATCAGGGTAACCCAGAGAGATCTCCTGTGAGTGCCATGGACGAAGAGACGGGGTGTGCCCTCGGCCGGATCGAACACCTCCTCCGGTACGTGTACTGGAAGAGCGGGTGCACGGGCTTTGTGGTCGGCATCTCGGGGGGGATAGATTCCGCGGTCGCCGCAACCATGTGCTGCAGGGCGGTCGGCCCGGAACGCGTCCTCGGCCTCGTCCTCCCGAGCAGCGTGACGGCCCCGGACGATATCGAGGACGCCCGCGAGGTCTGCAGGCGCCTCGGCATGGAATGCCGCACCATCAGCATCGAGCCGGTCCTCTCTGCCTACCGGGCCATGCCCGGCTTTCGGGACGACCCCTTCCTCACCGGGAACCTGATGGCCCGCTGCCGCATGGCGGTCCTCTACTACCACGCCAACCGGGAGAGGCGGCTTGTCTGCGGCACCTCCAACAGGACGGAATACCTGATCGGGTACTGCACCAAGTGGGGTGACAACGCCGCCGACGTCCAGCCCCTCCTCCACCTCTACAAGACAGAGGTCTATGCAATGGCTGGGACAATGGAAAACATCCCCCAAAGGGTCCTCTCCAAGGCCCCGACGGCAGGGCTGTGGAGGGGCCAGACGGACGAGGGCGAGATAGGGCTCTCGTACCCCGAGATCGATGCGGCACTCAAAGCGCTGGAAGAGAACAGGTGGGAGAGCCAAAACCCCGTCGAGGAGAAGGTCCTTGCCCTGGTGCGGGCAAGCGAGCACAAGCGCCTGCCGGCCCCAAGCCTCCTATGACAGAGAGAAAAGTTCCGGGAACCTCTCCGGGTGCACGAGGGAGAAGAGCCTCTCGTCCCTTGCAGTGACCCTCTCGTAGAGGGGGCCAAAGAACCATGGCCCCGGTTTCCGGGACCGGGCACTGGTCCTCTCGATAGGGGGCAGGGGGGGGTACCGCGGGTTCTTTTCGAGTTCCCCCGTGACCAGTTCGTAGTACGCGGCCCCGCGGTGTTCCTCGTAGAACCGGTAATCACTCGCAAAGACCGAGGCAACGATGTTTGCCATGACGAGCTCGTCCTCTCCCCAGTTGATCGTGACGTGCCCGTATCCCGGGGGTACAAGGACGGTCTCGCCCTCCCCGGAACGGACGAGGACGACGTGCTTTAAGTCCTCGCTCTGGAGGAGGAAATCTGCCACTCCGGCGATCACCTGGTAAACCTCGGGGTATCCCGTGCCGGAAGGGTTGTGCGGGTGGTAGTGACCCTTTGTCTTGGCATACTCCCCGCAGAAGTCTGCCGGGGGAATGCACGTGACGTCAAAGCGCAGGCCATGGGAAGACAGCCATGCCCTGTCTTCCGGCGTCCGGGCAATGTCCCGGAACATGAGGTAAGCGGGTCCGTGCCGGTTGCACCCCGGGTCCCGGAGGACTGCCCGGAGGTCCCCGATCTCCCGGACCTCGGGTTTCTGGGTAAAATCCCGCCAGTCTCTCATCAGCCAGTCTTTCTTTTTTTGCGGTAATAATACCCTGCACCGATGCCGATGGAGATGAGGAAGACGACTGCGAGGATGATTAACGGGGATATCTCGGCCGGTATCACCTTGACCCGGACCTTCATCGTGTCAGAGATCACGCTGTTGTCGAGCGCGTCCTTATACCGTATCTCCGAGTCGAGCCCATATTCCTTGGCAACTGCCCCTGATGCAACATTGACCTCGTACCGGGCGTGGGCTGTTCCCCCCGGTGGGATGTCCCCGAGGTACGCTGCGTCGTCGTTGCTCGAGAACGGGTCCACGGCACTGATCCGTGCCTGGGCATCGCGGGCGACTGCTGACCCCGTGTTCTGGTAATCGACCTCGATTATGGTCTTTCCTCCCGCCCTTGCCTTGGATGGCGGGGAGACGACGGCAAACGATATCTTGCCCCCGACCGGCACACCGATGGTCACCGTGCTCGACGTCACCGTGTCCCCGTCACTGTCGGTATACCGGCAGGAGAGGTCAATGGGGTAGGACCCCTCGCTCGCCTGACGGGAGACAGCGACGCGGAACCTGGCGTCGCGGGTGCTGTCCTTGGAAAATTCACCGATGAAGAGGTTGCTGTCTGTTGGGACAACTGGGCTGTTGCCATTCCGGGTAAGGGTAAGGACGGCATCCCTCGCGTCCTCGTACCCGGCGTTCCTGACAGAGAGGACCAGGTACCCTTCCGACCCGGCGTTGAGGTGATCACCCCGGACGGAAACCACCTCGAGCATCGCCCTTGGCGTGATCCTGACGGGGAGGGGGAGGGTCTCCTCCACGTCCCGGTAGGTGTAGGAGATGGCGTCCTGGCCATACTGTTCGGCATACTTGAGGTACTTGTAATGGACCGTGAGCGGGAGCGTGTAGTTGCCTGCTGCTGCATCGGTGGGAACCTTGACGGTGAACGCAACGACCGCTGACTTCCCGCCCGGGATATCCCCCACTGCCTGGGGGTCGGCCTTGATGACGAGCGGCGAGTCTCCCGCCCCGAGTGTTGCCCTGACGAGCTTCGCCGTGTTGGGGAGGTCATCACGCTCGATGATGGTCGACTGGACAAACTTCATCTCGATGAGTCCCCGGTTCTCGATGCTGACTTTGAGGGTGACGTCCTCGCCGGGTGCAAACTCGTTCTTTCCCTGGATCGATGCCGAGAGGTCGGGCTCACCGGTGAGGTACTTGACGCCCGCGAGGCAGGGGGTACATAATAAACAGATTATAACGGCCAGAAACACAATTTGCCGTAAATGCATGGGATATCACTTGTTGTTATTGCTATAACAACATTTAAGAGGCAACCCTATATAATGCTATGGAATGGCCGAGCCTTCGACCTCGAACCTTGCTCTCTCTGAACTGCTCAAGTCCCTGGGCCTCACGAAGTACGAAGCCCTCGTGTACATCGGGCTTCTGCGGGAACCGGGTTCGACCGCGACACGGATCCACGAGATCACGGGGGTACCCCGCGCATCGGTATACCCCGTCCTCGAGAGGCTGACCCACAAGAACCTCGTCTCCGTCTCCCTTGCGACACCCCGCCGCTTCGAGGCTGTCCCACCGGATGAGGGGATCGACCGCCTCCTGGACGTGGTCTCCGCGGATGCGGAACGGGCAAAGAAGATCCTCTCCCGCGTGTGGCGGGAACGCTCGGCCCGCGGACCGGCGGACCAGGACTTCATCTGGAGTATCTACGGGATCGAGAACATCCGGCCCCGGCTCGTCGATCTCCTGCGCCATGCCACTGCCTCGATCGATATCCTCCTCTACGGCAGCCTGTTCCCTGACGAGTTGCCCCCCCTCGTGCGCGAGATGGCGGGTACCATCCCCGTGAGGGTCACGACAAACTGCCCTGAAATGTTTGCAGGCACCGGTGTGATGGTCCGGACCATCCCCGCCCCCCCGGCGGGAAAGGACGAGAGGGGATTTGCCATTGCCGGCGGTGTGTTCCTGGTCGACCACGAGAGGGCGATCGTGGTGATGGTGGCAGGCGAGGAAGCAACAGCCCTCCTGTCCGAGTCCAGGGGATTCGTGAAGTTCTTCTCGACCTACCTCGAACTCGTGTCTTTGCCGGAGAGAGACCCCCTTTAGTAGTCCAGGACCTCTTCCATCTCGCGGACGTCCATTAAGCCCTTGATAGCATGGATCGTGACCGGGATCCCGTTCTCCTTGATGGCGGCCATGGGGTTTGTTCCCCCGAGCGCAACGATGCCCATGTACTGCGGGTCGACGGTCACACCGAGTGCCGGCGTGTTGGGCAGGCCGACGTCCAGGATGGGGGAGAAACTGCTGCCCGCGAGGTCATCGATCACCTCTCCCAGGAGCCCCTCTGCTTCCATGTGGCACTGCCGGATGTTTGCAAGGATATCCCCGCTCCCCCTCCGCATCATCTCCGAGACAGATGTAATCTCCTGCGAGAGGAGGGCCTGGAGGGGGTCAATGGTCGTGTACTCGTAGAGGATGAGGTGCGTGAACCGCCGGGGGATCCGCTCCTCGATCTCCACCACGCCTCCCCCGATGGGGTTTGACGGGATACCCCTGTGGAGGAGGAGCCCGTCCAGGGTGGAGCTGCAGATGGTCACGATACCCGTCTGCCCTGGAGGTACCCGGAAGTCCCCGGCAGTCTCTCCCCCGTGGAAGAACCGGACGAGCCCGCTCACGCAGAGCCCGGCACGGAACGTGTCCTTCATGATCCCGATGGAGGCTTCGAGGTCCTTGTCCGGAACAAGGGCGAGGTTGTACACGACCAGTCCCTGACCCTCCCGGGGGTCATACGTCACCTGCATGGCATACTCCTCGATCCGGGTATGCACGAACTTGAGGGGGAGATGCATTGGCTAGAATCTCGTCCCCAAAATAGAAAAATTGTTCTATAAGATAGAGGAAATGTATGGTTAATGGACGAAAAAGTTCGGGAAAAGGCGAGGAATGCCATAAAGGACATCCTGGAGACGGCCGGTTTCCAGGTCAGTACACTCGAATACCCCTATGACCTTGCCGCCCGGGAAGACGAGTATCTCATGGTCCTGTGCAGCGATGACCCTGCAGAGATCAGAGATTACGCGGCAGGGAACTTCCGGCTGATGAGCGAGGGAAAGGAGATCACGTACAGGAAACTCCTCTTCTCCCTTGACCCCGGCACGGAGCCGGAGGGGTGCATTCTCTGGGGGAGGGACGAGTTCATCCGTCTCTCCGGCGAAGCGGCCCTCGCAAGGATACTCTCGCGTCCCCTTGCCCTTGACCTTGGGTCCGGCACACTGACCGGGGCACAGGGAGAATCCGTGTCCCTGCCGGGGGAGAGGAAAGGGGGCCCTGCCGGCGGGGCCGATGTTCCCGGCGTTACCATCCCCCACCTGCCCATCCGGGTAAAGAAGGATGCCGCAGTCCAGATTGCAAAGATGCAGGGGACTGTCGCCCTGAAATTCATGCCGTTCTGGTTCTATTCGTACAGGAGTTCCGGCGAGCAGGTCTACAAGGAGCACCGCGTTCCCTTCGACGCCGAGGGGGACGGCGGCCTTAATGCCATCAACGGGCTGAAGTTCGAGGTGGACGCAAAGTCCCTCGTCGAGGACGCGGTCCCGGCCGGTGCCGAAGTCGTCTCCCCCCGCATCACGCAGGAGGAGGCCCGGGAAAAGATCGTGTCAGAGGTTGCCGAGAGCCTGACCCAGAGGATACGGATCAAGCAGGTGAGCGGCGATGCCATCTCCTACGAGGAGAAGGTGCTGAAACCTGACAGGCGGAACATCGAAGTCACCGTCCGGCAGGTCTACGTCCCCATCTGGCAGGTCCGCGGCAAGAAGATCGTCGAAGTCAACGCCTTCTCCGGTGAGGTCCTCTCCTCCCCGATGGACGAGGGCGTGGAGATCTTCTAGAGCCGGCACGCATGATCGGCGTCCTTGGCGGCGGGCCCGCGGGCCGGACCGCGGCGATGAAACTCGGCCTCGCGGGAAAGGATGTCACCCTGGTCGAGAAGGGCGGGCTCGGCGGCCAGTGCCTCCACTATGGCTGCATGGTTGTCTGTGCTCTCAACGATGTTGCCCGCGCCCTGCACACCACCCGGAACCTCCACGCCCTTGGTATCCTCGACCGGGTCCCCTCGTTCTCCTTTCCCCGGACGATTTCACAGATGGTATCGGTCCAGGAGAAGATCACCGCCATCCTCGATGCCGAGACGAGGGGGTGCGGGGTCTCAGTCCTCCGGGGAGAGGGGAGCGTCGAGGGAAGTTCCCTCTCCGTCGATGGAAAACCCCTTCAGACGTCCGCCCTCGTCATCGCGACGGGTTCCCTCCCCCGCATCCCTCCAATCCCGGGTGTTGAGAAACCGGGTGTCTTCCATGCCCATTCCCTCCCCTCGATGCCTGCCGTCCCGGACCACCTCCTCATCATCGGCGGGGGGATCATGGCCGCGGAGTTTGCCTTCATCTTCCACGAGTGGGGGGCAAAGGTCGATGTCGCGGTCCGGAGCACGTTCCTCCGCGAGGTCCCGCGGGCCCTGCGGGAGACTGCAAAAAAAGACCTCGAGGGTGTCGCGATCCACGAGAACTGCACGGTGACCCGCATCGACGGCGACCCCGCCGTCAGAAGTGCCGTCCTCCGGGGTGAGGACGGGGAGAGGGAGGTCCCCTGCGACGCGGTCTTCCTCGCCGCCGGCCTTGTCCCGAACTCCCGGATGGTTTCCGGCGTGAAGAAGGGGAAGGACGGGAGGATCGTCGTGGACAGGCGGATGGCAACCAGTGTCCCGGGCGTGTATGCCTGCGGGGACGTGACCGGGTCTCCCTGCCTGACACCGGTCGCCCGCCAGGAGGGCATCGTTGCCGCGTCTTCGATCCTCGGCGAGGACGTCCTCATGGACTACTCGGCGATTCCCCAGTCCGTTGCCCTCGCCCACGAGTACGCCTTCGTTGACGGCGAGCCGGCCGACGACGAAGTCGCCTTCTCCTCGCCGGGCCCGGCCGGGCCGGGGACGTTCTGGGAGGTGCCGCGGGGCAGGACGGGCATGGCAGAATTGATCGTCTCCCGGGGAGACGGGCGGATAGGGGGCATCTCTGTTGCCGGGCCCGCCGGGGGGACCATTGCCGCTTACTGTGCGTTTCTCATGAAGAGGGGGGTCTCTGTCCATGACTTCTCCCGCTTCACCGAAGTCCACCCATCGAGCGATGGCATCTATCCCCTGGCAAAGTTTGCCGCAGGCCGCCTGAAGCGGGGAGAGAGGGGCCCGCGGAACGACTGACCGGGGAGGCGGGAAAGTCGCCGTGTTCCCCCGCAATAGTAAAACCACATGCTTCTCTCCGGGATCCAGGGGTGCAAAATGAAAACCGCGGATGCGTTTTTCCGAGTGAAACTGCCCTCCTGGTCCTGAACCGTGAAATGACCAGGGAATTTTTTTTTTACCGGCTTGGACCGGGCATACGGGATTATCCCCGCCTGCCTGCCGATCGCAAACACTATCTCTTCCCAGTCTCCCATCCCTTTCTAAGGGGCAGAGGGCATGGACAGGGAAGAACTGCAGGCCATCTTCGACAGGATACAGACCGGCATCGTGATCATCGACCCGGAGACGCACACGATCCTTGACATCAACCCGATAGCAGTCTCCCTCATCGGACGGCAGAAGGGGGATATCGTCGGGCACGAGTGCCATACGTTTATCTGCCCTGCCGAGCGCGGCAGGTGTCCGATCACCGACCTCCACCAGGAGATTGACAACAGCGAGAGGGTCATCATCGCCGGCGACGGGACGCACATCCCGATCCTCAAGACAGCGACCCGTGCCCGCGTCGGAGGGCGGGACCTCCTCATCGAGAGCTTCATCGACATCCGCGACCGGAAGGTTGCCGAGGAACGCAGGTGTGCCCTGATCGGATATGTCAGCGAGATCGTGATGCGGATACGCGAACCCCTGCTCATCGTGCAGCAGAACCTTGCCGACCTCGCGGAGAAGACTCTGAAAGGTCAGGGAAACGACGAGGAGATGAGGGCCGGCCTCCTCCTCGAAGCGGCGCGGATCCGCCAGATAGCCGGGAACCTTGGAGAGGTGGAGAGGGCGATCGCCGAGGAGAGGAGAGATATCCCGGAGGCATACCGGGAGTTTTTGAGGGGAAAATAAGGTCGGGGGACGTGGACCCGGCCGGCAGGACCGCTTGCCTCCTTTTATCCTGCATGGGGGTGAATGCCGGGACCGGGATTGAGAAATCCTGTCACGACCTCGACGAGGGCCCTGGGCAGGACTGGTTTTCGGATGATGCCGATGATATCATCCCTGTATTTTTCCCTTTCTGCCGGGGAGAGGTCCCAGGCCGAAAGAATGATGACCGGGATGTCCCGGATGCTTTCACGACGCCTTTAGCCCCTTCCCCGGATCACCACTCAGATAACCTCTGTAATTGAATCTTTTCACCAAATCCCAGAGAAATGACGAGTCCGAGTAAAAGTACATTCAGACAAACGGTCTTTTTCACAGATCTCGTTGTATACTTGTGAATTCTCTTCAAACCGAATGCATTTTTCGCCATTTTAAACACATCCTCGATGAGGGATCTCTTCTCGATAAATTGGACCTCATCACGGAGGAACTTCAACAACCGGCGGGCCAGGGAAGCGAATCTCTCGAGGAGCAATTTCGTATCGGATCTCCCGAAAATCCAAAGAGGATAATTGAGTTTCTTGAGCAACTTGGGCACTGAGAAATTTTTCTTGGTAAAAATCATCGGGACGATACTAAACTCAAAAATTCCCTCAACGTAATTGTCGTATGCGTAATAGCCTTTATCAAAAACGATTGTATCGCCAATCTGAGCAATTCTGCGCCTTTTCAATTCATTCACGATCTCTCGAAAAATGGCAGAATCGTGGGGAGATCCTGGATGGAGCAGGAAACAAACCGGTTTCAGAGAATGAGCATCCAGGGCCAGTGTCAGTTTATATCCGATGTAATGCCCATGAGTGGGACAATATCCCCACGAATATTCCCGGTTTTCCAATTTCTTCTTTGTATATTTTCTCTTGAACCAGTTCAGGTCAAGCGTAATTGCCGTTGCATCCACGATAAACGTGTTTTTTCCGCGCCGTCTCCTCCATTTGCAACATGTATTGAGAATTCCATTCACGAGGGAGATGAACTAGTTCTCATTGAATTCGCTCAACGTTTTGTAGACTGAATCCACGGTAGGGACTGACCGAATATCCATGAATTTTCGGAGTTTTCTCCGAATCGTCAATTCATGGATAACAAAGGCATAATCGACGGAGAAGAACATTGCGACAAGAACGATTTTCACTGTCTCTACAGCTTCATTGATTGGCTCAAGCTTGTTCTTTGAAAATACCTGCCTTGCTTCACGGCTGGAAATCAGTGACAATACTTGTTCGAGCAGAAACCATTTTGGGTCCTTGCGATCTACTATCAAAGGGGAATTCATGTATTCACCAAATATGTATTCCCCTTCGAGTACAATCAATTTTACGATTTATTCTTGCTTATTTTTCGATTTAGAGATTTTTCGAAATGTACTTTTACACTAGGTCCATGAATTTCTTCGGAATCATAGATTGAAATGTGTATCAGGCGATTTTTATTGAGGAAAAAAGGAGGGGGCTAGATCAGCTTCTTTGAGACCGAGATCTCCCGGACGGATCTCGCAGTCATCCTTGTGACGGCCCTTGTCTCCTTTATCGTGGTCCTGACCTCCATATTCTCCCTGAAAAACGGGATATTCGAGATATTCCAGTACTTTTTCATCATCCCTGTCATCCTCATCGCCTACACCTGGCCCCGCTTTGCGGTCTATTTTACTATCCTGATCGGTTGGCTCTACCTTGCCGTCGTCTATTACTACGGACCGTTCGACATCAGGGTCTATACCGCAAGCAGTGCCTGGTTCTACGTCTTTGTCACCCTTGGTGTCGTGATATCGGCCTTTTCAAACGAAATTGCAAAGGAAAGAAAGTTCCGCACCATCTTCCTCAATTCCCAGGCGGGCCTCTTTATCGTTGACCACAAGACCGGATTGGTCGTGGTTGCCAATGCCCCGATCGCAACACTGCTTGGATATTCCGAGAAAGAGATGGTTGGGCTCGATGGAAAAAAGGTTTTTTCCGATGAGAAATCTTTCCTTTCGCTCCAACAAGAACTGGAGGTGCAAGGGAAAGCCAGGGACAGGGAAGTGATGCTCCAGAAAAAAGACGGGACGGGCGCCTGGGTACTTCTTTCCGCCTCGCTCACGCGGGACGGTCAGATCATCTTCTCTGCCATTGACATTACAGAGAAAAAGAAAGTCAAGGATGAGCTCATCTTCCAGGAGATCCACTACAGGACACTCTTTGACAATGCCGGTGATGCGATCATTATCCACGATTTCGATGGCCGGATTTTCGAAGCGAATACGATTGCCTGCGAAAAAACGGGGTACACCGAAGATGAACTCAAAAACCGTTCCCTCCGGGACCTCGGATTCAATCTCTGGTCAGGAAACGACACCTCCTGGATCGATGACCTCCGGTACAGGGGAACGCTGGTGTGCGAGACTACCCTTCTGCGGAAGGATGGCACCCCCATACCGATCGAGATGAGCAGCAAAGCTATCGAGTACTACCGGTCCCCGTCTGTTATCAGCATCTTGCGCGATATAACAGCCAGGAAAAGGGCAGAGGATGCGCTCCGCGAGAGCGAGAAGAGGTACCGCATGATTGGAGAGTTGATCCCGTTCGGGGTCTGGATAACGGATGACAAGGGGATAATAACCTATGCATCCCCCTCCTTCCTGGACCTGGTCGGGATGACCCTCGAGGAATGCCAGACGGAGAACTGGATGACCCGGTTGCCTGCCGACGTCCGGGAACAGGCAATGTCCGACTGGCGCCATTGCGTAGAGGGGGGATACTTCTGGGATTATGAATACCGAATCCTGGACCGGAACGGCCGGGAACACTTCGTCCTCTCCCGGGGAGCCCCCCTCAAGGACAGCGGGGGAAAGACAATCTCCTGGGTCGGCATCCACCTTGATATCACGGACCGCCGCCATTACGAAGAGCGAATCGAAGCATCGTTGCGGGAAAAGGAGGTCATCATCAAGGAAGTTCACCACCGCGTCAAGAACAACATGCAGGTAATTTCCGGGTTTTTGCAGCTCCAGGCCCAGTATATCAATGATCCTGACTCTGTTGCAATGCTCGAAGAGTGCCAGGGGAGGGTGAGGACGATGGCACTCGTCCATGAGAAACTCTACCAGTCCCGGTACGTGGGATTCATCAATGCCAGGGAGTATATTGAGAGCCTTGTTTCAGACCTGAAAAATTCCTATATCCTCCAGAAAGACGTCTCCTTCGAATTGGACATCGAGGACATGAAGATCAACCTTGATATTGCCATACCCTGTGGGCTGATCCTCAATGAACTCCTCACCAATTCCCTCAAGTATGCATTTCCCGGGAGGGACGAGGGAAAAATTACTGTAAAACTCACCCTGGGTGATGACCACTTCTTTACGCTCTTCGTCAGTGATGATGGTACCGGGCTTCCCCCCGACCTCGACATCGCGAATGCCCCGACCCTCGGGTTGCAGATCATCACCATCCTGGTCCGCCAGATGGGGGGGACCATGGACGTCGGGAATGCGCCCGGCGCCACGTTCCGCATCCGTTTCCCCGAGAAATTCTGATTTCCTCTCCCCGCCGGGTCTCTTTGACGGGTGTCACACATGCCGACGGAGGAAAAGTTGGAGAGGTCAAATGACCAATGGGGGTATGCAATCGGAGTATTCGTGCGATGGTGCTCAAGACCTACCTCCTTGGGCTCGTCATCGGGTTGACGGGGGCGCTCGTTCCCGGTCCGACCCTCGTTGCGACTATCAATACGTCCGTGACCGGCGGCTGGAAGACGGGCGCCCGGGTCTCGGCCGGGCATGCCCTCGTCGAGGCTCTCGTCTTCTCTGCAATCATCCTGGGGGTGAGCTCCGTCACGGCGGTATCTGATTTCTCGGGCCTGATCGGGGCTATCGGGGGGATTGCACTCGTTGCTTTCGGGATACTGACGATCCGGGGTGCCGGTTCCGGGGTGCCTGGCGAGGGGTCGCCCGGCAGCGTGGTCGCAAACCCCTACCTTGCCGGGGCGGTCACGAGCGTCTCGAACCCCTACTTCTGGCTCTGGTGGTTCTCGGTCGGGAGCGCCCTCGTGCTCGCGGCTGCCCAGCAGGCGTTTCTCTTTGCGGTCGCGTTCCTCGCCGGGCACTGGTCGGCAGACTTCGGGTGGTACACAATCGTCTCGGCAAGCATCCACCGGGGAAAGCGGCTCTTTGATGACCGGGTGTACGCATGGGTCCTCCGGGGGTGCGGGGCATTCCTCGTCCTGTTCGGTCTGTCGTACCTCGCGTTCGCCCTTGAAAGTGCCTTCCGTTAGGAAAAGGGAAGGGACGGTCACCTTCGGATGAGTCGCCCGGGAAAAGACCGTATTTCCTGGCCTGGCCCCACCATGCCCGGGGATGTGGTGGGAGCCGCCGGCGGAAAAGTCCTATTCCCCTCCCTTCCCGGGGGAGAGGTCGGGCTGCCGCCAGGACCCCTGTGGCACGGTGATGACGAAACGTGCTCCCTTGCCCGGCTCTCCTGTCTCCCGGATGGTCAATCCGGTTATGCCCAGGATCTCGCGTGCCAGGAAGAGCCCAAAACCGGTATTCTTCCCGTATCCCCTCTCGAAGATCTTCTCCTTCTCCTCCGGCGGGATACCTGTCCCGTTATCTTCACACACGATTGAAAGAGAGCCTCCTTCCCCAACTTCCGCCGTGAAACGGACAATTGTTGCTTTCTCGCCATGGCGGGCGGCATTATCGATGAGGTTTGCAAAGACGCTGCTCATCATCCGGTCCGAAAAGATCAGGAGCCCCGCAGGAATTTCATTGATGATGGTGAGGGTCGGGGAGACGAAATCCTTCCCGGCACCCCCGACAAGCTCGTGGCAGTCCTGCCACTGGGGTTCGCTTCCCCCGATCTGCTCATAGTCCCGCGTAAACCTGATGGTCGAGAGGATTCGGCCGACTGCCATCCGGGCCTTTTCGAGGTATGCCTTCCTGTCCGCGGGTTGATCTGCGTCCTCCAGGAAGTCCAGGAGACCGGATAAGACGAGGAGCTGGTTGTTGAGATCATGCCGCGTGATTGTATTGAGGAGGGCGATCTTCCGGTGTGCCAGCTGGAGTGCCTCCTCTGCACGTTTCCTCTCCGTGATGTCAAAGAGGACGATGAGGGTTGCCGGCTCACCCCCAAAGGTGATGGGGTTGCCGCTGACTCTCATGGTCCTCCGCGTCCCGTCTTTCGCGAAGATCTCGATATCGTAATATTCCGTCTCCTGCCCGGAAGCCCTCCGCCGAAGGGTCAATACGACCTGCGGGTGGTACTCCGGGGGGATGAAGTCGAGGACATGGCGGTTGATCACGTCGTCGGGCATATAGCCGAGTGTCTTGAAGGTTGCGGGGTTTGCATACAGGATGAGGCCATCCCGGTGCACGATGACCTGTTCGGGGAGCTTTTCGAGGAGGTCGCGGTATTTCTTCTCGCTCTCCCGGTACGCGATCTCGGCCTTCTTCTGCTCGGTGATATCCTCGATGATACCGTCAAAGTACTTGACGTTCCCCTTATCATCGCGTACAGCAACCGCAGAGACACGTCCCCAGAACAGCTCCCCGTTCTTTTTCCTGAGGCGTAACTCCCTTCCAAACACTGAACCGGTCCGGACCAGCTCGTCAGAGAACACAAGGCGCTCGGTGGGGTCTTCGTACAGGTCTGCTGCAGGATGGGTAAGAAACTCGTCGAGGGTCTCGTATCCATACATCCGGGCAATATAGGGGTTTGCCATGATGTACTCGCCCCGGGGACCGGGAGTGTTCCGGTAAAGTCCGACCGGGAGGTTCTCGATGAAACTATGGAGAATTTCCCTGCTTTCCCGGAGCTCCTCCTCGACCTGTTTTCTCCCGGTAATATCGAGGTGAGTCCCTGTCATGCGCACCGGTCTTCCCTCCCCGTCCCACTCTGTCACCTTCCCCCTGTCAAGGACCCAGACCCAGTGCCCGTCCCTGTGCCGCATCCGCACTTCGCACTCGTAGGTCGGGATCTCGCGGGCGAAATGTTTCTGGAGCAGGGATTTGGAGACTTCCAGGTCATCGGGGTGTGCAAGGCGGGTCCATGTCTTGATGCTCACCGGTGCAAGTTCATCCAGTGTATACCCCACGATCCCGGCCCACTTCTCGTTGATTGTCAATTCACCGGTCTGTACCTTCCAGTCCCAGAGACCGGCCCCTGACCCCTCGATCGCGAGGGCAAGCTGCTCCTGGCTCCTGCGGAGCTCTTCTTCGGCGTTCTTCCGGGCCGTGATATCTGTGATGAACCCTTCCAGATAGAGAAGGGTTCCCTCCTCCGAAAAGATCCCCCTCCCCCGTTCCCACACCCACCGTGTCTCCCCGCTCCGGGTGATGATCGGGTACTCATGTTCAAAGGTCCGTTTCTCCTTCAGGACTTCCTGCCAGATGCCCCAGAGGAGGTCCCGGTAGTCGGGCCGGATGATATCATTGAAGGCTAGTGTCGCATTCCCGATGAAATCCGAGGGGGCGTACCCCGTGATCTCCTGGCATCCGTCGCTGATGTATTCCATCGTCCAGTTCCTGTCGTTCCTGCACCGGTAGGCAAAGCCCGGGAGGTTTGCAATCAGCGTGGAGAGGAACCTCCCCCTCTCCTCCAACTCCTCTTCCACGTCCTTCCACTCGCTCACGTCCCGGATGGACTCGATGGCACCGGCAACCTCTCCCTTTGAATTGTAGAGGGGGGATGCCAGGAACCAGAGGTACGCTCCCTGGCCGGCGTTAAGGTGGGGAATAAAGATCTCCGAGATGAGTGTCTCTCCCTCCCTCCTGATGTACGGGTACTTTGCCTCGGTATCGGGATCGGCTTTGAGGACGAGGTCGATGAGGATAGGGCGCCGTTCGTGGTAAAACGGGAGGGAATACTCGTAGTCCCCCTTACCGAGGATGACAGATGCGGGAATGCCTGTCATCTTCTCCATTGCACGGTTCCACGCGATCACGGTGCCGCGGAGGTCGATGGCAAACGTTGCATCAGGCAGGAAATTGAGGATGTCTGCCTCCCGTCGTTCCATGTCGCAGATACTGGACTCGACTCTTTTCTGCCGGACGACCTTCTGGACGACGTGAGCAAGCTCGGCAAACTGGGACGCGGGGTCTCCTCCTTTCTGGAGGTAAAAATCGGCACCCTCATTTAAGGCCTGGATGACAATGTCTTCCCTGCCTTTCCCGGTGAATATGATGAACGGTGTATCATCCCCGCGCTTCCGGAGGACTTTGAGGAACTCGATTCCGTCCATGACGGGCATCTGGTAATCGGAGATGACAGCATCGTACGGTGGGCCGCCCTGCATCTTTTTCAGTGCCTCGCCTGTTGACGTGGCCGTCTCCACAATGAACCACTTCTTCTTCTCAAGGTAGAGCCGGACGACCTCGAGCAATGCCGGTTCATCGTCCACGTATAGGATGCGGTATTGATTTGTCATTGCTCCGGATCTCGATTCTTTTAACGACGCAGGAAACTGGATGAAGAAGGATATGAGTAACAGGATAAAAACTCATCTCTCATGAGAGAAGAGAAAATGGCACTGCGGGGGAGAGATGCATAAACGGGTAGGGTAATGAGGCCCCCCGTGCCGGTGAAGAGATGGCTGTTCCCCTCAGCCGGCATCCCTCCCGGCAATCCTGTCGAGCAGGTTTTTCTTCTCCTTTTCTGATGCTTCCAGCCGGGCAGCCTGTTCTTCCACCGTCTGTTCGAGGGCGACGTTTCGCTGGCGGACACCATTTTCCCTCCCCTTCCGCTCGGTGATATCCACCAGGAGGGCGAGGGTTGCAGGCCGGCGGTTCCAGGGGACCAGGACTGCAGATACCTGGACCCAGGTGACAAGTCCCTCCTTCCCGACTATTCTGAAGTCATAGGTCTGGGGAATCGCTCCTCCTCCCTGGCGCTGGTGGTACCGTTCTGTCACGAGGGGCCTATCATCGGGATGAACGAAAAGCGAAAAGTGCTTTCCTTCCACCTCCTCCGGGGTTGCCTGGACCATTGCCAGGGCCCGAGGGTTGGCATACCGGAGGAGTCCGTCCTGCACGACCACGATCCCCTCGCTTGCGTTCTCGACGACGGAGCGGTATCGTTCCTCGCTCTCACGGAGGGAAAACTCGGCCTCGTGGATCCGCACCGCCTGCACGATTTTGTGCTCCAGTTCCCGGAACTGTGCATTCAGGTCTCCCCCCTTCTGGACGTAGAAGTCCGCCCCGCTGTTATAGGCCTCTATGACGACCTCCTCGCGGCCTCTGCCGGTAAAAATGATAAAAGGCGTTGTATTCCCGGACCCCCGGAGCATCTTCAAAAACTCGATGCCGTCCATGACAGGCATCTGGTAGTCTGAGACGATGACATCGTATGCACGTTCCTCCACCATCGCGAGGGCATTTTCGGCAGAACTTGCAGTCTCGATCGAGATCCCGCCGGACTTCTCGACCATGCGCTTCGTTATCTCGAGAAAATCGAGGTCGTCGTCCACGTAGAGGATATCGATCATGGATAACTCCGGGAAACGGAATGGGGAATGGATGAGGAGAGTGCCCTTCCCGGGTATTAATACCTGCCGCTGTACCGGGAGCCCGGGGGTGCACATGGCAGCAAGAAAATGGGTTTTTGATGAATAAGGCCAATAATTCAATGGGATAGCGTTTCCCTTTCGTGATGCAATCCGTCGGTTCTGCCGCGGGTGCAATACGGGAAAAACGGGCTCTTCGCTGTCCTGAGTGGGGGGATAGGGACCAAAAAAGGGGGGCTGCCTCGCCACCACACCCACCCATGAGGATAGTTCCGCCGTTCCCGAAAGACCCCCCGGCGGCGGTTTCACCATTCATTTCGCGTTAAGTCGATATTTTTTAAATTAACCAGCGCAATCCAGAAAGAGACAATAACCCCGTTATACAACGTACCCACCTGAAATGACGAAGAAGGATTTAAAAAAAAGACGGCATTTCACCCTTTAATCAACAAACTAAAAAGAACGTGAGGCTTTCAAGCACCCGTGCTACTCACACCCCTTAAAATGACAAAAAGGGGGGGAAATAAATATTTCCTGCCCTTTGTCGCCGTTCAGGCCTTGCCAAAGTACTTCTTGACGTTCTCCTGGAACAGGTACCAGAGGATGATCGCGGAGATGATGATCCCGATCAGGGCACTCGCGCCTGACTGCACGAGATCGATGAGACCGATGACGAGGCTGATGATGGTGATGATGACGCCCACGGTCCAGACCCATCCCCATGCCTTGAAGCAGCCGATGCCAAGCACAATCTCGATCAACCCGACGATGACGAGGATAAAGCCGATGACCAGCCCGATGGCAGCTCCCAGGGGACCTGCGATGACGCCACCGAGGACGGCGATCCCTATCCCGCCAAGGAATGCAAGAATTCCACCAATGATCCAGAGGATACCGATGATAGTGACACCAAGTGGTCTTTCTGTCATGGACGATTCTGGCCTATGTCAGGTAATAAAAGTTTGGTATTCGCCGCTTCACCGTGCTGCGGCAAACGAGACCGTGCAGGTTATCCGGTCCCCGCCCGGGGATGCCGAGAACTCCCCACCGCAGAGCTGGAACCTGCGTGCGTGCCGCCGGATGAGACGGGGTGAAAATATTCCCTTTCCACCCGGACAACCTGCCTCGACGACCAGTTTGACCGCGTTTTCCCTCTGGCAGGCGCCAAGGCGTGCGTCCCGGCATCCTGCCGCCTCGAGGTCCTCGAGAAGGGCCATCAGGCCGTCGGTGAGACGGAACCTGTCGCTTGCAACCGGGGGAATCCCGACGCATTCCCGGTCGAGGGCGAGGGAGAGCAGGGGAAAGGGGGGGAGGAAGGCGAGCCGGGCAACGAGGGCCCTTCCAAACGCCTCCGGGTCATCCGCAGCAGCAATAAATTCTTCGTCAGAGACGGGCGGGCAGTGTGCGGTCGTGACGAGAGACTCAAGGAGGGGACCGAGGTCGACGGCGTCGGGTGTCGGGTCCCGGGGTATGTCACGGGATGTGGCGAGGAATTCGTCGAGGAGCCTCCCGGCCCTCCAGATGATGGAATTGTCAACGGCACATGAGACTTCCTCGTAGGAGATGGACCTTTGGAGTTTCTGGAGCACCTGGACTGCTTTCATGACGAGCTGGATCTCGACTCTCTTCCCCGCACGGACATCGGCGCAGAACTGCTGGAAATCGCAGAGCACAGTGTCAATCCCGGCAATATCCATGACTTTTCGGAATTTTTCTGCCTCTGCGTCTTCCCCGAGGGACTCGAGGAGGAACGAGAGGGAAAGGAGCCGTCCCCCGATGATGGCAAAGAGCCTCTCTGCCTCGTCGAGGATGTCGAGGGCATGGTCCCTGGACTCCTCGAGGCGGGAGAGGTCAAAGGAGTGGATGTCCTCGAGGGAGAGGGCCTCCTTTTTGAGCTTGTGCAGGGTTTTGGCCATGGCAGGGGTCGCAAGCGGGTCACCATGCCCGGGGTACCAGACGGTGACCTCTCCCGCATCCACGATTGACTGGAGGGCCTGGATCGACGAAAGGAGGTCATCGCGGGAAAAACCCCTGATGCCTGCAACGCCGGGTTTCGTTGCAAAGATGATGTCCCCGCAGAAGAGGACGTCCCCGATGCGGATGCAGGTGCTGTCCGGCGTGTGCCCTGGGGTGTGAAAAACCAGGACCCGCGTCCCCGAGGGAAAGATGACCTGCTGCGAGGGGGGAGGGGGAGAGACATGCCCGGCTGGAATGTCCATCACCAGGCGGACGGGGCCAAGGCCGGGAACAATAAGTCTCCTCTCACCGCCTCCCTCCCGGTCAGCCCGGCACAGGAGGGGGATGTGGACCGCGTGGGGTCTCACCTCCTTCCGAAACAGCTCCCCGAGGGTCAGGTGGACGTCCCCGGTTGCGATTGCGGCTGCGCCCTCCTCCTGGACAGCGACGATGAGGGAGAGGCTGTCGAGCGGTGACCCGGCAAGGAGCGGGTAGCAATGGTCGACGTGGCAGTGCGTGATGAAGAGAATGACGGGACGGGAAGCTCCGCCCGGGACTTCCCCAACGAGGCGGACGACTTCGTCGAGTTGACGCTCGCTTGTCCCGGAATCGACAAGGATAAACTCGGTGCCGGTGTCGACCAGGCAAAGGTTGGAACTGGTGCAGTCTGGCTTTCCAAAAAAAGGATACACGCGCGTTCCCGCTGCCCCGGGCAGGGGCTGCCACCGGGCGGGAAGAAGGGGGGAGAGAGGTCGGATCATCTCAGGGAGAGTGTGCATTCCGGGGTAAAAACCACACCGTTAACCCCCGGGGTACCGGCATCCGGGGAAGTATCCCGGGACGGATGCGTGAAAATAAAACGATGGCGGGGAAAGTCAGGTGCCCGGGACACCCCCGGTGATTACTCAAGGGCACAATTCCGGCCCTGCCATCTCCCCGCGGGAAATGCAGGCATCCGGCCTACACTGGGTCGATAAACAAGATGTTTGCCGGTAATGTGGAGAAATGAGCCGCGTTCGGCGACAGGGTAGTCTCACCGGCAGGAAATACGAGGGGAAGAATAATGTGACAATGGGAGTCACATTATACCTATGGTGAGTGCTCCCTTCCAGGTCTCGACAAAAAGGGACCGTGATATCGATATCATCCTTTTTTCCGGGCGGATGGATGCCAACACAAGTCCAGAGGGGGAGAATGCTATCCAGTCACTGGTCCGGTCGGGTCGGACGAAAATGGTCGTCAACGCATCTGACCTCTCCTACATCAGCAGCTCGGGCCTCCGTGTCCTCCTCGCCGGGCTGAAACAGGCACGGCAAGCGGGGGGCGACCTCCGGCTCTCCTGCCTCCAGCCCCAGGTCCGTGACGTGATCACGATGACGGGGTTTGACCGGATATTTACCATATTCGAGCAGGAGAACCAGGCCGTCGAGAGCTTCTTCTCCTGAAGGCAGTCGTGCAGGTACTCAGGAATGGATATTCCCACTGCGTTGCTCACTGACTATGCAAAGATAATCCACGTCCTCTTCCAGCTCGTCTGCGTCCTTTCCGTCATCGCCTACCTCCTCTCACGGACCCCCACGTTCCGCGATATTGTATCCGGCAAACTGACGTGGAAGCACCAGGCGTTTCTCGTCCTCGTGTTCGGGGCCCTCTCGATCTATGGCACGTGGGGGAGCATCGAGATCATGGGTGCCCCCGTCAACGTGCGGGACCTGGGGCCCATGGTTGCAGGTCTCCTTGCCGGGCCCGTCGCCGGCATGGGTGCCGGCCTGGTCGGGGCCCTCTACAGGTCCGGCATGGGAGGTTTCACGGTCGTCCCCTGCTGCCTTGCGACAGTGATTGCAGGTCTTTTTGGCGGTCTTCTCTGGCTCTCCAGCGGCAGGAAATTCATTGGTATGGGAAAGGCCGTCCTCTTTGCAGGGGGTATGGAACTGCTCCACAATGGCCTCGTACTCGTCATGGCGCAACCGCGTTCCATGGCAGAGAGCCTCGTCGCCCAGATCTGCATCCCCATGGTCCTTGCGAACGCCGGGGGGATGTTCATATTCGCCTTCATCATTTCCAACCTGGCAGCCGAGCAGAAAACGAAGGGAGAACGGGACACATTCCACGACGAGCTCGAGAGGAAGAACGCGGAACTGGCAGTTGCACGCCAGATCCAGGAGAGTTTCCTCCCCGAATCGATTCCCCGGATAGGAGGATTCGACCTGGCTGCCCGGAGTATTCCCGCAAAGGAGGTCGGGGGAGACTTCTACGACGTCATTGTCCGGGGCCCCGGCGAACCTTTCGGCATCATCATCGCCGACGTGTCCGGCAAGGGAGTCCCCGCCGCCCTCTTCATGGCGCTTTCCCGGACGGTGACGCGGGCAAACGCAATGTGGCACAGGGCTCCCCTCCCGTGCATCAGGGACGCAAACAGGATGATCTCTGCCGACGCCCGCTACGGGATGTTTGTCACCCTCTGCTACGGCGTGGTCGACCCTGGATCGCGGGCTGTCGAGTATGTCAATGCCGGCCACAACCCGCCCCTCCTCGCAAGGGCAGACGGGACACTCTCGGACCTGGGCACAACGGGGCCGGCACTCGGCGTCATCGGGGAGGCCGAATACACGGACGCAAGGGAATCTCTCTCTCCGGGCGACGTCCTCATCTTTTACACCGACGGCGTCACCGAGGCCGTCAATACAAAGGACGAGGAGTTCGGGGTCGGGCGCCTGGCGGACGTGGTCGTATCTTCCCGGGAACGGACGGCCCGGGATATCCTCGACGCAATCACGGAGAGTGTCGCCCTGCACACCCGTGGCATGCCCCAGTTCGATGACATCACCCTCCTCGTCCTGAAGGTCGGATAGCCATGACCGGCTGGTCACACCTCACGCTCAGGGCGGAAAAAAATAACCTCGGGGAGGTTTTTTTGTTCCTCCGCCAGGTCCTCGGCGGGGCCGGTATCAGGGAACAGCTCCTCCCTGACCTGGAACTGGCCGTCGAGGAGGCGGTAGTCAACGTCATGACCTATGCGTACCCCAACGGCGAGGGTGACCTCGTTCTCGGTGTCCTGCCCGGCCCCGATTATGTCACCATCGAGCTCCGGGACAGGGGGACCCCCTTCAACCCCCTCCTCGTGCCGGAGCCTGATATCACTTCGCCCCTCGGGGAGAGGGAGATCGGGGGACTGGGCGTCCACCTCATCCGGACTCTGATGGACGAGGTCTCCTACGAGTACCGGGACGGGGAAAATATCCTCACACTCCGGAAACGACGGGATTAAAAAGGGCCGTTCCATTCCGGCACGGGGAGCATATAACACTCCCGCTGGGATTGGGAAAAACCACATGGTTCTCTCTGGTACACGAGCATACACAGTCATGAAATTGGCACAGATATTTTCCACAGTGACCATCCCTGACCACCATGCAGCTGAACATAAGGTTTAAAAACAGCGAAATCATCTTCATGCACACCGCCGATGACCGCCCTGCGGTCGAGCCTGAATAGTGAAGACGGCGAAGCCATTTTCACCGGAACAACGGGGTGCTGGGGCCATAATCCCCTGCCTTGGGAAGGAAGAGAAACCTTCACGTCGGAAGGGTTCCATATCCCCCCTTATCCCCGGGGAGATTTTCCAGGCTCTCCTGTCCCCCCCGTGACGACCCATGCATGCAATAGAGGCAATATCCCTCGAAAAGAGGTTCGGTACCATCCAGGCACTGGCAGGTATCAGCTTTTCCGTCGAGGAGGGCGAGACATTTGGGTTCCTCGGGCCGAACGGGGCGGGAAAGACGACAACGATCCGCATCCTGACCGGCACGACCGAGCCCACGGGAGGTTCCGGGCGCATCTTCGGCAGGGACGTCGTGCGGGAAAAGATCCCGGCACGCAGGGAGATTGGAATCGTGCACGAGACGTCCAATATCTACACCGACCTCTCTGCCTGGGAAAACCTCATGTTCACCGCCAGGCTCTACAACGTCGGGAAAAGGGAACGCGAGAGCCGGGCCCTCGACCTCCTCTCGGTCCTTGGCCTTACCGGGCGGAAGGACGATAAAACGAAGGGTTTTTCCAAGGGCATGAAACGGCGGCTCACGATTGCCATGGGCCTCATCAACAAGCCCCACCTCCTCTTCCTCGACGAGCCGACCTCTGGCCTGGATGTCCAGAGCAACCTGATCATCAGGGACGTCATCCAGCGTCTCACCAGGGAAGGAGTGACCATATTCCTCACGACCCACAACATCGAGGAGGCAAACATCCTTTGCGACAGGGTGGCGATCATCAACAGGGGCCGGATCGCAGCCATCGACACGCCGGAAAGGCTCAAGAAGACGATCCAGAGTGTCCAGTCGATCGAGGTCGCCTTCGACCTCCCGGGCGCCGTCAGGGCGGAGGATCTTGCCGGGATCGATCAGGTCACCGGTGTCCGGAAGATGGGCGACAAGGTCCGCCTGATCACCGGTGACCCGCCGGCAGTCATCGAGGGTGTCATGGACTACGCCCGGAGGGCCAACCTCCGGATCATCAGTATCAACACCAGGGGCCCCAGTCTCGAGGACGTATTCATCCGGCTGACGGGCCTTGACGAAAAAGGAGGGGGCGGGACCCCGTGAGAATTGTGTCGGAGTACTGGCGGGAGGTCTGCACAGGGTTTTCCGCCGCCTGGGCAATTGCACGCAAAGACATCCTCATCTACTACCTCAAGCCCAACATCATCGTCTCCGGGATGCTCTTTCCCCTCTTCATGTTCCTTGCTTTCGCGGTCGGCCGGCCGGCAGACCCGGCGACCATGGTCCCGGGTCTGATCGCGATAACAATCCTCTTCTCCTCGTCCTCGATCGAACCCGTCTCCATCCCCCTCGAGAGGAGGACAAAGACATTCGAACGCCTTCTCTCTGCCCCCATATCACTGCACATGGTCGTCCTTGGCGAGAGCATGAGCGGTTTTTTGTATGCCTGCTGCATCGCGCTCGTTCCCCTTGCCGCAGGGATGGTCCTCTTCAAGGCCCCTGTTTCAGACCTTCCGGCCCTCGCAGCCGGGATCGTCCTCCTTTCCTTTTGCTTCGCAACGATGGGGACCCTCTTTGCTGCCTACCCGACAGAGAGCCCGGGCGATATCATGTCCATGCTCAACCTCGTGCGCCTCCCGCTCATCTTTGTCTCGGGGGTCTTTGTCCCCATCGGGGAGGTCCCGTTCCCGGGCCAGGTCATCGCGTACCTTTCTCCCCTGACCTATGGAAACGACCTCGTCCAGGCGGGGTTTGGAAAGGCAACCCATTTCCACCCCCTCCTCGACATCGCCGCCCTCTGCATTGCCATCGGGGCCTTCCAGTCCCTGGCAAACAGGCTTTACAGAACGTTCAATGAATGAGACCCCGGCCGGAAAACCGCATGGCGAAATTTATAAGGATAAAAGGCGAACGGGAGAAAGAAAACAAGTTTTGGGGACGGAGAGCCGATCATGGCAAAAATTCTCGTCATCGATGATTCAAGGTTTCAGAGGAGACTCATTTCTTCTGTCCTTGAGGAGAAGGGGTACGAGGTCGTGACCGCAGGCGACGGGAAGGAGGGGTTCGCGGTGGCCCTCCGCGAGACCCCCGACCTCGTCATCTGCGACCTCCTGATGCCCGGGATCGACGGGTACAGCTTTGTACGAATGGTCCGAAAAGAGCGTCTTGGCACCCCGGTCCTTGTCTTTACCTCCGATATCCAGAAGACCACCCGGGACATCTGCCTGGAGCTTGGGGCCTGCGATATCCTCAATAAGCCGGTGGACAGGGAGACTCTCATCCCTGCCGTCGAGAGGGCAATCGGGAGCGCAAAGAAGGCATGAATGTCGGAGAAGAGTCTATTGACGCGATCCGCGAGTTGATCAACATCGGTGTCGGGCGTGCCGCCGGGCTCCTCAACGACATGACCGGGACACACATCCGGCTCCACGTCCCCGAGGTCCGCGTCCTGCGGTATTCGGATCTTGCCGGTGAGCAGCGGCTCCTGGACAGTGCGCACCTCTCTGCCGTCACCCTCAGGTTTGCGGGATCGTTCTCGGGCATGAGCATGCTCATTTTTCCTGAAAAGGGTGCCGCAGTCCTGATCATGGCCCTGACAGGGGAGGAGATCGATGAGCCTGAACTCGACGCGCTCCGGATCGAGACCCTCAACGAGGTCGGGAACATCGTGAACAATGCCGTGATGGGCTCCATTACAAACGTCCTCGGCGAGCGCCTCACCTACTCGATGCCGGAGTACAGGGAAGGCAGAATTGAGGATATCCTTGGGAGGGAGAGGTCTCCCGGCTATGACTGGGTCATCCTCGCCGTGTCGCAGTTCATGATCGAAGACCTCCGGGTGGTCGGCACCATCCTGATGATATTCGAGATAGGTGCCCTGGATACCCTCATCGAAAAGATCACCGCGGTAATGGGCAGTCCCCCATGAATACGAACTCCTTCCTCTCCCAGTGCGAGAACCTTGATATCCTGCCCGCTGGCATCATCATCCTGGGACCCGATTACACGGTCGTCTGCTGGAACAGGACGATCGCGGAATGGACGTGCATTCCCAGGGAGAAAATCCTCGGCCGCGACCTCCGTGAGATCTTTCCCCACCTCGCGGACAGGAAATACGCGCTCCGCATCCAGCAGGTCTTCGAGGGCGGGGCTGCTGCATTCTTCTCGACGCAGTTCCACCCCCATTTCATCCCCACACCCCTGCCAGGCGGGGGGCTCCGTTTCCAGAGGACGACCGTCCATGCCGTTTACGAGGGGAAAGAGACCTATGCACTGGTATTCATCGACGACGTGACCGAGCTCGTCCAGCAGGTCCGTGCCTACCGCGGGATGCGGGACCGGGCACTCCGCGAGGTGAGGGAGAGGCTGGAGAAAGAGGCGGCCCTCGAGGAGAGCGAGGCAAAGTTCCGCGAGATCTTTAACTCGGCAAACGATGCCATCCACATCCACGAACTCCGCGAGGATGGCCTCCCGGGCCGGTTTTCCGAGGTGAATGCGGTAGCCTGCGAGATGCTTGGATACAGCAGGGAGGAGTTCCTCGGGATGACGCCTCTTGACCTCGTCCAGGGAGGACACGGCAAGCCCCTCGACGTAATCGGCAGGGAGATCCTCGGGAAAGGACACGCCATTTTCGAGACGGAGCACAAGAGAAAGGACGGTAGCACTGTCCCCGTCGAGATCCATACCCACCGCGTGACGATCCGGAACAGGGATGTTGTCCTCTCGGTCGTGCGGGATATCACGGAGAGGAAGATTGCCGAGGATGCCCTTGCCCTCGCGCTCCGGAAACTCCACCTCCTCTCCACTATCACCCGCCATGACCTCCTCAACCAGGTCTCAGCCCTGAAGTGCTACATCGAACTTGCCAGGGATGAGAAAGAGATTGCACGTACCAGGGAATTCCTCGACAAGATGGACAAGGTCCTGGACACCGTCGAGGAACAAATCAACTTCACCCGCGACTACCAGGAGATTGGTGTAAGGGAACCTGCCTGGCAGAACATCGCAGACATCGTCGGGAAGATCAGAGCAGGGTTTCAGCCATCGGGTGTCGATATCGTCCTTGCACTGGATGAGATCGAGGTCTATGCAGATCCCCTCTTCGAGAAGGTCATCTTCAACCTGTTTGAAAATGCCTTCCGTTACGGTGGTCCTTCCCTCTCCTTGATCAGGGTCACTGCCGCCGAAGGGCCGGAGGGTCTTGCCATCGCCGTCGAGGACAATGGCGTGGGAATCCCGGATGAGGACAAAAAACATCTCTTCAGGAAGGGCTTTGGAAAACATACCGGTCTTGGCCTCTTCCTGTCCCGCGAGATCCTCGCGATCACCGGTCTTTCCATCCGGGAGACGGGGGTCCCGGGAAAGGGTGCCCGCTTCGAGATCCTCGTCCCGGAAGGGAAGTTCCGGCGGCGGTCCCCGGAACGGACCGGTGAAAGGGGTTAAAAATGTTCTCCAGGGCTATTTCCGTGGGATACCACGGCCATGGATTGCCACTGTCACCCCGGGAGGAGTGTCCCTGCACGGCCGGTCGGGTAGTTCGTCACGACCACCTCTGATATCCTGCCCCTCCCTCCCCCGTCCGAGTTGATCGCCCGCCGGGCGGGCACGCGGGTGATGAAGAAATCGCCGTAGAGCCGGTCGAAAAAATCGTCTTCCGGGTCGGTATTCTTCGGGTCGGAATTGGAGAGCATCAGCAGTGCACCTCTCGCGTTGCAGGCCGCAAAGAAACGGGCAAGCCTCTCCTGGTCCGCGTCGGAGAACCCGTCCTCCGAGTACGCCGTGAATCGGGCTGTTTTGCTGATCGGGCGGTAGGGCGGATCAAAATAGGCGAACGTGCCCTCTGACATGGTGGGGAGGGACTGGGCAAAGTCACCGAGATGCACCGACGTGTTCTGGAGGAGCATGGAATCCCTGCGGAGGAGGGGTTCGTTCACGATCAGGGGGTTTTTGTACCGCCCGAACGGGACGTTGAACTCGCCCCGCGAATTGACCCGGAACAACCCGTTATAACACGTCCTGTTCAGGAAGATGAGCTGGGCCGCCCGCTCGATCCAGGACGGGTGAAACCGTGCACTGGTGACCGTTTTCCTCCGCCTGTTGAACGCATCCCGGACCTCCCTGTAATACTCCTGGCGGCCTGCTCCGTCACGGGAGAGAAAGTCCCCGGCGAGTCCCTGGAGGACTTCGATCAGTTCCTCCACGCGGTCCCGAACGACCGTGTAGGCAAGGAAGAGCTCTTCGTTGACGTCGAAGATATGGCACTCCCTGAAACGGAAACGGCTGTTGAAATGGAAGTAGACTGCCCCACCGCCGACGAAGGGCTCCACGTACACGGGAACCTGCCCCTCCCGCACTTTTTTCGGGACTCTCTCGGCCAGGGCTGGGAGCAGTTGTGTCTTTCCTCCGGCCCACTTCAGGAAGGGCCTGGGGGACGGGACTCTCATGGCAGTGTGTCTCCTCTCTCCTTCGTCCTTTTAGGTTACACCGCAGGGGTCTTCAGCATGATGACATGGAAAAGCAAAAACGGAGACCAGTCGTTTCCGCTCTATCACGCAGTCAAAGCATCCCCCTTTCCCTGTTCGACAAGGAACGAGTATCTACCGAAGAACCACTTCTTTGCGACCTCCACGAGGACGAAATACGCAGAAATGAGGCCGCCAAGGACCAGGTAGAACACAGGAGGGAGGTGCACGAACCCAAATACCATTCCCGGCACCGTGAAGGGGAGGAGACAAGCAGCGGCCACGATGGAGAGGGTACTCGCAAGCAGGAGCCGGCTTGGCCTGCTCCGGAAAAACGGAACCATTCTCGTGCGGATGAGGAAAATGACGAGAGTCTGGGTACAGATCGATTCGATGAACCATGCCGTCTGGAAAAAGGGGGGGTCTGCGGTGAAGAAAGAGAGCAGGATGAAAAACGTGAGAAAGTCGAAGAGAGAACTGATCGGACCAAAGACGAGGATGAATTTCCTGATGAACTCCATGTCCCACCTCTTTGGTGAGCGCACCATGTCTTCATCGACATTGTCGGTGGGTATCGTCGACTCCGAAATGTCATAGAGGAGGTTGTTGAGGAGAATCTGGATGGGGAGCATGGGGAGGAAGGTGAGAAACAGGGATGCCCCGGCCACGCTGAACATATTCCCGAAATTGGAACTCGTGCCCATCAGGATGTACTTCAGGGTATTTGCAAACGTCTTTCGCCCTTCACGGACACCGTCGTGCAGGACGCGGAGGTCGTTTTCGAGCAGGATGATGTCTGCGGATTCCCTCGCGATATCCACGGCGTTCTGGACGGAGATCCCGACGTCTGCCTCCCGGATGGCAGGAGCATCGTTGATCCCGTCGCCCATGAAACCCACCACGTGGCCGTTTTTGCGCAGCGCATTCTGGACCCGGTTCTTCTGGACCGGAGTGAGGCGGCAGAAGAGCGTGACGTCCTCGACCACGCGGGAAAGAGTCTCCCTGTCCATCTGTTCAATCTCCCTGCCGGTGAGGACCCCCTTTATTTCGAGACCGATGAGCGAGGCGACCCTCTGCGTGACCAGTTCGTTGTCGCCGGTGAGGATCTTGAGATCGATGCCTGATTCCACCAGGGCCCGGACCGATTCCCGTGCACTCTCCTTGGGCGGGTCGAGGAACGTGACGAGGCCAAGGAGGGTCATATCCCGCTCATCTTCGGGGGAGAAGACGGAACGGTCTTTTGGGACTTCCCTGGCACAGACCGCCAGGGCCCGGAAACCTTTCCTGCTCTTTTCATGGTAGAGGGAAATGACAGATTCTCGGTCCCTTGCAGAGATGGTAGCTGTCTTTCCGCCGCGTTCGATGGATGAACAGATCGAGAGGACTTCTTCTGGTGCACCCTTCGTGACAAGGAGCCTCTCGTCCCCATCATCGACAACAAGGGAGAGACGGCGGCGGACGAAATCAAACGGGATCTCATCGATTTTCCGGAACCGGCCGGTATCCATCGGGCGGAATGCGATGACCGCCTCGTCCAGGGGATTTGAGACACCGGAATGGAAATAACTGTTCAAAAACGTGTAATAGAGGACTTTTTCGCTCGGGACTCCGTCCGGGTCCAGGTACTCGACGAGTGAGACCCGGTTCTCGGTGAGTGTCCCGGTCTTGTCGGTGCAGAGGACGTCCATGCTCCCCAGGTTCTGGATCGACGCGAGATGCCGGACGATCACCTTCTTCTCTGCCATGGCTATGGCTCCCTTGGAGAGGTTGAGGGAGAGGATCATGGGCAGGAGTTCAGGTGTCATCCCGACGGCGAGGGCAACTGCAAACAGGAGGGATTCCAGGGTGCCGTGGCGGAAGAGGGCATTGATGAGGAAGACAAAGATGACCAGGATGAAGATGAACCGGGACATGAGATAGGAAAACTGGGATAGTCCCCTCTCGAACTCGGTCTCGGGGGGGCGGGCCACAAGTGTCCGGGCTATCTTTCCAAACTCGGTCGCAATTCCCGTCCGGATAACGACCGCAACGGCTGTCCCGCTGACAACTGAAGTCCCGAGGAAAACGTAGTTTTTCGCTTCAGTCAGGGGGGTCCCGTCGGGAACGGGGGCTGCATGTTTCTCCACCGGGAAGGGTTCACCGGTCAGAGAGGACTCGTTGACAAAAAGGTCACGTCCTGAGAGGAGCCGGGCATCGGCCGGGACGATGTCCCCTGCAGAAAGGCGGATGATGTCTCCAGGCACCAGGTCCTCGAGCGGGACCTCGTGTTCCGTCCCTTCCCGGACAACGGTCGCACGGGTGAGTACCTTCTGCCGGAGGAGGTCGGCGGCGTTCCCTGCCCTGTACTCCTGGTAGAAATCAAGCAGAACGCTTGCAATGACAATTGCAATGATGATCGCGGCCGATGGAAAGTCCCCGACGAAGAACGAGATGACCGCCGCAAAAAGCAGGATGAGGACGAGGACATTCCGGAAGTGGTCGAGGAACTGGAGGATAACAGAGCGTTTCTGCGCCCGGGAGATGTCGTTTGGGCCATATTGTGTCCGCCTTCGTTCCACTTCCGGCAGGGAGAGTCCACCCGCAGACGTCGCCAGTGCGGACAGTACCTCCTCCTCCGTCAGGGCCACGAAGTCCTGGCTGCGGAGGTCCCCTCCCGGAAGATTGGTCGTATCCTCCACTCCACTAACCCCTTACCATCTAAACTATCTCGTGCGTTCGGAGGAGATATAGGGATGCATAGGGATGCGTCGGCCCGAAAAAGATATGAGCAGGGGTTCCGATCCCCCACTCATGCAAAGACCTCTTTCTGAACGGGTCACCGTCGTCGAGGGGGACATCACGGAACAGCACGTTGATGCCATCGTCAATGCCGCAAACGAGAGTCTCCTGGGAGGCGGTGGTGTCGACGGGGCAATCCACCGGGCGGCAGGCCCCGGTCTCCTCGCGGAGTGCCGGCGGCTGGGAGGGTGTCAACCGGGGGATGCAAAGATCACGGCAGGATACAACCTGCCTGCCCGCTTTGTCATCCACACTGTCGGCCCCGTCTGGCAGGGGGGAACCCACGGGGAAGATGACCTGCTCGCGTCCTGCTACACCCGATCCCTTGAACTCGCTGAGGCACGTGGTATCAGGACGATTGCCTTTCCCGCGATCAGCACGGGTGCTTTTGGTTTCCCCCTCCCCCGGGCGACAGTCATCGCTGTCCGGACCGTTCTTTCGTTCCTCTCCCGGTCGGACTCCATCTCGCAGGTCATTTTCGTATGCCACGGAAAACGGGCTTTCGACCTGTACCTGGACGCCGTCTGCGAACTGGCCGGGGAGTATGCCACACCAACGGGCTTACACCCCCCTGCCCCCACCACACAGGGAACCGGGCGGGGAGTGCTCCAGGAGCAGGTCCGGGCCCAGCTCGGGACAATCGAAGAGGTCTGGGGAGTGCGGTTCGTCGATAAAGAGCGCCTTGCCAGGACAATCGGGGAGAGGTGCGGCGACAGGTGGGGTGCTGACAGTGTCACTGCGGGGCTCAACAGCTGGGTTGCGGTCCTTGGAAAGAAGGGAGATATCGAGGTCCCTCCCGGTGTCCTGGACCGCATTCTCGACGGGACCCGGCAGAGGTTTTCCCACCGGTAAAACCCCGGGAGTCAATAGGCAGGATATATCCCAGCCCCGCGGGAGAATCTGTCGACGGTAAAACCCCGGGAGTCGGGGGACAGTGAGACCTGTTTTGTCAACGACCCCTCCCTTTATCCCATTGCATGTCAAAAGAGAGAGGGCAGACGGGTGATACAGATGCCAAAGAACGCATATGCCACGTTCATCGTCCTCGGTGTCCTGGGTATCCGTCCCATGACCCGGAACGAGATCAGGAAATGGACCAGGGAGTTCTTCCCCCCACACGGCGTGATCAGCCCTGGCGCAGTCTCCTCCTCACTCCGTTCCCTCGAAGGAGAGGGACTGGTGACAAAGGAGCACCCACCGGGAGAAGGGGGACAGAAAAAGGACGTGTATGCCATCACCGGAAAGGGAAAGAGGGAACTGCTGCAGTGGTTGCAGTCACCCGAAGAAAATGGCTCCGAGGTCCTGCTCAAGTGCCTCTTTGGGTATCACCTCCCGCCCGATGTCCTGAAGGAGAAAGTCCGCAGCTTCCGCAAGCGCCGCGAGGCTGATATTGCCGGGATAGAGATGCGGGAAAACAGGATTGCAGCCCTGCCGGACACAGCCGCGGAAAAACCGTTCCTCCGGTCTGTCGCCCGGTACGAGGTCATGACCTGCATCGCCCAGATCGACTGGGCTCAGGAGACCCTTTCAATGCTTGAGACAATCGAATTTTCCTGGAAATAGTAGCATTTAGACGCCGAAGCGGAACCGGGAGGAACACGCTTCCCGGTATGCCTCCTCGATGTCGCTCTCCGGGGGCGTGTACCGGCGTGGCACGTAATTGAGGATTGCAGATATACTCTTCTTCTTTTCGGCATCCCTCATTCTGACGAGCCATTCCTGGTCGGCAGGAGGAAGGGAGAACTCGTGGACATCCGCATGGCACCGCGGGCACAGGACGAGGAGGTGCTCTTCGAGAACTGCGGGCTGCATTGGGGCATAGAGCTCATCGAGTGAGAACGTATGTATTTCCAGACCCTCCGGGGGGAGGCAGACACCGCACAGTTCACAGCAACACCCGAGTGTGAGCTTGATTTTCTTTGCCCTGATGGGATGGTCGATGAAGAAGCGGTGCGTGGACATGTCCCTGGCTTTCTCTCCCATTTCCACGAGGGGAACAGGGATAATAAAGATGGCTCCTGCCTGTTATTCCGCCTGTGTCACAAAGACCCCGCGTTGAGAGGTCTGAACCGGATGCGAATTAGCTGGGCGGGCTGGGAGAGTGTCCATCCCCTGCCGTGCGGCATGCGCTCCCCCCGGTGGACCGGGTCTCATCCTGTCCCTCCGGTTTCCGGAATTTCTCCAGAGATCGCCCTGATATAAAAAGTAAAGGCTTAAAATACAGAAAATCACTGGCTTTCCAAAAAAGAGCAGGGAGGGGCACGATACGCTCCTTTATCAGCTGGTGGACTCCACATTATACTACAGTTTTTCGGAACTGTTTGAGTAAAACCATGTATAGATCAAATTTTGGCGGACCGAGGAACTTCGGCCCCCGCGAGATGACAAAGGTAGTCTGTTCAGACTGTGGCAAAGAGTGCGAAGTACCGTTCAAGCCGACCGAGGGCAGGCCTGTCTACTGTAGGGAGTGCCTCCCGAACCACCGGCGGCCACGGCTCTAAAACCCCATTTTTTTCGTTGATTCGTCTTTTTAATCATTCCTGCCCCGTTCTCCACCGGCACATTCATCCTCCCCTGCATTCTGCCCTTGGTCCAGGAGACCAGGAAAAGAAAAATGTTTCTGTCCAGGTCCTCCCCCCGGATTGCAGGTCTGCGTTGGGATGCAAGGTCTCATAACCCCGGACATCCTATATACTATAAGTTCCCTGTTTGAAATGTGGTCCTACCCGTCTTTTTCCCACGTGCACGGGACCCATTCTGGGGAATGCCTGCAGGTTCGCTGCCCTGCGGGGAGAGACTGAAGAATACGCAAGTGGTCAAGGGTTTTTCCCGGAGGAAAATATGGCAAAAAGTTCAGTCAGAGAGACCGTCGTCGGGACACGGTCCGGATACGTCATCCGCTTCACGTGCCCCAGTTGTTCCAAGGAAAATTCGATCGTCTTCAACATGCCCAAGGCCTTTTACAAGGAATCGCGGGACGGAAGGTGTTCCCGGTGCAAGAAGCTCTTCACGGTACTCACACCGGGACAGGGGTGAGATTCCCCCTTTTTCCAGAGAGTAAAAAATTTTCTTCTCCGTTATTTCAGGATTCCCCTGCCGCATTCATGACCATCCTGGACAGCGCCGCAACCTTCTCCGCGTCTTCTGTATCTTTCCTCATAAAGACCATCTCCCCGACGACCCTGGTTCCCTTCCCGGCGAGTGCCTCTCTGAGCCTTGGGATGGTCTCACCCGGTGACCCCCCGCAGGTCGCAAAGACCACTGCCCTCTTTCCTTCAGCGCCCTGAAGGGCGGCAACCGCTGCATTCACCGCGGGCGTTGCCCGGAATGCCCATACCGGTGTCCCGATGACGAGGAGGTCATACCCTGAAACATCGATGACCTCTGGATCGATGGGATCGCATGTTCCGTTCCTGGCCCTCACGCACCCGAGCGTATACGCGGTCAAAGGAGTGTATCTTGGGCGTGGTACGACCTCGATCGCATCGCCGCCACAGGCTGCCCGCACCTCACCGGCTACTTTTCTCGTGATACCCGAGTACGAATGGTAAATGAAGCATACCTTCATGGGATCTCTCCTTGCCATCGACCGGGGTCTTCCTGATTTTGATCTCTCCGGGAGGAATCCCACCGCAGATCGGCAGTACTTATCCTCGCCCTCATCACTCCTCCTCGGATCCCCGGATCATCGTCAGGGCCATCTTGAACCGTGTCGTTGCAGAGAGGGCGTGGGGCACGTTTGCCGGAAAGATGATAGTCTGGCCTTCCTTCATGGCATGGGACTCTCCCCCCACCCAGACCTCTGCCTCACCGTCGAGGATGGTGACGACGGCATCGTAGGGAGCGGTGTGCTCCGAGAGTCCCTCGTCCTTGTCAAAGGAAAAGACGGTGAAACTCCCGGCCCTGGTGTTGATGATCATCCTGCTCGCAACCGTCCCCGGCTGGTACTCAACGAGGTCCTTTAAAGCAAATACCTGCCCCCGGAGGTCTTTCCTGCTCTCTCTTGCCATTGGTTACCTCACTTCTCCGTTTCTTCCTGTCTTGTCTTCCCCGCGTATACC
>JANIHI010000010.1 GCA_024518585.1 Methanolinea sp. | reverse complement strand
ATTCCGGACATGGAAATCTTGCACCTCGTTCAAAATCAACCCAGATATCCAGTCGCCTTTCTTCTTTCCTGAATTCAATCCTTGTGATGTACCATGGCTTTTGAATGTTCAATGCCTGACTGAAGAGGTGACTCTGGATCTCTGGTATCATAGAATTATTGTGATGTTCCAGGTTTTTTATTCTCACGAAACCGCCGCCGGGGCGCCCTTCGGGGGCGGCGGGTCTATCCTCATGTGGGTGTGTGGGGGCGACCAGCCCCCACTTCAGTTCCCGTCCACCCACTCAAAATAGCGAAGAGCTTTTTTTGATGGGTCACCGCCGCACAAGGGGTATTATAATTTCAAAGATGAGCGTTGCGATAATATAAAAGACTGCTGCGATCCCCATCGCGTACATCAGGAGGACAAGGGGAATTGCCATCTCCGGGATCCTTCTTACAGTAACGAGGAGGAGGAAGGAGAAACTGACCAGAAAGACTGACAGTGCATAGACCATTGTGGCGAGGATGATATTCTTTATCCGGATGGTCCGGGTTATGAGGACAAGGATTGAAGAAAAGATTACGATGCCGGCAGAAAAACCCCCGAGGGAAAAGATGACGAGACCCACGCCAGGGTAAACATTCGAAATCCAGAGGGTGAGGGTGGTTGCGAGGACGAAGACGGGGATAACGAGGAGGAGCCTCTTGAATGCCTCGATCCCGATAAAATAGTAAAATATCGGCCGGTTGAAGGGTTTTTCAAACGCTGTCCAGAGGAGGGTGAATATACCGAGGTACGTGGTCAGCAGCGAAGCCCCGAGGGTGATCACCTGCAGGTCAAGGGTAAGCCCAAAGATTGGAAAGAGAGTATGGCTGTTCCCAAGCGTGGAAAATACCAGGGCCAGGAAGATGGATAGTGCCGCAAAAAGGGCAATGAAGATGAAAAGGTACCAGTACTCCCGCAGGAAGGAATTCAACTGAAATTCCCCGTCTCCCACCTCAATAACAGGACCGGGCGCCATCAAATGGCAGAATGTCGGCTTTATCTCTCATATACCTTTCTTTGCGCCGTTCCCCCGGCCATGGGGGAAAGGTGATGAGATCTACCCCTCCCGACGATTTTAAATATTTCCCCGCGTATTCTTCTCCTGATGGATTGCCGGGCATGCAGGGTGGGTGGGCCTCTGTGATATCACTCCTTCTCGTGGATGACGAGGTGCAGTTCCTCGAAGTCACGAAGATGTTCCTTGAAAAAGGGCGGGGTATCCGGGTAACGACTGCCAGGTCAGGCAGCGAAGCCCTCGATCTCCTGAAGACGCAGAAATTCGATGCCATCATCTCGGATTATGCAATGCCGGGGATGAATGGGATCGAGTTGATGAAGGAGGTCAAGGCCCTCGGGGACGACACGCCGTTTATCATCTTCACGGGAAAGGGAAGGGAAGACGTCGTCATCGATGCGCTCAATTTCGGTGCAGACCTCTACCTCGAAAAGAGCCCTGACCCGAGGGGACAGGTCTCTGACATCCTCAAACGGGTCAGGGGCCTCATTTCGTCACGGGAAGAGGAGCGGGAGGAAAAAGAAAAACTGACGATGGTATCTGTCCACCTGTCCCACCTCCCCTGCATCTTTTTCCGCCAGGAAAGGGGAAAGAAGAGTGCCACCGTCCTTGCCGGCAGGGGAGCCGCGAGTCTCCTCCCCGCCTCGTTCTGCAACCAGGAATTACAGGAATGCAACCTCTTCCAGTACATTCACCCGGACGACCGCGAAAAGGTGCTCCATGCCCGGCAGGGCGCTTTCGGGGAAGGAGAGGAGTACAGGGTGAAGTACGTGATGGTGCCGGCAGAGGGACGGGAGAGGAGGGTCATCGAGAGGGGGTATAGCACCCCGGGCCGGGAACCAGCGGTGATCATGGGTTATATCTTTGACCTTGATGCGATCTAGCCGGGCGGAAAAAAACGGGATACTCCGGTCTCACTATGGCTGGTCTCCCGGGCCATTTTCCTTCTCAGGAGCAATGCGGAAATACCCGTGGGGGACCCGTATCTCGAACCGGGCCCCCTTCCCGAATGTTCCAGTCTCCTTGATGGAGAGTCCCGTTGTCGCGAGTATCTCGCGCGAGAGAAAAAGTCCAAAACCCGTGTTTTTTCCATAACCCCTCTTAAATATCTCCTCTTTTTCCCGGGGAGGAATGCCCTGGCCGTTATCTTCATACACGATCTTCATCCCGTTTTCGTCCTGGAGGGCTGTCATCCAGATCGCGGTGACACCCCCGCCGTGCCGCAGGGAATTGTCGACCAGGTTATGGATGACGTGTTCGAGGAGGGGGTCGGCAAACACCTCGATCCCGGAAATATCGCTCGTCAGGGTGACCCCCGAGATGGCAGCCGCGGCAGATTCCCGGGCAACCATGGGAGCCAGGGCCTGCCACTGGGGGGTACCGATCCCAATGTCCTGGTAAATCTTTGTAAATTCGATCTGCCTCTTGATGGTCTGGGCGAGGAGCTCGATCTTTGAGAGGGTCTCCCTCTGGGCATCGTCCTTTGGACTCTCCTTTAAAAGTTCGATGTAGAGCAGGAGCGCGGTGACCGTGTTGAGGATGTCATGGCGCGTGATGATGTTGAGGAGCGTGAGTTTCGCGTTTGCCCTCCGGAGCGATTCCTCGGCCTGGTAGCGGCTTGTCACGTCATGGGCCGACCCCAGCACGAGGGTCTGGCCGGTTACCTTGACCGGCTGGTTCCGGACCTCAACGATCACCCTGCTTCCGTCCTTCCTCGTGAGGGTGAACTCTTCGGGGCCTGTCGGTTCTCCCCTCACGTGCCGAGCAAGGAGGGCGATGGCCCGGGGGATCTCGTCGGGGGGAAGAAGCGTCGTCTCGAGGAAGTTCTTTCCCACCAGTTCCCGCCGGGAATACCCGGAAAGCAGTTCCGCCGCGTGGTTTCCATCGAGAAAGGTCCCCTTCAGGTCGGTCAGGAAGTACGGGTAGGGCGCATATTCAAAGAGAACCTTGAGCCTCTCCTCTGATGCCGCTTTCTCCTCTTCCATCCGCTCCCGGTCGGTAATGTCCTGGCCGATGCACGAGATGCCGGTTGGGTTGCCGGCGAGGTCTTTGAGGAGAGCCGTGGTGATATCGATCCTGCGTGCCTGCCCCTCCACGGTCTTCGCGCTGCAGGTGAAAGAGACGGCAGCAGGGTCACCGTCCATGGCGGAACGGAAGAGCTGGGCTGTCTTGTGCTGCTCGGGGGGAGGGACGAGGGTATCGATGAATGGCTTCCCCTCGAGGTCCTCCCTTTTCCAGCCCGTGACCGAGAGGAAGAAATCATTGCAGAACGTTATCAGTAATTCCCTGTCGAGCTGGAATGCGATGAGATGGGAGTTGAGGAGTGCCTCGCGGAAACGTCGCTCGCTCTCCATCAGCACCCTTTTTGCGGTATGCCTCCTGACGGCTTCCCGGACCATGTAGAGGAGCTCGAGGAAGTTCGTGCGGGGGTCTCCCTTTTTCTGCAGGTAGTAATCCGCCCCGTAGTTGAGTGCCTTGATTGCAACCTCTTCGCGTCCCCTCCCGGTAAAGATGATGACGGGAATGTCATCGCCGCGGTTTTTCACCAACCGCAGGAAGTCTATCCCGTTCATTCCAGGGAGTTCGTAATCGAGGACTATCGCGTCGTACCGGTCCCGGCCGAGTTTTTCGAGGGCTTCGGAACCAGAAAGTGTAGTATCGACCTGGATCTCCTCTTCCCTCTCCAGGAACTTTTTTATGAGGTCCTGAAGGGACACATCATCGTCAACGAGCAATATGCGCATCATAGGTTACCGTGGACGCGATCTCATACCCAAGAAGATAGGGAAGGTCTCGATTAATATGACTATTGGCGGGGAAACGTCTAATCAGGACAATGTCCGGGCAGCAGCCTCAGAGAGGGGAGACAGCCGGGATTTTCCCTGGTCGGGACTTTCCCATGCAGTATTCCCTGATGCCAATCCTGTCTCTCCCCCCCTCGAGGAGGTTTTTTACATCCCTGATTGACGCCATGAAGAGGCGGTCCTGGACGAGGATGGTCAGGTCGTGTTTTTGCAGGGCAAGGACCGGTGAGAGCCATGCAGTTCCTTCCCAGTCCCCCTCGTCGCTTAGGAGGGACGCGGTCTTGCCGAGGAAGAGACGCACCATCTCCTCCCCCGGGATGTAAAACGTGCGGTCCCCAAGGGACAGGACGATCCCCTTTCCCGACCGGCGGGCACTTCCCGCCCGGACAAGGACAGACACCGGAACCTGCTTCATGATGCCACCATGTATACTATCAGTTCCCCGGCTATGTAAAGGTGGCGTCAGACGCTATATCGCTGTCCAATTGAAAAATAAATGAATTTTAACAGGTTTAGAATCCGGGCAGAATGGGGGTCCCGGTGGAAAATAAGAAAAGGATAGCCGGACTTTATTTTGAATTTTCCCTCTCCTCCCCTCCCGGGGTATCGATGGGGGGAAAAGATCTGAAATAATGCACCTGCCCACTTTCATCCCCCGTACTGGAGGGAACCCGCGGGAAGGCCGGGCAGATACCGGTAATAAGTATCTTTTTCTTTTTTTTTCATCGATTTTTTGGCGTTTTTTCCAAAAGATTTAAATAGAGATTAGTGTAACAAAATTATTGAAACCAGCATGGTCCAGGGCCCGTCGATGCTGATACTCCAATTGATGGTTGCCTGATACTCTCACGCATCAATTGCCTCTCATGGGCCTGGATCATGGTGGTCACTTCTTGCATCCCCCGATAGATCCACACGACCCCTCCCACCGTGCGTCACCCATGGGGGAGAGAGGGGGATTTCCTTCCCTGCCGTTCCCGGTGATCATTTTCGCTGCTGCTACTGGACTGCCGAGGGGTCTATCCGAGTACGATGTAGGCAAGGAGGGAGAGGAGGAAGGTGAGAACGAGCATCCCGGCGCTGATGAACGGGATGAATATCAGCATGGTATTCACCGTGCTTGCCATCTGGGTTATCCGGTGGGACCCAAAGACCTTCACGCCCTCGCACCAGGCGGTACTCCCGGCAGCCAGGGCAGGGGAGAGGTCTTCCCGGGCTTCCCGGAGGGCCCTGTCTACCCAGGGGATGATATCCCTCACGGGGACGTGGAGGCCGACCGGGTTCCTGCCCCTGACGGTGTTGACGACGTGCGAGTCGGTGGTCATGATCTCGGCCTCGTCGACCTGGGAAAGCACGTGGTCGCGCAGCGCCTCCCGGACCCCTGCTTCCATGTTATTGCCGTCCACGAGGATGTAGGCCGTGCTCTGGCCTCCCGTCCGGACGATGGCGACCTGGATACCCTGGTCACCAAACCCCTGTTCGCGGGAGAATGGGACCTTGACCTGGGCAATACCCACCTCCATGGGGGCCTTCTCCTGGTGGACCATCTCGTTGATTGCCCTCATGCCCGCCCAGTAATACTCCATTGCAAGGCGACTTGCAGGTAAGACGTAGAGTGTCTCGCCCGATTGACAATTGTGGGCATCGATGAACCCCACGTTCTCGAAATTGCGGTGACCTTCCCCCATGATCATCATTCCCACCCCGAAATCGATATCCTCCGTGCGCTCGGGGGAACGGGTGCCGACCAGGAGGAGCGTCGAATCAAAGACCTGGCAGAGCAGGGAGACGGAACCTTCCCTGACCCGGACAGACCGGGAGGCGAGCGGGGAGAACCGGAGGGAATTCCGGGCCCTCCTGACAGCTTCGACGAGTTTTCCAATCTCCTTTTCCGATACCGGATTGAAATCATGGGTCGCAGCCCCGTGGGGGACCATGACCATCTCGTCAAAACCTTCCTGCATTCCGCGGGGGATATTTCCCCCGCCAATCTCTCCCAGGGGTCCGGGGTGCACGTTCGGGATGGTGATCAGGAGGCCACGGCGGTCTTTACGGGAGAAGAAGATGCTGACCTGGGGGACCGTCACTTCCTCGCCGATCTTTTCAAAGTACTCTTCGAGTGCCCGTGACCCGTCGGTGAGGTGTGCAAGGAACGAGTTGAGGAAGTCAAGGACGCGGATATGGAACGTCCTGTAGAGCGGCCTCTCGATGAGCCAGATCACCCCGGCAAAACCGGCACAGAACACTCCCTGGACGAGGAGAGAGAGGGGGAGAAAGACGGGGGGGAAAAGATGCATCCCCAGGAGGATGGCCATTCCACTCTGGGTCGCTGCCGGCACGATCATGCGAAGGATCCGGAAGTCGGCGATAGCGACGAGGACGAGGAGTCGTAACCCAAGCGTGAATCCCAGCGCAACCGCGTAGGAGAGAGCGAGGTGGAGGGGGGAGATGAGGAGGCCTAAGAGCGTGATGAAGAGACCAAAGATTGCGCAGGAGAGTGCCAGGAGTGCCGACCTGTTCCATGTCATCGGCCGCCCGAGTGACGTCACAAGGGGTTTTGTCGCGATGAATGCAAAGAGGCCAGGGAGCGTGAAACCAAGTGTCCCGAGGAGGAAAGTCGTGCCCAGTCTCTGCGTCACCACGTCGAGGATCAACCCAAAAACGCAGAGGATGAGGATAGAGGCAGGCCAGGATGGTGCATTGAAAAGGTAACGTGCGAGACTCTCCAGCCTCATCTCGCTTCCTGCAACTGACGTGGGAGATCTCATGGGATTCGTCCGCTGGCTCTTTTTCCGGTCGACTTCTCCGGTGGAAAGTCTCCAAAACTTTTTCTATACCGTGCCTCCACCATCTCCCAGGTCGGCAGGTTGGTCTGGCAACCCGAGCTCTCGACAGCAAAAGAGGCCGTCACACTCCCGACCCGGCAGCAGTCAACAAGATCGTATCCCCTGCAGTACGCAACCAGGAACCCTGCCCGGTAGGCATCACCGGCCCCCGTGGGGTCTATTGCGAAAACCTCGACCGCAGGGACGTGGACAGAATTTCCTTCCCGAATGAGGTCACTGCCCTCTTTTCCCCTCGTAAAGACCGCGACCGGGACACGCGCTGCTATTTCTGCCGGTGGTATCCCGAGAATCCTGGACATGCCCCTGACCTCGTGCTGGTTGGCAAAGAGGATGGAGACGTGAGAGAGGATCTTTTCGAGCTGTTCCCGGGTGTAACGGTGGAGATCCTGACCGGGATCGAACGTGGAAAATTCTGCCTTTTCTGCCACACGGACGTTGAAGTCGGGGTCAGCGGTGGCCATGTGGACAAAGGGGAGGGCCGGGGCCTCGGCGGTTGCAAAGATTGCGGATGCCCCCCATTCGAAGAACGTGATCTGGTCCCCCCTGTCATTCGTGAACATGAACGCAGTCGGGGTATGGGTCTTGGCGACATGGAAGAACTGCTGGGTGATACCAAGAGACTTCTGCCACTGGTCATAGTCGCTGCCCGGGAAGTCCCCGCCGACAGCACTGACGAGGGCGGCTTCTTCTCCCAGGCGGGCAATCCCGGCCGCGATATTTGCGGCCCCTCCCCCGAAAAAGACCTTCCGGTCCATGATGGTCACAGACCCGTTGGGAGGTGGGAAGTCCTTCACGCGGCAGATATGATCAATTGCCGTGTGCCCGACGACATAGATCACAGGGGATGGACCTCCTTGACCTCGAGGGGGACATCCCTCAATGCTTTCCCGATGACAGACCGTGCGATCCGCTCCGCATGCTCGGGAGACTCCGCTGAAAAGACCTTCATCTCAAAGAGGAGTCCGACGAGGGCCGTTCGTGCCACGATGAGGGCACTGTTCAATTCCTCCTCGCAGTACGGGCATGCGAGCATGCCCACCTCGACGTCCACGTAACTGGCCACCGGGTTCAGCCTCTTTCCGGCTTCCGAGATCGCGATGCTGACGGCATCATCCAGGGTCGGGACATCCCGGACGATGTAAGCTCCTTCAAGTATGACACAGTAATCTGGCATTTTCTCCCCATCACCACATGTTATGATGGACGTGGTCCCCCACGGGAAGCCGTTCCGTGAGCATTCCGGGAGGGTTCCCCCTGCCGACACAGAGGATGGCAACGGGCCGCACATGGGCTGGGAGACCGAGGATCTGCCGCACCTCCTCCTCGAGGAACGCTCCCACCCAGCAGGAATGGAGCCGTCGCGCATGGGCTGCAAGCATCATGTAACAGCACGCAATTGTTGCATCCTGGAGGGCATAGAGTATTCCCCGCTCCCCGTACCGCGACATCGAGCGGACATAGTTTGCACACACGACAAAGAGGTGCGGGGCTGCCCCGACGTGCTCCTGCTGGTACGCCGCGTCCGATACCTCTTCCCTCAGTGCGGGGTCATCGACAACGACGACGTCCCATGCCTCGAGGTTTCCTGCACTTGGTGCCGTGCTGGCACAGTCAAGGATATAGGAGATGTCTGATTCGGGGACCTCCTCGTCCCGAAAATCCCGGACGGATGACCGGGAAAGGAGGAACTCGAAAAATTCAGATGAGTCCATGCTGGGACAAGGCCTGCCAGGCTCCCTGGGCTGCCGTGGTCACGGCACTGATGGACTCGCTTATCTTGAGCGAGGCGGCACCATAGTTCTCGCTCTCCACGAGGCTGATAGCCTCGGAGAGGAGGCTGATTGCCCTGCGGAAGTCCACGACATCTGTGCCCCTCCAGGCAAACTCGATCTCGGAGCGGACCGCCTCCAGGAGGAGGATAAGCATCCGCTTTCCCCCCGGGCGTTCCCCTTCGGGAAATCCCGCCAGGGCGATGGTCAGCTGGGACGAAATGATCAGCTCGCTCTTTGCCCTTTCCGCAAACTGGTAGCTCGTGACGGCTGCCTTCAGATCCATGATCTCACTTTCCTGCAAGGATACAAGATACTTCTCCCTGGGGGATTATGGGCGATGCCATGCGGGGGATTCCCCCGCCTCTCCATTTTTTAGGGTTTTTTATGGGAGATAACCGGGGTACTAAAGGGATTTGGGCGAATAACCCTCCCCTTGTCAATCGTCCCGGACCAGGAACAGGCTTCCGATAAAAAAAAAGGGTTTCCCGGGGTAGGATGGGGGATTAACCTACCGGGCAGATTTCTGCTTGGACCCCAGTATCGATGCCTTGGACCGCCGCATTGCTTTCCTGACCATCGGGTTTGCGACCGGTCCGGACTCCGAGGACCGGCCTCCCGGGGAAGACCTCCGTCCTCCCCGCCCACCGCGGCCTCCCGGGCGGGAAAAACCTCCCCGCCCTTCCCCGGATGCCTCTTCCATCTTGCGCAGGGACGCCCCTGCCTTGAACCGCTGGTTGGGACCGGGTTTCTTCACCTCTCCCTCGGCTTTCGGGACCAGCCGTATCTGGCCCTTGACACCTTTGACCTGCGTCCACTGTACGGATCCTGTCTTTCCCATAATCAGACTCCCTATGTAATACGTTGGCCGTTCTTTTAATACTTCCTTACGGGAGAAAATCAGGAGACCTCTTTTCCGTCCAGGAGAGCCCTCTCGATGGCCTCTTTCAGGACGGCCGAGACTTTCTTTCCATCGATCTTCCCGCCCACTTCCTTCATCATCGGGCCCATGAGTGGCCCGAGGGCCTTTGGTCCTTTCTCCCGGACGAAATCAATCCTTTCGCCCACAAGCCTCTCCGCGATGGCGACCAAGTCGGATTCCGTGATCGAAGACGCCATGGAATGGACTGCGGATGGTACGTCCATCCCCCCGATGATCTTTCGGAAGACCTCGGGAATGGCTTCCTTTGCGATCTGCCCCCGCCTGACTGCATCGAGGACGCCGAGGACCGGTGGTTCCCCTAACCCCTGACCTCTATGGTCCCCCTCGAGGAGGGTCCGGATCTCAAGTCCCTCCCGCGATATCTCCTTGAGGGTCGCAAGGAGCGTGCGTGCGGCAAGGAGGGGGGATATCCCCCTCCCGACTGCCTTCTCAAAGAGGGGGAGGTGCTCGGAGAAGGCGATCTGGTCTGCAAGTGATGCGTCAAGACCCATCTCGCGGGAGAACCGCGCCGCCTTGTCCTCGAGGAGTTCTGGTATTTCGACCGTTTCCCACAGGGACCCCGTGATGGACACGGGCAGGACATCGGTCTCGGGGTACATGCGTGCCGCGCCGGGGAGGGGACGCATGTAGGAGGTATTCCCCCCTTCCTCCATGCGCCGGGTCTCCTTCGGGACACCGTCAAGTGCCATTCGTGCCCTCCGGATCACCTGGCGGGATGCACATTCGGCTTTTTTCCGCGGACCCGCGACAAGCACGACGCAGTCGCCGGCCGTGGCTCCTGTCACGTGGCGGAGAGCATCCACCTCCTCCGGCGAGATGCCATACGCCGGCAATTCATCGGTGTGAAAGATCCCCCCAAGACCGCACTTCCTGGCATAGTCAGAGAGTTCACTCCCCAGGCGGCGGCCTGGCTGGATCTCCTCGCCAACGAGGCCGGCAAAACCCCGGAGCACGATGGCGAGGATGAGTGGGGCCTTGCCGAGGATCTGGGACTTTGTCCCCGAAAAGGTCCCGGTCACGTCCCGGACCAGTTCGTCGACAAGGGCACCCCTTTCCTTCAGGCGGTCCCGTATCTCGAGGAGCCTCTTCTGCCGTTTTACCTCTCTTTTCACGACCTCGGCGATCAGGTCAAGCTCCTGGACTCCCTTGATCTCGACCCGTGCCCCGCCGGGAATCGAGATGTTGATATCCTGTCGAATCGTGCCAAGGCCCCTCCTGACTTTGCCTGTCGAGCGCAAGACCATGCCAAGGTACCGGGCGACCTCCTGGACCTCCTCGGGCGTCCGCATGCAGGGCGCGGTGGTGATCTCCACGAGGGGGATACCGAGGCGGTCGAGCGAGAACGTATCGCCTTCCACCCGCTGGGCCGCTTCCTCCTCGAGGCAGAGGGTCTCGATCGTGACACCATTCGGGAGAGTCCCGTTGACGGCAACGAGCGCAGTCCTCTGGAACCCGCTCGTGTTCGACCCGTCAATGACGAGTTTGCGCATGGTATGGACCTGGGGGACAGGGGTCATGCGGCACATCTTTGCTATCTGGAGACATACCGCGAGGGCTTCCTGGTTCATGGGCGCGGGAGGTTCCTCGTCGCTCTCGACGAGGCAGGTCGTGTCATAGGTATAGTAGCAGAACCGCCGGAGGTTCTTCATCTCCTCTTCTGCAGCCTGGTCTATCTCCCCGAGTTCGCTCTCCGTTGCCCGCAAATACCGGAAAAATTCACCGTTGTGCTGGTCGAAGGGACGAAGCACGGGGGGGCAGTGGCAGAAAAGTTTCTCCCCCGTGTTCAGCTGCTGGTGGATCTCGATCCCGGCTGTCAGCTCCAGCTCTTCACTGGCCATGCATCGACCTCCCGCTATATTCTCCCCTGATGTTTTGGCGCATCAGTTGACGTGCCTCTTCGTCGTTGTCTGCGTTTCCAAGCACCCACATTGCCTTGACGAGCGCCGTCTCGGGGAGCATGTCCTCGCCCTCGATAACCCCGGCTTTCAGGAGGTCCCTCCCGGTATCGTAGACCCGGTCGCAGACCCTCCCGTGGAGGCACTGGGATGCCATGACGACCATTGTCCCTTCCCTCACGAGGTCCCTGATTGCGGGGATTAAGCGGGAACTGACGTGACCAAGACCCGTGCCCGCGATCACGAGTCCCCTGCACTCCCCACAGGCCTCGATGACTTCGGGGGGCATCCCGGGATAAAAGTGGAGGAGGGCACAGCGTTCTTCCAGTCTTTCCTTTAGCTTTGGTTCTTCCTCCCGCCGACGGCGGGCGTGGGGTGAGAGGGTGAGTTCAAGGGAGGGATATTCCACGTACCCGAGCGGAGCTGTCCCCAGGCTCCGGAAGGCGTCCCGCCGGGAGGTATGCATCTTCCTGACACGCGTCCCCCGGTGGATTGCACACCGGTCATCACTCGTCGTCTCGTGCATGACAACGACGACCTCGGCAAGTTCGCTCACACCGGTGCGGGCACTGCAGAGGGCGTTCATGTGGTTATCAGAACTGGGGCGGTCAGCCGACCGCTGGGAACCGACGAAAACGACCGGGACGGGAGTATCAAGCATGAAGCTGAGGGCTGCGGCCGAATATCCCATCGTGTCCGTTCCGTGTGTCACGATGACGCCTTCTGCCCCGTCCCGGATCTCCTGACACACCGCGCGGGCCAGTTCCTGCCAGAGGGAGGGCGTCATGTTCTCCGAGAGGATCGTTGCAATCTTCCGTGTCCTGTACTGGGCGATGTCCTGGAGTCCGGGGATTGCCCTCAGTATGTCAGAGGCATCGAACTGGCTCGTGACCGCTCCCGTGCGGTAGTCGATCCGGCTGGCAATAGTCCCGCCGGTAGAGAGGATCGAGAGGCGGGGGAGGGAACTGTCCTGTGCGATCTGCTTTGGTTGCGGGGGGGAAGGCGGCACGTGCTCCAAGAGGACGCAGTCGCCCGGGCTGACACCGATATTGTACCCGCTGTCCAGCTTGACGACGAGCATCCCGTCCCTCTCGGTGATATACGTGCCCCTCCTCTCCTGCCCGCCCAGGGTGCAGAAGACCAGGTCGCCGGGGGAGAACGCCTTCACCGGGACACCTCTTTCCGGGCATCGCTGATCAACCGGGCGACCGCCCCTGACAGGGCAGCCCTCCTCTCTTCGAGCATCTTTTTTTCATCCTCCAGGGCCTTCCACCGGTTGGCAAGGGATATTTTGACCGCGAAGGGGGAGGGACCCCCGGGGGCCCGCCGGCGATCGATACTCTGGGAGACATCGAGGGCAGAAGTGATCTCGTCAGGGGTGACCCCGAGGTCTGACGGTCGCACGAACCCTTCCTCGGTGGCCACTGCATCAAGGGTTGCAAGAGTAAGTGATCCTTTCCGGATGGCCTTTCCGACCAGCGTGTGGGCTGTCCGGAACGGCATGCCGTGCTTCTGGACGAGCATGTCTGCAAGGTCAGTAGCCGTTGAATAGCCCTTGCCTGCCTCTGCGGCCATCTGATCAGAATGAAAAGATGCCGATGAGAGCATGTCTGCGAGGATCCGGGTGCTGTGTTTTGCGTCCTGGATCCCCCGGAGGAGGGCGGGGGTCATCTCCTGGAGGTCCCGGTTGTAGCTCTGGGGGAGTGCTTTCTGGATGGTAAATGCAGAGACTGTCGCCCCCAGGACTGATCCTGCCTTAGCCCTCATTACCTCGGCGCTGTCCGGGTTCTTCTTCTGGGGCATGATGGAACTTGTTGAGCAGAAGGCATCCCCGAGTTCAACGAACCGGGCAAAGGACGAGCTCCAGACCACGAGCTCCTCGCAGAGGCGGCTTGCATGGGCCATCAGGATCGAGAGGTCAGCGAGGAGCTCCAGGATAAAGTCGCGCGAGGAGACGGCGTCCATCGTGTTCTCGAGGATACTATCAAACCCCAGGAGCGAGGCGGAAAGTTCCCGGTCGATGGGATAGGACGTCGTTGCAAATGCCGCTGACCCCAGCGGGCACCTGTTGATGCGGGAGAACGCCTCCCTGAGCCTCTCGCAGTCACGGGCAAATGCCGCCTCGTGGGAGAGCAGGTGGTGAGCGAGCGTGGTGGGCTGGGCATACTGGAGGTGGGTGAACCCCGGCATGACAGTCGTACCATGCTCCTCTGCACGTGCAAGGAGCACCTGCCGGAGACCAAGGAGGATCGAGAGCTGGCGCGTGACGTCCTCGCGGACCCGGATGCGGAGGCATGTCGCGACCTCGTCGTTGCGCGAGCGCCCGATGTGAAGCCTGCCGCCCGTCTCCTCGCCGATCTTTGCAATGAGGTAGGACTCTATCCCGGCATGCACGTCCTCGAACCTCTCGTCAAACACGCTTTCCGGTATACCGTTATCGTAGAGATCGAGGAGTGCTGCCAGGAGGTCCTGTGCAGTCTTCCTCTCGATGATCCTCTTTTGGGAGAGCATCAGCACGTGGGCGATGTCCACCAGGATATCTGCATCCGCGATACAGCGGTCTGCATCCATCGACGAGAGGAAATGGACCATCTCGCCGCTCCGTTCCCCGCTGAGGCGTCCCCGACGCACAACGTCCTCTGCCATCCTATCCATTCCCTTGCTCAACAATGGGAAAGGCGGGAGATTAAATCCATGCTTTCCTGGCGGCCAGTTCAATCGCCCTCTGGACCGATTCCCGGGGGATGATGGTGGCAACCGGGACGCTGACGATCTGTTCGATGACGCTGCTGACGATCGGCGCGCAGACGATGGCAATTGCCCCCTCCCTCTCTGCCCGCAGGGCACCGATGATCGCCTCCTCCATGGTATGGACGGGGTATTCCCTGACGGTGACTTTCTTGCCGTCGACGAGGGCATTCCTCTCCTGGATGACATCGAGGACGGGGCGGGCCGCAATGAGACCGATGAACTCTCCCTGCGGGGATTGCACGATCTTCTTCATCGCCCCAATAATTGCCCGGAGGGTGGAGAGGTTGGGGGACCTCTGGCCGTGCACGATCTTGTAGAGGGAACTTTGGGCAATACCACTCATGGACGAGAGCTCCCTGATGCTGATCCGCAGGTCGTGGCGCATGACGTCCCGGAGGGTCGTTGAAAACTCCTCGTCGGAGACAAGTGCCGCCTTGATCACTTTATCGAGGGGATCTCCCTTCATGCGTCAGCCCCCCCATGCCCGTTGTCCGGAGTCGGTGTCATTTTGTCTGGTTTCTCCCGCCATTTTTTTACATTTGTCAATTATTATTATACAAAATTATAGTTATATTCCTGTTTTTAACCTTATTAGGTCAAAAAAGGATCGTTTTTCGGAGAATTTATGTGGTGCAAGCCTTACATTTTTTCCCATGAAAAGAATCCTCCTCCCCCTTTTCGTGGGCCTGCTCCTCTGCGGGGTCCTGCTGTCGGGGTGTGTCACGGAAAAACCACCTGCTGCTTCCGGTGAAACTGTCATCGTCACGTACACGAAGGGCACCGGCCCGATGCCGACGCTCCTTGGAACAGACCAAATCGACGGGTACATCGCCTGGCAGCCGTTCGTCGAGGTGCCCCCCCTTGCAAACATCGGGAAAGTCCTGGTCTACTCCGGTGACCTGCCGCCGGCAGGGCGGTGGAAGAACCACCCCTGCTGTGTCTTCACCGCCAGGGCCGATGCCATCTCCGGCTCGCCGGATATCACCAATGCACTGACAGCAAGCCTGATCCTCGCAACGCAGTACCTGGAGAAGAACCCGGATGAAAGTGCCGAACTCGTTGCCGACTGGTTGGCCGGAAAGGGCAATTTCACCTACGGGAACATCTCCGTCTCTTCCGTTGAGGTGCTTGCCCGCGCATTCCCCACCGTGAAGTTTGTCAATGAACCAACAGACGAGTGGAAGAGATCAAACCTCGAATTTGTCTATGCCCAGCGGGAGCTTGGCGTCCTCACCGGCTCGCTCCAGAACTCGACCGACCAGGAGTCGCTCTCCATCCTCTTCGATTCCACACCCTACGACGCGGCAAAGGCGATGGTGGACAAGAGATCTTTTGTCACCCCCCGGCCGGCAAAGGGGCCCATCGGTGTGGGATACCTGATGTCCGACCACCACGCGGCCCTCTTTGTAGCAATCAAGAAGTGGCAGTACTTCAATGACACCTACGGTATCGCGATCAGGCCCCGGGACCTTGCAGCCTCCCGCCCTGACACCGCGGACCTCATCGTGAACGGCCAGCCCGTTGCCGAGTTGAAACTGGTCTCGGGTGATGCCGGTCCCCAGCTCATGCAGCTCATGTCCACCGGGAACATCCAGTATGCCCTGGTCGGAAACCCGCCGGCAATTGCTGCCGCTGACAAGGGGACACCGGTCAAGATTGTCATGGCAGTTAACGAGGAAGGCTCAGGCGTCGTCGTGTCGAAGTCTTCACCCGCAACGGACTGGGCAAGCTTCGTTGCCTGGGCAAAAGAGCGGTCAGTGGCAGGAAAACCCCTCAAGATAGCTGCACCCGGCAAGGGGTCCATCCAGGACGTCATGCTCCGCTACTCCCTCGAAGCAAGTGGTTTATCTGTCAGGGAAGGCTAACAGTAGGGGACAATGAGGTATCACAGGGTCCTCCTCCCCCTCCTCCTCGTGGCAGCCTGGGAGCTTGCGGCATACTTCATCGCAAACCCATTCATCCTGCCCTCCCTCACCACGGTCGTCCCCATCCTCGCCAACCCGATGAGCATGACGTACACCCTTGGGACGGGGAGCCTCCTTGAGAATGCGTTTGCCAGCATCCAGCGTGTCGGGCTCGGTTTCCTCCTCGCGGCCTCGATCGCCATCCCCCTCGGTATCCTGATGGGGAGGTCAGTGGCCCTCACCGACCTCCTCGATTCCCCCATCGAGTTGCTCCGGCCCATCCCGCCCCTCGCATGGGTTCCCCTGGCCCTTGCGTGGTTCAAGATCGGGCTGACATCGATCGTTTTCATCATCTTCATCGGGGCTTTTTTCCCGATCCTCCTCAACACGGTCGATGGTGTCCGGGCCGTCAAGAAGACCTGGGTCGAGGTCGCAACGACGCTTGGAGCCAGCGAGAGGCAGATCCTCACAAAGGTCGTTCTGCCGGGAGCGGCCCCCACCGTGTGGACCGGTCTCCGCGTCGGCTTTGGCATAGCCTGGATGTGTGTCGTTGCGGCGGAGTGGCTGCCGGGGATCTCGCAGGGGCTCGGGTACCTCATCCTGTATGCCTACAACTTTGGACAGACCAACCTCATTATCGCGGGAATGGTCGTCATCGGCCTCATCGGGCTTGCCATTGACCTGGTCTTCAAGAGGGTCGAGAGGAGGTGGTTCTCCTGGCGGGAGCTCGAACGATGACTGCAAAAACCATGGGAAGGGGCATGGAATGGGACTGAAACTTGACGGGATATCCAAATCGTTCATTCTCGAGGACGGCACGGAAGTCAGGGCCCTGGACAGGATCACGCTTGAAGTCTCTGACAGCGAGTTCGTCTCGGTCCTCGGTCCCTCGGGGTGCGGCAAGACGACCCTGCTCCGGATCGTGGCGGGACTCGAGAGGGCGACAGTGGGGACCATCGTCCTTGACGGAGAGACGATAGAGGGCCCGAGCCCCCGGATGGCCATGATCTTCCAGGAGTATTCCCTCTACCCCTGGCGGTCGGTCCTTGCCAACATCGAGTTCGGCCTCGAGATCAAGGGACTTGCGGGGGAGGAGAGGAGGGATCGGGCCCTCTCCTACCTCGACCTTGTCGGCCTACGGGAATTTGCCGGCCGCTACCCGTACGAGCTCTCCGGCGGCATGCGGCAGCGTGTCGCTGTTGCCCGGGCACTGGCGATCGAGCCTGCCATCCTCCTCATGGATGAGCCCTTCGGGGCCCTGGATGCCCAGACGCGCAACATGCTGCAGAAAGAACTCCTCGAGATCTGGGAAAAGACAAAGAAGACAGTCCTTTTTGTTACCCACAGCGTCGACGAGGCTGTTTTCCTCTCCGACAGGATCGTCGTCCTCTCCCCCCGGCCCGGCAGGATACAGGAAGTGGTTCCCATCGATCTCCCCCGACCCCGGGAACGGACAAGTGTCGAATTTGCCCGGATCAGGCGGTACGTCCTCGACCACATGGAAAATATGGCGGTTTCCAGTAAGGTTTAATAACGTCAATCTCCATTTTATAAAGAACAGACAGGGACCAGGAGTCACGAGTCATGGTTCGAAAACCAGGAAAGATGTACCGGAACCTCGCAAAGAAGGCCTATACCCGCAGGGAGTACATGGGCGGGATTCCGGGGAGCAAGGTTGTCCAGTTTGACATGGGAAACCTGACCGACGAATTCCCGCTGGTCGTCAGCCTTGCCGTTGATGAAGCATGCCAGATCCGCCATACTGCCCTCGAGGCTGCCCGTATCAGCATCAACAGGCACCTCATCAAGGATGTCGGGAGGATGAACTACCGGCTCAAGCTGCGGGTCTTTCCCCACCACGTGCTGCGCGAGAACAAGCAGGCAACAGGTGCGGGAGCTGACCGTGTCTCGGAAGGGATGCGCCTGGCGTTTGGAAAACCCGTCGGGACGGCGGCCCGCGTCACACCAGGCCAGGAGATCTTCTCGGTCTATACAACGCCCCAGTACCTTGACCAGGCAAAAAATGCCCTCAAGGCCGGAAGTCACAAGCTCCCGTCCCCGACGCATGTGACCATCAGGGAAACCGGGGTTCAACCGGCTCCTGTCCCGGAACAGGCATAACTTTTTCTATTGAAAATGGCTTCGCCATTTTCACTCTGTGTGCTTGACCGCCCGGCGGTCATGGGCGGTTACTACGAAGATCGCATCCGCGATTTTCTTTTTGTATCCTGGTACCTTGGAGAGAATCATGTGGTTTTTTTTTCAATGGTAAAGACCACGCTCTCCTCATTCTGCCTCACGCTGCGGCAAGGGAAAATGGGCAATTGGTTTTAGAGACGCGACAAGCGGGATACCTTTTTCCCGTAGGAAATATGCCGGGTGGGGCACCGCGTGAATTCTAAAATCAGAATAATCCTCCTGCAACCTCCCGATTCCCCGACAGGACCCGCGGCAGAGAGGGTCTATCACAACGTATATTCGTTTTCATCAACAAATTACATGCACCATGATCCCTTCCCCGGACCCCGCGCTCTATGAAGGTCTCACGCGGGCAACCTGTGCTGCACTCGAGCAGGCAGAGATCTTTCTTCCCCCGGACGTGGTCCGGGCACTCACAGCTGCACGGGACAGGGAGACGAACGGGATCGCACAGAGGGAGATCGACACCATCCTTGCCAACATTGCCATGGCAGAGTCACTCCGGGTCCCCATCTGCCAGGACACAGGTGTACCCGTCATCTACCTCACCCTTCCCCCCGGGATCCCGCTTGATCCCCGGATTTTTGATGCAGTTGCAGAGGGTGTCCGGATTGCCACCAGGAAAATCCCGCTTCGTCCAAACGTCGTCGACCCGCTGACCCGGAAGAACAGCGGGGACAATACCGGGCCGGGCATGCCTGCGGTCCACGTCAGGACCGGGGAGAAGGTGACTGTCACGGTCCTGCCCAAGGGGGCCGGGGCAGAGAATATGTCCCGCATTGCCATGATGCTCCCGACGGACAGGGACAAGGTCCCGAAATTTGTGGCCGAGACCGTGTTGCTTGCCGGTGGAAAACCATGCCCGCCCGTCGTCCTCGGTATCGGGATCGGGGGGACCTTTGACGGGGCGGCTGCCCTAGCCAAGGAGGCTCTCCTTGAGCCCCTCGATACAATGACCAGCGCCGAGCACGAGATCCTCGATGCCGTCAATGACCTCTGCATCGGCCCGATGGGGCTAGGGGGCAGGACAACGGCCCTTGCCGTGAAGATCAGGGAGGCTGCGTGCCACACGGCCTCCCTCCCTGTTGCCGTCAATGTCCAGTGCTGGGCGTGCCGGCGGGCGACCGTGGAGGTGCAATGGTGACAACGATAGACCTCTGCACACCCCTCTCCCACGAGGTACTCATGCTCCGGGCTGGGGACCACGTGACCCTTTCCGGGACGGTCTATACGGCACGGGACGAGGCCCACCTGAGAATGCAGGAGGAAGGGATCCCCTTCGATCCGCACGGGGCGGTCATTTACCACTGTGGCCCGGTTATCCACCAGGGAAAGATCATTGCCGCAGGTCCCACGACCTCGGCACGCATGAACGCCCTCTCGGGTTTTCTCCTCGACCGGGGTGTCCGGGCCCTCGTCGGGAAAGGGGGGATGGGGCGGCAGGTCGTCGAACAGATGAAGGGCCGGGCCGTGTACCTCTCCTTCACGGGGGGCTGTGCTGCACTCGCTGCCTCGCGGATGTCACTCCGGGGGGTATACTTCGAGGACCTGGGCATGGCAGAAGCGGTCTATGCCATCGACCTTGACCACCTCCCGCTCGTGGTCGGTATCGATGCATCGGGAAACGACCTCTTTGATGCGGTCAGCAGGAATGCCCAGGCCCGGTTCCGGAAGCGGTTTTCAGTCCCCCGGGAGGTCTCCCCGTGAAACTTTCGATCGATGAGAAACGCTGCAAGGGGTGCAACCTCTGCACGATGGTCTGCCCCTACAGGATATTCCGGCCGGGGAAGACTCCCAACGAGAGGGGAATCGTTATCCCCGTCCTGGACCGGCCCGAACGCTGTCCCAACGCCCGGCTCCAGCCCCTGTACGGCAGGACACTCTGCGGCATGTGCCAGATGATATGCCCGGACCAGGCCATCTCCTGGGTGGAGGAAAAACCCGGCGAGAAGAAGAAGGTGGCGATAGAGTTTTGACGCGGATCGAGTTCATGCAGGGAAACGTTGCCTGTGCCGAAGGGGCACTGGCAGCAGGGTGCAGTTTCTTTGGCGGTTACCCCATCACGCCATCGACCGAGGTCGCCGAGCACATGGCCCAGAGACTCCCCAGGAAAGGTGGCACCTTCATCCAGATGGAGGACGAGATAGCCAGCATCGCGGCAGTGATAGGGGCCGCCTGGACCGGTGCCCGGGCAATGACGGCAACGAGCGGACCGGGTTTCTCCCTCATGATGGAGAACATCGGGTTTGCCGTGATGACCGAGACCCCCTGCGTGATTGTCAATATCCAGAGGGGAGGACCCTCCACCGGGCAGCCCACGATGTCGGCCCAGGCCGACATGATGCAGTGCCGCTTTGGGTCCCACGGGGACTACAGCATCATTGCCCTCTCCCCTGCAAGCGTCCAGGAGATGTACGAACTGACGGCTGCGGCATTCAACCTTGCCGACCGGTTCCGGGTCCCTGTCTTCCTCATGGCCGACGAGATCATCGGGCACATGCGCGAGAGGATCGAGATCCCGGACTCCGTCCCGAAAGTGGAGAGGAAGCTCCTGAAACAGGGTGTTTTGCCCTTCCACCCCGACGATGACCTCGTCCCCGGGTTTCCCCAGTTCGGGAAAGGTTACGGCGTCCACGTGACCGGCTTGACCCACGACGAGAGGGGGTACCCCTGCGCGACCAACCCCCGGGTACACGAGCAACTCGTCAGGCGCCTCGTCGAGAAGGTGGAAGGGAAGCGGCACGAGATCGCCGACTACAGGGTCACGAACCCGGATGCCGAGCTGGTCTTTATCACCTACGGGTCTCCCGCACGTACCGTGGAGCAGGTCGTCCATGACAACCCGGGAAAAGAGATTGGGCACCTCCGCTTCAGGACAGTGTGGCCTTTTTCCGAGAATGCACTCCGGGAGTTTCCAAACGCCCGGGCTTTCCTCGTCCCGGAGCAGAACCTCGGGCAGATGGCACGCGAGATCGAGAGGCACACGTCCGTCCCGGTCATCCGGCTGCCCCGGTTTGGCGGTGCCCTCCACACGCCCGGCGAACTGGTTGCCGCGCTGGAGGGGTTGAAGTGACGTTCACCGACTGGCTGCGGGCTGACCGGCTCCCCCACATCTACTGTGCAGGATGTGGGAACGGGACCGTGATCAACTGCACCCTGAATGCCGTCGACCAGATGGGCTGGAAGAAGGAGGAGACCGTCTTTGTCTCGGGCATCGGCTGCTCCTCCCGGGCCCCGGGGTACATCGTGACCGATTCCCTCCACACGACGCACGGGAGGGCCCTTGCATTCGCAACCGGAATCAAGATGGCAAACCCCGCCCTCAACATCGTCGTCTTCACGGGGGACGGTGACCTTGCAGCGATCGGGGGAAACCACTTCATCCATGCCTGCCGGAGAAACATCGACCTGACCGTGGTCTGCATGAACAATATGATCTACGGGATGACCGGAGGGCAGGGGAGCCCGACGACACCCCCCGGGGCCCTCTCGACGACGACCCCCTACGGGTCTGAAGAGCCCGCCTTTGACCTGTGCGAACTTGCGGCGGCAGCCGGGGCAAACTACGCGGCCCGGTGGACGTCTTACCACGTCAAGGAACTCACCCATGCAGTCCTGGCCGGCCTGCGTACCCCTGGTTTCTCCTTCATCGAGGCCCTCGTCCAGTGCCCCACGAACTACGGGAGGAGGAACAAGTTCCGCCAGCCCCTTGACCAGGTCGAGTACTTCAAAACCCACGGAATGCTGGTCGAGAAGGTACGGAGGCTGCATGAAGAAGGCCGTGAGATCCCGCCGGACACCATCGTTCTCGGCGAGCTGGCCCGGAGGAACCGGCCGGCGATGGGGGTGAAGAGATGAGGCACGAGGTCAGGTTCTCGGGGTTCGGGGGACAGGGCATCATCCTTTCGGCCGTGATCCTGGGAAGGGCTGCCGTCATGTACGACGGGACCTATGCTGTCCAGACCCAGGTTTACGGGCCCGAGGCACGGGGGGGAGCATCGATGAGTGCAGTGATCATCGACGATTCCCCCATCCTCTACCCGAAAGTCACCGACCCCGATATTCTCGTCATCATGTCCCAGGAAGGTTTTGAGAAATACGGTGTCGAGGTCAGGGATGATGCCCTGATGATCCTTGATTCATCCCTGGTCCACACGCGTCCCCGGTGCCGGTACCTGGAAATCCCGGCTACACGGGAGGCGAAGATGACACTCGGGCGGGATATTGTTGCCAACATCATCATGCTCGGGGCACTCGTGCGGGCGACCGGTATCGTCAAAGAGAGTTCCCTGGAGAGGGCGATCCTTGACAGCGTCCCAAAGGGGACAGAAGACCTCAATATAAGGGCAATGAAACGCGGAATCGAACTTGCAACAGAAGGACGGGTACAATGAAGCTGCTGGAATACGAGGCACGGAAAGTTTTGGAAGACTATGGAATTCCCATCCCCCGGGGGGTCCTGATCCACTCGCCGGCAGAACTGGGCCCCGCAATGGAGACCCTCGGTGACCGGTTTGTCCTCAAGGCCCAGGTGGAGATCGGGGGCCGGGGGAAACGGGGCGGGATCCTGGTGGCAGACAGGTCGAATGGTCCTGCAGTCGCCGGAGAACTTTTCTCGCGCGAGATTGGGGGCATCCCGGTCCGGGAAGTCCTGGCAGTTGAATACCTTGAGATCCAGGAGGAGTATTACCTCTCGATTGCGATCGACCGGTCAACGAAAAACGCCCTGATCCTCTTTTCCGACCAGGGAGGGGTCGATATCGAGACCCTGGCGAGAGATTCCCCCGGGGCCCTCCGGCGGGCATCCATCCCCGTCCTGATGCACGACGTGCCCCCCTTCATGGTCCGTGACCTGCTCGGCGGTGCACCAAAGGAACTGGGGGGCATCATCAACCGCCTCTACCGTGTCTTCTGCGAGAAAGACGCCCTTCTTGCAGAGATCAACCCTCTCGTGGCAACTCCCCGGGGGATCTTTGCGGCCGATGCCAAGCTCGTCATCGACGACAATGCCCTCCGCCGGCAGGGGATCTCCCAGAACCGGGACCTCACCGAGAGGGAACGGGAGGCCGAGAGACACGGTTTTTCCTATGTCGAGCTCACGGGTGATATCGGTGTCATCGGGAACGGCGCGGGACTGACCATGGCGACCCTCGACCTCATCGAGTACTACGGCGGGAGGGCAGCAAACTTCCTCGACGTCGGAGGCGGTGCGGACCAGGAAAGGGTGATGCACGCGGTCCGACTCGTTGCGGGAGACCCGACCGTGAAGGTCATCGTCGTCAACCTCCTCGGCGGGATTACCCGCTGTGACGAGGTGGCGCGGGGCATTATCCAGGCCGGGATCAGCCAGCCCGTGATAGTGCGGCTCGCCGGCACAAACGAGAAGGAAGGGCAGGAGATCCTCCGGCAGGCCGGTTACCGGATGCTCGACAGCATGGAACACGCCGTGAAAGCAGCAGTGGAGGCGGCACGATGATCTACGCTGACAGGGATACCGGCGTCATCGTGACTGGTGCGACAGGGAAACAGGGACTCTTCCACATCACCCTCATGAACGAGTATGCCCGCACGGTCGGTGGCAGGGGTGTGGTTGCCGGGGTAACCCCCGGGAAGGCAGGCCAGGAGGTCGGCGGTGTCCCGGTCTACAACAGCATCCGCGATGCCCTCCGGGAGCACGATGCGACCGCAAGCGTCATCTTTGTCCCTGCGGCCGCCGCGGCCGACTCGATCATGGAGTCAGCCAGTGCCGGTCTCTCACTTGCCGTCGTGATCACCGAGCACATACCCGTCCACGACACGATGAAGGCGATTGCCTTTGCCCGCCTCCATGGATGCGACGTCATTGGGCCCAACTGCCCGGGCCTTCTCTCCCCCGGCGAGATCAAAATGGGCATCATGCCGGTCCACCTCTCGTCGCGGGGAAACATCGGCGTCATCTCGCGGAGCGGGACCCTCACCTACGAGATCGTCGACCAACTGACGCGGGCGGGACTCGGGCAGAGCACGATCGTGGGGATCGGGGGCGATCCCGTGATCGGCCAGACATTCATTGATGTCCTTTACCGGTTCGAGGAGGATGACCAGACCGACGCGGTTGTTATCATCGGGGAGGTCGGGGGTTCCCTCGAGGAAGAGGGGGCACGGGCGACGGACCTGCCTGTTGCCGCCTACATCGCGGGGCTCTCTGCCCCTCCGGAAAAGCGCATGGGGCACGCCGGGGCCATCATCGAGGGAGGGGAGGGTGATGCCCGGTCAAAGATCGAACGGCTCAAGAAAATCGGGGTTCCGGTCGCATCGCGGCCCTCGGAAGTCCCTCGCCTGATCAAGGAACTGCTCTGATCGTGCACGTTCGGCAGGGGGCTGGTCGCGGTGTACACCGTGAAAAACCCTTTAACATCTTGAAATACCACTCTATGTACCATCACGGTGGGAGGAAAGATGAGAGACCGGCAGACCACAGGCAGTGACTTTCCGGATACTGATGAAGACCTCCGGGGACCGGACCAGTACCTGCGGCCCGGGGAAGAACTCCTCATATACACCCCGGAGATCCAGATTAAGAAGTTCACATTTGACGCATACCTGACAGACGCACGTCTCTTCCTCACGGACCCGGGCCAGAAGTCCCCGGGTGTGACTGCCAAGGAGATCCCCCGGGAATCCATCATCGACGGGTACCTGGAACACTCATCGCTCCAGGAACCCATCCTCGTCCTCTCTATCCGGACCTCCGAAGATGATATCCGGACGATGAAGATGACATTTGTCCATACCGGGAAAGACCGGGTCTCCGAGGCTGAAGAATGGATGCACCTCATCCACCACAGCCGGCGGCCCGCGCCGTCCCGCGAGGCATCATCCCAGGAAACGGCCAGGAAGGAGCCTGTCGCCCCCCTCTCCCCGGAGGCACGGGCACTATCAGAGACGATGGTATTTCCCTCCCCACCCCCGCGGCGGGAGGAGGAGTCACCCCCGCCCCGGCGGGCACCCGCCCGGGAGGAGAGCCCTGTCCCCTCACCGGCAGCCCCCCCGGTCCAGAAGGGCACGTCCGTCACGCAGATCCAGTTCTGCTACCACTGCGGGCACCGGATACCTCCTGCCGCCAATTTCTGCCCCTATTGCGGGACCCGGATGGTCCATGCCCCTGCAGGAGCCGCCCTGCCGGTCGAAAGGAGTCCTGCCCGTCCTTCAAAAAGCCTGGAACCAGAGCAGGAGAAGGAGAATAAGCGCGGTTTCTGGAGATTCTTCCGGCGGAAATGATTGTTACCTCACCTCCCTTCCCGTTTTCCGGACGGCAGATGCTGCCTGACCGGTAAATTCAACTTTCGTTTCCATAAAGGAATGATTATGTGCCTTCCCGTCGTTTTTATACTGATTACCCATCCGGTTACCGAGGGATACACTTGAAGAGAAATATCAGGGTCGAGGAACTCCACCAGATCCCGCTGGAACGCCAGGAGATCGAACTCGTCGAAAGGAAGTGCATCGGGCATCCCGACAGCCTTGCCGACGGCATTGCCGAATCTATCAGCCGGGCCCTCTCCCTTGCCTACATCGAGGAATGCGGGGCAATCCTGCACCACAACACCGACCAGGGAGAGATCGTGGCAGGGGAGTCGCAGCCCCGGTACGGTGGCGGGAAGGTCATCCGCCCCATCTACATTCTCATCGACGGGCGGGCAACAAAGCAGTTCAATGGGATCAACATCCCCACGGATGCGATTGCCATCGAGGCGGCCCGGGACTACCTGCGAAAGACCCTGACCAACCTCAACCTGGAACGCGATGTGATCGTCGACTGCCGCCTCGGGACAGGGTCAACCGACCTCCGCGATGTTTTCAAGCCGTGCCAGAACACCCCTCCCCGCGCCAATGATACCTCCTTTGGCGTCGGGCATGCCCCGTTCTCGGAGACGGAGACGATCATCCTTGCCCTCAGCGACTACATCGACCAGACACTCCGGCCAAAATACCCGGTCATCGGCCAGGACATCAAGATCATGGGCCTGCGCGAGGGCAATACGATCACTCTCACCCTCGCCTGCGCAATGGTCGACCGGTACTGTGCGGGTCTTGCCGAGTACATCGAGTTCAAGAAAATGCTCGAGGAGCACGCGCTCTCGGTTGCCAGGAAGTACACGCCGCGCAAGGTCCGCGTTGCCGTCAACACAGCCGACGATATCGACAGCGGCAGCGTTTACCTGACTGTAACCGGGACGTCGGCCGAGATGGGGGACGACGGGTCCGTCGGACGGGGTAACCGGTGCAACGGCCTCATTACCCCCAACCGGCCGATGAGCATGGAGGCCACGAGCGGCAAGAACCCCATCAACCACATCGGCAAGATTTACAACATCCTCTCGACCCAGCTCGCCCAGGAGTGCGTCCGGTCCGTGGACGGCATCGAAGAGATCTACATCCGGCTCCTCTCCCAGATCGGAAAGCCGATCGACCAGCCCCTCGTCGCGAGTGTCCAGGTCCTGCCGAAGCCTGATTTCGAGCTGAAGTCGATTCGGCCCGATATCGAGGCAATCATCGACCACGGCCTTGCCGAGGTCACCTGCATCACAGAGAAGATCATCCGTGGCGAGATCAAGACGTTCTGATCCCGGAAGGGACTCTCTGGCCCCGGCGGGCGGGCCTGTCGTCCGCCTGGCCATCCCTAACAAGGGACGGATATCCGTACCCGTCCTCGAGCTCCTCGAAAAAAGCGGGCTCCACCTTGACGAGGGACCGGAACGGCGGCTGGTCGCACGGACTCCCGACCCGCAGATCGAAGTCCTCTTTGCACGCCCTGTGGACATCCCTGAATACGTGCACCTCGGGGCTGCCGACCTTGGGATCACCGGGCACGACATGGTCGTCGAGCGTCGTGCCGATGTTGCCGAAATCCTTGATTTGGGGTTCGGGAAGGCGACGCTCGTCCTCGCGGTGCGGGAGGAGGCGCCGTATAAAACTCCCCGTGACCTTGCAGGCGCCCGCGTTGCAACAGAGTTCCCGGTCATCGCCGGCGACTACTTTGAGAAGATGGATATCCCCGTCACCCTCGTCCCCGTCGGCGGGGCCTGTGAGGCAACGCCCTACCTCGGGATTGCGGATGCAATCATCGACCTCTCGAGCTCCGGAAACACGCTGCGTTCCAACCGGCTCAGGGTCATTGATAACGTTCTCGGGACGAGCACCGTGCTGATCGCAAACCACCGCTCCCTGGAGACAAAGAAGACCAAGATCGAGGAAGTCGGTGTCGCGCTCGAGAGCGTGATACGGGCGAGGGGCCAGTGCTACCTCATGATGAACGCCCCGAGGTCCCGTGTCGCCGAGATCTCATCGATCCTCCCCGGCCTCTCGGGACCGACCGTGATGGAAGTCGCGTCCCGGCAGGACATGGTGGCCATCCACGCGGTCGTCGAGGAAGAGAGGGTATACCAGCTGATTCACCTCCTCAAGAGGGCGGGTGCCCGGGACATCCTCGTGATGTCCATCGAGAGGATGATCCCCTGATATGCGCGTCTTTCCTGCGGTCGATATCCTCGGCGGCAACTGCGTCCAGCTCGTCCAGGGCAGGCGTGATTCTGCAACCGTCTTTGGGGATCCCCTCTCCTGTGCACACAAGTGGCTTTCCCTTGGTGCCGACTGCCTCCACGTCGTGAACCTCGACGGGGCGTTTGGACAGTCGAAGGAGAACGTCCACCACATCAGGGAGATCATCAGGGAGACCGGTGTCGAGATCCAGCTCGGCGGCGGGATACGCTCGTTCGAAGACGCGGCCTCGTGGCTCGACCTCGGCGTCTTCCGTGTCATCCTTGGCACCCTCGCGATCCGGGACCCGCCGATCCTTGGGAGGCTTTCCGGGGAGTATGGCAGGGACCGGGTGATGGCAGGCCTCGACGCCCGGCAGGGGCAGGTCGCGATCGAGGGGTGGCAGACGAGTGCCGGGGATTACCTTGACTGGGCGGATCGTTTCGAGGAATGCGGTGCAGGGTCCCTCCTCTTCACGAACGTCGACGTGGAAGGTCTCCAGGGGGGTATCGACCCCCGTCCGGTCGAGGCCCTCCTGGAGAGGACCCGCCTCCCCGTCACCGTGGCGGGAGGTATAACAACGATCAGCGATATACGTCTTCTCAGGGACCTCGGGGCGCACGCCGTCGTCCTTGGGTCGGCCCTGTACAGCGGGAAGCTGGACCTTGGGGAGGCAATGGAGGCTGCACGATGAGGAGGGCACAGGTGATGCGGGAGACGAACGAGACGCGGATTGCGCTCGAACTGGATCTCGACAACCCCGGGAGCGGGGAGATTTCGACCGGGATTGCATTTTTTGACCACATGCTGGCCTCGATGGCCCGGCACGGGCACTTCTTTTTTTCTTGCAGGGCCGAGGGGGACCTAGATGTTGACACCCACCACACGATCGAGGACACCGGCATCGTGTTTGGGCAGGCACTCCGGCAGGCAATCGGTGACGGGAAGGGGATGGTCAGGTTCGCCCACGCCCTCATCCCCATGGACGAGGCGCTCGCATGTGCAGCCCTGGACTGCGGCGGGAGGGGGTACCTCGTTTTTAAGGGAGAGTTTTCCCACCCGAAGGTCGGGGGCGTGGAAAGGGAGATATTTGAGCATTTCTTCTACAGCGTCTGCATCCGCGGCGGGATTACCGCGAACCTCTCCATGGAGGGGAAAAATGACCACCACAAGTGCGAGGCCCTCTTCAAGGCGTTCGGCATCGCCCTTGGGCAGGCGACGCGGACAGGTCCCTGGCCTGCAACGGTCCCGAGCACGAAGGGCTCGCTGTAAAAGTGAGAAAATACCACCCGGAATCCGATTGGGAGGTCCAGGGGGACCAGGAACCAGTTATCTGGTGAGATTCCGCAGTTGGACCTTCCCATGGCCCCCTCTTTTGTGCACATGGCAGCGGCAAATCCGCGGTATCCCTGGAGACAGGATCACTTTTATCCCCTCCCATCACCATTCCCCTCATCATGCCATGCTTTATCATCCTTGGAAAATTGAGTGAAAAGGCCCTCGGGAGAATGAAGGAGGCAAAGGAGCGGGACAACCAGGTAAAAAAGGTCATCGAGGATTCAGGGGGGACACTGGTCTCCCACTACTACACCATCGGCCGCTACGATGTCGTGATGGTTATCAATCTGCCCAACGAGGAGATACTCGCAAAAGTGCTCATCGACGTTGGAAAATACGGGACTGTCAGCACGGAAACGATGACTGCGCTCCTGCCCGAACAGATGTACCGGATGGCAAAGGGAACGTGAAATTTTCCCCGGGGAAGTCCCTCTCTTCTGCCGTATATCCCAGCCCGGGCCGCAGTATGCGCTCTCTGCTGGGTGAATTTCTCCTGCCCTCCCGGATAGTCCTGGTATCCCGGGATACCTCCATCCCCGAAGTGCCAGAGAGACCGGGTAATGCCGGGAGGTGCGGATCCGTTGCCTTCCATTACCAGGGGTGGCCCGTGGTGCTCATCCACCAGCAGGGGTCAGATCAAAACGAACCAGGTTCATTTACACCGTCAAATGTTCCTGCTAAAAGAAAAAAAGTGAGGGTATTCGTTACGGGACCATCCGGACGCCGTTCCAGAAGTTCACGGTGGTGTTGAGCTCGCTCTGGTTCGTGGCGTGAACCCAGCGGCCTGTAAACGAGTTTCCATCCGCGGACAAGACGAAGATGAAATACCCCACATCATCGTCACTTTCATAATACGTCCCGGTAAGAGTGTTTTCCCTTACAGTGGCGTTCAAATATCCGGTAAAGGTGCCCTCACCGGGATAGGTGTAACTGTAATTCCCGTACACGGTATTTCCTGCCTCTGTGAATGTTGCAACCGAGGGAGTCTGGTTGCCATTCGTCTCACGCCAGGTCATGTTCCAGGTCCCAGCCCAGGAGGGGGTCCCGTGAGCCGGAACCGGGGTCGTGGTCCCGTGCGGGGGTGAGACCACGGGAGTTCCGGTCGTGGCAGCAGGTGGTGCCGTAGTGGAAGGGGAAGGACTCGTGCAGCCGGACGCGATCACCATGACGCAAACGATGCATCCCAGGAGAACAAAAACAGACTTGTGCATTACGATCAGTTCCCAGACTTCTCTCTCAACCTAGTTAACCCTGCTGAAATGCGTGTACCAGGTGTTCCCCCAATGCTCAATAACCCAGATTCAAAACTTTTTTATTGAAAATGACCATTGCACCTCATTCTCAAAAATAATAAATCTCTCCCCCCCTCCTTACTTGACCACCGTGGGGTAGTGGATGTCTCCTGCCGGGGGAAGGGGTATCTTTGCCAGTGTTGTGGAGAGGTTGTCGAGCGGGTTTGCCTTGACCTGTTTTCCAGAGATGGTATAGAGCACGTTATCGATAGTGAGCGACCTTTTTACCTCGGACGAGGGGGTCATCACGGTGGAGTAGTAACCACCCTCACCGCTGCCGTGCTGGACCGTGCCTCGGAGGCAAAACCCGGTCTCCGGGAAAAGACCAAACACGTATGCGCCATACCATACCCTCGGATACGGGGAGAAAGAGTCCCCTTTGACGACCGGTTCAGCCGTGACGGCACGGATGGGTATCACGAGCAGGTTCTTTGCCTTGTCAAAGAGGAATGCATGGTGGTCCGAAAGGGCAGCCGAGTCTGAACCGGCATCCCCGATCTGCACCTTATCAATAAGACGGGGGTTTTCGAGATCCGAGATATCGAAGAGAGCGAGCTTGACACCGCTCGTGGAGACACCTCCCCAGTCGTTTGTCGCGGTCTCCTTGCCGATCCCGATGATGTGGGTCGCGTCGTAGGGATGGAGGTAATCGGAATATCCCGGGATCTTCAGTTTTCCAAGGACCTTTGGTCTCTCTGGGTCCGAGAGGTCGATCACGAAGAGGGGGTCGATCCGCCTGAACGTGACCATGTAGAGCTTGTCCCCGATGAACCGGGTCGCGTAGATCGTCTCCTGTTCGGCGATGTGGGTCAGTCCGCCGATCGTTTTCATGTTGCTGTCCAGGACAAAGACGTTGTTGTAGGTATACTGGCCGAAACGCCGGCTGTACACACTCGAGGTTGTTGCGACCCGGAGGTTTCCGCCGTATTCGTCCATCGAGAACTGGTTGTGGAGGGTCCCGGGCACCTCGCCCTTCGCCCGGTACGTGATGGCCCCGTCCTTGATTCCGATCTTATGGATGACGGTGGTCGTCTGGTCTGCTTCCTGCCGGCGCACGGCGTCCTCTTCGCCCCTCCGGAGACTCTCAAGGATGGACTCGCGTTCCTCTGCCGGAAGCGTGTTGAAGTCTGCCGTGATAACGGACGAGGGTCCGATCGAACCACCGGCGGCAACCGACCGGAGCGGGAGGTCTTCCTGCACCCGGTAGATAGCCGGGCGGTACCGCGGGTAGCTCACGTATATCGCATCTTTTGAGACATAGAGGGTGTTCTCGCTGCCGAGCAGGTAGGTCTGGGCGTCCCGTTCATTCCCGGTCGCGACATCGAGCGCTGTGATCGTGGTGAAGGTGTACTGGGACTCGGGGTTATCGAAGTACCAGACGTCCGGCCGGACGACAGTCTTTGTCCCCTCGCGGAGGAGCGGGACGGTCACCGGGGCATCGCAGTACGGGTAAACATACTCCTGGGTGACGAGGTACAAAAGCGACCCGATCATCCGTGCATCGAGGTAATCCCCCTCGATCGAGTAGTCCCTGATGACTTGTGGCTTTGCCCGTTCCCGGATATTGTAGATGGTGGCATGCGTGACGGGTGGGGAGAAGCGATAATAGGGCGGCACCGGCATGCTCTTTCCATCAATATCTTCACCGATGGTTCTCGGATCCACCTCGTGCGTTCCCGTGCTGAAGAGGACGAGGCGGTCCCCGTAGACGAATATGTCCCGGGGCGTATCGGAAATCTCCGTGACAGACACGACCGAGGCACGTTCTGCCGGGTATGCATCGATGATCACGAGGTTTTGCCCCGAGATGGTGTAGATGTACCGGTCGTCATTCTTGACGATGTCAGGCTCGTCGACTCCCACAACCTGGACATTGGTCCGCGAGTAGTCGGCCATGCCCGGGATCGCTGGTGCCGGGATGCCGGTCCCGGAGGCCTGGTCTGTCCGGGCTTCCGCCTTCGAAAGGGAGCCTGTCCAGGCGGTGGTCGGGACTACCGTGCGATACATTGCGTCCTGCGAAGCATATGCCATCGAATTGCGGAGATACTCTTCGATCTCGGCAGTGGAGTTGAACTTCCTGATCTCCGGGTTTGCAGGACTCGTTGTCGCAGGGATGTTCATGCACCCCCCGGCAAGCACGCCGGCGAGGAGGATGCAGCACCAGAGGACGGCGAGGTGGTGACGGTGAACCATTGTTTATCGTGAGGCAGTATGGGGAGATGACGATATCAACCTGGCGTAAACTGCGAATAATATCGCAGTTATCGAAAAATAAACCCTCTTCGTCATTTCAAGTGGGTAAGTTGTATGAATGGGTTATAGCCTCTCGCTGGATTGAACTGGTTAATCCAAAAAAATATCGACTTAATGCGAAATGAATGGTGAAACCGCCGCCGGGGCGCCCTTCGGGGGCGGCGGGTCTATCCCCATGTGGGGGTGTGGGGGCGACCAGCCCCCACTTCAGTTCCCGTCCACCCACTCAAAATAGCGAAGAGCCAAAATAAAGGTGATAAAAAAAATGGCCTTTTGCCTTTTTTAGGGGGGTGGATAAGAACCAAAAGGGGGGGCTGGTCGCCCCCGACTCCCCCCTCGAAATGACGAAGTGGGTATTTATACCAGTAACCGGGAGTTGGGAGTGTCGAGGATGGTTTCTCCTTCCGCCAGTACGGACTGCTTCATCCTTTTTACCGGGAGCGAGGCAAGCGCCCTGATGATATGGTGCTGCCGTGGATTCTGCATCGGCGTCAGTTCCGTCCAGCGGAACGTCCCGGTTCCCGTCCACGCTTTCTCAAGCCCCATCCATTGCGGGAAGTAAATGAACTGCGAGAGGTCTGCACCCGGGGCGCCGACCTTTGGAATATACCGCCAGCCGATCACATCAAGTGACTTCATCTGCGATTTTAAGGCGTCAAAGTCATTCCCGGTGACCTCTTTTTTTGCTTCAAAATTCATCGTGAGAAAGGTGTTCCCCTCATAAGATACGGATGTTGCGTAGTACGGCTTTGAAACGTGCAGGTCTTCGATATCGGCAAATATCTTTGGTACACCTGTCTGTTCCCTCCCGGTGAGGATGGGAGCTGTCCTGTTCTCCCAGAGGACGAGAGGATATGTTGCTTCGACGTGGTCCTTTGACCCGTTGAACCTGACGGGAGAAGAAACATTGATGAGGTTGTAATAGCCGCCCGCAAGCCAGTTGATCTCGTACAACTGACTTAGGGCTACCTGCACCTCCGGTGACCGGAGTTCAAGTTCCTCGGGGATATACTGTTCGAGTGCCTGCCGGTCGGTCTCAAAGGTCATGCTCAGCATTGTTGAACGCATGACGGCCTTGTAGGACGGATCGAATGCATTGCCACCGAAATGGGCCGGCATCATGTACGTTGAGTTCTTGTCCAATCGGAACATTTTTTTACCCATCCCACTATGCCCGGTCAAAAAATAAAAGACTGACTATTTTTATCTCCGGGAAGGTCTCATGGTTATCACAAAGGGTAGACATTTTTATAATTTTATGCCATACTGATTAGTAAATTATCAAAAATGGTAAAAAATTATAAAGAGGACACGAGATGGGGATCAAGATTGGGTATTTTTCCATTGGTGATGCCTTGTCACCTTCCGGGAGCCTTGAACTGTCAATAGCTGCCGAAAAAACTGGTTTTGACACGCTCTGGGTCGAAGACCACCTGATTGCCATGCCGGGCGGGACCGAATGCAACTTCGCCTGGACGGTCATGAGTTCATCGCTCCAGGCAACCCGGCGGGTTCCCTTCATCACCGGTGTCACCGCTCCCATCATGCGGTACCACCCGGCCATCGTTGCACAGGCCTTTGCCACGATGGGGGCGATGTACCCCGGCCGCGTGGGGCTCGGAGTCGGGACGGGAGAGCCGCCGAACGAGATGGCAGTGTATCGCGGAGAGTGGCCCTCCAATGCCACCCGGCTCGAGATGCTCGAAGAGGCCCTCACTCTCATACACAGGCTCTGGACGAGCGACACCCCCGTCAGCTACGCAGGGAAGTATTACACGCTCAATAAAGCGGTCCTGCTGACAAAGCCAAAAGTCAAGATCCCCGTGTACGTCAGTGCCATCGGGCCCCGGGCAGCGGAGCTGGCAGGACGCCTGGGAGATCATGTCATCAGCATTGCGAACAATCCCCGCTACATTAAGGACGAACTCTGGCCGGCGTTCGAATCAAGTGCCAGGGCAGCAGGCAAAGACCCCCGGACAATGGAACGCGTCGGTCATTTCTCGTACATCTACGACCCGGACGGGGCGGTCAACCCCGATCTCATCCAGCAGGAAGCCGGGACTATCCAGGGCGGTGCAATGTCAAAGGCCTTTGCAAGTCAGATTATCACTGTTTTCCATTCGGCAGAAGATTGCATCAAAAAGATCGAGGAGATGGAGCGGATGGGATACACGCACCTTGCGGTCGCTGACCAGAGGATGGCACTGCCAAAAGAACACCGCCCCACTCTGAGCGAGGTAGAGAGCCTCAACTTCTGGAAAGACGTGTTTCCCCACGTCAGGTAATGCCGGAAAAAAGGTTGGAGTATCATCCTTTTTCCGGGAATTTTTCTCTCCGTCACCCTCCGCAGCGCCCTCCGGCCACACCCGTGACTTTACCGTTACAACGGGTCCCCGTCGCCGTGGTTAGTCACGGGACGTCTCAGGGCAACTGGTCCCGGCACGCCGGGCACTTCACCTGGAGGTAGTCTCCGTCGGTGCAGTTCCAGGGAGCGTACTCCCGGCAGACAGAAGGCCGGACGTCATGGATACGGCACCAGGCAAGCCCATCCTCCCGCCTCGCAAGGAACGGGCAGTGCCGGAGGGGACGGCCATTTTCGTCCTGCCAGTACCGGACGGCAACCACGGAGGAGAGATCGTCTTCCGTGATGGTGGTGCCTGCAACCCAGCCGCCGCCGGAAAGCCGGACCGAGACGTGCCGGAGGATATCCTCTCTCCCGGCCCGGACCCAGGGGACGAGGTCCCCGGCTGACCCCGCCTGCCCCCATCCCCACCGCTCGCAGCAGCGCCCGCACTGGCGGCAGACCTGTTCCATCTGCTTTTCCGGTATGGTGGAGAACCGTCATAAAGAGTGCGTGCCGGCGACCCGGAAAAGGACAGACCAGCGCCCCTCCCCAAAATGGATCTGCCGGCAGATTCCGGGAGGAATTCAGTCTCGTACTACGAAGATAGATTTCACTGGAAGGGGTCTCTGTGGGACCGGGAGAAAAAAAAAGAGGAGCCGGCTGGGAAAGACCTCAGATGTACCGTGGCTTCTTTGAGAGGTGCATCGGGGTATAGAGGGGACGGAAGGGTTTTTCGCCGGCCTCTGCCCGGACGGCAGCAACGAGTTCGGGGAGGGTGAATGTCTCCTTGAAGGGCTTCTTTGGTTCCGACCGGGACCGGATCGTCACCGTCAGCCTGCCGCTTTCGACCTCGGAGTCCCCGACCACGACCACGAACGGGACCCAGTCGACGGCTGCTTCCCTAACCTTCTTTGAGACACTCTCGTCCCGGTCGTCGAGGTCCGCCCGGATGCGGCTGCCGTTGAGTTCGGATGCAACCCCTGTTGCATACGCAAGGTGCCGCTCGGCGACGGGGATGACCCTGACCTGGGTCGGGGAGAGCCAGGTCGGCAGGCGAGGCACATCCTGCCTGGCACAGCTCTCGAGGATAGCACAGATGACCCGCTCGACCGATCCCGTTGGTGAACAGTGGAGGATCGGGGGGTGGACTTCCTTTCCGTCGAGGTGGTACTTGATGTCGAACCGGAGGGAGCTCTCCACGTCGATCTGGACCGTCGGGTTCTCAATGGGCCGTCCCTGGCCATCGATGGCGGCGAGGTCCACCTTTGCCGCCCAGTAGTGGACCCTCTCAGAGAGGATCTCGATCAACAGGGGGCACCCGGATACCTGGACCATCTTTGCGACCCAGTCGCTGTACTGGTCGTAGAAGTCCCGCGTGCACCGGATAACACCCACGAGTCCTGTCCCAAAGTCCCTCCCCGTCTCCCAGCCCATCACGAGCTGCTCTTCGAAGCACTGGAGCGCCTGCGGCATGTCGAGGCAGAGCGTGTGCATGTCGGGCATCGTGAACGCACGCAGTCTCTTCAAGCCGATGACCTCCCCCTTCTGCTCGTGCCGGAACGAGTACGTGGACAGCTCGTACATCTTTATGGGGAGGGTGTTTGGGGAGATGTGCATGTCCCGCATGATCGAGAACATCCCAAAACAGGCTGCGAACCGGAGCATCATGTTCCTCGTCCCGCTCTTGAACCGGTACTGGCGTTCCCCGAACTTGTCGGCGTGTTCAAAGATCGCCCGGTCGGCGAGGTCATACATCACCGGGGTCTCGACCGGGGAGGCCCCGTACGGAAGAAGCCGCGAGAGGACGTAGTCGGCAAGCAGGTCGCGGATGAGCTTTCCCTTCGGCAGCCACCGGAGGTGTCCCACGTCCGATACCGGCTCGTAATCGACGAGTTCCTTCCCCCGCATCAGCTCGACGTGGGCAGGTTCGCCGCCGCCTTCCGACGGCTCGCCCAGTTCCTTCCGGACGAGGCAGCCGAAGGGGGAGTTGTCCATGAAGTCCTTTGCATCGTGGCGCTTCCCGTCGGGTGTCAGGACAAAGAACTCGTGGGTCACCTCCTTCTTCTCCTTCTTTGCCCCTTCCCCGGTGGGCAGGATCGTGCGCGAGAGCTCCGAGAGGGGGTGGCCCTTGCAGGAGATGCGGAACGACTTGTACCACCCAAACGGCGCCCGCTTCACCTCGAACCCGATATCGACGAGGAGGTGCTCGAGCATCCTCAACGCCCCGACTGCCGCGTCGGGCCGGGCGAGGTCGCTTGAGAGGTGCGCGTACGGGTAGAGAACGATATTTTCGACGGAGAGCTGGTCAGCGGTCTTTGATATCTCTTCCCCGGCCTGCTCGACGACGCCCGGGATATCGTCCTCGTCGACAGACTCCACGGCACAGAAGACGACGAGGGCCTCCTCGACGAACCCCTTGAGCGGCTGGTCCTCTTCGGCCATGCCGGTCTTCTGTTTTGCTTCAAACTCAATAAAATCAGAATGTAACAGGAGAAGTCGCATACTTTCGCTCCATCCCTCTCGGATTCATCCCTACCTTATCTGATTTCATCCGGTATATACCCATTCAGATATCCCTGATATTCTGGTGGTACCGCGAGAGCGTTGCCTGCCTCTGGTCCATGTACTTGGCATCCTTCTTGACGTTGTAGGGGGAGAGAGCCTTTTCGGTCGGGTAGAACACCAGTTGACCGATCGGCATCCCGGCGTATACCCGCACGGGTCGTGCGTTCACGTTGCACATCTCGAGCGTGATCGAGCCCCGGAACCCGGCATCGATCCACCCCCCGGTCTGGTGCAGTTCGACCCCGAGCCGGGCGATACTGCTCTTGCCTTCGATGCTCGCGACGATGTTGTCCGGGAGGCCGATGACCTCCAGGGTCTCGGCGAGCATGAACTGGCCGGGGGAAAGGACGATCGAGTCCGCGACGGTTTCGCGGGTGCCCCGGCAGACTGTCTCTGCCACGTAGGGGTCAATGACCGCGTCGCCCCCCTCGTACCATACGAAGTGATTTCCAAGCCGGATATCGAGAGAATTCGGCTGGACCAGGCCAGGGTCAAAGGGCTCGACGGTGATAAAACCTCTCCTGACCCTGTCCATGATCTGCCAGTCAACGAGGATCATGGGAGAAAAATGGAACGGGGAAGGGTATTAGGGCTTCCCTCCCTTCCCTCCGGTCCCCGTGTCTCCCCCGGGACGTGTCTTTTGCCGGGAGAAGACCTCCGCCGGGAAAAACCCGGCACCCCGTTTCAGGGAGGGGGAAAAGAGGTGTCCACGCCCGTGATTTCACTCAAGTACACCCCGGAGCCAACCCACCAGCGGTCGTTGACCGGGAGGACGTACCCGATCTTCAACTCATCCCTGTTCCCCCGTGCGGGGTTGGGCCAGACGAAGACGATGAACCCTCCGCCCGATGTGGCCGTCTCCACGAGCGCACGGATGTTTTCCATGCCGAAGGGGTCCTTCCGCGCCATCAGGTTCGTCCCGATCGCTTCCCGGAGATGGGGATGCGCACGGAGTGTCCCGTTATAGTCGTACGCGTACAGGTAGTGTCCCTCCCCGTCCACGAACATCCCCGAGGCATTCGATATCGCGGCAAAGGCCTCCCCGTCCTCGTGGGACCGGCCAAATTCTGCCCCCTGTCTGACAAGGTCCGTCATTTTTTCGACGGCAGGCGGCATCCCCCGTGGCCCCATGCCCGCGAGGTCAGAGAAGTACAGGCCCGACCCGACCCACAGGTCCCCGCCTGCCGGGCAGACGTACCCGATCTTCGGGACGTACGTTTCCCGGTGCGACTCGTTTATCGGGCCCAAATTCGGTGCCGGGTAGAGATATGCGATAAACCCGCCCCCGTGGGCTGCCACGTGGGCACCGATGCGGATGACGGGCAGGCCCCGGCTATCGGTCCAGTTGAGCCTGTTCGTCCCGACGGCCTCCTCCTGGTAGGGGTGTGCAAGGAGCGTCCCGTTATTGTCGTACGCATAAATATAGAGGTCTCCCCGGGAGAACGGCCCGGTCCTTTGGGAAAATGTGGCAATGGCCGCCTCTCTCCCAACAGACCGGGCGTATTCTGCGGCATGTGTGACGAACCCTGCCAGTTCAGCCGGCGTGGTGACCTCTGGCACCGCACCGGCGGGCCCGGGCGTGCTGCACCCCGAGGAAGAGAGGGCAACAACCAGTACAAGGCAGGCAAGGCCCACACCAAGCGCACCTTTCATGGTAACTCTGTCGGGCTTGCCGCCCCAATAATTATCCGGTTTGTCCCTCCCCAAAAAATCTCCCCGTGGAGATGCTTTTTCTCTCTTTGTCCCGGTCCCTGCTCCTCGTTCTGCTCTATCTTCCGCGTATCCAACACGTTTTTTTTCGGAGCGCCGGGAGGCCTGTCCCCCTGCTATCCGGACCTTGCAGCTCCCTATTAGGAATCCTCCATGTCGTCTTCCCCGGGAGGACTCCCGGCTCTCGGGTCATGCCTGATGTGCCACTCGGACCGCCGCATGAGGCCGTGGAGGGTCGATGCCTCTCGGGCGGTGAGCCGGGCCCGCCCGAAGATCCTCCTCATCATGAGCATGGTCCCCTCCCGCTTGAAGGCCGGGTGGTTGATGAGGGTCAGGTACTGATCGATGTGCCGGTAGAGGTGCTCCATCTGTTCCCTGCCGGCGAGCAGGTACTCGCCGCGGGGGAGGCCGGCAAGTTCGTACGCGATGATGGCAACGGCGTGCGAGAGGTTGAGGATGGGGTAGTCCGGCGACGTCGGGATCGTGCACACGATGTCAGACCGCCGTATCTCCTCGTTGTTCAGACCCCAGTTCTCACGCCCAAAGAGGATAGAGACGGTCCCTGCGACGTCCCCGATCATCTCCCGGAGCTCTTTCGGGGAACAGTAGGGCATCCTCATCGGGTGGCAGATAGTCTTTCCAACCTCGCCGGTGGTCGCCACCGTGATGTCACTTTCCAAAAACATATCCTCGAGGGAGCAGACCCGGGCCGATTTCAGGACGTCGGATGCGTGTGCGGCCCGGGCAAGGGCGTCGTCGCCCAGGGGACAGGGGTCAACCAGGACGAGACGGGAGAACCCGAAGTTCTTGATTACCCGTGCGGAAAAACCGACGTTCCCCTCGTAGAGCGGCTGGACGAGGACAAAACTGATATCAGGCATCCGGCTCGTTATCTCCGCGATAGTCTACCGGCGCTTTCATCGTTCCCTGTCCCGAAGGGAGTGGCCACCCCGCCCCTTTTTAGATAACGGCCCTGACGGTTGCCCGCAGGACGTCGATCCCCTTCTCGTAGACGGCGTTCCCGACCACAATGGTATCGGCGAACCGTGCCATCTCCGCGGCCTTCTCGGGCGAGTCGATCCCCCCGCCATAGTAGAGGACCGAGGTGTCGAGGGCCTCGCACACCGCCCTGACGATCGCCGGGTCGCCGTACATCCCCGAGTACTCGATGTAGACAATGGGGAAGTGGAAGTAGCGGTCGGCGACCGTTGCGAATGCAGCGGCCTCTTTTGGCGAGAGGGTGCACTGGGCTGCCGTGACCTTACCGACAGAGGAATTGGGGTTGAGGACGATGTACGCCTCCGGGACAACGCGGTCCCACTCGATCTCCTGCTGCAGCACCCACTGGGTATGCTTTCCCACGATCCATTCGACGTTTCTTGTGTTGAGGACACTCGGGACAAAGAGGAGGTCAATACCGTCCCTGATGACAACTTCCGGGCCGGCTGGCTCAAGGACGAGGGGGAGGCCGTATTCTGCGACCTGGTGCAGGAGTTCTTTTGTGTTCTCCCGGGTGACGTTCAGCGTCCCGGAGAGCATCAGGGCATCTGTCCCGCTCGTCACGACCCCCCGGATCTGCTCGGGGGAGAGGTGTTTTTCGGGATCAAGTTTGGTCACGTGGGTCCAGCTCTTCCAGTTGATGTGCATCGGCAGTCTCCCTCTCAGATGACTATGATATCATCCTTGGACTTCTTCTTCTTTGTGCGGGGTGCCGCTTTCCGGAGGGCAGATACCGTGTCGGGGGAGAGCCCGCACCCGGCCGCGAGCCGGGACGCGTCCGCTTCGTGGAGTGTTTCAAGGTCGTAGACCCCGCAGGCGAGGAGGGAGTCGTAAATAGGAGGCGTCAGGCCGGGGATGGCAAGGAGCTCTGCCCTTCCCTTCGCGTATTTCGCCCGGCTGACCCGCGGCGGGGCTTTTCTGCCGAGGTGGCGGGCGGCCAGTTCCACGTGCCGGAAGACCGTGTCGGGGGAGATCCCTGTTTTTTGGGCAATGAAGAGGGGATGGACGGAAAGGAGCGATTCCGGCGTGCAGAAACCTGCTTCAATGTATTTTTTCATGCTCGCCGCGGGAATCCCCGCCTCCTTCATCTGTCGCATACCACTCTCTTTTCGTGCCTCCCCCTGGAGGTCAGCGATCTCTTTTTCGGAGAGCCCGGCCTCGCCGAGGAGGGTTGGGTTTGCCCGGACGAGGTCACCGATGCTGTTGATCCCGGCCGCGGCAAGTTTCTTGAGGATACCCCCGGGACTCCTGCCCCGGCGGGGCACGATGAGGGACCGGACGAACTTCCTGCAGTCGGACCGGGCACGGAGCAGCTGCAGGAGGTCTTTGGCCTCATTCTGGATAGCAGCGGCCTTTTCCCGCGGGATCCCAAGGAGGTCGGCCAATTGGTCGGCAGGTGTCTGGAGGAGGTCCTGGACGGAGTAGAGGTGCGCATGGGCCATCTTCTCCACAAGATCGGGTCCTGCCGAGGGGATCATTGCGATGTTCTCGCCAAGGGAGCGGAGCTGGGAGCAGAGGGGACACCCCAGGTCCCAGGGACGGGAACCTTTCCGGACGAGCCGGACGTGGGAGAGGCCGTGTTCCGGGCAGACGGTCTCTGTCCGGACGGCATACCCCCACGTTGCCGACGGCAGGCCGATGTTAAATGTGCACTCCGGGTAGTGGGTACACCCGATGAACTGGTTCTGGCCCCTCATGTGCCGGATCCGCAGGTCATGCCCGCAGACCGGGCAGGGACCCACTTTGAGTTCCTCGGCGGTCTGGTCCCTGATATCTTCCCCGATCTCCTGCTCGTGGGCCTCGAGCTGGTCAAAGACCTGGTGGAGCATCCCCCGCGACTCCTGGACGACCTCGTCGCTCTTCCTCGCCCTCTCCTTTATCTGCTGCATGTGGCTCTCAAGGGTCTGGGTCATCTCGGGCCGCGTGATAGTATCGGCATGGTTCTCGAGGCTCTCGATCACGGCCCTCCCGACCAGGGTGGGCCGCAGGGGGTTCCCTTCCACGTACTTGCGGGAGACCAGCTTCTGGATGACCTCGTGCCGCGTGCTCTTGGTTCCAAGGCCCAGTTCCTCCATCCTCTGGATAAGCCGGCTCTGGGTATACCGCGGCGGGGGCTGGGTCTCCTTCTCCTCCATCCTGACCTCGCGGATCGGGAGGACTTCACCTTGCCTGAAACCCGGCAGGAGAGACTCGGTTGCCGCACTGTAGGGGTAGACTTTCCGCCACCCCGGCTCGAGGATCTGGCCTCCCGTGATGGTATAGGGCTCGCCCCCTGCCGAGAGCATGACCTTCATCGTCTTCCAGCGGGCATCGGGCGAGAGTGTTGCAAGGAACCGCCTGACGACCAGTTCGTACAGTTTCCACCTCTCCTCACCGAGTTCTTCCCGGCGTGCCGGCCCGGTCGGGTGGATCGGGGGGTGGTCGGTACTCGTTTTTTGGCCCCTCGTCGGGACCGGTCTCCTGTTGGCCATCACCCATTCCACGTCGGGATGAAAGACCGTCGGAAGGAGGGAGGCCAGCACATGGGAGAGGTCAAGGGTTGCCGGGTAGACCGTGTTGTCGGTGCGGGGATAGGAGATGTACCCGTTCATGTAGAGGTCTTCGGCAACCCGCATGGCGTTGGCGGCAGAAAAACCGAGCCGGGCCGCGGCGACGATGAACGAGGTCGTATCAAAGGGAGAGGGTGCCCGGTCGACTTTCGTCCCCTCCCGGACTTCCGTGACGGTGAGGGGGGGGACCGTCCGGTCCCGTGCAGCCACTGCCTCCTGGTACTCGTGGAAACGGGACGTGGTGTGCCGGGCCTCGATCTGTTCTCCCGCCTTTTCCGTCAGGAGGTGGAGCTGCCAGTACTTCTCGGGCCGGAATGCCTCGATCTCGCGTTCGCGGTCGACGATCATCGCGAGCGTGGGGCTTTGCACCCTCCCGACGGAGAGGATGTTTGATCCCCCCCTCTTTGCCGCGAGCGAGAGGAAGCGTGTCAGGGAGGCCCCCCACATGAGGTCGATGACCTGGCGTGCCTCGCCGGCCGATGCAAGGGCAAAGTCGATCGTGGTCGGGTGGGCAAAGGCATTGCGGATCTCCTCCGGCGTGATCGCCGAGAACCGCACCCTGTCGACCGGGACGGACGGGTTTACGGCCCGGACGAGTTCGTAGGCCTCCTTCCCGATGAGTTCCCCCTCCGTGTCGAAATCTGTCGCGATCGTCACCCTCGTGGCGTTTCTTGCAAGTTTCTGGAGAAGGGCAACGATCTTCTTCTCGGTGGGGACTTTCGTGGTCGGGGCATCGATGAGGCTCCGGGGGGTCCGGGACTCGCTCCGCCAGTTCGAGTACCCTTCCACGAAGTCAACCTCGACGACATGCCCCTTGAGGCCGACGACGACCGTCCCGTCGAATGTGTACCGTGCAATCCCGCCGTCCCTGCTTTCCGTGACTTTCTGTTTGCCCGCGAGGATCGAGGCAATCCTCCGTGCCGAGATGTTCTTTTCCGCGACGACGAGGTGCATAGGTGCCTCATTCCTCCCCGGACAGGAGCCGGATGAGGACGGCGTTGACGTCAGAGGGCTTTGCACATCCCCTCGTCTTCTTCATGACCTGCCCGACCAGGAAGTTGAGGGCCTCCTTGCGGCCGGCCCGGTAGTCCTCGACTGCCCGGGGGTTTTCCGCAATGGCCTCGCGTGCGGCGCTGGCCAGGGGATCGTCTCCCTCCCGGGCCCCGGTTCCGATGATGCGCAGCCCCAGCCTCTCGACGCATGCCCGCGGACCCTCGCAGCTGCCTTTCTCTTTGATCTGGTCAAGGAGGATACGCAGGACTTCGACCGCGTTCCGGTCGGTGACGCTCTTTTCCTGGACGAGGGCGACGAGTTCGGCAAAAGTGTCGCTCGGGACCGCCGCGACCGGCATGTCGCGGTAATTGAGCTCGCCAAGGAGCGTGTCGGCGACCCACGTTGCCGCAAGGACGGGATCGGTGCCCGCTGCGACCTTCTCGTAGAAATCCGCGAGTCGCAGGTCACCGGTCAGTGTCCGTGCATGGATGAGGGAGCAGCCGTACTGGGCCATAAACCGCTGGCGCCGGGCGTCCGGGAGCTCGGGCAGAACGATCCCGTCGACCCAGCCGGCGACTCTTACCGGCGGGAGATCGGGCTCGGGGAAGTACCGGTAGTCCTGTTCCATCTCCTTGCTCCGGGCCGATGTGGTGACCCCCCGCGCCTCGACGAAGTGGCGGGTCTCGCGCACGATCTTCTGGCCCCGGCGGAGTGCGTTCTTCTGGCGGGTGACCTCGAACGTGAGGGCCTTTTCCACGCCCTTGTACGACGTGATGTTCTTGATCTCCACGCGTTCGCTCCCCTCCAGGGACACGTTGGCATCCACGCGGAGGGACCCTTCCTTCTCGCTGTCAAAGACACCCAGGTATTCGAGGGTTGCCCGGAGCTTGTTGAGGAACCTGCGGGCTTCCTTCGGGGACCGGAGGTCCGGCTCGGTCACGATCTCGATCAGCGGGATGCCCGCCCGGTTGTAGTCCACAAGGGAGTAGCGTGGCCTGTCCATCCCGCCCTTGTGGACGAGCCTTCCCGGGTCTTCTTCCATGTGGACCCGTGTGATGCGGACCCTCTTTTCCCCCTCGTCCCCCTCGATGTCCAGGTATCCTGACACGGCCAGGGGTCTGTCATACTGGGTGATCTGGAACCCCTTGTCGAGGTCGGGGTAGAAGTAATTCTTCCGGGCAAAGACCGACTCTTCCGGCACGGTGCAGTGGAGGGCCTTTGCGACCCGGAGTGCGTATTCGACCGCCTTCCTGTTGATCACCGGGAGGGAGCCGGGCAGTCCCAGGCAGACGGGGCAGACGTGGGTGTTTGGCTCGTCGTCGCGGTAGTCTGTCGAGCAGCCGCAGAAGAGCTTGGTCTTCGTATCGAGCTGGCAGTGGATCTCAAGACCGACGATCACGTTCATGGGCCTCCCCCCTGCTCGTAGGCGTAGGCGACGTCGATGACACGCTCGTCCTCCATCCACCGGCCCATGATCTGCAGTCCGACGGGGAGCCCCTCGACCTTTCCGCACGGGACAGAGATCGCCGGGATGCCGGCAAGGTTTGCCGGGACGGTGAGGATGTCAGAGAGGTACATCGAGAGGGGGTCGCTCTTCTCCCCGAACCGGAACGCAACGGTCGGCATCGTCGGCCCGGCAAGGACGTCGACCTCTGTAAAGAGGCGCTGGAAGTCCTTCCGGACGTTCTGGCGTGCTGCCTGGGCCTTGGCATAGTACTTCCCGTAGTACCCGGACGAGAGGGCAAACGTCCCGAGCATTATCCGGCGCCTGACCTCGATGCCGAAGCCCTCGCGCCGCCGTTCCTGGAACGCCTCGTGCCAGGGTTTTTTGACGTCGACCGGGGGACCGTACCGGATCCCGTCGTACCGGGCAAGGTTGGAACTCGCCTCGCTCATGCACGTGACGTAGTACGCGGCCAGCGCATACGCCATGGACGGCATCCGGCACGTGACGATCTCTGCACCTTTCCGCTCGAGGAGGGAGATCGCGTCCCAGACGACGGATGCGACCCGGGGGTCGACGCCCTCCCCAAAGAACTCCTCGGGGACCCCGATCCGCGTCCCCCTGACATCCATGGACGGGGTGTGGAAATAGGGGGCGTCAAGAGACATGGAGTCTTTTGGGTCGTATCCTGCAATCACGCTCATGAGGAGGTTAACGTGCGGGACGTCAGCTGCCATCGGCCCGATCTGCTCGAGGGAGTTTGCATAGGCGACAAGCCCGTACCGGGAGACCCGCCCGTAGGTGGGCTTGAGCCCGACGATGCCGCAGAAGGCTGCGGGGCAGCGGATGGACCCGCCGGTGTCTGTCCCAAGCGCGAGCGGGACGAGTCCTGCGGCAACTGCCGCGGCGCTCCCGCCGGACGACCCGCCGGGGACCCGGGTCTCGTCCCGCGGGTTCTTCGTCGGGCCGAACGCCGAGTTCTCTGTCGTGCTCCCCATGCCGAACTCGTCCATGTTGGTCTTGCCGACGATGGCCGCCCCTTCCTTCTTGAGGAGGGAGACGACCGTTGCATCAAAGGGGGGAACGTAGCCCGTAAGGATGCGGGAAGCGCAGGTCGTCTCGATGCCGGCTGTCGAGATATTGTCCTTGACGGCAACGGGCATGCCTGAGAGTCTCCCCTCCCCGAAGGCAGGGTCGGGGACAGTGCGCAGGAAGGCATGGAACCTGTCATCGGGATGGAACGAGAGTGTCCGTCCGGCCATCACATCACCCGCGGTGCCCGGAAAAACCCGTCTTCTGTCTCCCCCGCATTGGAGAGGACCTCGTCCTGGGAGAGAGAGGTGATGACCTCGTCCTCGCGGAAGACGTTGGCAGCCCCCTCCTCTCCCGTGCCCTCCCCCCGGACCTGGTCGAGGATATCGAAGTATTCGAGAATTTTATTGAAACTTGTGGTAAATTCCTCGAGTTCCTCCCGGAGTATCGCGATGTCGGCAAGCGTCCCGATATGTTCCACGTCTCTTTCTGTGATCATCCCTTCTCACTCTTCCCGGGAATGTCCACCCGTATGAGAATAAGTACCCTCCCCCCTTCCTTTTAAAACCATTGTGGTAGTGTGCCGGGCCCACGGGGGACGTGATCAGCCCGGGGAGGTATCCCGATGTTGATGAAAATTTTTCATCCCGCACGTATTTTTCAAAAAAGGGACCTTCCTGGCCTTACCCTCACCGGGTGCGTCATCACGCTACCCGCGCGAGGAATTCTCCTACCGTGCGGCACCCCTTCCTCCTCGCAAACTTCTGGAGCTCACGCCAGATCCCGCTCCCGTACTGCATGGCCTTTTTCTCCCTCCCGGCAATACCGGGAGGAAGAAATTTCCCTGCAACTTCCCGGAGGGCACGTTTCCGGACACCGCCCGAGACTTTCTCCCCGGCGGGAATGGCGGCTGCCGCTGCAATGACCCGTGCATCCAGGTACGGGTAGGAGAGGAGCAGCCCTTCCGCTCCGGTAACGGCCTGGTCCCGGGCGACCTGCCCCGGCAGGCGTGCAAAGTCAGCCGCAAGGAGCGCATCGGTGTCGCCGCCCCCGAGGTACCGGCTGTATCCCCCGAAGAGCTCGTCTGCTCCCTGGCCGGAGAGGACGCGGTCATACCCTGCTTCCCGGGCGGAGCGTGCGATGAAGTGCCAGCAGAGCGCAATCGAGAGGTCGAGGGGATTTTTCTCCGGGATGAGGCAAAGCACCCTGGCAACTGCGTCTTCCAGGTCGGACGGTGTCACGATGACCTGCGTGCAGTCAAGGCCGAGCAGCCGGGCAACCTCCGTGCCCCCTGCAAGGTCAGAACTCCCCTCGAACCCTGCAACGATGCAGGGCAGGCGGGCGATCGCGGCAACGAGGGCAGAGTCGACACCGCCGGACAGCGCGACGATACCCCTGTCGCTCCGGAGCCGGACTGCCGTCACGATTGCCTCCAAAAGGCCGGTCTCCCTGAAACAGGGGGCAACCTTCCCGATGACGCGGTCCCCCGCAAGGATTGTCCCGGGGGGGGCCGGTCCCGGGACGATGCCGAGGGCGTCCCTTGCACGGTAGCCGTCCCACGCGAGGGAGAACTCGCCACCAAACGACGAGGCGGCGAGGGGGTCTTCCGGGAGGAGGGCACCGAGCTCGCCGGGCGAGAGGACCACCCCGTCCCTCTCGACCCACCCCGCCAGTTCAATTGACACCTTTTTTGTCATTTCCGGAGCCGTTTTGCCCGGGGCTCGTAGGTCTTCTGCTGCCGGAGGATGAGGAACGCCACGACCGCGCCCACGATCATGACGATCCCGAGTGCGGTCCACACCGGGAACGGGATGCCTGGCATCTGACCCGGTCCGGCCAGGGATGGTACCGGGGTGCTTGTCGCCAGAGTGTCACCAATGGCTATCGTCTCCGGGTTTGACGCCGCATCCGGGGGAGCGAGGGCAGATGCGGCGGTTGCAAGCCAGCAGGGAGCAAGGACTGCCAGGGAAAGGACGGAAATGACCCTCTGCAGTCCCTTTCCGTTTTGAACCTGCATCAGACGAATACCTCGAACTTTCATGTGATTCACGTATTTTTATTTATCCCGAAGTTTAAAATGATGTCAACCGGGTGAAAAAGTGAACGGCAGGATTCAGGAGCCGGAGAGCGGGATCAGCTCAACAGTCAGCGTCATCCTCATGGTCATCCTCGTCATCGGGATTGCCCTTGTCCTCTGGTCGGTTTTCATGGGGTACCTGTCCATCCTTCACCATACCGTGTACATCGCGAGCGAGGCAAAAGCAGAGGAGATCATCCAGCCCGGCGGGCTCCCGATGGAGATCGTGGCCCTCACCATCAGGGAGGCCGAACCCTTCCATTTCGCGGGGCAGAATCCCCCCTGTCTCGGGCAAGGAAGTGTTGATCAAGGTGGTCACGCCGGACGGGAGGACCCTGTACCCGACGCCCTTCATCGCGGGGGGAAACCTCGAGGGAAAAACCCTCTACATCTACCCGAACTCGAGCGGCTATTCATCGTTCTGCGACTACATCGTCTCTGACAGGGCACCCACGGGACGGCTCAAGCCGTTTGCGACCGGGGCGTGGGTGATCCAGCTCATCGACCCGGAAGCAAACCTCCTCATCTCGAGCGATGACCGGGCACGGATCACGAAAGGGACGACTGCGTATGCCACTGCGGGAGGGACACCGGGTGCCGGGGTCTTTCGGACGGACTGTACCCCCCTTGACTACAGCATCAACGGAAACCCCATCCAGGGAAATACGGGCGCCCCGATGAACATGAGCTACCTCTCCTTTGATGGGACTGACGACTGGGTCGAATTTGCCGATGACCCCACCCTCACCTTCACTGGCGACCTCACAATCTCGTTATGGTTAAACCCGACAGATATTCCCGCACCACAAAATTACCTCAGCTCCGGTTACTGGAAGCAGGTGATCGGCAAGGGACTCCAGATCAGTTCGAGCAGGGAAGACAAGAATTACGACCTCTACCTCATCGGCGACAGGATATACTTCGAGTGGGATGACAGGGAAGATCCGGCAAAGCACTACCATATCATGACAGACGCGACTGCCATCACCGCCGGCTCGTGGAGTTACGTGGACCTCGTCGTGGACGGGGGGAAACCCAAGATATACGTGAACGGTGTCCCGCGGTCGTTTAGTTACTACCAGTCGAACGTGCCAGGCCAAAGTAAAATTACGAACCCCGCCCAGATCCCCGAGGTTCGGTTGAAGAATAACTCCCATCCCCTGACCATGGGGAAGCAGGCCTCAACCGCATACCCGTTCTACTACAAGGGCTCGATCGGCTCCTTTGCCCTCTATAACCGCGGCCTGACGGAAGCAGAGATCCAGGAGAACTACCAGACATACAGTGCCTGAACCGACCCCCTTCCCCCATTTTCCGGCAGCATTTTTCCACCGGTTTCTGATCTGCCGGCAGGTATTATTCCCTTTCCGTTTGATCTTTTCCCCCGGGGAGTGGGATGTCCCGGTTCATGAAGGGAGACGTTGTTCTCGTGTCACTCCGGATTGCGGATTCCGGCCAGGAGAAGGTGCGGCCGGCACTGGTCGTCGGAGAGGAGGGGGATAGGCTCCGGGTCATTCCCGTCTCGTGCACTCCTTCGCGCGACACCCCGTCAGTCCCCCTCACGCCCCTTGACTTTTCCGAGGGGGGCCTTGATATCATACGGGAGAGCTTCCTCCTCCCGGCACATGCAGCATGGGTCGCCCGGAAATCGGTCGTCGGGAAGAAGGGTCGGGTCACGCCAGAGTTTCTCTCCGCGGTTGCAGGGGAGAGTTAAGAAAATCCAGGAGGCCCTGGAGACCATCGGGCAGCCCACCCGGGGCCCTCGCTTCCACGGGGTTTAAGAGCCGTATCCCCGATATACTGATCCAGCATGCGGACCAACCGTCACCAGTACTTCCTTGACCTTGCCCTCCGGTGCGCACACCAGGGGACGTGCCTTCGCCGTAACTTCGGGGCGATCATTGTCGACGAGTTCCACACCATCGTCTCCACGGGGTACACGGGGGCTCCGCGGAAACAAATGGACTGTACAGAACTCGGCCGGTGCTGGAGAAAGGACCACAACATCCCGTCCGGGTCCAACTACGAGCGGTGCCGGAGCGTCCATGCCGAGATGAACGCCCTCTTGCAGGCGGGAAAGCTCGCCCGCAACTGTACCCTGTACCTCGCCGGTTTCGAGGTCGAGACCGGGGAAATGACACGGATCTGGCCCTGTTTCCTCTGTTCCAAGATGATCGTGAACAGCGGGATAAAAACGGTCATCATGCGGACCGGTCCCGAGACATTCCAGGAGATGGACCCGATGGTCCTCTACCAGATGCGGAGCAGGGAGGCACTCGGGGACGGGGGACCGGCGTAAAAATCCCCATGGGGAAGTGTGGGGGCGACAAACACCCCCCTTTTGATTCCTATCTACGCACTCAAAATAGTGAAGAGTTTTTTATTCCCTCCAGGCGACCGCGACTTTCCAGCCGGTCACCCCATCGGTTGTGAAAGCTGCCCTGTACGGTGAGCCCTCGAAGCGGTAGGAGATCTCGCCCTCATCACGGGCCATGAGTGCCGCGATGGCTGCCCGGTCACCGGCCAGCGAAAAAGTCCTGTCGGGAAGCGAATCGAGCACCGTGTTTCCCTCGCTGTCGAGGACAAAGAAGGAGTAACCGTCCGGGAGGGGCAGCGAACTGACGAGCGCCTTTTCAAGGCTGTCGCAGTACACCGATGCCCCGAGGACCTGCGTGACATTTCCACCCGACATCACGGGCACGGCGATGATCGCCGTGTATTTCCCGGTCGTTTTGCTCAAAACGACCGTCCCGATCGAGGTCTTTCCTGCAAGGACGGTCGGGAAGTAGGGCCGGTCGCGGATGTTTGTGCTGGTGAGGTTGTCCACGGTCGTGTAGTACGAGCCGTCGGGCCGGGCATACCAGAACCGGGCTTCCGGGTGGCCGGACTCGAGGCGCACCAGGATTGGCCGGACCCTTTCCCAGTCCCCTGACCGGAGGTCAGACGTGAGGGCAAGCGATTCCAGGGCAGCAGAGATCCCGTGCATGCGGGTTCCCAGAAGCGACGAGAGGGCAGAAAGGAGGCTCGTTGCAGGGATTTTTCCTCCTGTTCCAGGCGAGGGCGCTGCCGTAACGGTTGCACCAGGCGGGGTGGTGAGACGGGCGTATGTCCCGTCTGCCTTCATGCCATCGAGGATCTCCTGGAACCTCTTTGCGGTACCGGGGCTCGTTTTGTTCTGGAACGCCAGGTACAGGTCTACCGCGTGGAGAGTGTAGACGGGAACGATCGTTCCGTCCGCAACTCCCGCCTGCGAGAGGATTCCGGGTGCTGCCGCGGAAGAGCCGAGCCATAGGGCAACCGACCGGTTCTCCAGTGCTGCCAGTGCCTCGGCATCGGTTGGAAACGTCCTGATATCAGAAAAACGGTTCGCGGTAAGGAACGTGTGCCGGGCATCTCCCTCGACGACGGCAATCGTGCCTGCAGCCCGGGCGGCTTCGAGGCTCTCCAGGCGGATACCAGAGTCGTTCCTGGCATACAGGACGTATTCGAACGTCCCGATGGGGCCGACCCAGAGGAAGAGCTGTTCCCTCTCCGGCGTCCGGGCGGTGGGAAAGAGCGCGGCCCCCGGTGTCGCAAGGGCCATCCCAAGCGACGTGTTCCAGGGATGGGCCTCAATCCGGGCACTGCACCCGCTGCGCTGCACCATTTCCCGGACGACTCCCACGGATGTCCCCGTGAGCGTCCCGGCACTGTCCATATAGGCATACGGGTATACCTCTTCGGTCAGGAGGAGGAGGTCTCCCTCGGGGCATCCGGATACCACCTTCTGCCCGGAAGGCTGCTGTTCCATGCACCCCGGCGCAAGCACGAAAATGAAGAGCAACGCGCAGGCAACCAGGGAAATGGCGAGGCCGCACAAGAATCTCATGCTTTCGATCAGTCCTTTACCTGTTTTTTTTCTGCTCCAGGAAAAAAAAAAGGTTGTCATTTCGTCGGGATCCAGTCATCTTGGCCCGGCAGAACCATCCCCAAGGTGTCGACCTGTTCCCTGGAAATGCCCTGCCACTCCCCTAGTACTCGATGTCCTCGTCTTTGACGGCGAGCCCGACGTCCTTCGTATAGGGAAGGTTTGCCCAGAGGTAACCGTCCTGCAACCGGTATCCCTCCCGCAGCACCATCTTCACGGGGGCAGGAACAACGAACCTCTCGGGGGGAGCACCGTGCCGGTACTCGTTTTCGAGCACGACGAGGAGCGAGTGCCCCCCGTCCCGCGTGTAACAGTAGTAGTCGCGGACCCCTTCTGGCAGGACGCCGGGGTACTTCCTCCCGGGAAGCACCCAGTCCATCAGCCCCGCCGCCTTGATGATGTACGATGCATCCGGCATGGGTCCTAGTTCGGTCACCCTTCCTGATAAACCTGGCTTTTGGGGAAAATAAGGGCAATAATCCTGCCCGGTGGGATGATATGGGTTCACAGTGAACGTTTAATAATCCCCCAGTGTGTATTTTTCACCAGAGATGTCTCACCCCAAACCGTATTCTATCCTCTATGTGGACGATGACCGGGACCTCCTCTTCCTGGGAAAGACGTTCCTCGAACGGATGGGTGATTTTTCCGTGGAGGTCGCCGATTCGGCAAGGGAAGGCCTTGGTCTCCTTGACAGAAAAACATTCGATGCCGTCATCTCGGACTACCAGATGCCGTCCATGACTGGTCTTGACCTCCTCAATGCCCTGCGGTCGAGAGGAGACAAAATCCCTTTTGTCATCTTTACCGGGAAGGGGAGGGAAGAGGTCGTCATCGAAGCCCTGAACGCCGGCGCGGACTTCTACATCCAGAAAGGGGGAGACCCAAGGAGCCAGTTCGTTGAGCTCGCCCACAAGGTCCGCCAGGCAATCACGCGGAGAAGGGCAGAACAGGCCGTTATCGAGTCCCGGAAAAGGCTCTCTGACATTATAGACTTTCTTCCGGACGCCACGTTTGCCATCGACCGGGATGGAAGAGTGATAACCTGGAACAGGGGAATGGAGGAGATGACCGGTACCAGTGCATTACAGGTCCTGGGGAAGGGAAATTTCAGCCACGGCCTTGCTTTTTACGGAGAACCCCGGCCTATGCTGGTTGACCTCGTCATCTCCCCCGATGAAGAGTTCGAGAGGGAGAAGTACCTCTACACGAACCGGGACGGGACAGCCCTCACCGGGGAAATCGTCACGGTAGGAAAGAACGGGCATGTTCACCATTACTGGGGCAAGGCCAGCCGCCTCATCGATGAATCAGGCGAGGTCGTTGGCGCGATTGAATCGATCCGCGATATCACCGAGAGGGTCAAGGCCGAGGAACAGGCACAGGTGATGGCACAGGTCCTCGACAATGCCCCGGTTTCCGTAATCATTCACGACCTTGAAGGAAAGTTCCTGTATGCCAACCAGAAGACGTTTGACCTCCATGGGTTTACACGCGAGGAGTTCATGGCACGGACTATGCGTGACGTTGACACCCCGGAGAGTGCAGCCCTCATCGATCAGCGCATGCAGGATCTCAGGGAGACGGGAGAGGCATCATTCACCGTCTCTCATTTCCGCAAAGACGGGAGCACCATCCCCCTGCACGTCTATGTGAAACTGACCCGTTTCATGAACCAGCCCGTGGTGCTCTCGATTGCAACGGACCTCACAGAGCACCTCAAAAAGGAGAGGGCACTCCAGGAGAGCGAGGAGAAGTTCCGCCGGATCGTCGAGACGTCGCACGAGGGGATATGGGCCATGGATGAAAATTTCCGGACTACCTACGTCAACCCCCGGATGGCCGAGCTCCTCGGGTACACGCCCGTGGAGATGCAGGGGCGACCGATCTACGCGTTCATGGCCAGGGAAGAACTCTCTGATACCTGGAGCAATCTCCGGGAGCGGATGACTGGTGTGCCCGGCGAATACGAGCGGAAGTTTATCCACCGGGACGGGTCGACCCGGATCATGCACGTCTCTGCGACCCCCCTCCTTGACGAGAAGGGGAGATTCCGGGGATCCTTTGCGATGCTGATCGATATCACGGAGAAAAGGCAACTCGAGGACAAGTTCCAGAAAGAGCACACGGAGCTGACAGCTGCCTTCGAACAGATAGCGGCCACGGAAGAAGAATTGAGGCAGATGATCAGTGAACTCAACGAATACCAGCAACGTCTCAGGGAGAGCGAGGAACGCTACAGGCGCCTGGTTTCAAGCATCTTCGACGCGATGGTCATGCACGACGGGGAGAAAATCGTGTATGCGAATGAACGGGCAATCGCGCTCATGGGAGGATCCGACCCATCGGCCCTCATCGGAAAGAGGGTCCTTGACTTTGTTTACCCCGACCTTCGGGAGGATGTCATCGCACGCGTCACCCGGATGAAAGAGGGGCCAATGCCCGTCATGCCCCCCCTGGAAGAGAGGTTTATCGGCCTCGATGGCACTCCCATCGATGTCGAGGTCGTGGCGACCGCCGTGGAGGAGGAAGGAAAGAAGAAGTTCCTCGTCATATTCCGCGATATCACCGAACGCAGGCGCCTCCAGGAAGCGCTCATCCAGGCAAACCGGAAGATAAACATCCTCAACGCCATCACGCGCCACGATATACGGAACAAGGTCGCGGTCCTCGCCGGCCACATCAGCCTGCTCAAGGAGCATTCTCCTGATACCAGCATCGTTAAATGTGCCACGACCCTTGAAAATTCAGTTCAGACTATCCAGCAGATCCTGGACTTTACCCAGGACTACCAGGACCTCGGCGTCCTGGGTCCGCGGTGGCATGATGTTTCCAGGATCCTTGCCCGGGTCGGGAAGCAGTTCCTCTTCGGTAGTGTTACGCTTGAGATCCAGGAGTGCAAAAAAGAAATTTTTGCTGACCCCCTCGTCGAGAAGGTATTCTATACGATTATTGATAACGCGCTCCGGTATGGCAGGACTATCTCGAAGATCCAGGTCCGGTGCGAAGAGAAGGAGGGAGAATTGGTCATCATCATCGAGGACGATGGCATCGGGATCTCAGCCGAGGACAAGGAGAATATCTTCGAGAGGGGGTACGGGAAGGGAACGGGCCTTGGTCTCTTCCTGGCCCGGGAGGTCCTCTCCATCACGGGGATGTCTATCCGGGAGACAGGAACAGAAGGCTCCGGGGCCCGATTCGAGATCACGGTCCCGAGAGGGATGTGGCGGGAGTACGTGTAGGGAGATATCGACCGGGTCTTCTTATTTTCCGGGAATAGACAGGGATTAAACCCGCCCAAGGTCAGGTCCAGGATTCGTGATCAAGGGCAGTTCCCTTAAAATTCGCTGCGCTAATTCTCTGCTGTTGGGTTCAACCGCTGGGCGGTCATGGGAGGTTCCTGGGAAAATGTCCCAGGATTTTTTCATCCGTTGGACTTGGTTCAAAATGATTTATGGAAACTTCGCTATTGTGTGCGGGTAAATGGGAACCAAAAGTGGGGGCTGCCTCGCCCCCCACATCCCCGCAGGGGGGATAGTCCCACCGCCCTAAAGGGGCATACCTGCGGCGGTTTCACCATTCATTTCGTATAAAATTGACATTTTTTTGGATTCACCAGCTCAATACCGCGAGAGGCTCTCTCTGCATTCATACAACGTGCACACTTGAAATGACGAGGGGTGAATTTTGTGTGTTTTCATGAATGTGTCTGACTGTATTCCGAAGCAAGTCAGAAATTTTTAACCCATTGGCTAAATTTTTTGCAATATCATGAGAATTATTAATACCTTAATGTTGTATTTCACTATAATATTTTAATTACCATATTAAAATCACATCTTTGTTATCTATTTTTATTCGTTATATTGAAATAGTAAAATGATTGAATCAAATAATATGAAAAGACCAGCCGTATTCATCTTCTGCATTTTCCTGGTTGCCGGGCTTGCATTTTTCGCCGGGTGCACGGGCACCACGGGACAGGAGTCAAAAAAAGCCACAGAGAGTTCCGCTGCGGCAAAGACCCTCACCCTCGCGGACGGTTTTTCGCGGGAGGTTACGATCCCCTTCCCGCCGCAAAAGGTCGTCTGTTCCGGCTCCGGCTGCCTGCGCTACCTCGTGTACCTCGGGGGCTTGGACCTTGTCGCCGGTGTCGATGATATCGAGAAGAAAGACCAGGCAATCGAGGGGAGGCCCTATGCCCTTGCGTACGGGTCACAGTTCAAAGGCCTTCCCCTGATCGGCGAGTTCCGGGGCAAGGACGATCCCGAGAAGATCATCGCGATCGCACCGGACGTCATCTTCAAGACCGGGTCAAGCGGGACAGCCTACGCGACAAGTGCAGCAGATGCCGACAAGCTCCAGGAGAAGACCGGCATCCCGGTCGTCGCATTCCCGTACGGCTCTCTCCGGAACGACGCCGAGAAGGCCGAGATGTTTGGGGCACTCCGGGTCATGGGGAAAGCCACCGGGAAAGAGGCAAGGGCCGAGGAGGTCATCGCCTACATCAAGGCAACCATGGCAGACCTCGAGAACCGGACGGCAGGCATCCCCGAACCTGACCAGAAAAGGGTCTACGTCGGCGGAGTGAGTTCTGCCGGAGCTCACGGGATCATCTCCACGGAACCGGCCTACCCGCCGTTCCTCTGGGTCCACGCAAAGAACGTAGCCGGGGGAATGGGGACGGCCCACGCGGATATTGCCAAGGAGGCCCTCGTCGCATGGGACCCTGAATTCATCTTCATCGACGTGGGCACGCTGCAACTGGACAACGAGGGGGCAGTAGGTGAGCTGAAGACCGATCCCGCCCTCCAGGGGCTCTCTGCCGTCAAAGGGGGCAGGGTCTACGGGGTGCTCCCCTACAATTTCTACAACACGAATTACGAGACCGTGCTTGCCAATGCCTACTTCGTCGGGAAAGTGCTCTACCCCGAGCGGTTCGCGGACATCGACCCGGCCAGGAAAGCCGACGAGATATACACCTTCTTCATCGGGAAACCGGTTTTCTCCCAGTTGAACAGCCAGTACAAGAACCAGGGATTTGCACAAATCCCGCTTTTTGGGTGATACAGACAGGAAAAAACGGTGTGGGAAGAGGTCGCGACGCATGCACTTTGCCGATGGACAAGCCCCGGGAGACTACCTGGACTACATCCATAGAAAGGTACTCTGGCTGACCGGGGGCCTCGTCATCCTCCTCATCCTCCTCGTCTACTCTGTCTCGATCGGGGCAGTGGCAATCCCCCTCTCCGACGTCTTCCTGACCCTGATCGGGCAGAACGTCTCGCACCGGTGGGACGCGATCATCTGGAACATCCGCCTCCCCCAGGCCCTCACGGCGGTGGCGGCCGGGTGTGGCCTTGCCGTCGCTGGCGTCGCCATGCAGTCCATCCTCCGGAACCCGCTCGGGTCCCCCTTCACTCTCGGGTTATCGAACGCCGGGGCGTTTGGGGCAGCGTTCTCGGTCATCGTGCTCGGGACCGGGACGATGCAATCCCGGGTCGCGGATGCCATCACCATCAACAACCCGTACATCACCACGGTCATGGCGTTCCTCTTCTCCCTCCTTGCGACTGCTGTCATCCTCCTCATCTCGCGGGTCCGCGGGGCTTCCCCCGAGGTCATGGTACTTTCGGGTGTCGCCCTCTCGTCGCTCTTTACGGCCGGGACGATGTTCCTCCAGTACTTCTCGAGCGATGCGCAGCTTGCCGCAGTCGTCTTCTGGACGTTCGGCGACGTCGGGCGGGCGAACTGGCCGGAACTTACGTTCATGTCCCTCATCGTCGCTGCTGCGACCGTCTTCTTCGTGGCCAACCGGTGGAATTACAATGCCATCGATGCCGGTGACGAGACGGCAAAGGGCCTCGGCGTGAACGTCGAGCGTGTCCGCCTGGTCGGGATGGTAGCAGCAGCCCTTGTATCTGCCGTGATTGTTGCTTTCCTGGGCGTGATCGGGTTCGTCGGGCTCGTCTGCCCCCACATGGTGCGACGGGTCATCGGGGACGACCAAAGATATCTCATCCCCGGCTCGTGCCTCATGGGCGGAATCCTCCTGCTCGCCTCCGACACCGTCGCCCGGGTCATCGTCGCTCCCTACGTCCTTCCGGTCGCCGTCCTGACGGCGTTCATGGGAGCGCCGGTATTCATCTACCTTCTCCTCAGGGGGTACAGAAGATGACTCTCTCGATTCAGGACCTCACGTTCTTCTACCGCAACCAGGAAGTGCTCCACGAGATCGCGTTCTCGATCGGCAAATGCGAGATCGTTGCCATCCTCGGTCCAAACGGCGTGGGAAAGACCACGCTCTTGAAATGCTTAAACAGGATACTGCGGCCAAGGGATGGCGTCGTCTACCTTGACGGGCAGGAACTCTTCCGGCTGGATGGGGCCGAGATCGCCCGGAATATCGGGTATGTCCCCCAGCGGATCGAGACCGGGCGGCTCACCGCGTTTGATGCCGTTCTCCTCGGCAGGAAGCCCCACATCGGGTGGGACTTAACGGATAAAGACCTCAAAATGGTGGACGCTGTCTTCCGGAGGCTCGCAATGGACCACCTGCGCCTCGCATACATCGACGAGATGAGCGGGGGCGAACTCCAGAAGGTGGCAATCGCCCGGGCGCTCGTGCAGGAACCCAGGATACTCCTCCTCGACGAACCGACGAGCAACCTCGACCTGAAGAACCAGGTCGCCATCCTCTCGACGATCGCCCGGGTCGTGCGCGAACACGGCATTTCTGCCGTCATGACGATGCATGATATCAACCATGCAATCCGGTATGCCGACCGGTTCATCTTCCTGAAAAACGGACGTATCTATGCGCACGGGGGCCCGGAGACCATCTCCTCAAAGACAATCGAGGAGGTCTATGGCCTGCCGGTCATTATCGGCAAACTCGGCGGGGTGACCTGTGTCGTCCCGGAGAGCTGCCCGGTCCCAACCGGTGCATGACCAGGAGCATCACCAGGAGGAAAAAGTTACATGTGCGAGAACCATGAAGGGGCCCGCCACGGGCCCGCGTATACTACCTTCGACGAGTGTGTCCGGTTCCACGGGCACTCCTGTCCTGGCCTTGCGACCGGGTACCGCGTTGCAACTGCTGCGATGAGGACTCTCGGGGTGATGCGCCCCTACGACGAGGAACTCGTCTGCATCGCCGAGACCGATGCCTGCGGCGTGGACGCAGTCCAGCTGGTCACGGGATGCACGGCAGGGAAGGGAAACCTCATCATCCGGGACTATGGCAAACACGCGTTTACCTTCTTTTCCCGTGAGACCGGGAGGGCTGTCAGGGTCCTTGTCAGGAACTCCGGCATGCCGGGGAGATCCGCGATGGACGACCTCCGCCGGAAGGTCTTTTCCGGGACTGCGACCCCGGACGAGGCTGCCCGGTTCCGGGAGATGATGACGGAAACGACGCGGTCACTGCTCTCGGTACCCGAGGGCGACCTGCTCGAGATCCGCGACGTATCGGAAAATCCACCAGAAAACGCACGGATCTTTGCGTCCGTCGTGTGCGAGGAGTGCGGTGAGCCGGTAGCCGATGCACGGACAAGGGTCATAGGCGGCAGACGGGTCTGCATCCCCTGCTCCCTTGCACAGGAGAAGTCCGGTAGAGCATGAACCCGGAACCCCTGGAACTGGTGCCCATCGGGCACGTCCGTTCACCCTACCACGAGAGGAAGGACGCACCCCGGCAGGGGAGGCTTGCACCTGCCATCTCCGAGATTGTGGTCCGGCCGGAGTTCCAGGACGGGCTCTACCGGATCGGGGAAAAGAAGCACCTCTTTGTCCTGTGCTGGTTCGACCGGGCCAATCGGACAAGGCTGCGTGCCATCCCTCCCCACGACCCGGTGGAACGTGGCGTGTTTGCGACCCGGTCGCCGGACCGGCCAAACCCGATCTCCCTCTCCCTCGTCGACCTCGTTTCTGTCGACGGCAGCGTTCTCACTGTCCGGGGCCTTGATGCCCTGGACGGGACTCCGGTCATCGACATCAAGCCCTACGCCGAAGATGTCGACAAACCCCGGGAATAGAACGTGAGACCCCGCGGGAGACGGGGGTCTCTCCCCTCCGCCCTTTTAGGGAGGGGCAGCAACCTCCCGTGACCCCGGCACCGGTCCGGTAGCATCGATGGGGAGGTGACCTGCAGCAATCCTGGTCTTCCCCTCCTTTTACGGGGCAGCGGGGGCGTCCGGGCTTTTATCTTCCTCCTCAGGCATCAGGATCCATGCCGCGATGTAGACGATGATGCCGATGCCGATGGAGACGACCGTGAGTGCGACCCAGAGGATACGGACGAGAACGGGGTCGAGATCAAAAGAGTTCCCGATTCCCGCGCAGACACCGCCGAGAAGCCGGCCCCTCCGTGGCCTTTCCAGCTTTTTCATGGCATACATCTCGTCCGCCGGACGGTAAATATCTTCCCGGCCAAAGAAACCAAATGCCCATATCGGAAGAGGAGAGAAATACCTGCTGATGCCATTTTTCTGCCAGCAGTGCGGGGAATGCTGCAGCGTGATGGGGCAGGTCTTTGCCGTCCGGGAAAAGAGGGGGACCTTCCGGTACATCTTCGAGAACCTTTACACGGGCGAGGAGACCGAGGTCGAGGTCTCTATCCCTTGGCGCAAGCTCTTTTCTTCCGGGGAGAGACTGGCCCACTGGCAGGACCCCTGCCCCTTCCTCCGCCAGGATCCTGCGAGCGGGAAGGCCGTGTGCACCGTCCACGGGACGCGGCCCGGCACCTGCCGGGACTACGGGTGCTGGAGGGTGCTTGTCCTGGATACATCCGGGCAAAGGGTTGCCCGCGTCATGGAGAGGCGATACCTCCACCTCGAGGGGCCGTCGCTTGAACGGGCCTGGGAAGAGTTCCGGGACGGGATAGACTCTCTCCCTGACGACGAATGGGAGGGTGCCGTCGCCCGGTTCTTCCGGGAGAGGGGGTATACTGTTTTCCGGTGAGCCGGGACCAAAAGATCCCCCGGGGGAATCTTTTTTGCACGATCCGGTGGCGACACCGCCTTTTCAAGGTTACCAGCCGATTTTCCAATGGCCCGGGCTGTCACCTGCCGCTTTATGTAGGAAAAGGTGCGATCTTTAGGAAAAGGGGAAGGAGAGATCGGAATGGGACCAGAGCCAGAAGGGAGAGCCCTGCCCCGGCAGGAGGGAAATGACCGGTGTGGGCAGAGTCCCGGGAAAGGGATGTTCCTGGTCGGGCCTGTAAGCCGGGTCATTTTCCTCCTTGCCGTACTCGGCTCGGCTCTCCTTGCCGTTTCCCTCTTCGTGTACGGCTTTACCATCACCCTCTCCAGCCTTTTCTTTGCCTTCAGCCATTTCTCCCTCGATATCGAGGGCATGAAGGCAGCAATGGCGGTTGCTGTCGAGCTCGTGGACCTCTTCCTGGTCGCAACGGTCTTCTATATCATCGCGCTTGGGCTCTACGAGCTCTTCATCGCCAAGGCCCCCCTCCCCGGCTGGCTCAAGATCTGCAACCTCGATGAATTAAAAGAGAAACTCCTCGGCCTCGTTGTGATCGCGCTCGCCGTCCTCTTCCTCGGCGAGTCGCTCGTGTGGCCAAACGGCAGTGGTGACCTCCTCGTCTACGGTCTTGCCAATGCCGCCGTCATCAGTGCCATATCCCTGTATGTCTGGATGAAACGCTAACATCCCCCTCTCTCCCCCTTCGTCGGAGGGGCTTTTATCATATGCCGGTTCAACCACTCTGATCATGCGAGTCGTTGCATTCAACGGAAGCCCGCGGAAAGGCGGGAACACGGAAAGGCTGTTGAAACGCGTGCTATCAGTCCTTGACGGGGAGGGGCTGCGGACCGAACTGGTCCAGGTCGGCGGGGAGAAAGTCCACGGGTGCACTGCCTGCGGGAAGTGCTTTGCAAACCAGGACGGGCGGTGCGTCTTTGACGACGACATCATCAACGAGTGCATTGCACAGATGGCTGCCGCTGACGGGATCGTGATCGGGTCACCGACGTACTTTGCAGACGTCTCACCGGAGACAAAGGCACTCATCGACCGGGCCGGGTTCGTCGCGATGGCGAACGGGAGGATGTTTTCCCGGAAGGTGGGGGCCGCTGTGGTTGCCGTCCGGCGGGCCGGGGGGATCCACGCGTTTGACACCATCAACCACTTCTTTGGCATCAGCAATATGTACACGGTCGGCTCGATCTACTGGAACATCGGGGTCGGGCTCAACCCCGGCGACGTGGACCGGGACGAGGAGGGGATCAAGACCATGGAGGCTCTCGGCAGGAACATGGCCTGGATCATCAAAAAGATCATGGCCTAAATCGGAACGGGGAGATCCCCTGCGGGAACGGGGCAGGTCCCCCTTCTCCTTTTGGGTCGAGGGGGCAGGCAACCTCCCCGGAATGGCACGGTAAAAAGGAGTCAGGTTTCCTTTCCTCCCCCTCCCCCGAGGGTCTCTGCGAGGTATTCGAAATCCCCTTCCCGGGCATCGACCTCGACCAGGATGGGGCCAAAACAGGGCTTGACGAACGGGACGAGGATTTTCCTCTTCTTCCTCTTGAACCCAAGCGGCATGGGTTCGCCGAGGAGGAGGGTGACGCCCCGGAATGAAAAGTTGGGTGGGACATAATAGTATTCCGGGCAGTTCTCCTTCACGAAAGAGGCGACAGCGTCCTTTGTCGTGTCCTTGAGGATTATCTTTCCCCGGATCCGGTTGATGCAGCGTGGCTGCGGAACCATGCAGGATACAATTGACGCACATCCTCTTTAAGGGTTGAGTTCCCGGGAAAGTCGGTTTAAACTCTTTTTTTTGAGAATGAACCAAACGGCGGACTCCGGGGGTCACTTGCCCCTCGGGTTCAAACCGCGGACAAGGTTTTCACACCCCTAAAAATCCATGATTATCACACCTCACCCTTGACACGATAGGCAGTTCAGACTCTGTCGCCGACCGCCCGGTAGCCATAGAGCATATCTGAATCGACTATATGCGGTTACCCTTCGGTATACCGGTGTTCCATTGGGGATTATGGGGTCTTTTCGACCCGTGGAGACACCGGTTTTTGTGTGAAGTTCGCGGTGTTGGCAGAATATAAAAGGGGAAAAGGGCGTTCGGTACCTCCTTTGGGTTGGGAGAGTGCCTGGTGCCTGGCATGTGACAGTGCCGGGCAGCTCAGTGAGAGACGAGGGGGAGCGTGAAGAGGATGATCTCGAGCGCAATGAGGATGATGACGATCCACTCGAGGAAATGGGCGTGCTGGACGTTGACCTCCTCGGAGAGCATCCGGTAGGTCTCGCGGATGGTCGAAAGCTTGTGGTTGACGCTCTGGCTCCATGACTCGCTCCGGAGGGCCTGGAGGGCCGCGGCGTAGACCCGGGCGTAGTAGATGTCGTCCGTGACCTTGATGAGGTTGTTGATATCCTCGACGATCTCCGAGACCTCTGCCTGTTCGCCCATGAGCTGCTTCATCAGCTTGCGGTAGTGGATCGACCGGTAGATCCACCACTGGCGGTCGGCATTCTCGATATCGTCGTACATCCTGTCCATCTGGCGGGTCAGTTCCCGGTCGTAGAAACGGAGCTCGAGGACCTGGACTGCCGCAAACTCGATCAGTTCGAGGAGGTCGACGGGGGGCCTGGGCGAAAAGATGATCGCACCTCCCCACGAGATGATCGCCGTCTCGTCGGGGTAATACGAGAAGGAATACTGGAGCGTCTCCTTCCGGATCTCAGGGGAGAACTCTGTCTTCTCCCCGAGGAGGACCGCCACCGGATCGATACCGGGGTCCTTCCGGTCGGCAAGGTAGATGGTGTAGTCATCGTAGAAGTCCGGATCCAGGGGGCGGGTCCCGAGGTGGACAGCAAGGATAGACCGGAGCTCGGCGAGGGCCTGGTCGAAGTACCGCGAGAGCCCCTCGTGGCCGGCAAGGGAGAGGGCTACCTCCGCGAGCACGATGGCCGGTGCCTCCATCTCCTCGAGGCTGAGGCAGATGGAGAACGCACCAAACTCGTAGATGCGGGCCATTGCCGCGAGGGGGAGGGGGCCCCTCACCGAATCGATGGTCATGCCCTGGAGGCGGATCAGGAGGGGGGGCTGGTCAACGATGATCGAGGTTGGCCGGACCCGCTGGAACCGGAACCGGGACGTCGCCATGCTGGCCGCAAGGTTCTGTTCCAGTTTCCCGAGGTCGATCTCCTCCCCGATGTCAAAGATACGATAGAAACGGATTGCATACATAGGAAATGTTCCCTCTCCTGTAGGGGGAGTGTAGTCGGGGCAAGACAATTAAGCTTTTTTGGGAGGGGTTGCAGTTTTCCGTTGGTCAGTCCCGGTGAGATTGCCGTCTATGTACGAATTGGGTTGCGAACTCTGCCAGGGGTGGTATCCCGGTCGGAATCATTGGAATTTTTTACCACCGGCATCCTATGATCAGTCATGGAGGTCTCATCGTTTACCTGCCCGCCCCGTTCGTGGCCATCCCTTTTCGCGGTCGGAATCCTCGCCGTTTTCCTCGGGCTCCTGCTCTTCCTCGAGCCTGCCCTCTCCCTCCGGCTGGTGCTCTATTCCATCGGGGCCCTTGCGGTGATCGTCGCGGTCATCTCCCTTGCTGCTGCCGCGTTCCTCTCCCGGGGGGGCGGGTGGCCATTTGGGGTCACGCTCGTCTTTGGCATCCTGATGCTTTTCGTCGCATTCATCGCGTTCTCAAACCCCGATCTCCTCGGCGGCATCCTGGCCACACTGGCCGGGGCCATCCTCATCGTCGGCGGCCTGGGGGTCGCAATAACCGGTGCCTTCTCCCTCCACCCACCTGCCCGAAAATTTGCACAGGTCACCGGGGGGGGAGGCCTCCTTGCCATCGGTCTCCTGCTCGTCTTCCGCTCGGGCCTGGCCGTCACCCTGATCGTCCGGGTCATCGGCATCTTCATCCTCGCACTCGGCGGTGTCCTCCTGGCCGTGGCAGTGCTTGGATGGCTGAAAGACCGGCGGTCTCCCCCGGACTGGGTGGATGTGACCGTCCGGTGAGGGGATACGGAAAATCCCGCTCCATTTTCCTCCCCCGGTTCGGGGGAAGGGGGTAACGATTGCAGCGGTTAGGAGCCTCACGCGCACCGACGGCCTTATTGTCCGGAAAGACCACACTATTGAGAAAACAGTCCTTGCGAGGGTAGGCAAGCCTGGCCAAAACCGGCGGACTTAAGATCCGTTCTCGAAGGAGTCCGTGGGTTCGAATCCCACCCCTCGCATTGTCTCAAATCGGTAGTGTAGAGATCTTATTGTAAAAACGATACTCCAATCCTACACAGTCACTGTACACTCCCAATAGGAAAAACCAACCGAATTATATCCATCAGCTTAAGCACTATTTTTAGTGGAACTTTCAAACACTAATCCCTCAAAACAAGATCTTACGCAGTCACTGCGTACAGTCACGAAACCGCCGCCGGGGCGCCCTTCGGGGGTGGCTGGTCTATCCTCCTGTGGGGGGAGTGGGGGCGACCAGCCCCCACTTCAGTTCCCGTCCACCCACTCAAAATAGCGACGAGCCAAAATAGTTGCTATCTCTCCCTTAAGAGCCATTTCCACAGCGGGATGAGACTGGTACCATCGCTGACCTGCTCGGTGTCCTTTGTGAGAATGAACATCTCTTTCACCTTTCCACCAAACTCTCCCGCAAACTCCTGCAGCCCCTCCTTCTCTCTTGCAGGAATGGTATCGGTATAAGACACGTTGATTGCCGTGAGGAGATTGTCAGGGCCTTTCACGACAAAGTCGACCTCTTTCTTCTTCTTCCAGTAGAAGGGAGTGGCTCCGGACCGGAGCAATTCGACAAATACCAGGTTCTCGGCAAGCTTTCCTTCGTCTTCAGAGAAGCGGAAGGACACGGCGTTCCGAAGACCATTGTCGATGCAGTAGATCTTCCGGTTCGGTCTCTTCTGTGCCTGCAGGGAATAGGCAAAGTGCGGTACTTCAAAGAGGACTTTGGCCATCTCGGCAAAATGAATATAGTCCTGGACCGCATCGAGGTCTATTCCGAGGAGGTCCTTAAGCCGGCGATAGGAATAGGGGGCCGTAACGTTGGTGAAGAGATAATGGAGCAGCCCGGAAAGTGCCTTCTGGTTCCTGATCTCGTTGACCCTGATGATATCACGGTACACGATGCTGTCGTAGTAGGCTTTGAGGTAATCGTCCTTCGTGCGGTCATCCTCTTGCAGCACGACGATGGGGAATCCGCCCTCTCGCAGATACCGTTTCAATTGGTTCAGTATCTCGTATTTCCTGACGGCGAGGTCGACCGGATCGCCGGGTATCTCTATACCCTGGAAAGCAAGATACTCCCTGAAATCCAGGGGAAATACCGGGATGATAAAAAAACGCCCGGAGAGGAGTGACGATAGCTGCGAATCCAGGAAATACGAGGATGAACCCGAGATGATTATTTTGTATTTCTTCCTATCGTAGAGGGATTTTATGATCCGCTCCCACCCCGGTATCCCCTGTATCTCATCAAAGACCAGGTACAGTGTTCCCTTCGCGGGGATCTCCTTCCGATAAGTGTCGACCACTTTCGAGAGTGGATTGTCCAAGCTGGAGATCTCGGGCTCATCGCAGTTCACGAAGAGAATATTCCGGGGAGGAACGTGCTGACTATCGATCAGATATTTGATGGTCTGGAAAAGGAGCGTTGTCTTCCCTGAACGCCTGACCCCGCTGAGTACCATGATCTCATCGGTCTCAAGGTATCGCTGGATTTTCGAGAAGTAGGAGAGCCGGGGTTTCCCCGTCTCAAATTCCTGGCCGGTCCACCAGGGATTCAGCATGGTGAGGAGTTCAAAGAGCGATGTCACAAGAGAGTGTAGGGTGATACTCCTTTATAAACCCATTTTTTGTAGGGTTATAACCTGTCAAAAAATTATTTTTTGTAAGGTTATAACATGACATAAGTACGGGGTCCACATATCATGACTTCATGGAGAAGACTGCGTTGAGCATTAATGAATCAGTTGAGGTCGCAAAGGCAAGCAGCGATTATCAGGACTTGTTGAACCGACTGAAATCGGACCTGGGCATGAAGACCTGCGAGCACTGGGAACAGTAGGTTGCGTAATGGGTGTTCATTGTCTTGCACCGTAGGCATCGTGCAGGTTCGAGTTTTATCTCGGATGGTGGTGTTTCAATCTTGATGATTCCAGCATTTGCCAGTACCTTTGCGTTCTACATCTGCTCCTTAAAGATGAATATGGACCTCGGGCATGGCACTGTTCCGTTCCCATCCGGCAACAAGGCGGAGCTCCATCTCGTTGAGCCCAGGCTTGCTCCCGTTTCCCCTAGCAAGATCTGTGAGTCGGGCATGCCGGACTGCATGAGGATGAACAAGCTTCGTGATACGTGCAGCCCTTGCAACATGAGTGAGTTTGTTCTCTACGGTACACATATCGAGGCGGCGTGGGTGGCCACTATAGCTGCGGGTCGTCACAAAGAGCGGGGCTTGGGCATCGGCCCGCAGTGGGTGCATGCTGATCCATGTCTGAAGGTCTGGGACCGAGCTTATCAAGCGGAGCCGGCGCATGCCCGTCTTTTCGGTGAACGATGACAACTGCCCCGTACCGGTCGAACTGAACGTGCCTTATGATGAGGAAAAGAAGTTCATTGATCCGTCCTCCCGAATCCCACATGAGCATAAAGAGGGGCCGGTCCCATGGTTTTTCACAGGCATCGATAATTTTCGAGATGTCTTCCCGAGTTATGAGCTGATCGACAGGGAGGTGGCGCCTTGGTCGTTTGATCGTGATATTCTGGAAGAGCCGTTTCTCTTTCTTCGGTAAAAGTAACCAGAAGAAGAGTTTGAGCTCAAGGATGTCTCCCTGGAGGGTGAAAGGGCCGACCAGAGCCCGTCGCTTTATGAAGTAATCCCCCTCTTCGTCATTTCAAGTGGGTAAGTTAAATTCCCTCTTTGTCATTTTTAGTGGGTACGATGTATGAATGTGTTATAGCCTTTCGCTGGATTGATCTGGGCAAACCAAAAAATGTCGACATTATACCAAATGAATGGTGAAACCGCCGCCGGGGCGCCCTTCGGGGGTGGCTGGTCTATCCTCCTGTGGGGGGAGTGGGGATGACAACCGTGCAGGATGGCAGGGATGATCCTGGCAGGTAAGGACCCGCCACCGGGTGGAGCTCATTCTTCCCCGTTGTTGCCAATCCACCGGATACCGCTTCTGCCTTTCCTCAACGTGCCATCAGCGCGAACACCCCCCATCCAAGGTATTTGCGCGTGTATGCAGCGTATCGTACTGGTTCCCGGGTCAGTGTGGCCCGGACCTCTTTTGCATACTCGTCGTCGGGATTCGCATCGAGCCATCGGCGCATGGTCAGCCACTTGGCCGCTTCGTACCTGTCCCAGCTGTCCTGGTCGGCCAGGACCATTTCCACAACGTCATAGCAAAGGTCACCAAACGAGGCGAGAAGTTCGGGAAGCATGAGAAAGTCAGAGGTGGCATTGGCCCCGCATCCCCTGGCAACGTTTTCTGCTGGAGGTAACCGCCGCCAGTAGGGCTCGCCGATCAGGATGATTCCCCCGGGGAGGAGACTCTTGCGAAGGAGCCCGATGGTGCCGGCAACTCCCCCGCCAATCCACGTAGCACCAAGACAGGCTGCCACATCGACCTTTTCGTCGGCGATGAAGCCCGCAGCATCGCCGTGGATGAACGTGACCCGGTCGGCGACCCCGAGTTCTTCAGCTCGGAGTTTCGCCTGCCCGCAAAACAACAGGCTCAAATCGATACCGATACCGGTGATTCCATAATCGCGTGCCCAGGTGCACAGCATCTCGCCCGAACCACTGCCGAGGTCGAGCACACGGGCCCCCGCATCCAGGCGCAACGCTCTGCCGAGAGTGGCGAGCTTTTCGGGTGTAAAGGGGTTATGGATACGGTGAGCACTTTCGGAAATGGTAAAGATACGTGGGATGTCCACTATACACACTCCTTTTACTCAGTGGAAAAGGAAAGGTAGTATACCCTTTGTAACGGGAGAAGAAAAGTGAGTGATTTGACTCCATCCCTGACTCTGAAACAGGCGGCTTCCGCGAAAAGGCAGGCGATATTTGATTGAATAGGGCGTGAAAGGATTTCTGTACCCTCTCCATGGGGTTCTTGTGCAATATCTGGCACATCTCTGCATCAATTCGTTTGAAAACCAGGTAATGAGATTCCCCATTTCCCCTTTTTATCGATAAGGCACTGTGATACCAGATTTTACTCGCCATTGCCCTGGATGCCTCCGTTTCACAACTCACGGTGGATACAGGCAATCTTCAATTTTCAGAGCTCCTCTGCACACTCCCTTCCATCCATCACCCTGATTGCTGCCATATCGTTGTACAATGCCAAAGCGATCCATGACCCCGTTCTCCATGTTTTGATGCCTTACCATACGAGGTCCCGGCATTTACAGGACTTTCCTGGTACTACCTGCCAGAAGGTCCGCCGATTGTGAAAAAGAATGTTGCACCACGGCCGGTTTCACTCTCGGCCCAGATCTTTCCCCCGTGCCTCCTGATAATATGTTCAACAATTGCAAGACCGATACCTGACCCCTCATACTCGCCAGGCGAGTGGAGACGCTGGAATGGCTTGAAGAGTTGTGTACTGTACTTCATCTCAAACCCTGCACCATTGTCCCGGACGAAATATACCACCTGCGAATCCTGCTCAAAAGACCCTATCTCAATCCGGGCCCCCGGAGTATGCCGGGTGAATTTCACCGCATTTCCGATGAGGTTTGAAAATACCTGGCGGAGCATCACGCGGTCGGCATAACAGTCCGGCAGCGTCCCGACAGTGACAGCGATCTCGCGACCGGTTTCCTGTTCAAGGACTTTTGCAACAACTTCCTGGACGATCGGTCCGGGGGATATCCATTCACGGTTCAGTTCCTGGCGGCCCATGCGGGAGAGTGCCAGGAGCCCCTCAATCAGGTCGTCCATCAGTGCAACGTTCTGCCTGATGACATCGAGGCAGTGTTGTCCCTTTCCCTCTAACTCCATCCCGGGAGTGCGGGAGAGGAGATGAGAGAACCCGTCAATGGCCCGGAGCGGGGCCCGCAGGTCGTGCGAAACGGAGTAAGAAAATGCCTCCATCTCACTTGTAGCGAGCTCGAGGTCTGCGGTCCGCTCGGAAACCCGCCGTTCCAGGTCTGCGTTCAATTGCCGTATCTCTTCCTCGGCTCGTTTTATCCGGCTCATATCGATAATTGTCCCCTGTACGCCTGTAACGGCCCATTCCTCCATGCGTGCAGAGGTATAGACCATGATGGGGAAGGTGCTGCCATCCTTTCTGATGCCAGTATACTCGGACCCGTCGGTCCTTTTGCCCTCCAGGATCTCTCCAAATTTTTCTCTTGCCCTTGGGCGGTCTTCGGGAGCCAGTATCGTGAAAATATTGATTCCTTGCCGGAGGTCGTCGGGAGTGTAGCCGAAAACCTCCAGTGCGACAGGGTTTGCAAACGTCACGTTCCCCGACAGATCGGTCTCAAACACCCCCAGGGGGAGGAGGGTGACGAGGTTCATGAACCGCTCCTCGCTCAGCCTGCACTGCCGGATCTGGGCTTTCAGCCGGTCAACCATGACCTGGGTGCTCCGTGCGACTGTGGAGAACTCAAAACCCCCGACAGGCCTGATGGGATGATCGAGGTCTCCCCCGGCGATGGCATTGACATCCTCAACGAGCCTCTCGATCGGCTTGGAGATCTTACGCGAGACAATGACGGCAATAAGCGCCCCTGAAAATATCACGAGCACTGCCGCGAAGCCGTGAAGGAGAGCGAGATTGTTCAGTTCTTGTGCGAGCAGGGCGTCGTTGAACGTGAGTTTTGCAAAGACGCTCATATCAGCAGCATAGTCAGGGTCACGGAGGTCGATTACCTGCCAGACGACGGTTTTTCCCGGATCACCCTTCACCACCTGTGTCGACCGGTTCTCCCAGAGGATGTAATCGAGCATGGCTGATTCCTCGGGGGTGGGGACGTAGCTGGTATTGTAAAAGAGCCTCTTTTGTTTCTGGAAGAGGAGAACCTCTTCCAGGTAGGGGTTGAATGATTTGACCTCGTCGGTGACGTCACTGTACTTGAGTTCCATCCTCTCCCGGGCAAACGACTCTGAACGCAACCCGAGTTCTATGATGTACCGGTGGTCCGGTGTTGGCATGTAGGCATATTTTGTGAGTGCGCCGGTTTGCCATTCCATCACGACCCTGTCCGGGTAATATCCCGGAGTGTTCCAGATCTTGTGGAGATATGCGCAGAAATCAGGGTAAATGACCGAGAAGTCGAGCCCGACGTCAGAGGGGGAGGAGGCATATTCAATGACGCACTGGGAATTGATGATATGGATGTCCTTCCCCCCAATTGCCTTTTTAAGTGCGGGCAGGTCCATCCGGGACGGGTCCCCCCCGGCCCGGGCATATTCTGCCATCACGAGCCTGAATGCCTCCTTCATGTCCTCGTTATAGGTGCTGTCGTACAGCTTCAGCCCGGTGTCAACCATCCTGAAGGATTTATCGAGGTGGGATTCTGTCATGGCGCGGAGGCGCTCGGCATTCCCCTGCAGGTTATTCTTCGAGTTTTCGTAGTTGACCCAGATCCCGGCGATGACGACAATGACGATGATACCAAAAAGAATGCCCATCAGCAGGTAAGAGAATGGCAGCCTCGTCCCGACTCCCCGCACCCCTCTGTCTTTTTCCCCCATCATCCCCCCTGTCTGTTACTGGAATGTAGACAGGCCTGGTATTTAAGAGGACTCTTTAATTCTCACACTTTGGACGGGGTTCATCCACTCTTGTATTCACCGAAATCCTCGTGGTGATGAAAAATTACACCAACCCGGCCAGGGCAGGTCTCTTCCCCGTCAACGCCGGGTGCCCAGGTGTACCTCCACACGCTCCCCCCATTCCAGAGACAGGAATGAGGGATTCTTTTCGTGCAGAGTGGGGGTCCTTCACGTGAATCTTATGATTTCCGGGAAAATCCCTTACTAGGGAGACCATGGGGCCGGCGTCACTTCCCCCTGCCACGGGCTGATTTCTTTATTTTAACCTTGTGCCAGTTGGCAAGCCGGTTCGATGGGGGGGGGAAATTCCAAAAAACCGGCCAGGAAAACCCTCATTGCTGCCGAAGAAAATAGGCGGATAATACAGGCAGAGGAGATCATGAAAGAAGGGACCTACCGGCGGTCACTCGGGCAGCTTGAACTCGTGAGCCTTGGCATAGGGGGGACCATTGGCTCTGGCATCTTCGTCGTGCCAGGGATCGCGGCAGGGATCCTTGGCCCGGCATCGCTGGTTGCATGGGGCATCGTTGCGGTATCTGCCACTCTCGTCATGGTCTCCCTCGCGTGGGTCTTTGCGAGGTTCGGGAGGAATGGAACTTTTTTCACGATATTCAGGACGCTGTTTGGAAGAAAAGTGGCCGTGGTCCTCGTCTCTCTCTATACCGTCTCATCGGTTCTTGGCGTCGCGACCATCGCTGCAGGGATAGGCCAGTACCTCTCGTTTTTTGGGATACGACATATCCTGGCGATAGAAATCCTGGTCATTTCCGTGTTCTGTGCCATAAACATCGCTGGCATATCCCTGTCGGGCATGACGGAAAATATCCTCACTCTCCTCAAGATCCTGCCCCTGGTCGTTATCACCGCGGCACTCCTTCCGTTCATGAAAATGGAAAACCTGGTGCAGGATGTCCCGTTCTCGTTCCTGGGACTTTTCTCCACGATTATCATCGTATACTGGCCGTTTACCGGCTTTGAGATCAGTGCCATACCGGTGAGTGAGATGAGAGACTGCCGGGAGGTCGCCCGGTCGCTTGGCATTGTCATGGTCACGGTGACCGCAATCTATCTCCTTCTGAACCTTGCTCTCATCGGGAGCGCGGGGAGCGCCACCCTCGCCGCATCATCCGCTCCCCTCGTAACTGCCACGTCCCGCCTGTTCCCGTACAGTGGGTACGTGGTCGCACTGATCGGGATATTTGCCATGCTTTCGGCAATGAATGCATACATCGTTGCATCATCACGGGTCGTGCACACCGTGGCAGCCGAATACCACATTAAAGGTATTGATCACCTGAACAGGCAGGGAACACCAGGGTTCGCCCTAGTCCTCTGCTGCGGTATCACCATGGGAATGCTGTTTTTCTCAAATGAGTTCAGTAGATTGGCGGTATTATCGGTGATTACGACATTGGTACCCTACATTTTCTTTTGCATCGGTGCATGTACCCTTTATCGGGAAAGAAGCCGAAGAATTGTTTCCGGGTCGGGTGCCCTGGTGTCAGTCATCATCCTGGTCCTGTTTTTCCTGTTGCACGAGCGGGTTTAAAGGGTATCTCCCGGTCAGTTCCATCGATGAAGGAATCGAAGTGCTCACCGGCGTGCGAGCAGGGAAAAGACAGCCGGATGGGACCTTTGAGGAAGGCACTGTCAATTACCTGGTTGACAAGCGCCAAAGGGAGATGGCAGAGACCCTGAAAGAGTATGGTAATTCCTTAATATAGGCCACAACTCTATACTAAACAAAGGTGGCCAGATGAATGAACCTGGTTGAACTTACACGATACACAAATGACGAGGAGAGAGCAGAGGTATATCTCAGGGAACAAGGGATTCTCAAAACATACGCTGAATGCCCTTA